>JBDSGJ010000013.1:0-84286 GCA_039919075.1 Sphingomicrobium sp.
ACGATCTCCGCTTCACGCAGCTTGCCGATAATCTCCTCCGGCCGATGATTCTTCGATGGCATTCCCAATCTCCTTCGCGGTCCAAAATAACATCGATTTTGGACCACTCAGAAGGGGGCAGATCAGGTCGATGGTGGGTGACCTATAAAATCGAAAGCTTGTTAAAGCGCTTTCACAAGCTGAACGCGTGAATAGCGTTAGCTGACGACGGTGGGAAGTTGGGGGGTGCATCCTGGATTGTGCCGCAAACACGATCCTAACCACCTGAAAAGCTTGTCTTGTTCTTTTCGAATCCTAACCCTGTTCATGCTGGTTAGTGCGCTGATGGGGCTTGAGCTTATGAAAGAGGCTTACGCCTATGCGATTGAAAACCAATACCGTTTCTACTCTTACGGTGATGCAAGCCTACTGATCCCAGCTAAAGGCACATAACGATGGGCGCACTGCATTCGTAATGCGGGGGTCACAGGTTCGAGTCCTGTAGGCGGCACATGCCTTCCACAAGGCAATCTCGGCGAACACTTGCGGAAAGCGCGCAAAGCTTGGTCTCGCGTTTGGGTGCCATTGGCAGGGGTAATTTCAAACGTCACGACAAGGCTGACCTTAGGACCCGGGGAGAGACCTACCGAGCGAGTGCCGTGACCTCGTGCCCCATATGGCGCAGCCGTCCGCGCTTAATGACTGCAAGTGGTGGTGTCCGGAACGGGCAGTTTTGTCCGACCAGTGCCGATAGCGGATGTTCGTGCAGTGTCGGTCGGCGATAGCAATCGTACCAACCAATTTGGTGCGGAAGTCGAGGTCTCGAGACGCTAGCCATGCAAAAAACCTAGATCATAGACCATCGGGCGCAGCTTTCCCGTCAGGGCAGCATAAGCGGCCTTAAACGGTTCGAAGTCGGTCAGTTCGGTGTCGCCATAAGCTTCGAGTGAACGGCGAATTTGATACCAGCCCGCATCGGGACGACCGAGCTTGTATTCGTCTCTGATCTTGCGCGGGAATTGCGTCGCGTGGAAACGCGTCCAAAGTTTGCGCCCTTCGTCGAGCACGGCCTGTGCCTCGGGCGAGAAGTTCATACCCTTCATGTACTCGACCATGAAGTCGCTTTCGAACCGTCCTTTCGCGCCAACCTCGCCTTCGGTGAAGGGGAGGAAGTGGTTGACGAGGGACCAGTCACGGTCGTTCCAGTGCAGGCCATCGGCCCCGGCAGTGAGGTTGCTACCATTGAACAGCATCCAGACGAGGCAGTCCGATTTGAAATCGTCGGTAAGCGGTACGGAAGGTTGAAGGAACTGGTCGCGGTCGTTGAGCCAAGTCGGCTTGATGAGGCGGCGGACGGCGAAGACGATGGCGGCTTGCCAGAGTATCGATTGTGTAATTAGCATTCCACCCGGGCTGCAGAATCCTGACGATAAGATTGCCGTCAATGTGCTCGAATGTTGTAAATCGTTATTACTACATAGAAATCCACCGATAGCGCCATCTGCCCACTTATCACCCCTTACATCATACGTGCTCGTGGCGGGATTTAGCGCGTTTTTTAGGGGTAGAGCATCTCGCTTATTTGAACGCGGGCGTGTAATCCAATTATTTAGCAATTTCTCTGCAGAGATCGCCTTATAATTCTTTTCGCCCAATGCAATTCCATTTTTGTCTAATGTCGTAGTATATATCGAATCGATCGATTTTTTTCTCTCCAAATCCCAGATCAGAAAACCAATCGGAAAATTTCCCTTAAGATTATCAAATGCTTTGTTATGAACAACAAAACCACCGAGATAATCGGCCTTCCATTGTTTTCTAAATTTTTCGAAATTAGGTGCATTAACGTATTTTAATGTACTAAACATAGCGATGCTAGCTTTTGGAAGTTCTTTACGAATTCTTAGCAAGAATTGAACAAACAATTCCCTAAGAGCGTGACCATATGCCTGATCTTCGCCGAAAAAGCGCGCTCTTGTAATTGATACTCCCTTTTTGCCTTTTCTGTCGTCAACACCTTTGCCACCTTCCGCGTATGGCGGATTGATCAGCGCCAAAATTGGTTTCGCGCCCTTTTTGCCCTCGCGCGCATCGGCAATTGCGTGCCGCAGCGCCATCGGAAGCTTGCCCGACAGCGCATAGTCGATCTCGCCGAAATCGGTGACGTCGTCGTTCAGATAATCATATTGGAAAATCTCCGCGCCCGCGAACGCCGGGTTCGATTTCATGATCGTCACATCGACCTGATCGAGCGTCGACATGAATACGTTGCGCAAATTGCTGTGCTTGGCCTCCAGATTGCCGACGCCCGCGCACATATCCCACACGATATAGCGGTCCTGCCAATTCTCCCCCAGCGTCGCTCGCAGCTGGTCATAGGCTTTGTCGACGATGTGCAGAGGGGTGTAAAAGGCACCCTTGAACTGCTGTTCGTCGACCGGGAGCAGGCTGTCGCGCCGTTCGAGCAGATAATGGCGGTGCTGCTGTTCGGGCGGGCGGTGATAGATCGCCCAGAAATTGCGGTACCCGCGCTCGCTTGCCAGTTCGTAAGTCTCGCCCTCGAGCAAGAACACCGGCTTGTCGTCGGTGAACAGCAGTCGCGCGGGCAGGTTGTTCATCGCCTCCTGCCGCCCGTCGTGCATGATATCTGCAAAGAATAGAACGGCGTACTTGACCGGATCGACCGTGCCGAGTTCGCTGCCGACCATATCGACCCAACGATCGAACACCTGCCGCAGATTGTCGGGCGTGATCGGCGTGCGGATAATCCGCCGTTCGCGGATAGCGTCTTTCACCGCCTTCACGAATGCCGCTTCGTCGTGGGCGATCGTATATTCGACGATATGCGCCTGAACATAGGGCGCGATCTGTGCGGCAAGCTGCTTGCCCGCTTGGCTACCCGATTTCGGCCAGACGATGCTACCGTCGTCCAGCAGCGCCAGCGCCTTTTCGGTCGGCATGATTGCCGCCTTCTCGCGATCGATGACCGACAGGAAAGCAGGGATTGGCTCGCCGCGCTTCCTGGCGGCGCGGACGTATACGAGCAATTGGCCAAACATGACGATCGAAGGCGTGGGCGCGTCCTTCGCCTCGAACCAGACTTCCTCGGTCTGGATGTCCACCAGGCCCTTGAAATAGAATTTCAGCCCGAGCGCCTTGATATAGGCGTCCTTGACGTCCTCTTCGGTGCGCGTGCGTGCGAGATCTTCCGCTAGGTTCATCCGAAAGATCTCTGATTGCTGAGGATTTGAAAGGTTGGCATCGCCCAAGGCGGTATCACCCCCGGCGATCAATCTCGTCAAGCTCAACCTGTGGGTGCCACGTGCCGGTTTCATCGTTGGGCGCTTACTCAAGTTGCTGGCTTCTGCCCTGATCTCCTGGATGAGGATGCCCGCGTCGGCGCATTCGTCCGCGAGGTGTCGAAGCATGTCGGCGCCGTCATCCGGAGCATAGCCCCAAAGGTCCACGGGCAAGGGGTTAGGAGCGGAGCATGATCGGAGCACCGTAGCGATTCCTAACGCCGCCTCTCGAATGCCGGCCGTAATGAGTACCGTTCAGACTAGAATGAACAGACAAGCTAATTCACCAGCACAACTTGTCCACCGACATAAGTCATAAGCAAAGTATGCAATAAACCGACGCGCGTTCCTAGTAATCTTATGTGATAGGAAGAAAAAACATTTCTGTCGGTCCAACATAACTATGTGGAGCTAAAGTAATGATAACCATCACAGATAGAGGTTCGCTTTCGCGTGCCCTTTCGTTGCCAATCAATCTGCGTTTAAAGCACTACTTATCAAACGTAGCGGCCAACTTGGAGGTGACATAACAAACAAAGCCCGATTTATAGTCGTCCAGCCGGGTGATAGCTTACGCACCCTCGAACGCAAACTAGACTTTACTGTTTTTCAGAATCTTGGAGATGGGAGCTGCTTCGGTGATCCGGAATTTACACCCGGTTGGGAATGGATCGAGGACCACGGCTTCGGGTTCGAACTGGTCTTCATCTTTGACGATAGCGGGTTCGCCCATGTGGTGATCGTCGAGAAGGCGGCCGGTGTTCATCCTAACATTCTGGCGCTCTGCAATGCGTACGCGGAGCCTGTAATCTAAACCCGTTCTCTTAACCCCTGAACCCTACATCCGGGTACAGAATCCACCATGTGCCCAGACGCGTAGTAATGATACTCGATGTTACGCTGTAGGGCCGTACTTATCGGGAGGTGCCGCAACTCAAGCTTGCCTTCGAAATAGGGCGTAGAAACGTCGAAGTAGCCACCGTTCACCATCACCTGGAGGTGGGGGTTTGTTTTCATTGCCACGGCAAGGTCGGGCAAGACGTTCGGCAGCATGATCAGCGGCTTGTCCGCGCCGGGCGGCTGGTGCCTGTAATCCCATTTGAAATAGATTGGGATTGAAACGGCCCAAAAGGGCACATCAACTAAATTATTGTTGTATCTTACCGTCTTTAGTATTCCTTACTAACGAAGGGGGCAAGATTCGATGATCCAGTCATTTAGTGGCAACGCCAGCGTGCTCGAGCAAGGCCCTTCGGATTTTTCAGGCGTCGCCGCGCGATGCGAGTTGTCGATCGTACTGCCCTGCCTTGACGAAGCCGAAACGCTCGCTGCGGTAATTGATCGCGCCAATCGATTCCTCTCTGCCTATAATGTTTCTGGCGAGGTCATCGTGGCGGACAACGGCTCGACCGATGGATCGCTCGAAATTGCACGTTTAGCCGGTGCTCGAATCATTCAGATTGAAGCTAGGGGTTATGGTTCTGCCCTAATCGGAGGAATTCGCGCTGCTCGCGGGACGTTCGTCGCCATGGGCGACGCCGACGAAAGCTATGACTTCATGAGTTTGCTGCCCTTCCTGATAAAGCTTAGGCAGGGCAGCGACCTCGTTATGGGAAACCGCTTCCTCGGCGGTATCGGTCGTGGCGCAATGCCAAGGCTGCATCGTTATCTGGGCAACCCGGCGCTTAGCTTCATTGGTCGCCTTTTCTACGACGCGCCCATCGGTGACTTCCACTGCGGCTTGCGGGCTTTTCGTCGTGATAGTATCCTCGCGCTTGATCTCTGCTCTCCGGGCATGGAGTTCGCCTCCGAGATGGTTGTAAAAGCGCGTCTTACTAAGTTGCACATGAGCGAGGTTCCAACGAGTTTGACCAAGGACGGTCGTTCACGGCCGCCACATCTCCGCAGCTGGAGCGACGGCTGGCGGCACCTTAAATTTCTCTTACTCTTCTCCCCGCGATGGCTATTCGTCTATCCCGGGCTTGCTCTAGCAATTTGCGCGATGCTAGCGTTCGTTTTCCTTATGCCCGGCTATCAGTTTCTGGGCGGAGCGCGCCTGGGCGTGCATTCGTTGTTGTTCGCGGCGTTTGGAATGGTTGTCGGCGCACAGCTCGCTAGCTTCGGCCTGATCGCAAGCCTGTTCGGCGTGCGTGAGCGCTTTTGGCTTAGTAGTGGCCGTCTGGATACGCTCGAGCGCTGGCTCAGCGTTGACCGGGGCTGTGTGGTTGGCGGGCTAATGATAGTGTTTTCGATACTTGGGACCGCACTATCAGTCTGGCGTTGGATACAGACAGGCTATGGCGATCTCGATGTCGAGCGGCAGATGCGTTTGGTCATTCCGACAATCTTGCTTGGAGTGTTGGGTGTCCAGCTGACTTTCACTAGCTTCCTGATCGGCCTGATTGGACACCTCCCGCGATCGACCCGCTAAGCGCGTGGCCACCTTCTTCCCACCAGCCGATGAATTTCGTTTGGCCCGGATGGTATCTACTGTCGATCGAGCAACCTGGGTGTTCTGGGCTGCTGCCGGGGCGATACTCGGGGGATGCGCTACACATGCCGCGAACGGGCATTGGTTAAATCAGCCGAACCGCGATCTATTCCAACATACCGCAGTTTTGCGAGTGTTGATCGACGACATTTACCATCCAGCAAATCCCTATGTTGCGGATAACGAGGGTTCGCGTCACTTTCATCCCTACTGGGTCGCAATGGCGTTTCTTGCGCGCAGTTTTGGTTGGACAGTTCGCCAGACAATCGGTGTGGGTGGGTTCCTTACGCTGGGGACGCTCGCCACTGGGATATTCCAGTTCGGCAGACGGTACTTCCGGTCCAACTGGGGCCCGTTTGCACTGCTAGTCACGTTGACTTTGGGCTGGTCGTTACCGCTGAGCCACACCGGCTTCCTCTCGATCCCGACATTAGCGGAAGGTGCTGCTTACCCCGCCGTTCTGCTATCTGGACTTTCGCTGATATCCTGGGCGATCATTATCGATACTCTTGAGTTCCAGAAAACCGGGTGGTTGCTGGTACCGCTCGTTGCTATCATGTTCGCCACTCACCAGCTCGGTGCCGGGTTAGGACTTATCGTCGGGACTTCAATGATCTTGCTCTGGCCAGGAGTGGTTTGGCCAAGGCGCGGATGGTTGCTCTTACTGCTTGCCGGTGGCCTGCTCCTGTCGACCGTTTGGCCTTATCATAACTCCTTCGACGTGCTCCGCCGTGCTGGCAATCCGACGTGGAAAGGAAGTCCCGACTTCTTCTTGCCTTATTATTTGGTTGCGATCTTTGTGCCAGCGCTGATCGGAATTGTCGGTCTGCGGCGCCCGATCGTCGCAGGAACCGGACGACCACTACTTCTTGCTCTCGCGCTCTGTATCGGTGCTTTCGTGGCTTGCGAGTTCGGTTTTCTTACCGGAATGCGCTTTGCGCCAATGGCAGCGACGCTTCTTCAGATCGGGCTTGCCTCGACCTTGGTGCGCATTCTCAACGACCCGTCGGGCGCCTCCGATCGCGTGAAGCTGACCACCGTCTCAGTCATCTTCGGGTTCATTCTGTTTCAACTTCTGATGCTAGTGCTTTTCTATTATCCCAAGGAGCGGCGCGACGAAGATCGCTTTGGTGATGTGCAAGCCGCCGCAGCCTATCTCACGAAGGATTTGCCACCAAACGAGATAATAGCTGCCTACGACGTCGCGTCGTGGCCGGTGGTTGCTGCAGGGCATCGGGTCGTGTCGATCCCATGGCCAGAGCCGATGATTGTCGATCTCGCGGAGCGCCAGCGGATGACCGAACAGATGTTCGACCCCCTACTGTCAAAGCTTCATCGTCAAGCCCTGTTTCGCCAAGCTAAGGTGCGGGTGATGATCCTCGATCTTCGCTTTGGTCCGAATGGACACTGGACGATGCAAAGCCTTGGTCCGCTAATCGCGCAAGCGCACAGTTTTCGCCGCAGCGGATCGCTGGTGAGATTTGATGTAATATCGGATGAAAAATAGAATGATCGTCTCCACACAGCAAACAAATCAGTCTACTTTTGATCGATTATTTCGATTCGCGCATAGCAATCTAGTGCTCTCGCGAAGAGTAAAGTGCCTCGTCGACGCACTCGTCACGCTTATCCCTGAAGGAAGCAAGGTACTCGACGTCGGCACTGGTGGTGGAGCAATTGCGGCCATGTTGATGGAAAGGCGCTCTGACCTATCGATCGTCGGGGTCGACGTGCTGGTCAGGCCCGAAACGTTGATCCCGGTGCGCGAGTTCAACGGTGTTGATATACCTTTTCCAAATAGCAGCTTCGATTGCGCCATGCTAATCGATGTTCTTCATCACACGGACTGCCCCGAAGCCCTGCTTGCTGAAGTTGCTCGTGTCGCCGGAAAGATCGTCATCAAGGATCATTACCGGAACGGACCCTTCGCAGAGATAAAGCTGCGTTTCATGGACTGGGTCGGAAACGCCTCGCATGGCGTTCGCCTTCCATATAATTATCTGTCCCGTGATGAGTGGCGCACGATGTGGCAGCGCCTTAATTTCACGATTGAGCGATTGGAAACCGATCTGCTGCTATATCCGAAGCCGCTCTCGTTCCTATTCGGCGACGGCCTTCATTTCATCGCCCGCCTGGCGACCTGCTAAACGACAATTGACGGCGATTGCCAGTCGGCATTGTTCGGCGAGAGCAGCGGCGAGAATGAAGGGCATCAGCGTGGGCGCGACGAAGGCGATCTGCGGAGTATTGAAAGCAAGCGCAAAAATCGCGATTCGCCATCTTGCAAGTTCTCGCCAATGCTCTGCAATCACAACCGCAAAGCCAAGGCAAGCGACGGGCATGTCATAGCTGAATGCATAAGGGAGGATCAGCATAGTCGCTGTTGCCGTTGGAAAAGCGAGCTGACGAATCGGGACACTGCGGATCGACCAGAGGCAAGCAGTCGCGAACAATGCGAAACAGACGGCTCCGGCAAGCCGGAAGTGTGGAAAGGCGCTGACCATCAGGCGGGGGTAGAAATCGCTGGGCAGTGGCGTCAGGAACGCTTGCTGTTGCTTCATCGTAACCAAGACGAACGACACCCAACGCTCGGCCCCAAACACCAGCACACTTAAACCGATGAGGAACCCTGCAGTTGTCGCTGCAACGATCATGGCCAGCCATTTCCGCTTGGCGATCATCATCGGCGCGAGAAAGATGCCTAGGTGGGGCTTGACCGTCATCAGACCGGCGACGGTGCCAGCTCTCCGGGAATGCCCGCGTTCGAGAGATGCGAGGCACGCTAGCCATCCGGCGCCCCACCAAAGTCCGAACTGCCCGTCCCAAATCGCGAACCCAGCGGCTGGCGTAAGCGGTGCCAGCCAAGGCGGGATAGCTCTTGGAAGATAAGAGCGAGCGCATCTTACAAAAGTAAACAGCCCCCCGCAGGTCCACAGGACGAGAGCGACGTAATAACCAAAGAGCGCGAAAGGCATACCGACGAAAAGAGTGTGGGGGGGGTATATGAAAAAATGCGGTGCGCGAACGCCAAGCGTCGTCGCCATGGCATGCTGGTAACAGGCGGGGTCAAACACGCATGCCGATCGTCCCGAGAGTGCCAGTGTTCCGCCGAGCCACATGTTGGCGAAATCACGGCCGAAGACCCGAAGATCATTTGGAACAGTAAGATCGACAATCAACGCCATGATCGGAATGATAAGCCCAAGGCTCCACAGTAGGTGCCAGGCCATGCGCGGCGGCCGATCGTCGCAAGCCCCCACCTTTAACATTTTGATGCTCCCCCAGAGAAAATGCTTGCCAACACGCTCGCATTTTCCCGCCTTCTGGCGAGTGGGTTATGGCACGCGGCGTCTTAACGGCAAGACCAAATCGTTGGGCCGCTCCGTCGTTTCGTGTCTTGGTGAAACACACAATTTGGTAATGACTTTGACCGTCCAATGGGGAACGGAAAGCAGGATAGTCTGGCTGTAAATGGCCACTTTTGAGACGCAAGCCGATCGTCCGGTTGCAGGCAGTCGGATCACCCAAGATTTCCTTAACGGGCACCTCGTCGGTTTAAGTGTGCTGGTGGGTAGCTGGTGGGTCAGCTTTTCAGCCGGTAGCTTATCAAAGCACTCTCGCAAGCTGAACGCCTAAACAGCGCTTGCGGACAGTGGTGGGAAGTTGATGGGTGCTTCGTCGATTGTGCTCGAAACACGAGCCTAACCACATAGAAAACAAGTTTTATCTTTTTCCAGTTTTAACCCTGTTCATGCTGGTCAGTGCGCTGATGGGGCTCGACACTATGCAGGCCGTCTATGCCCATGCAATTCGCGAGAATTATCGCTTCTACAGTTACGGCGACTCAAGCCTGCTCTTGCCGCAATAGCCACGCCACCTACCAGCCGGGATCGAAATTATACTCGCGCCCAGCATGAGTCTGCTCGATCGCCATCACCTTGCGCAGCGCACGCGTCGGTGGATGGAAGCTGTGAGTGGTCAACAGATGCCATGCCCTGAGCCGATGTCCGCCGAGCGCCCGGTAGATGTCGATCTCTTCAAACTGGTAGTGCGACTTGAGCAATTCGACGGCCTTGCGGACCGATGCCATCCGCGCATCGTCGAACACGATTGCCCCGTCCACGCGAAGCATCTTGGCGCAGTAGAAGGTGTCGACCCAAAGATGGTCAATCGTCTTCCAGCCGTCGAGGAAGATCACGTCATATTGCTCGCCAGACCGATACAGCTCGGGCAATACCTCGACCGAATTGCGCTCGATCAGCTGGTGGCGCGCCGCCATGTCGGCAACCGCGATGACCTTTTCGCCAGTTCGATCATGGTCTTCATGAGCGAAATCGATCGAGGTCAGCCGCCCTTGGGGCATCCCTGCCAATAGGTGGAGCGCGGTGCTGCCGCTGGCACAGCCAACTTCAAGCGCGTTGCCGGCCGGTGTTCGCGCGGCAAGCTGGTACAACAGGTCACCTTGTTCGACGCTGCAGTGCGGATACCCCGTGCGGCGATATTCGTCGATCACTTGGCGAATCGCCGCAGTTTCAGCGAAACCCGGATGCCGCAAGATTCGCTTGAGAAATTTTTTCATCCGACCCGCTCATTCAAAGAGAGGGCGCCCTGCCAGAGTGGCCTGGTCGTGACAACATGCGGCGTCTGGCAGTTAGACGCGAAGGTAGCTCCACAGCAGCCGCACGGTGAGCGCGACCGACAGTAGCACCAGCAGCGGTCGGATGAGCCGTGCGCCGAACTTCATCGCCGTGTGGCTGCCGAGCCAGCCGCCGGTCATCGAGCCGACCGCCATACAAAGCCCGAGCCCCCACCAGATCTTCCCCCCCAAGGCGAAGAACAATACGCTGGCGAGGTTGCTCGTCAGGTTGAACAGCTTGGTCTGCGCCGTTGCGCGGGTCAGCCCGACCCCGCGCAGGGCAACGAGCGTGGTTGCGAAGAAACTCCCCGTGCCAGGCCCGAAAAAGCCGTCGTAAAAGCCGATCGACCCCGCCACCGGGCCATACGCCGTCACCGAAAACCGCTCGTGCGCATCCTCGTCGCTCATCCGTGGCGAGAGGATGGTATATCCGGCCATGACCAGCAGAAGCAGCGGGATGATCAACCTTAGCGAGTCGCTCGACATGGCCTGTACGAGGAGCACTCCCGCCGTCGCGCCCGCGAACACCCACGCGACCGTCGCCCGATGTTCACGCCAGTTGACCAAGCCCTTGGCGGTGAAATTGCGGAAGGCAGTCGCGGTCCCGAACATCGACTGTAGTTTGTTGGTGCCGAGCGTGTTGAGGGGTGGAACGCCGGCGAACAGCAGCGCGGGGACCATGATCAGTCCGCCGCCGCCGGCAATCGCATCGATGAAGCCCGACAGCACGGCGGTCGCGGTGAGGGCGGGGTAGAGCCACGGATCGATCATTGCTGCGCTGTAGCGGGGTCGGTTCCGACCGGCTAGGACCCGCGCCGATGAACCGTTTTTCCTTCACGATTGCCGCCACCGACGGCGCAGCGCGCTTGGGCTCGATCGCGATGCAGCGCGGCACGATCGCCACGCCCGCGTTCATGCCGGTGGGCACTGCGGCGACTGTCAAGGCGATGAAGCCCGAAGGAGTGCGCGGGTCGGGGGCGGATATATTGCTCGGCAATACCTATCATCTGATGCTTCGGCCGGGGGCGGAGCGTATTGCCCGGCTGGGAGGCTTGCATCACTTCATGGGGTGGGAGCGGCCCATTTTGACCGACAGCGGCGGCTATCAGGTGATGAGCCTCTCCGAACTGTCGAAAATTACCGAGGAGGGGGTCAGCTTCAAGTCGCACCTCGACGGGTCGCGGCACATGCTCAGCCCCGAGCGGTCGATCGAGATCCAACGGCTGCTCGGCTCGGACATCGTCATGCAGTTCGACCAGCTCGTCCCCGCCAATGCGGCGCCGGCGGTGCAGGTCGAGGCGATGGAGCGGTCGCTGCGCTGGGGCAAGCGCAGCCGCGAGGAGTTTGATCGCGGGGGGGAGCATGCCGGGCGGGCGGCGCTGTTCGGAATCCAGCAGGGGGTTCTCGACCGCGACCTGCGTGCGCGGTCAGCGGACGGCCTGTTCCATATCGGCTTCGACGGCTATGCGGTCGGCGGGCTGGCGGTGGGGGAGGGGCATGAGGCGATGCTGGGCTGCCTCGACTTCGCGCCGGGGCAGCTGCCGGCAGACAAGCCGCGCTATCTGATGGGGGTCGGCAAGCCCGACGACATCGTCGAGGCGGTGCGGCGCGGGATCGACATGTTCGACTGCGTCCTGCCGACGCGATCGGGGCGAACGGGGCAGGCCTTCACCCTCGACGGCCCGCTCAACATCCGCAACGCCAAGTTTGCCGAGGACCGCGAGCCGCTCGAGCCCGGCTGCCCGTGCCCGACCTGCACCACCTATGAGCGGGCCTATGTCCACCACCTCGTGCGCTCAGCCGAGATATTGGGCGCGATGTTGATGACCGAGCATAATCTGTGGTTCTATCAGCGCCTGATGCAGGGGTTGCGGGAGGCGATCGGGGCGGGGCGGTTGGAGGGGTATGCAGCGGCGTTCCTTGATCGCTATTGCGGCCACAAACCGTCGCCCCGGGCTTGACCCGGGGTCCCGCTCCTTCACGATGGAGCCATGGCAAGGGGCGGCTGGGTCTACATCATGGCGGATCGCTATCGCGGCACGATGTATGTCGGCGGCACAGCCAACCTCGCGGCCAGAATTTATCAGCACCGCACCGGCAAGGGCTCCGACTTTTGTCTACGCTATGGCCTCGCCCGACTGGTCTGGGCTGAGCCGGGCGACGACATCCAAAGTTGCATCGCGCATGAGAAACGGGTCAAACGCTGGCGGCGGGAATGGAAGTTCGCGCTCGTCGAGAAGAGCAATCCTGATTGGGTCGACCTGTCCGATACGATCGTCTGAGCAAGTGAAGAAGCGGGACCCCGGGTCAGGCCCGGGGCGACGAACCTCGGCGCCAGGCATGACGGCACTGGCGCGCGACACCGGCTTCAGCCTCTCGCGCGTTCAGCGACACCGGCAATCCGACGCTGGATACATTGTTGCGGGTGATGAAGGCGCTGGGGGTAAGGCTGGCGGTGGCGGCTTGAGGCAACCCGCCAGCAAGGCTTGGGCTACGAGCCTGGACTGGCCGCCTGACCAATCGGATCTTGGCAATCAAATACCAGCCCTGCATTGACGATGCTGGCCCCGAGGTCGTCCAAACTTTGGTAGCCTTCCCAAAGCTCCTCAAGCGTCAAGGTCCGCACAATCTCGGCTTTTTTGCGAACTTTTCGTTTCAGCAAATATTCCTCGTCAGGTCCAATCGTTGCTAAGTAGCCATGAACTATATCATGGCGAAGTTGTCGCAGGCGTACGTGGCCCTTGAGGATTTCGCTGAGGTATGGTGCAGCGCTGTGCTCATCGCCGAGAATGTCAAAGGTGCGCTTAATCTCGTATTCGTAGCCGATGATTTTCCCATCGAGCAGCTTATCCCGCAATTCACAATAATCGACTTGCTGAAGTCGCGCGAGCATGCTGGCTAGCATTCGTTCGTGCTTTGCCCAAGTCATCACAAATTGACCCAGCACCCAAGGCATTGCAAGCATCCGCGTCTGCGCTTTTGGCAAACCCGGAACGAGGCCCGTCATTAGTTCATCGAAAAGGGTCATCAACAGCCTGGTCTGGTCTTCGAGCCCCACACATCTCTTAGCTGGTAAGGCGTTAGCTCGCCCCGAAGGAAAGGAAGCTCGGCATTGGGCCGTTCCATTCGGGGTTGGCGTCGGCGGCGAGTTTGGGTTCTGGTGCCGGGGCTTCTTCGCGCTCGTAGCGGGGCTCTTCACGGCGCGGTTGTTCGCGGCGGGGGGCTCGGTTTTGGCGGGGTTCTTCGGTGCGGGGGGCGCGTTCGCGTGGGGCTTCGGGGGCAGGAGCTGCCTTCTGTGCGGGGACTGGTTTCGGGGCGGCCTTTGCTCTTGGCGTGCGGCCGCGCTTTTCTCGGGCGGGTTCTTCGCTCGCGGGGGCTGCACCAGGCACCGCACCCTCGCTCGTCCCATCACCCGAAAATCTTGCGATCTTGGTGTTGGTCAGCTTCTCGATCGCGGCAACCGCTTCGGCGTCTTCCTTGGTCGCCAGCGTGATGGCGATGCCGGTCAGCCCGGCGCGGCCGGTGCGGCCGATGCGGTGGACGTAATCGTCGGGCTGCCACGGCACGTCGAAATTGACGACGTGGCTGACGCCCTTGACGTCCAATCCGCGCGCGGCGACGTCGGAGGCGACGAGGATGGTGATGCTGCCGTCCTTGAAGCGGTCGAACTCGGCGATGCGTTCGGCTTGCTCCATGTCGCCGTGGATCTGGCCGACCTTGAAGCCCGACTTGCGCAGGCTGGTGAACAGGTCGCGCACCGTGGTCTTGCGGTTCGAGAAGATGATCGCGTTCTTGACCTCTTCATGCCGCAGCACGCCCATCAGCACCTCGCGCTTTTTCGCCGAAGTGGTGGTGATGATGCGCTGTTCGATGTTGAGGTTGGCGCTGGCCGGGCGCGACACTTCGAGCATCTTGGGATCGGTCAGGAATTTGTCGGCAAGCTTCTTGATCGGCGGCGGCATGGTCGCCGAGAACAGCAAGGTCTGGCGCGACTTGGGCAGGCGCGAGCAGATTTCCTCAATGTCGGGGATGAAGCCCATGTCGAGCATCCGGTCGGCCTCGTCGATGACGAGCAGGCTGCAGCCGGTGAGGAGGATCTTGCCGCGGCCATAAAGGTCCATCAGTCGGCCCGGCGTGGCGATCAGCACGTCGACGCCCTTTTCGAGCGCCTTCACCTGGTCGCCCATCTGCACGCCGCCGATCAGCAGCGCCATCGAGAGCTTGTGATATTTGCCGTATTTCTCGAAATTCTCGGCGACCTGCGCGGCGAGTTCGCGCGTCGGTTCGAGGATCAGGCTGCGCGGCATGCGGGCGCGGCTGCGGCCTTCGCCCAAAATGTCGATCATCGGCAGGACGAAAGCGGCGGTCTTGCCGGTGCCGGTCTGGGCGATGCCGATGATGTCCTTGCCCATCAGGACGGGGGGGATGGTGCCCTTCTGGATGGGAGTCGGCTCGTCATAGCCGGCTTCGGCGACGGCGCGGAGCAAGGGGTCGGAAAGGCCGAGATCGGCAAAGGGCATACAGGGTCCGGTCAGGAGAGGATCGCTGAGGTCCAGCGATGATGCAGGGGTAGAGGCGAAAAGGCCGAAAATGTCAAGGAGAGGGCCAGCTGGCCCTCGCCCAATCTTCACGAATGTTCACGCTAATGGCGATGTTTTCGCGGTTGGGCTGCTGGCTATTGAACTGCCTTACAGCAAAGTCCGTCACGAGCCGCAACAGTCTAGCAGAAAGTCGAACTGTAGGAAAGGTGATCCCTACTCCTAGCGGCGGAACTGCGGGACGAGACTGCGGAACTTCTCGATCTTGCAGCTTGCGCCCATTCGCGAACGGATTTCGTCGCGCTTGACGCACAGCCGCTCGTCATCGGGCTGGACGTAGAAACCGTCGTAGAAATCGAGCGCGGAGCAGTCGTCGTCGATCATTGCGCGGACCCGGCTGCGGTCGCGAAAGACGAAATCAACGCTCGA
Organism: Sphingomicrobium sp.; assembly: GCA_039919075.1. Classification (GTDB taxonomy): domain Bacteria; phylum Pseudomonadota; class Alphaproteobacteria; order Sphingomonadales; family Sphingomonadaceae; genus Sphingomicrobium. Next base: position 15,373 of record JBDSGJ010000013.1, read on the forward strand.
CTGGCCCGACAGCATGGCACCGGCGATATCGGCGGCGGCAACGCATTTGGGCCCCTTCTTCTCCTGCCACTCGACCAGTGGCGAGTTGGGGTGGGGCCGAACCGGGATTCGCCAGATCGTGGTCTGTTCGATTGTCACGCGCGATACCGTGCGCGGCTCGGCCGAGGCGAGGCCAAGCAGCACCGGTATGGCAGAGAAAAAGTGCAGCAGGTTCAACGCGTCGGCTCGCTCATGGACGATTGGGTGGCGGGTCGGGTTTGAACCTTGGCTGAATTGGCGGCGGCAAGCCTTACCAGACCGGCTTCGCGCCGCAGTAGCGATAGGCGGTTCCGCCCATGCGGAAGCTGCCGGGACTGGCGATCGTCAGCACGGTCGGCCCGCCGACGATGGTCTCACCGCTCTGGATGTCCTTGCAGCGGTCGAACAGGGTGAAGACCTTGCCGACCCTGGTCATCTTCTTGATCGTGCATTCGCCTTGGGCGGCGCCGATCGAGCTTTTACCGCCCCAGTAATTGACCATTTCGGCGTTCGACGCGCCCTTGCACGGACGGCCGAGCGGCACATAGATGCCCTGGCGCAGGGGAAGCATGTCGGCCGCGAGGGCACTTGCCGAGGTGGTTGCGATGACAAGGGTGAAGAATAGGCGATGGCGCATGCCGGGCTCCCTGATGGATCGAAGCGGACGCGGACGCGGACGCGGACTCGAGGCGGTCGGCGGCCTAATCCCCTCGCTTAGTTTGCAGCTTTAGCGGAGCGCCGCAAGACGGACTCAGCTTTTGCGTCGCTCCCATTTCCTCGCTAGAGGCGCGCGCATGCTGACCCAGCCCACCACCGCCGCGACCCTCGCGAAGTTGCCCCAAGTCGAGAGCGACAAGCTGCTCGCGCTGATCGCCATCTGCAACGCCGACCCGCGCCCCGAGAAGATCGATGTCGGGGTCGGAGTCTATCGCGACGCGGTCGGTCACACGCCGATCCTGCGCAGCGTCAAGGCAGCCGAGAAATTGCTCTGGGAGCGGCAGGATACCAAGGCCTATCTGGGCGGGGCAGGGGACAAGAAGTTCGCCGAATTGCTTCGCCCGATCGTGCTTGGCGAGCATGTCGGCGACGAGCGCATCCTGGGGGTGCAGACTCCCGGCGGATGCGGCGCGCTGCGGCTCGGGTTCCAGATTATCAAGCTCGCGAATCCGCAAGCGCGGGTGCTGATGGGGGCGCCGACCTGGCCCAACCATCCGCCGATGGCAAAGGGCTGCGGGCTCGAGGTCGTGAACTATCCCTATTATGATACGGCAACGCAGACGGTTCGCTTCGACGAGATGATCGCCGCGCTTGAGGCGGGTCGGCCGGGCGATGTCGCGCTGCTTCATGGTTGCTGCCACAATCCGACCGGGGCGGACCTTGACGACGCACAGTGGGAGGTGGTGACCAAGGTCGTCGTCGGGCGCGGGCTGCTGCCCTTTGTCGATCTCGCTTACCAGGGGCTCGGGCGTGGGCTCGACGAGGATGCGCGCGGAATGCGCGGGCTGCTCAGCGCATGCGACGAAGTGCTGGTGGCGCAAAGCTGCGACAAGAATTTCGGCGTATACCGTGACCGGGTCGGGGCGCTGTTTCTCAAGACCGAGAGCAAAGACTCGTCGGTCAAGGCGATGGCGCACGTCCTTCAGATGGCGCGCGAAATGTGGTCTATGCCGCCCGATCATGGCGGCGCCGTGGTGCGCACTGTGCTCGAGGACGAAGCGCTGACCGCCGACTGGCATGTCGAGCTCAAGGAAATGCGCGATCGCTGCAACGGGCTTCGCTCTGCAATCGCTGCCGCCGACCCGCGGCTGGCCTACATCGGCCGGCAATATGGCATGTTCTCGATGCTGCCGCTCACGCCCGAGCAAGTAATCGGGCTGCGCGGCAAGGATGCGATCTACATGGCGGACAGCGGGCGCTTCAACGTGCCGGGGATCGCCGATGCGGCGCTCGACCGGTTCATCGCCGCGATCATCGAGGCGCTCGACGCCTGAGCTGGGACGATCAGCCGGTGGCGGCGACTTCTTCGACTGTCACAAATCGGTAATGCGACCGTCATAACCGAGTCCCCGAATCGCCTTAGAGGCGACGTCATCGGACCGCACAGGGCGGTTCAGGGGACTCAAATGACCAAGATTTCACTCGGCCTCGCCGCCACCGCGGTGCTGGCCCTGACTATTCCGAGCATCGCCGACGCGCGCACCAACATGCGTGCCGTCGGATCTTCGACCGTCTATCCGTTCGCGCGCATCGTCAGCGAGAAGATCGGCCGCGCCAATCCTCGGCTCGGAACGCCGATCATCGAATCGACCGGGACTGGTGCTGGCATGAAGCTGTTCTGCGCCGGGGTCGGTGAGCGCTTTCCCGATGTCGAGAATGCCTCGCGCCGGATGAAGGCGTCGGAAGCCAAGCTGTGCGTCTCTAACGGGGTAACACAGGTGACCGAGATTCAGATCGGGCTCGACGGCGTCACGCTGGCGACCTCGAAGGCGACCGACATGAGCGGCGTCTCGCTCCGGGCGATTTACCTCGCGCTGGCCAAGACCCCGTTCGGCAAGCCCAACACGTCCAAGACCTGGCATGATGTCGATGCCCGGCTTCCCGCGCTTCCGATCCGCGTCTACGGTCCGCCGACGACCTCGGGCACGCGCGATGCGCTGGGCGAATTGCTGATGACCCCGGCGTGCGAGGCCAACGCCTCGATGGCCGTGATGAAGAAAAGCGATCCCGATAAGTTTAAGGCGATCTGCACCGGGGTTCGCACCGATGGCGCCTATATCGAAGCGGGTGAGAACGACAATCTGATTGTCCAGAAGCTCGAGGCCAATCCGGGCACGGTCGGCATCTTCGGCTTTTCCTATCTCGAGGAAAATGCCGGTCGTCTTAAGGGGCTCAACGTCAATGCTGTGACGCCGACCTATGCGAGCATCTCGAGCTTCCAATATCCGGGTGCCCGGCCGCTCTACATCTACCTCAAGAATGCGCATGTGAACGCCATTCCGGCGATGCGCGCCTATGCGGCCGAATTTACCAAGGAGAGCGCGTTCGGACCGAGCGGATATCTGCGCGCGCAGGGCGGAATGATCGCCGCGCCGAACGGCGTGAGGGCGCGCAGCCAGCAGGCCGCACGGACGCTGACCCCGCTCGACTTCAAGGCGCTGAAATAGGCTTTCACGACAATCACGGGCGCGCTGGCGACGGCGCGCCCCACGGGTTCCCGACAGGGTACCGGGATAAGGGGAATATTTGAAATGAAGACGACCAAGATCGCATGCGCACTACTTGCTGGAACGAGCTTGATGATGGCTTCGGGCGCGCTCGCCCAGACCGTACCGCCGACGACTGTGCAGCCCGAGGCAGTGCCCGACCAGTCCGACGCTGCCGCCGATGCGGCAATTGCCGCTGCGGGCGCTGGCGATGATGGCCAGGCCAAGATCGAGCTGTTGACCCAGCAGGTCGAAGCGCTCCAGGCGCAACTTGAGAACATCAAGTCGGCGATGGTCAAGGTGACCCCCTCGTGGAAGGGCGGCCCGCTCTACGAGGACAAGGAGGCGGGTTGGAGCTTCAAGCCCAAGGGCACGCTGCAGTTCGACGTAGGCTATGTCGGCTTCCCGAACGGTCAGCAGTTGTTCGGATCGTCTGGCGGGCTCGACTATAACCGCCTCGGCTTCAACACCCGTGCGCGGCGCGCGATCATCGGCGCGGAGGGCAGCCTGCCGGGTGGATTTGGCTATAATGTCGAATTCAACTTCGCCCAAGGCACAGTCGACTATGAGGATGTCCTGCTGAGCTATCAACGCAAGGGCAGCCCGATCAAGGTCCAGATCGGCAACTTCTACCCAATGTCGAGCATGGAGACGATGAACAGTTCCAAGTTCACCAGTTTCATGGAGCGCCCGGCGTTCACTGACGCATTCAACTATAACCGCCGCCTTGGCGTGTCGGTCGCGCTGCTTGATCCCAAGCAGGATCGCTTCTCGCTGACCGGCGGCATTTTCAGTCAGGAAATCAACACGAGTACCAACCCCGCCCGGACCGGCTGGGAAGCCGGCGCGCGCGGGACTTTCTCGCCGAAGATGGGCACGACCCAGTTGCACTTCGGGATCAGCGCCCACCATCGCGTCAATCAGCGCGACGCGCAGGGCCAGCAGTATCGCGCCCGGCCCGAGTTGCAGACTACCGACCAGCGCTTCGTCGATGCCGGCACGATTTCGTCGGATGGGGACGACAGCGTCGGGCTGGAATTTGCCGCGGTGCACAAGAGCCTCCACTTTGCCGCCGAAGCGCAAAAGCTGTGGGTGCGGGGCTTCACCGCGACGGAAGCGGCCAATGTCGCGCTCCATCCGAACAACTTTGCCAGCGGGACCGCTTATGTCGGCGATCCCTCGTTCGAGGGGGGCTACGCCGAACTGGGCTATTTCTTGACCGGCGAGACTCGCGGCTACAAGGGCGGCAAGTTCGACCGGACCAAGGTGCTCCACCCATTCGACCAGGGCGGCTGGGGTGCGCTTCAGATCAATGGACGGGTCGACTATATCAACCTCAACGACCGCGTCGGCGATGCACCGACCGGATCAACGCCCGCTCAAAATGTCGCCGCGCCTTATTATGTCAACGGCGGGAAGCAGGTCGCGTACATCGTCGGCCTCGTGTGGAGCCCGATGGATTACGTCCGCTTCACGGCGCAATATGCCCATCTCAACGTGACCGGCGGGCCGCGCGCGACGGTCAATACGGTTGCGGTCGGCAATCCGAACGGGATCTTCCCGATCGGCACGACTACGCTGGCCAATGATCGCAAATATAGTGTCGACACCGCGGGCCTCCGCGCGCAGATCGACTTCTGATTATGCTCCACCCCGCCGCGTCCCCTTTGTCTCGGGGGCGCGGCGGCGCTTTCTTTTTTCGTTGAACTGCGCCTTCCGAACGGCGCCCATAGTCGTTATCAGCCCATTGCGTATCGGGCCGTTTTCAAAGGAAGTTTCGATGACCAGACTGCCCCTCCTGATACCTGCGATCGTGATTCTCGCCGCCTGCGGGTCTAACAGTGGGGGAGGCGGTGCCTCGTCGTCGAGCCAGATCAAGATCGTCGGCTCGTCGACTGTCTATCCGTTCACCACCGCAGTCGCCGAAGGTTTTCAGCGCGACAATCCGGGGACGAGCGTAATCGTCGAATCGACCGGCACCGGCGCGGGGATGAAGCTGTTTTGCGCGGGCGTTGGCGGGGACACCCCCGACATGACCGACGCCTCGCGCCAGATCAAGAAATCCGAGTTTGAGCTGTGCGCCAAGAATGGCGTCAAGCAGATCGTCGAAGTGCCGATCGGGATCGACGGGCTGACCTTCATCCAGAACAAGGATGCCCCCGCGCTTAACCTGACGACACGCGACATTTACATGGCGCTCGCCGCAAACCCGTTCGGCAAGGGCCCGAACACCGCCAAGACCTGGCACGACGTCAATCCGGCGCTTGCCGCGCAGAAGATCCATGTCATGGGCCCGCCGCCGACCAGCGGCACGCGCGACAGTCTCGCCGATCTTATCCTGACCAAGGGCTGCGAGACTGACCCCGCCTCGAAAGCCTTGAAGGACGACGCCAAAAAGGCGACCTGCACCAAGATCCGCGAAGACGGCGCCTATGTCGAAGCCGGCGAGAACGACAATCTGCTCGTCCAGAAGGTCGCGGTCGACAAGGACACGATCGGGGTACTCGGCTTCTCCTATCTCGACGAGAATGCCGACAAGGTGAAGGCGGTGACGTTGGGCGGGGTCCAGCCGACCGAAGCGACGATCGCCGACTTGTCCTACCCCGGCTCGCGCAAGCTGTTCGTCTACGTCAAGGGCGAGCATATGGCGGTCAAGCCGAAGATGAAGGACTTCATCGCGGCCTATTCCAAGCTGTGGAGCACAGGCGGCTTACTCGAGAAGCGCGGGTTGGTGCCGTTTGCCGGGGCCGACGCGTCGGGGGCGACGACCCAGGCGACCGCGCTCGCGCCGCTCGACGGCTCGAACCTCAAGTAACGCGCAGGCGAAGAGCAGCATCCGATGACCCTGGGCCTTGCCCTGCTCGCGGTCCTGCTCGTCGCGGCGATTGCTGGCGGGGTGGCGTTCCGTCGCGCTGCTGCCCTGCGTGTTGGCCGGGCGAAGGGCGCGCGGCTCAATTCGCTGCCGATCTATCATGCCTTTTACGCCGCGCTGTGGGCGACACTTCCGGCGCTCCTGATCCTTGCGGTCTGGTCGCCTGTTCAGTCGCGGCTGGTCGATCAGGCGGTACTCGCCTCGCCGCAGGCGCGCGCGCTGCCCGACAGTGAAATTCAGCGCCAATCGATCCTCGGCGAGGCGCAGGACATTGCCTCGGGCAAGATCGAGGCCGGGTTCAACCCGCAGTCGGCCGAGCTTGCCCCGCAGTTCGGGGCAGCAAATGGGAAGTTCGCGGCGATCGGTGGCGCGATTGCGCTGCTGGCGGCGCTAGGGGGCGCGGCACTTGCCTTGACTCGAGTGAGCTTCGATTTTCGTGCCCGCGCCGGGGTCGAGCGCTGGGTCATGCTGATGCTAATGGCGGCTTCGACAGTTGCCATTCTGACCACGCTTGGGATTGTGCTGTCCCTACTGTTCGAGAGCCTTCGCTTCTTCAAGCTGGTCAGCCCGACCGAGTTCCTGTTCGGCACCAGCTGGTCGCCTCAAATGGCGTTACGCGCCGATCAGGCGGGATCGTCGGGCGAGTTCGGCTCGGTCCCCTTGTTCTGGGGCACTGCCTTTATCGGCGCGATCATCGCCATGATCGTCGCAATCCCGCTCGGGCTGATGTGCGCAATCTTCCTGACCCAATATGCACCGGCCAAGCTTCGCTCCTGGCTCAAGCCGATCCTCGAGATTCTCGCGGGCGTGCCGACGGTCGTCTATGGCTATTTCGCCGCGCTGACCGTCGCGCCGATGGTTCGCGATTTCGGCGTGTCGATCGGGGTTACTTCGGCCAGCAGCGAAAGCGCGCTCGCGGCGGGCCTCGTCATGGGCATCATGATTATTCCGTTCGTAAGCTCGATGGCCGACGACAGCATCGCCGCCGTTCCGCAGGCAATGCGCGACGGCAGCCTTGCCCTAGGTGCGACCAAGTCCGAGACGATCAAGCGTGTCGTCCTTCCTGCTGCGCTTCCCGGGGTGGTGGGCGGGGTGTTGCTTGCGGTCAGCCGTGCGATCGGTGAGACGATGATCGTTGTTATGGCGGCGGGCCTCAGCGCCAACATGACTGCCAATCCGTTTGCAGCGGTGACCACCGTCACTGTCCAGATCGTCCAGCTGCTGACGGGCGACCAGGAGTTCGACAGCGCCAAGACTCTCGCCGCCTTCGCGCTCGGGCTGGCGCTGTTCTTCATCACCCTCATCCTCAACCTCATCGCGCTGACCGTCGTGCGCCGTTATCGGGAAGCATATGAGTAGCTCGACGAACCGCTGGTCCGACGGATCGATGCAGAAGCGGGTCAAGCGGCGCTATGCCGCCGAGCGCCGCTTTCGCGCACTCGGCTTTGCTGCGGTCGCGCTGTCGCTGCTATTTCTTGCCTTCCTGCTGTTCACCATGGCGTCGAAGGGGATCGGCGGGTTCAGCCACACCGAGGCCAGGATCCAACTCGACCTGCCACGCTCGGACGTGATGCTCGATCCCGCGATGCTCAAGGGCCCCGATGCCCCACAACTCGTCGCGCAGGCCAACCTCGAAGGCGCGATTACGCAGGCCGCAGTCGCGACTTATGGCCCCGCCGCTGCCGAGATGTTCGGCGAAAGCGGCACACGCGCCCTTGGCCGGATGCTGATCGCCGATCCGACGCTGCTCACCCGGGCCCAGATGGTCTGGCTTCCGGTGTCGGGCAAGGTCGATGTCGCGGCCAAGGGCGATGGTGGCGACGAGCAGGAGAAGCTGGTTTCGGCGGCCGAGGCAAAGGACGGCTTGAAGCGGACCTTCAACCTCGATTTCCTGACCGCGTCCGACGCGACCGACCCGTCCGCTGTCGGGGTGTGGGGGGCGCTCAAGGGGAGCTTCCTGACGATCATCGTGACAATGGGACTGGCCTTCCCGATCGGCGTGCTGACCGCGCTCTACCTCGAGGAGTTTGCGACCCGCAATCGCTGGACCGACCTGGTCGAAGTCTCGATTAACAACCTCGCGGCAGTCCCCTCGATTATCTTCGGCCTGCTCGGGCTGGCGGTGTTCCTCAACCTGATGAACCTGCCGCGATCTGCGCCGCTCGTCGGCGGCCTGACGCTCGCGCTGATGACCATGCCGGTCATCGTCATCGCCGGACGCAACGCGATCAAGTCGGTGCCGCCCTCGATTCGCGACGCCGCACTCGGTATTGGCGCGTCGAAGATGCAGGTTGTGTTCCATCATGTCCTGCCGCTCGCGCTGCCGGGCATACTTACCGGAACGATCATCGGCATGGCGCGCGCGCTGGGCGAGACTGCGCCGCTGCTGATGATCGGAATGCGCGCCTTCATCGCGACCCCGCCGGGCGGAATCGCCGACCCCGCGACGGTGCTTCCGGTGCAAATCTTCCTCTGGTCCGACGAGGTCGACCGCTCGTTTGTCGAGAAGACCAGTGCCGCGATCATAGTACTGCTTGTCTTTATGCTGATGATGAACGGGCTCGCAATCTATCTCCGCAACCGCTTTGAGCGACGCTGGTAGGCCTCATGACAAACGAAAAGATCCCGATTTCCGCAACCACGCCGGTGCCGATGCCATCGACTGCGGTTGCGGCCGAGGCCGCGCAAGACCAGCGCGAGACGATGGGCGCGGAATCCTATTCCGAGCCCGAGCCCAACGCCCCCCCACGCGCCTCGCCGTCGCCACCGGTCGCGACGGTTCCTGCCGACACGCTTCCCGAGCCGGCGTCGGAAAAGCCGGCCAAGATGCACGCCGAGCAGATTCACGTCTTCTACGGGGAGAAGGAAGCGCTCAAGGGCGTCTCGATCGACATTCACGACGACCGCGTGACCGCCTTCATCGGCCCTTCGGGGTGCGGCAAATCGACCTTCCTGCGCTGCCTCAACCGCATGAACGACACCATCCCCGGCGCGCGCGTCGTGGGGGAGATCACACTCGACGGAGCCGACATAAACGGCCCCCAGATGGACGTTGTCCAGCTCCGCGCCCGCGTCGGAATGGTGTTCCAGAAGCCGAACCCTTTCCCTAAGAGTATCTACGAGAATGTCGCCTATGGGCCGCGCATCCACGGGCTGGCGACGGGCAAGGCCGAGCTCGACGCGATCGTCGAGAAGAGCATCACGCGCGCTGGCCTGTGGGACGAGGTCAAGGACCGGCTGCAGGAGAGCGGCACAGCGCTGTCGGGCGGGCAGCAGCAGCGATTGTGCATCGCGCGTGCGATTGCAGTCGATCCTGAGGTCATTCTAATGGACGAACCTTGCTCTGCACTGGACCCGATCGCGACCGCCAAGATCGAGGAACTGATCCACGAATTGCGCGGCCGCTACGCCATCGCCATCGTCACCCACAATATGCAGCAGGCGGCGCGGGTGTCGCAGCGCACCGCCTTCTTCCACCTCGGCGAGATGGTCGAATATGGCAAGACGCGGGACATCTTCACCAACCCGGTCGAGCAGCGCACGCAGGATTATATCACCGGCCGCTACGGCTGAGTGGGAGAGACGTAATGGCGACCAGTGGACATACGTTGAAAGCGTTCGACGAGGACCTCGACCGGCTGCGCGCGCTCATTTCGCAGATGGGCGGGCTGGCCGAGCACGCCATTCGCGAATCGATGCGCTGCCTTGTTCAGCGGGACCTCGAAGGCGCGCAGCGGATCGTCGAGAATGACAAGAAGCTCGATGCGCTCGAGGTCGAGACCGAGCGGCGCGCGATCCAGATTCTTGCGCTTCGTGCACCGATGGCGGGCGATCTTCGCGACATTGTCGCAGCGATGAAGATATCGAGCGTGGTTGAGCGGATCGGCGACTATGCCAAGAACATCGCCAAGCGCGTTCCACAGTTCGACAGCGCGGTGATCGAACCCTTGTCGCTGATGCCCGAAATGGCGCGGATCGCGACCGAGATGGTCCATGACGTGCTGACCGCCTTTGTCGAGCGCGATGCCGAGGCGGCGGTGCGGGTCAGCGAGCGCGACAAGGCGGTCGACGATTTCTACAATTCAATCTTCCGCACTTTGCTGACCTTCATGATGGAGAACCCTCATAATATCTCGCAGTCGGCGCATTTGCTGTTCGTCGCCAAGAATATCGAGCGCGTCGGGGACCATGCCACGAACATTGCCGAAATGGTCTATTATGCCGCGACCGGACAGCAGATGGCCGAACGTCCGCGCGGTGGCAGCGTGACAGACTGATCATGGCGAGCACTTCGAAGCGGCTGCTGCTGGTCGAGGACGACCGCGCAATCGCCGAACTGGTCAAGTATCATTTTGCCCGTGCCGACTATAGCGTGACATCCACTGCCAATGGCGAGGAAGCGCTGATCCTGGTCGAGGAAATCCGGCCCGATCTGCTCATCCTTGACTGGATGATCGAGGGGATCAGCGGGATCGAACTGTGCCGGCGATTGCGGCGCAAGCCGGCCACCGCGAACCTGCCGATCATCATGCTCACCGCGCGGGGTGAGGAGGACGACCGCCTGCGCGGGCTCGAGACCGGGGCCGACGATTATGTCACCAAGCCGTTCAGCCCGAAGGAGCTTGTGGTGCGGGCAGCGGCGGTCTTGCGGCGGGTGCGGCCAGCGTTGGCGGCGGACAAGCTTGAGTATGCCGGACTGGAGATGGATCTCGCCGGGCACCGCGTTCGCCGCGAGGGGAGGGCGGTTAACCTCGGCCCGACCGAATATCGCCTGCTGCGCCATTTCCTCGAACATCCCGGCCGGGTCTTCTCGCGTCAGCAACTGCTCGAAACGGTGTGGCCGCACAGCGAGGAGATCGAGTTGCGCACTGTCGATGTCCATATTCGCCGACTGCGGATGGCGCTCGGCGAGCATGGCGGGAGCGACCTGGTGCGAACGGTGCGGAGCGCGGGCTATGCGCTCGACGTCGAGAGTGTTGCCTAACCCTCAATAAGGCGCGTTGGGGATTTCCTCGCGGGCGTGGGCGAGTGCGTTCGACCAGCGCTCCGACAGGTCGCGGAAATATTCGTCCTCGGTCCCGATGCGCACGTTGGCCTCGGGTACCAGTGAACCCTGCTTGACCTTCACCAAGTCAATCGGGAGCCCGACCGCGAGGTTCGAGCGCATGGTCGAATCGAACGAGATCAGCCCGATCTTGACCGCTTCGTCGAGCGGGGTTTCGAAGCGTAGCGCGCGGTCGAGGATCGGCTTGCCATATTTGCGCTCGCCGACCTGTAGGTACGGGGTGTCGGCGCCGCATTCGATGGCGTTGCCGGCGGGGTAGACGAGGAACAGTCGGTGACGCTCGCCGCCCACCGCGCCGCCGACCAGCAACGTCGCGTCGAAATCGATTTCGGCCTGCTCGAGGCTCTCCATCCCGTCGCGCGCAGCGCGCAACGCCCGCCCGACGGCAAGCACTGCCTGATAGATGCTCGGCACGCTTTCCCACGTATCGCGAGTCTCCGTCTCGGGGTTGTGGACGCCCTCGAGCATGCGGTGCATCGCGCCCTGCGTGGTCGACAGGCTGCCGGCGGAAGCAACCATGATAAGCCGGTCGGTGCCGAGACCGAAGACCCGCAGCTTGCGGTAACGCGAGACGTTGTCGATCCCCGCATTGGTGCGCGTGTCGGCCATCATCACCAGCCCTTCGCGGACCAGCATCCCGACACAATAAGTCATCCTAGTCCCCCGAGACTCACTCCTGACGCTGTCCTTGCACGTCCCCCGCATGAACTTCCACCGTCATATGCTCGGCGCCCCCGCCGCGCCTTGCGCCACGCACCGGGGCGGCGTCGAGATAGTCGAGTCCGACGGCGACGCGTAAATAGGCGTCGGTCGCGCAAATTCCGTTGGTTGGGTCAAACGCGACCCAGCCGAGGTCGGGGACGTGCGCCTCGACCCACGCGTGCGAGGCGTCCTGAGCGCCTCCGGCGTGGGCGAGATGGCCCGAAACATAGCGTGAAGGGATCTCGGCCAGACGTGCGGCGGTGCAGAAAATATGCGCAAAATCCTGGCAGACGCCTGCCCCCGTCGTCAGCGCAGTCGCCGCCGCGGTGGCGGCGTCGGTAGCCTCCACCACGAACGCCATTCGTTCGCGGATTGCGGCCATCAGCGCGTGGAGCGTGGCGAGAGGCTCACTGCGGGTAGCGGAGCGGGCGAGATCGACGATAGCAGGGTCTGGGGCGGTCAGGTCGGTCGAGCGAAGGAATACCGCGCCGGGAAGCGGCTCGGCGGCGTGAATTACCCCTGCTGCCTCGGTGACGTCCACCTCGCCCGCGACGGTCAGCGTGAGCGCAGTCAGCGGCGCTTCCGCATAGAACATCATCAGCCGGTTGCCGAACGCATCGGCGGTCTCGAGAATCGTGCCGTCGACGTCCGCTTCGACCCGCCACGAGCGAACATGCTGGCTGTCGTGGTTGCGCGGGGCGAGGCGCAGCGCCTGGATAATGTTGCTGGCCGGCCGATCATAGCGATAGGTCGTGCGATGATTGACGATGATGCGCATCAGAAGAGATATTGCTCCATGATGGCATGATCGAGTTCGCGATTATCGGCGAGGAAGTTGGTGGTGTATTCGTGCAGGCCCGACGCGAAAATCTCGCCCATCCTGCCCTTCTCCAGCCGGTTGGCGAGCGCCACCGCCTGGCGATGTGCGGGGCCACGGCGGCCGCTGCGCTGGGCGAGTTGGTCGAGATACCGCGCCGCATCGTTCATGCAGGCGGCGAGGCTCCGCGGCATTCGCTTGTTGAGGATCAGCAGGTCGGCGACGAGCCATGGCTTGACGCTGTCTCGGTAGACGTGGCGGTAGGCGGTTAGAGCCGAGACGGTGCGCAGGATCGTCGTCCACTGGAAATAGTCGAGGCTGCCGCCAACGGGTTCATCGCGCGGGAGGAGCAGTTGGTACTTCACTTCCAGCAATCGCGCGGTGTTGTCGGCACGCTCGATCGCGGCGCCGAGGCGGAGGAACCAGTAGGCGTCGGAGCGAAGCATGGTGCGGTGGGTTGCGCCGTCGAACGACAGCGCGGACGCCTTGACCTGCTCGAGCAGTCGCGTGACCGTCTGGCGCGCGGTGATCTTGGTCCCGAAGCGCTGCATTTCGAGCCACGCCGAGTTGATCGCCTCCCACACTTCGGCGGTCAGCGCGGTGCGTACGGCGCGGGCATTGTTGCGGGCGCGCTCGATGCAATTGTGCATCGACGAGGGGTTCGCGATGTCGAGGGAGAGGAATTGGACCGCGCTCGATTCGCTCAGCTTGGCGTGGCGCTCACCATAAAGGTCGACGATTCCCGCAGCGGTCAGCGCGCTGGTCCAGGCGCTGACATCGCCGCCATAGCTTGAAGGCAGGGCCGCGAGGCGGAGGGTAGCGTCAGTCAGGCGCGAGACGAAGTCCGCGCGCTCGACATAGCGTCCGGTCCAGAACAGGTCGCCGGCGGTGCGCGACAACATCTAGCGCAGCCCCCTAATCATCGAGCACCCAAGTGTCTTTCGTTCCGCCGCCCTGGCTCGAATTGACCACCAGCGAGCCGTCGGCGAGCGCCACGCGGGTCAGGCCGCCGGGAACGATCCGAGTACCGTTGGCGCCGGTCAGGACGAACGGGCGAAGGTCGACATGTCGCGGGGCGATCCCGCTGTCGACGAAAGTCGGGCAGGTCGACAGCGACAGGGTTGGTTGGGCGATGAAGCCTTCGGGGTTGGTCCGCAACTTGGCGCCGAACTCGTCAAGCTGGGCTTTGGTCGCATGCGGTCCGATGAGCATGCCATAGCCGCCCGACCCGTCGACTTCCTTGACCACCAGCTCGGGCAGGTTAGCGAGGACGTGCGCCAGTGCATCGGGCTCGCGGCAGCGCCACGTCGGGACATTTTCGAGCAGCGCGTCCTCGCCAGAGTAGAAGCGGATGATTTCCGGCATGTAGCTGTAAATCGCCTTGTCGTCGGCGACACCGGTGCCAACCGCATTGGCGATCGCAAGGTTGCCCGCGCAATAGGCACTCATCATTCCCGGCGCGCCGAGCATCGAGCCGGGGTTGAAGACGAGCGGGTCGAGAAAGCTGTCGTCGACCCGGCGATAAAGCACGTCGATCCGCTGCGGCCCCTCGGTCGTGCGCATGTAGAGAACGTCGTCGCGGACGAGCAGGTCGCTGCCCTCGACCAGCTCGACACCGAGCTTGTCGGCAAGGAAGCTGTGTTCATAATAGGCCGAATTATGGTAGCCGGGGGTTAGCACGGCGACGGTCGGCTCGCCGGGGCAATGGGGGGGGGCAACCGACTGAAGCGTGCTCAGCAATAGCTCGGGGTAGGTTTCGACCGGAGCAACGCGGTGCTTGCCGAACAGTTCGGGCACCAGCCGCATCATCACTTCGCGATTTTCGATCATGTAGGACACGCCCGACGGGGTGCGGGCATTGTCCTCGAGGACATAGAAGTCGTCCGGGCCGGTGCGGACGATATCGATCCCGGCGATGTGGGTGTAGATGCCGTGGCTCGGAGAATGACCGATCGCGGGCAGGCAGAATTGTGGATTGCGAAGGATGATATCCTCGGGGAGTATCCCGGCCCTCAGGATTTCGCGGGCACCGTAAACATCGTTGAGGAAGGCGTTGAGCGCCGACACGCGTTGGACGAGGCCGCGTTCGAGCCTGGTCCATTCGCGGCGCGACAGGATGCGCGGGATAATGTCGAACGGGATCAGCCGCTCGTCGGCCTGAGCATCGCCATAGACCGCAAAGGTGATGCCGATACGGCGAAAGAAGAGTTCGGCCTGCGCGCTGCGCTTGTCGAGATAATCGGGCGTGCATTCGTCGAGCCAGCCGCGGACTGCGGCATAGGGGTCGCCCGGTGCACCGTCGCCCGGCCCCATCTCGTCAAAAGCTACGCCTTTCATCGCTGCCAGTTTGTGCGGGGCGACTGGCAAGGGCAAGCCATTTCACGGGTCGGGCGGTGAGATTATGTCACGGTGACTGCCTCCTTGCAGGTCAAGCCGCCCGACCTGGGCAATATCCGGTATTTGACGAGCCTAATGCGCAGCTTCGGTTCGCTCGATCCCTGATGCGGCAAGCTGGGCGTCGATCGCTCCGGTCAGGCGGTCGAGGCCGGACTGATCCGTGGCCTCGGCGCGGGCGACGAGGACGTCCTGGGTGTTCGAGGCGCGCAACAGCCACCAGCCATCGGCGGTCTGCACGCGCACCCCGTCGGTCGAATCGACCGTCGATCCGTCGGCTGCGAGGCGCGCCGCGACTTCCTTGATTGTATCGAATTTGCGAGACTCGTCGACCTGGAAACGCAGCTCTGGCGTGGCGACCGAAACGGGCATTTCACTCTTGAGCGTGGTCAGCGACTTGCCGCTGTCGGTCACGGCGCTGATCAGGCGAACCGCCGCGTAGAGCGCGTCATCGAACCCGTACCACAGATGTTTGAAGAAGATGTGCCCCGACATTTCGCCGGCGAGGGGCGCCCCTGTTTCCTTCATCTTGGACTTGATCAGGCTGTGGCCGGTATTCCACATCAAGGGCCTGCCACCGAGTTCTGCCACGCGGTCGAAAAGCGTTTGGCTGGCCTTGACGTCGGCGATGATGGTCGAGCCGGGCAAGGCCTTGAGCACGGGTCCCGCGAGGATCATCACGATCTGGTCACCCCAGATGACCCGGCCCATGCTGTCGACCGCGCCGATCCGGTCGGCGTCGCCGTCGAACGCAATCCCGAAGTCGAGGCCCTTGTCGGCGACGAGCTTCTTGAGGTCGGCAAGGTTCGCCTCGACTGTGGGATCGGGGTGATGGTGCGGGAAGGTGCCGTCGACTTCGGTGTAGAGAAGGTGATGCTCGCCGGGGAGTTTCTTGACGAGTTTTTCGAGGGCGGGTCCGCCGGCGCCATTGCCCGCGTCCCAGCCGATCTTGTAGGCGCCGCCGTCGAAGCCTTGGACAAGGCGATCAACATAGGCGTCTTCGATGGCGGTGTCGCTGATCGATCCTGAGCCTTCGATCCATTCAGCGGTTTTGGCGCGGCGACCGAGTGCCTGGATCTCCTCGCCAAACACCGAGCGGCCGTTAAGGAGCATCTTGAAACCGTTGTAATCGGCCGGATTGTGGCTGCCCGTGACCTGGATTCCGCCCTGAACGGGGAGGGTGGCTGCAGCGAAATAGAGCATGGGCGAGGGACCCATGCCGATGCGCACGACGTCGAGGCCCGAAGCGGTCAGACCTTCGATAAGCGCGGTCTCGAGCTCGAGAGAATGCGTCCTGCCGTCTCGGCCGACGGCGATGGTCTTGGCACCTTCGGACACGGCGAGCGCGCCATAGCTGCGGCCCAGGGCGCGGGCGTCGGCAGCGTGGAGGGTCTTTCCGACCACCCCGCGGATATCATATTCGCGGAGGACCGACGCGTGAAACTCGTGAGACATGGATTTCCTTTTGCGAAGCTCAGCCGGCGGCGGCGATCGGCTCGGGCTGATCGTCGGACACTTGGTTGGCAGGCGGAATCGCCAGACCCGCGATCATTTCGCGAAGTTCCTGGCGCGCGGCGATATGGCCCATGCCGACGTCGCCGAGTTGCTTCAAGTCGAGCAACGTCAGTCCCTTGGGAAATAGCTCGCGGTAGATCACCCGCTCGCCGAGCCCGGGGATGACGCGGAAGCCGACCCGCCGCGCCAGCTCGTCCATCGCCGCGCCGACCCGCGCGAGATTGTGCGACTGGATGTGCTGGAGGCGGTTGCGAAGGACGACCCAGTCAACCGACTTGCCGGTCGCCTTGGCGCGCGCGGTGCGGCTGTTCCAGATGAGTTCCGCATAGAAGCTGGGCTTGGTAATCTTGAATGTGTCGGGGTGGACCTGGCCGATCAGGTCGAGATCGACGAAGCTGTCGTTCATCGGAGTAACAAGGGTGTCGGCGCGGAGGATTGCGGCGCGGGCGACGGGGTCGTCGCGGCCGGGAGTGTCGATGACGAGGACGTCACTATCGGCGGAGAGTCGGTCGATCGCGGCTGCCAGTCCCTCTTCTGTCTGCTCGTCGAGGACCTCGTAAGCGGCCAGCGGTAGTGTCTCTCCGGTCCGGCGCATCGTCGCGTCGCGGTTTTCGAGGTAACGCGTCGTCGTTCGCTGGCGGCTGTCGAGGTCGAGCACGCCGACGCGGTGGCCGGAGGCGGCGAGCGCGATCGCGGTGTGGACCGCAGTGGTCGACTTGCCGGTCCCACCCTTCTCATTGGCGAAGACGATGAAGTGCGGTTCGCTCATTGCCGGGTCGGCCCCCTGAATCTAAGAGCTCTGGCTCTATCGGAGGGGGGGATTCCTTGCAAATCATCAGTGACATGGCCGGATTGCCCTCGGCGCTGAGCACATTGCGCGCAACGGGCGAGCGGATCGCGCTGGTCCCGACCATGGGCGCGCTTCATGCCGGGCATATGGCGCTGGTCGCCGAAGCGCGGCGGCGCGCGGACAGAGTCGTGGCGACGATCTTCGTCAATCCGCTGCAATTCGGTGCGGGCGAGGACCTCGATCGTTATCCCCGGCGCGAGGTCGAGGACTTTGCTATGCTTGAGGCGGGCGGTTGTGACCTCGTCTGGTTGCCGACTGCCGCGCACCTCTATCCGGCGGGCTTCGCGACGAACATAAAGGTCGCCGGGGTCAGCGAGCGCTGGGACGGCGCCGCGCGGCCGGGTCATTTCGACGGGGTGGCGACGGTCGTAGCCAAGCTGCTCATCGCGGTTATGCCGCACGTCGCGCTGTTCGGGGAGAAGGATTATCAGCAGCTGGCGATGATCCGGAGGCTCATCGCCGACCTAGGGATGCCGGTCGAGGTCGTCGGCGTGGCGACGGTGAGAGACAGCGATGGCTTGGCACTGTCGTCGCGCAATGCTTATCTTTCGGCGGACGAGCGGCGGCGGGCGGTGGCGCTCCCTCGGGCGCTGGACGCCGCGCGGGATGCGATCCGGGCGGGCAGTACGGTCGACGGTGTGCTCAGAAAGGCGCAACTAACTCTCGAGGAAGCTGGTTTTAGCGCGCCCGACTATCTCGCGCTGGTCGATGAAGCGAGCCTGGAACCACTTGACAAGCCAAGCGATAATGCGCGGCTGATCGTTGCTGCAAAACTCGGAACGACCCGCCTGATCGACAATCTGGCGCTGTGATTGGGCCGCATCGGACACGGTGTTTCCGGCGTTAACCATTTGTTCGCGATTGGGGGACGAAGCTGCGTTTATCAGAACAGGGGTTCGACCGATGAATGCGATGTCACAGAAGAGCGCAGACTTTCTCCTCCGAAGCCGCTTGGCCGATGCCGAGCGTGGCGATGTCGAGGCGCTGTTCGAACTGGGGGTGAGCTATTCGACCGGGCGCGGCGGGATCGCGGTCGACTTGGTCGAGGCGCACAAATGGTTCAATCTTGGAGCTCTGTCGGGCGACACGCGGTCGCAACAGTGCCGGGCCGAGATCAGCCACGAAATGACTGCTCGCGAAATCGCCGAGGCGCAGCGTCAAGCGCGCTCGTGGCTTGGGGCAACCGGGTATCAGAGCCGGGCGGCCTGACCGCCGGACCGCAGTTACTTAACGACGACCGTCACTTCGCGCCGGTTCTGCGCCCAGGCGCTCTCGTCCGAGCCGACGGCGATCGGTTTTTCCTTGCCCCAGCTGGTGACCAGCAGCCGCGCCGAGGGGACGCCTTGCGCGACGAGGAAATCGCGCGCGGCGTTGGCCCGGCGCTCCCCCAACGCCATATTATATTCCCGCGTGCCGCGCTCGTCGGCGTGACCCTCGATCGAGGCGCGGACCGCGGGGTTGGCCATCATCCATCGTGCCTGCGCGGCAAGGATCGTGCGCGATGGCGCGTCGATGTCGGACTTGTCGGTGGCGAAGTGGATCGTGTCGGTCCCGGCCTTGGCGATGAGATCGGCCTGTGAGCCGGGGAGCTCGACCAGCCCCACATCGTCCTCGTTGGTGGTCGGCGCAGTCGCGGTCGCGGGTGGCGGAGTGGTGGTGACGGCCTTGTCCTTGCGGGCGCAGGCGCCGGTCGCGAGGAGCGCGGCAAACAGGGCGATGCTTATAGTCTTGCGCATGGAAATATTCCTTCGAAAGATTAGCGTTGGAGCGGCGACCAGCTGGGGTCGCTGCCATCCTGGGGGGTAGGCATTCGGCGCGGATCGCCGCCGTTGATGTCGACCGCGTAGAGACTGGTCTGCCCGCTCGAACCCTGACGGATGCGGTTGAACATGACGAATCGGCCGTTGGGGGCCCAGCTTGGCTCCTCGTCCTGCCACGCGTCGGTGAGGATCTTCTCGCCGCCGCCCGAGGCATTCATGATGCCGATGCGGAAATTGCCGGCGATCTTGGTGAAGGCGATGAGGTCGCCGCGCGGGTTCCACATCGGCGAGGCATAACGACCGCCGCCGAAGCTGATGCGCCGCTGGCCAGACCCGTCGGCGTTCATGATGTAGAGTTGCTGGGTGCCGCCCCGGTCGCTTTCGAAGACGATTCGGCTGCCGTCGGGCGAGTAGCTCGGGCTGGTGTCGGCGCCGACGCTGTCGGTCAGGCGGCGCGGAGTGCCGCCGGCGGTGGGGATGGTGAAGATCGCCGTGCGGCCGTTCTTCGCCATCGAGAAGACGACATTGCGGCCATCGGGCGAGAAGCGCGGGGCGAAGGTCAGGACGAGCCCGGGGACAAGGCTGTGCGTTGTGCCGCTGGCGACGTCCATCAGCATGACGCGCGGGCGGCGGCCCGAGGCGGTCATGTAAACGAGCTTATCGCCGCTGGGCGAGAAGCGCGGGGTGGTGACGGTGGCGTCGCCGAGGGTGAGGTAGCGATGGTTCGATCCGTCCGAATCCATGATCGCGATGCGCTTGGTGCGGTTGTTCTTCGGGCCGGTCTCGGCGACGTAGACGACGCGGGTGTCGAGAAAGCCGGTCTCGCCCGAGAGGCGCGAATAGACCGTGTCGGCGCATTTGTGCGCAGCGCGGCGCCAGTCGGAGGCGGCGACGGAGAATCCCTGATGAGCCAGCTCGCGTCCGGCGGCGACGTCGTGGATGTAGCAGGCGACGGTGATGCGGTCGGGGCCGTTGGCCTCGACATAGCCGGTGACAAGCTGCGCCGCGCCGGCGCTTCGCCAGGTGGCGTAGGCGGGGGCGCTTGCGGCGTCACGCGGGTAGGTGCCGATGCCCTCAGGGCCTAGTGGCGTGAACAGGCCGGTCGAGCGGAGGTCGGAGGCGATAACGCCTGCGATCTGGCGGCCGAGCCCTTGGGGCGCATCGGCGGCGGTCGGCATTGTTGGGACGGCGATGGCGGTCACGGCGTTGGTGCCGCCGACGACATCGACCTCGAGCGGGGGGGCATCCTGGGCGGTGGCGGCTGAGGCCAGCAGGGTGGCAAGGAGGGCGAAACGTTTCATGGGCATCCTCATGGCAAATTGTAATTCAAGATGAAATTGCCCCACCCTTGCCCGGACGCTGGTTTGTAGAGCTCTGGCGGCAGGCCAGTAAGTGGCGAGCAGCCAGAAATAATCGACACTGCCAAATCTTTGACCCGCTCTTCATAGCGTGAATTATCGTCATCGACGCCATTGGTCCCCACGACAACCGGCGCGCTGACAAGTCTTCCCGACCGATCAAGTACGAGGTGCAATTTGACCTTGATCCGCGAGGCGCCGGGGCCGGGGTTTACCTGGCGGTCAGCGCAGGGCTGGACTTGGCGGCGGATGGCCTGCTGAATCCCGGCCATGGCCGACGCGCTGATCGTCGGGGCGGCGGCGCGGGCCGGGGTCGAGGACGGGGCGGCGTCGGCAATGCCCTTGAGGAAGTCGGCGCCGATGCGCGAGGCGCGGAGTTGGGCGGGGGCTGGTCTTGATGAGGCGGGCTTGGCCGGTACGGGACGAGGCGTCGCGGGGCGCAGCTGGGCAGCTTGTGCGGCGAGGCTGTTGGCGGGAGCGACTTTGGGCTGCGGGGCAGGTTGGACGAGCGGCGCGGCGGCGGGCTCGGGCTGTGGCGGGATCTGAGCCTCCTGCGGCGCCTGGGCCGGGGGCGGGGGAGCCGCGACTGCCGAGGGCGCGGACGGCTGAAGCCCGACCTCGTCAACCATCTCGACTTCCATCGGCGGGGTCTCGGGGGGATGGACGACGTGCGCCAGACTTAGCGACAAGGCGGCGATCAGGGCGGCGTGGAAGGCGATCGCCGCCCCGGTTCCGGCAAGTTCGGCGCGGTCCACCCTCACTGCGCCTGCTCGCCGACCGAGACGAGCGCAACGCGATTGAGCCCGGCGCGGTTGAGCTCGCCCATGACTTTCATGACCCGGCCATAGTCGAGGCTGCGGTCGGCGCGCAGGTAGATGCGTCGGCCTTCGGGAGGGGCGGGCTGGGCGGCGATGGCGGCAAGTTTCTGCGGCAGCGCAGCTTCGGCAACGGGGGCATCGTCGATGAAGATCGCGCCAACTTTATCGATCGACAGCTGGATGGGCTTCACCTGCTGATCGAGCGGCGCGGCGCGGTTCTGGGGCAGGTCGACGGGAACCCCGGCGGCGAGCAGTGGGGCGGTGACCATGAAGATGATCAGCAGGACGAGCATGACGTCGACCAGCGGAGTCACATTGATCTCGGCCATCGGCGCTCGGCGGCCGCGAGCGCCGCGCCGCGAGGGGGCGCCCATCGCCATCAGGCGGCCTCGAGCTCGCGGCTCAAGGTGGCGTGGAAGCGGTCGGCGAAGCGGCCGAGGCGGGCCTCGAGGCGGTCGAGGGCGTGGGTCAGGCGATTATAGCCGATCACGGCTGGAATGGCAGCGAACAGCCCGATCGCAGTGGCGAATAGCGCTTCGGCGATTCCGGGGGCAACGACGGCGAGGCTGGTATTGTTTGCACCCGCAATTGCGGTGAAGCTGCGCATGATGCCCCACACGGTGCCGAACAGCCCGACGAACGGCGCGACCGAGCCGACCGTGGCGAGAATGTTGAGGCGGTCCGAGAGACGGTCGAGTTCGCCGGCGATGGCGGTATTCATTGCGCTCGACAGGCGCTCGCGAGTGCCCGACTTGTCGGCGGCCTTAAGACGCGATGAGCGGTCCCATTCGTCGATCCCGGCGGTCAGGATCGCGGCGCTCGGCACTTTCTCCGTGCCGCGCGTTCTCGCGAAGCTGTCGATGTCGTTATTTGCCCAGAAATCGCTTTCGAAGCGGGCGGTGGCTCGGCTCAGGCGGCGGAGGCGGAGGCCGTGGGTAAAGATGATCGCCCAGGTCCAGACGCTCGCGGCGAGGAGCCCCAGCATGACTGACTTCACGACGATGTCGGCGTGGAGGAACAGTGTCAGTGGCGACATCAGGTCGGAGCTGGCGGTGACGGGAAGCATCAGGCGGTACGATCCTTGATCTGTTCGAACTTGGCGACCCAATCCCTCGGCTGTCGGGTGGCGCGGCCGTCGAGGGTCATGAAGGCGGCGGTTACCCTGGCGTCGGTCAGGTGTTCACTCCCGCGCATGACTCGCTGGTGAATGACCACGCTTGCCGCGCGAACGGTCTCGAGCGATGAGCGGATGACGAGGTCATCGCCGAGCCGGGCCGGGCGAAGGTAGCGGATGGCCACCTCGACGACCGCATAGACGCCGGTGCCATGATCGAGCGCGGCACGCTGGTCGATCCCGGCGGCGCGCAGCATGTCCGAGCGTGCGCGCTCCATATATTTGAGATAATTGGCGTAATAGACGACGCCGGCGGTGTCGGTATCCTCGAAATAGACGGTCAGCGCGAAGTGATGCTCGGCCCCGATGAAGCCGCCGCGATAGGGCTGGTCGAGGGGAGGCGAAGCCATGCCGTCCGCCTTAGCGGGGCGTGGACTCGCGGGGCAAGCCTGCACTGACGTCAGAAATTCTCTTGATGAGGTCGCCCTGCGCCTCGGCGATGTCGTTGAGGTGCATTCCCCAGCCGGGGAGGAAGAAGCCGAACATCCCGACCTCGCCGCCGATGCGCGCCGTGCGGCGCTGGCCCGGAATGCTGTTCGTGCGGATCGAGAGGTAGCCGCGCGGGCCGTCGTTGACGCAGCGCGCCGAAACGAGGTCGGTGGTGTGGAGAAAGGTCGTCGGCGGCGCGCCTTGCGATGACCAGGCGATTGGGCCGCCGGGGACAGAGACCGACGAGCGGCCGTTCCAATAGCTGTCGAGTCTGGTCCAGCCGGTTGAACCGGGGCTCGCCGGGTTGGTGCAGCCGACGGTCATCCCCGGCTGATCGGCATAGCCGAACAGTGCGCCTTCGGGAGGCGAATTGGCGACGCGGTAGCTTTCCCAGCTCAGCACGCAGTGTGTCTGACCTGCGCGGCTGCACAACGGGGTCGACTTGAACGTGCCGCCGCCGAGCTTTTGCTGTGGCACGAGGACATTGTAGCCGGGGATGATGGCGAGGAGCATGCGCTTCGCCTCCGGCCTACCCTCAATCTCGCGCCCGAGGAGATAGCCGAGCATCATCGAGCCCTGGCTGTGGCCAATCAGGACGAACGGCCGGTTGGCGTTGCGGCTGCGCAGAAACTGGTGCCATGCGGCGGAGACGTCGGCGAAGGCGAGGTGGCGGATTGGGGTCAGATCACCGCCGGTCGCGGCGTAGGCGATCGCGCCAACGGTCATCTGGCGATACATCGGGGCGAAAGTGCGGCAGACCGAGCCGAAGCGGGAGAGCTGGTTCTGGGCGGCGAAGGCTTCCTCGCTGTCGGAAGGGGTCAGGTCACTGTTGAGGCCCGAGTCGCGGCTGACGGTGGGGTAGATGTAGAAGCAATCGACCGGCGGGTTGGTCGCGGGAGCGGCGACGGTGCGGGCACCATAGCCGCTCGCGGGAAGCTCGGTTGTGGCAAGCGGGACCGCGCAGATGTCCTTGCGGTTCGGGAGGCAGAGCCAGTTGCTATCCTTGGTATAGTCGACGCCGGAGGGGGCCGGGGAAGGCTGGGCGGCAAGCGGCGCGGGGCCGGCGGCGCACAACGCAACGGACAAGCCAAGCAACTGGATACGCATCACTTTCCTTCGTCGAACAATCCACTCTGAGCACCCGGCGGCGGGGCGAGGCCGAGGTGGGTCCAGCCGCGCCCATTGAGGCAGCGGCCTCTTGCCGTGCGGGCGATGAGGCCAAGCTGAATGAGGTAGGGCTCGATGACGTCCTCGATCGTGTCGCGCGGCTCGCTCAGGCCCGCTGCGAGCGTTTCAACTCCGACCGGACCGCCATTATAGAGGTCGGCGATCATGGTCAGGTAGCGGCGGTCCATTGCGTCAAGCCCGAGCGCGTCGATTTCGAGGCGATTCAGGGCGCGGTCGGCGGCGGGGGCATCGATGGTGTCGGTGCCCGCAGCATGGGCGAAGTCGCGGACCCGGCGGAGCAGCCGACCGGCGATGCGCGGGGTGCCGCGGCTGCGGCGGGCGACTTCGTGGGCGCCGTCCTCGGTGAGGGGCGCGCCGAGCAGGCGGGCGGCTCGGCGGACGACCTGCTCAAGCTCGGCGACGGTGTAGAAAGTGAGGCGGATCGGGATTCCGAAGCGGTCGCGCAGCGGGGTGGTCAGGAGGCCCTGGCGGGTCGTCGCGCCGACCAGAGTGAAGCGGGGGAGGTCGATCCGGACCGAGCGGGCAGAGGGGCCTTCGCCGATCATCAGGTCGAGCGCGCGGTCCTCCATTGCCGGGTAGAGGACTTCCTCGACCGCCGGGGAGAGGCGGTGGATCTCGTCGATGAACAGGACGTCTCCATCCTCGAGGTTGGTCAACAGCGCCGCAAGGTCGCCTGACTTGGCGATGACCGGTCCCGACGTAGCGCGGAATCCGACCCCCATTTCGCGGGCGAGGATGGCGGCGAGCGTGGTCTTGCCGAGCCCGGGGGGGCCGAAGAACAGGACATGGTCGAGCGCCTCGCCGCGCGCCTTGGCGGCGTTGACGAAGATGCGCAGATTCTCGCGCGCGCCCTGCTGGCCGACGAACTCGTCGAGGGTCTTGGGGCGAAGCGCCGAATCGGCATCCTCGGGCTGGCGCTCGGGTGTGGACAGGCGGTCGGGGTCGGTACTCATTTCGCGGCCTTGCGTAGGGCAAGTCTGACGAGCGCGTCGAGCGTCGCACCGTCGCCCAGTTCACTTGCGGCGGCGGTCACGGCGGCGCTGGCTTCGGCGGGCTTGAAACCGAGGTTGGCGAGGGCGGAGAGTGCGTCCTGGGCGGTGGTGCCCATGGGCGGGGCGCTGCCCGCGACTGCCGCCAACGCGGGCGCGCCGAGCTTGCCGGCGAGTTCATTGACGATTCGCTGGGCGAGCTTGGGGCCGACGCCATTGGCCCGCGCAACCATCGCCTTGTCGCCGTGGGCGACGGCCGTGGCGAGTTCGGTCGGGCCGAGGACCGAGAGGATGGCGAGCGCGACGCGGCCGCCGACGCCTTGCACGCTGGTCAAATGGCGAAAGCTTTCGCGCTCGGCCGAGTTGGCAAAGGCGAAGAGCGTCAGGCTGTCCTCGCGCACCTGCAGTTCGGTGAGCAGGAGGACCGATCCGCCGACGGGGCCGATCGCGTCCAAGGTGCGGCTGCTGGCGAGTACCGCATAGCCGACACCGGCAACATCGATCACGGCGTGGTCGGCGGCGGTTTCGGCGAGCGTTCCGGTGAGGCGGGCGATCATGGCTTATCCTAGCGGGCACGGAGCCGATGTCGAGGAGGGAGCGACCCCTCGACCGGGGCGATGCGGATGGCTAACCGACATGATCGGTACGACAATCGTGTCGATTGATCCTTCGGGACGGGGGTTTTCGCGCCGATGACGATGAGTTTGCGGGATGAACGACGGCTGTTCTGGACGATCCTCGCCGTCGCGGTCCTGCTCCGGCTGTTCGCCTTCAGTCCCTATGCGGCGAAGCATGAAGACGAGTTGATGCAGTATATCGAGCAGGCTCATCGGCTCGATTTCGGCTATGGTATCGTGCCGTGGGAGTTTCGCTATGGCATCCGCAGCTGGCTGATTCCGCTGTTGCTCGCCGGGCCGATGGCGGTGGGCGAGCGGATCGATCCCGGAGGGACATTTTACCTGATCCTGCCGCGGCTGCTGGTCACGCTGTTCAACCTGTCCCCGGTGATCGCGGCGTGGGTGATCGGCCGGCGCCACTCGCTCCAGCACGCGATCGTCGCGATGGCGGTGACGGCGACCTGGGTCGAGTGCGTGCTCTATTCGGTCGAGACATTGAGCGAGAGCCTGGCGACGTCGGCGTTCATGATCGCGGCGGCGGTGATGAGCGGACGGCCAGGTCGGGCGGCGACGGCGGGGGCGGGGGCGCTGCTCGGGCTGGCCTTCGTCTTCCGCTTCCAGTTCGCGCCGGCGATGCTGGCTTATGTGGCGATCATCGCGGGGCGCGATTGGCGCCGCTGGGCGATGCTGGCGGTCGGCGGGGCGGTTGCGATTGCAGGAGGCGGGCTGATCGACCTCGCAATGGGTCAGTTGCCCTATCAATGGCTGGTCGCCAATTTCCGAATGAATATTGGACAGGGCCGAATGAGCGGCTTCGGCGCTGCTAGCCCCTTCTATTATCTTTATCACCTCGCGGTGTTCTGGCTTTTAGGAATGTTGTTCATCCCGCCGCTCGCGGCGATCGGTGGACGTCGTCATTGGGCGCTGTTTGCGGCGGCGGTCGTCAACCTGCTGTTCCACCATCTTTTCGCCCATAAGGAATATCGGTTCATTTGGCTGTCGGTCCAGATTCTCGTCGTGCTGGCGGCGCTTGGTTCGGTCGATCTGCTTCGGCGTGGAGTCGCAGGGCACCGGCGAGAGCGGCCTGAAGGCGCCGCGTCAACTGCACTGTTGGTGGCGGCTTGGGCGGGATATTCACTGCTGCTGGCGATGCAGCCGGCGTATCGGCTCCATTGGCGCAACAGTGGCAATGGCCCGCGCCTGGCGAGCGAGGCAGTGCGTGATCCGAGCGTGTGCGGGATCGCGGTTCCGCAACCGGTGTGGGCCGATTTCGGATATGGCCTGCTTCATCGTAACACGCCGGTCTATGTCTTGCCGCTGGCGGGGAGCGAGTCGATCGCCGCGCCCGGGGCGCTGTCCGAGGCGTTCAACGCTGCGGTGTCCTGGCATGGCGGTCCGCCAGGCTTCGCCGAGGAAACGTGCCGCGGGGGGCAGCCGCACCGCGTTTGCCTGTATCGACGCGCTGGGACGTGCCACATCGACGGAGCGGCGCGGTCTCACCTGATGCAAAACTGGTTGCTACGCACCGACGAGTAAGGCTTAGCGGTGTCGCGCACTCGCCAGGTGGTGGGCGTGCGTGATCGCGATGGCGAGGGCGTCGGCGGCGTCGGGGCCGGCGATCTTCACGCCCGGAAGCAGACGCTGGACCATGGCGTGGACCTGGACCTTTTCGGCCGCGCCGGTGCCGACGGTAGCTTGCTTGACGAGGCGCGGAGCATATTCGCCGACGATGATGCCCGAGCGGGCGGCGAGCATCAGCGCTACACCGCGCGCCTGGGCGAGCTTGAGGGTCGACTGCGGGTTCTTGTTGAGGAAGATCTCCTCGACCGCGGCGGCGGTCGGATGGTGGTCGGCGAGGATCGCGTCGATCATGGTCGCGAGGTGGGCGAGGCGCTGGGCGAGGGGTTCGGACGCGGACGTCTTGAGCTGGCCGTTGGCGAGGTGGGTCAGGCGGTTGCCCTCGGCGCGGAGGATCCCCCAGCCGGTCGTGCCGAGGCCCGGGTCGAGGCCGAGGATCAGCATGACGACATGATCAGCCGAGCTTCTCCATGATTTCGTCCGAGACATCGTAATTTCCCCACACCGTCTGGACGTCGTCGTCCTCGTCGAGCGTGTCGATCAGTTTGAGGAGGGTCGCGGCGTCGGCTTCGTTGACCTCAACCATGACTTGCGGACGCCAGGCGAGCTTGGCGCCCTCGGCGTCGCCGAGAACCGCTTCGAGCGCCTTGGCGACTTCGTGGAGGTCGGCGACTTCGGTCCAGATTTCATGGCCGTCGTCGGATGAGGAAACGTCTTGCGCACCGGCATCGAGCGCGGCTTCGAATATTCTGTCCGGGTCGCCGACCTTGGCCGGGTAGCTGATCAGGCCCAGTCGGTCGAAGGCGTGGCTGACGCTTCCCGAGGCGCCGAGGTTGCCGCCGTTCTTGGACACCGCAGTGCGGACGTTTGTGGCGGTGCGGTTGCGATTGTCGCTGAGTGCTTCGATGATCAGCGAAACTCCGCCGGGGCCAAAGCCCTCGTAGCGGATCTCCTCATAGGTTTCGGCGTCGCCGCGCACGGCCTTGTCGATCGAGCGCTGGATATTTTCCTTGGGCAGCGACTGGGCCTTGGCAGCATTGATCGCGGCGCGAAGGCGCGGGTTCATGTCGGGATCGGGCAGGCCCATCTTGGCCGCCACGGTGATCTCGCGGCTCAATTTGCTGAACATGCCTGCGCGTTTCTTGTCCTGCGCGCCCTTGCGGTGCATGATATTCTTGAATTTCGAATGGCCAGCCATGCGGGCGGGGCTCCTGAGCAGTTGTTCGGGCGAAAAGAGAAGGGCTCCCTTAACCGGATGGACGAGGTGACGACAAGCCGTGCGGTGGCGCGGCCGGGACCCGGGGTGTGGGCCGAGTGGCTACGCTACGTGCGCGCGCCGCACCTGCCGACGGCGCGGGTGCGGTTCGGATGGGCTGCAGTCGGTGAGATTGGGTGGCTGCTGCTCCTCGATGTCGTGGTCGCGCTGCCCCTTGCTTCGGGGCTCGGCTGGTTGGCGGAGCGGACTGGGCTCAAGACTCCCGATTTTGCGGTGCTGACCAAGCAGGGACCGATCGTCACGCTGCTCGTCGGGGCGCTGCTTTTGCCGATCTTCGAAGAAATATTGTTTCGCGGCTGGCTCGACGGGCGGCGGCGGCACCTTGCAATGGTCGCGGCGTTGATCGGGCTTGTGGTGAGCGTCGCGGCGGGAACGCGCTTGTTGCCGGGTCCGCGACTGTTGATTGGGGCAATCGCCGGGGCGACGGCACAGTGGGTACTGCTCGGCTGGTGGCTGGCGCGCCGCGCAGGCCCGATCGTGCCGGGGTGGTTCGCGGGGCGCTTCGCGTGGCTCTACTTCGGCTCAGCACTTCTGTTCGGGTTGGCGCACATGAGCAATTATCCACTCGGCAGGCCGTGGCTGCTGCTGCCGTTCGTGCTGCCCCAAGCATTCGCCGGACTGTTGTTCGGCTTTGCCCGGGTGCGGCACGGGATGTGGGCGAACATCGCACTCCACTCGACGAGCAACGCGCTGTTCCTGGGGCTGTCAATGAGTGGTTTTTAGGCCAAGCCTAGCTCGTCATTGTGCCGCGCTATGCCAAGCCTAGCGCGGTTCGATACGTCTCCAGCAATGCATCGGCTTCCTGGCGGACATGGGCCTCGAGTCGGCGGAGGGCGACAATCTTGCGCATCGTCTTGGTGTCGTAGCCGTTCGACTTGGCTTCGGCGTAAACGTCCTTGACGTCGTCGGCCATGCCCCTTTTTTCCTCCTCGAGCCGCTCGATCCGTTCGATGAACAGTCGCAGCTGGTCGGCCGCGACATTGCCGTCACTCATGATGTCTTTCCGATTCCCGTTGGGGTTGAACGGCGGCGTTAGGCGAGGCGGCGGGCGGGCT
The DNA here is from genome assembly GCA_039919075.1 of Sphingomicrobium sp. Taxonomy (GTDB): domain Bacteria; phylum Pseudomonadota; class Alphaproteobacteria; order Sphingomonadales; family Sphingomonadaceae; genus Sphingomicrobium. Next base: position 45,051 of record JBDSGJ010000013.1, read on the forward strand.
CAACCCGGTTGATCGCCTGGTTCAATGTCGGTTGATCGAACGGCGCAAGCGGCTATGGCGTGCAGCACTATCAGGGGGATTCAAGCGTGACCGATGCGATGAAGCCGCGCGAGCGCAAGGTCAAAATCCTCGCGACGCTGGGGCCTGCAAGCTCGACGCCGGAGCAGATCGAAGCGCTGATGCGCGCCGGGGCCGACGCTTTCCGGATCAACATGAGCCACGGCGATCAGGCGGACAAGGTCAAGCTGGTTACGGCAATCCGCGGGCTCGAGGAGAAGCTGCGGCGGGCGACGACGATCGTGTTCGACCTGCAGGGACCGAAGCTCCGCGTCGGTGATTTCGAGGGTGGGTCGGCGATGCTCGAGCCGGGGACGATGTTCGTACTCGACGACGACCCGGCGCTTGGCACTGCGCATCGCGCGGAGTTGCCGCATCCCGAGCTGTTCGCCGCAGCGCGCAAGGGCGACCGATTGTTGATCGACGATGGCAAGGTGCGGCTCAAGATCGCGGGGGTTGAGCCGGGCAAGATCGGGGCGATCGTCGAAGTCGGCGGCAAGGTTTCCAATCACAAGGGAGTGAATGTCCCCGACGTGCTGGTGCCGATCCCCGCGCTGACCGAAAAGGATCGGTCCGACCTGCAGTTCGCGCTGGATATGGGAGCGGACTATATTGCGCTGTCATTCGTCCAGCGACCTGAGGATGTTGCGGAGGCTCGCGAGCTCATCGGCGACCGCGCGGGCATCCTGTCGAAGATAGAAAAGCCGCAGGCGATCGAGCGGCTCGACGAGATATTGAAGCTGTCGGACGCAGTGATGGTCGCGCGCGGCGACCTTGGCGTCGAATTGCCGCCGGAGAGTGTTCCGCCGCTGCAGAACAAGATTGTCGCCCGGGCGCGGCAACTGGGCAAGCCGGTGGTCGTGGCAACGCAGATGCTCGAATCGATGATCGTCTCGCCGACGCCGACGCGAGCCGAGGTGAGCGATGTCGCGACCGCCATCTACGACGGGGCCGACGCCGTGATGCTTTCGGCCGAGAGCGCCGCTGGACAATATCCGGTCGAGGCGGTCGAAATGATGGATCGTATTGGCCGCAACGTCGAGCGCGATCCGATCTATGCCGCGCGAATCCACTTTACCGAGACGCTGCCCGAGGCGACCGCAGCCGATGCGTTGGCAGGAGCGTCGCGGGCAATCGCGACCGAGCTCAAGACCGGGGCAATGGCCTGCTACACCAGCAGCGGGTCGACCGCGCGTCGGATCGCGCGCGAACGCCCGCCGGTGAAGATATTGGCGATGACGGCGAGCTTGGAAGTGGCGCGCCGGCTCGGACTGCAGTGGGGCTGTCACGCTGTCCATACGCGCGACGTCAACAGCTTCGAGGAGATGGTCGCCAAGGCCAAACGCATGGCGCTTCGCCACGGGCTGGCGGGCGCCAACGAGCGGTTGGTGATTCTCGCGGGCGTGCCGTTCAAGACGGCTGGTTCGACCAATGTGCTTCACGTCGTGCGGCTGGTGGGCGACGAACTCGAGAGCTATGAGGCCGATCTGGCCGGGCGTCAGTCCGAGTAGAGCAACCCGGGAAATTCGGCGGGCCGTTCGCGGTCGAATAGGCTATGCGGTCCTGACTTTCGGCCAAGCGCTGTCATGCAGGGCGGGGGGCGCGCCCGTCATCGTGATCCGGCCATGGCGTCGGGCGCGCTGGTCTTTTCTGCACCTTCTTCTTCGAGCGGCGCACCATGGTTCCAAAGCGCGAGTTCGGGGACGCACAGCCCCTTGCGATCGACAGCGAAATCATAAGTGCAGATGCCGCAGTTGAGGATTTCTGCCTGGCGGTCGATGTCGAGGATCTCGGCTTCGGTCAGCTCCTCGAGGATGTAGCGCATGCACAGCACGACCACCTGGTGGCAGACGATCATCACGCGCTTGCCCTCATATTGCAGCGCGATCGAGTTCACCGCCGAGCGCAGACGGAGGATGACGTCGGCCCAACTCTCGCCGCCAGGCGGGCGGTGGTAGAATTTGCCCATCTTGGCGCGGTGGGCGGCCTCGTCGGGATATTTTTCGCGGATGCCGAGCGTGGTCAGCCCGTCGAACACACCGAATTCGCGCTCGCGGAGCCGTTCGTCGAGGGTGGTGGGCTTGGCGCCGCCGGCGAGGCCCCCTGCCTTGCAGATCGCCTCGGCGGTCTGGCGTGCGCGGACATAGGGCGAGGCGAGGAGGACCTCGGGGCGCTGTTCCTCGGGGAGCGCGGCGAACCAGCGACCGGCGGCGTCTGCCTGCCGCTGCCCTAGCTCCGAGAGCGGGACATCGACGTCGCGCCAGTCGAGATCGATGACCAGCTCACCTGCCTGGTGCGCCTCATCGCGGGCGACATTGCCCTGGCTTTGTCCGTGCCGAACCAGCCACAGCTGTGCCGGCCAATGTTGCCGCTCCATGCAATCTCCTCGGGATCAACAAAGCATGATCAGCGCCTTGGGTCCGTCAGACCATTTCCGCAAGCGGACGCGAGTGGCGGACGAAGTCGTCGAGGGCGCGGTCCAGTGGGCGAAGGAGGGTGCCGTGGCCGCTTGTGAGGCTGGTGTTAGACGGAGCCGCGCCCGACGGGTGAATCTGCCGGGGGTCGTGGCCGGTGCGCGTTGCGATATCGCGGGCAAGATCGTGCCAACTGACCTCGCCCGAATTGGCGAGGTGGCGGATGCCGGTGGCGCGGTCGAGCAGCAAATCGAGGGTCGCGTGGACGAGGTCGGGGACGTAAGTGGGGCTGACCATGGCATGCTCGCCGACATCGTCGATATGCTCGCCGCGCTTCAGACGGTCGATGATGTGCACGAGAAAATTGTGGCGATCCCACGGGCCGAAGAAGGCGCTGGTGCGGACGACCAGCGAGTCGGCGTTGGTGGCAAGAACGCGCGCTTCGGCTTCGGCCTTGCTACGACCATAGGCACCCTGGGGAGAGACGGGATCTGCCTCGAGATAGGGGCGACCAAGCTGCCCGTCGAACACCAGGTCCGAGGAGAAAGTGACGAACGGCAGTCCAGCGATGCGGCAGGCACGGGCTAGTTGCTCGGCGCCAAGTGCGTTGATCGAGAAGCATTCGTCTATGTTGGCGTCAGCCTCCCAAGTACGGACAAAGCCCGCTGCGTTGATCACCGCCCACGGTCGCTCGCGGTCGATGGCGGCGGCGATGGAGGTGGAGTCGGTGATATCGAGCTCGACGCGAGTCGTGAGCCGCCATGCAAGGCCGCGGTGGTGGCAGATGCGAGCGAACGCCTGGCCGAGCGTGCCGGTGGCGCCCGTGATGAGCAGGGTGCGGCCGGGCAGGCGCTCATCGTGCGTCGCGACTGCGCCGTAGAAGCGGCCCGGACGCTGCCACCAGCCGGGTTGATCGAGGACGGGATGGTCGAGCTTGCCACGGCTGGTGAGTTGCGCCGCCAGTTCGCCGACCAGCGTACGCTGGGGGGTGCCCGATCGAATGTCGAATGCGCCTGCCTCGTAATGGCCGTCGCGTCGGGTCAGGAGCGAACGCCAATCGACCGCGCCGAACAGCGCCCAAAGGGTGACGGCACGGACGTCGACCCCGGCCTCGCGGACGTGCTCCGCTTGGCGCCAGACGTCGGCGAACCAGCGCGCCTGCTCTTCGCGGGTGCAGCCGTGATGGACGTCGCCGACGACCAAGGGAATGCGGTAGCGGTCCCAGACTTCGGTCAATCGCGCGGCGGGGCCAACGGCGCCCTCGAGGCCGGGCATGCGCACCGCTTCGACATCGGCATAGCGATCGCGCCCATTGTTGCCCGGGACGACGTCGGGGTGGCGATCCAGGCGGTCGTCGAGGAAGCGCTCGCTGGTGAGGTAATGATCGACCCCGATCACGTCCGGCGCGGCGTGACCGTCCCGGAAATGATCGAGGCTGGCCCGGGCCACGCCGTCGTTCAGAAGCCATCCCCAAAAGGGATGATTGGGGCCAACTCGGCCGGTTAGCAGGTCGAGACTGAGCCAGCGACGCTCGTTCTCATGGGCGGCCTGATAAGCGAGGGCAGGGGTAGAGAAGACCCGGCCGAAATCCTCGGTAACGACCAGCTTCGCACCAGGGGTGACCGCGCGGATGGCGTGCATCGCTGCCGAAATGCCTTCGCACTCGGTGACGAGGGTGCGCAGCGTGACGGACATTTGTTTCGCATGGGGGTGCCAATGCCCGTAGAGGCAGGCGAAACGTGCGGTAGTCAGGGGCTCGTTGACGGGGATCCAATCCTCGATCCACGGGTAGCGTTCGGCAACGCACGCCGCATAGTCGCCGAGCTTCTTGCCCCAGTCGGAATCGTCGAACCCGGTCCAGTCTGGGCCCGACCCATGGTGGACGAGGCCGCCGACGACGCGGATACCCAGTTCGCGCAGCCGCTCTAGCCTTTCGTCGTGCCACGAAAAGTCGAGCGAGTGGGGACTGTTCGGGGCGACCTTTTCCCACAGGATCGGGTAGCGCAGCGTTTTTATCCTCAGGGCGGCGACCTCGTCGAGATCGCCCGGCCGATCCGCATGCCCGGTCTCGGCAAGCTGGTCGCGCCAGTCGTCGCCGACTCGAACCATCGTGCATTCGACCCCGCCCCACAGCTGGAGAGGCGGGCGGGGATTGCCGGCAGCGAGGACCACAGGAGTCATGGAGCGGACCCCCGCTATGCCACGATGCGAAGCTCGCCCGAGGCTGCACCGCCCGTCATGGTGCTCGCGGATACGCCGGTCCTTGCTTTACGCGCCGCGTCGATCCGTCGGAAGGTGGCTAGCGCCTGACCGACAATCTGGTCCATATTGAAATAGCGATAGGTCGCTAGACGGCCGACGAAGGTCACATCGGTCTGCGCGTCGGCGAGCGCCTCATATTTCTTGAACATGGCCTGATTCTCCGGACGCGGGATCGGATAATAGGGGTCTCCCTCGGCCGAGGGATATTCAAGGGTGATGCTGGTCTTGTCCGAAGACTGGCCGGTGAGATGCTTATACTCGCTGATACGGGTGTAGGGGATCGCTTCTGACGGATAGTTGATCGTCCCGACCGACTGATATTCGGCCCGGTCGAGCGTGCGATGCTCGAACCGGAGCGAGCGGTAGGGAAGCTTGCCAAAGCGGAAATCGAAATATTCGTCGATAGGCCCGGTGTAGATGATGTGCGCCGCCACGACCGCATCCTTGAGGTCGCGATAATCAGCACCAAGCGCGATATCGATGTTGGGATGATCGAGCATCGCCTTGAACATCGCGGTGTAGCCATCTGCGGGCATTGCCTGATGCTTGTCGGTGAAATAGCGGTCGTCGGTGTTGGTGCGCGTCGGGATGCGCGCGGTGACGAGCTTGTCCAGCTGCGACGGATCGAGGCCCCATTGCTTGCGGGTGTAGCCGCGGAAAAAGAGCTCGTAGAGCTCGCGGCCGACGGCGTTGATGACGACATCCTCGGACGTCTTGATCTCGTCCACCGTCTCTGCCCGACCGGCGAGATAATCGGCGGCTTCGGCATCGCTCTTGAGGTCAAGGTCGAACAATTCGTTGAGCGTGGTGCGGTTGATCGGAATGGGTACTAGCTTGTCGCGGACGCTGGCGAGCACGCGGTGCTCATAAGCGCGCCAATTGGTGAAGTTTGACAGATAGTTGAACACTTCGTCGGAATTGGTGTGGAAGATATGCGGTCCGTAGCGGTGCATTAGGATGCCCGCAGCGTCCTTCTCGTCGAAGGCATTACCCGCGATATGGTCGCGCTTGTCGATCATCAGGATGCGCGCGCCATGCTGATTGGCCAGCCGCTCGGCCATCACCGATCCGGCAAAACCGCAGCCGACGATGAGATAGTCATACTTGCGCGTCGCGGCGATATGACTGACCGGTGCGGCAAGGCCAATGGCGGGCTTCACATCGACGGGCTTGTCGTGACTGGCAATAATCTGGTCGATCAGTGCCGCCATTCGCGCCTGGGTGATGTCCCAGCTCATGGTCGAGAGCAAACCATCGACCTCGGCGAGCCAGCGGTTACCGGAATTGTTCAGGGCAAGCTGGGCTTCGCAGCCGGCGATGAACTGGTCGGCGGTTCCGGCAATACGCACCCCCGCAACCCGCTCATAATGACGCTTGACGTCGCGGATCGGGGTCGAGACGACAGGCACACCGGCGGCAAGATATTCGGGGGTTTTTGTCGGCGAGATGAACCGCGTCGCGGCGTTGATCGCGAACGGCATCAAGGCGACGTCCCACCCACTGAGATATAAGGGCAGTTCGTCGTAGGCCCGCCCCCCGAGCCAATGGATGTTGGCGCGTCGCGGCAGTTCGTCTTCGTCGATTTTGACGACCGGGCCGACCATCACCAGCTGCCAGTCGGGGCGCGAGTCGGCGACGGCTGCGATCAGTTCGAGGTCGATGCGCTCGTCGATGACTCCGTAAAAGCCGAGGCGCGGGCGGGCGAGACCGGCCTGATCGGCGGGCTCGTCAATCGCGGCACGGGCCTTCGCGAAATGCGCCCGATCGACCGACGACGGGAAGGGATGGACGTTGCCGTGGCGCTGCTTCTTCGCTTCATAAAGGGAATAGCCGCCGGTGAAAACGACGTCCGACCGCTCGAGAAGTTCACGTTCGAGCTCGAGCAATGTCGGCGGGGCGAACCGGAAATTGGCGAGTTCGTCCATGGCGTCATAGACGGTGCAGGCCGGCTTGAGGTGCCGCGAAAAGGGCAGCATCATCGGCGTATAGTACCAAGCGACAATTTCCCCGGCGATGCCCGCCAGATAGCCATCGAGGAGCTTTTTCAGCGTCGCGTTGCGGTCATCGTCCGGTCCGCCATTGGGCAGGCGGGGGGTGATGATGGTGATGTGGTCATTACCCGTCGCGGCGCGAATATGAAGCGAGGGGGAAGCGCCTTCATCGGCATCGATCGGCTCTTCCCAGACGACGACCGGCTCGGTGCGCGCGAAGCGGTTCATCAGATGCTGGGGGCGCTGGAACACAAAGTCCCACCGCAAGTGCGAAAAGCACAGAAGCGTAGGTTTCTGGTTCGAGCGCTGCGCCTCGCCGCCCCAACCGACCGAAGCGCCGAACCCAGTCAACATACACAATCTCCATGCCAAAACGTGACGAAGACATAACGGCAAGATGCCATCCCCGGTTCCGTTGTGAGTGCCAGGCTAATCCGATTATGCTGCAGGCGCGAGCAAATGGTGCTGGCGAACATTTGACGCACGTCGGCACTCATGGAACAGGTCGCGCGAGAGCGATGAGGACCCGTAAATGGCAACGACGATCGACGAACTGGAGGTACGCCGCGGCGAGGCGAGGCTTGGTGGGGGCGCAAAGCGCATAGTGGCGCAGCACGCCAAGGGTCGGCTGACCGCACGCGAGCGGCTGAGCGTATTGCTAGATCAAGGCAGTTTCGAAGAAGTCGACATGTTCGTCGAGCATAATTGCGCCGACTTCGGGATGGAGGCGCAGAAATTCGCAGGCGACGGAGTAGTGACCGGGTCTGGAACGATCAACGGGCGACTGGTTTATGTGTTCGCGCAAGATTTCACGGTCTTCGGCGGGTCGCTTTCCGAGCGCCACGCGCAGAAGATCTGCAAGATCATGGACGCGGCGATGAAGGTCGGCGCACCAGTTATAGGGCTCAACGACTCGGGCGGTGCGCGGATTCAGGAGGGGGTCGCGTCGCTTGGGGGTTATGCCGAAGTCTTTCAGCGCAATGTGCTGGCGAGCGGCGTGGTACCGCAGCTGTCGTTGATCATGGGGCCGTGCGCGGGCGGCGCGGTCTATTCGCCCGCGATGACCGACTTCATCTTCATGGTGAAGGATTCAAGTTATATGTTCGTGACTGGTCCCGAGGTGGTCAAGACGGTCACCAACGAAATCGTCACGCAGGAGGAACTGGGCGGGGCAATTACCCACACGCAGAAGTCGGGGGTGGCCGATGTAGCGTTCGAGAATGACATCGACGCGCTGCTCGCGACTCGCGACTTTTTCGATTATTTGCCGTTGTCCAATCGACACGAAGTGCCCGAGCGGCCGACTGACGATGCTTGGGACCGGGTCGAGAATAGCCTCGACACGCTCGTGCCACCATCCGCTGCTACTCCCTACGACATGCACGAATTGATCCGGAAGGTCGCCGACGAAGGCGATTTCTTCGAAATTCAGCCCAAGCATGCTGGCAACATCATCATCGGCTTCTGCCGGATCGAGGGGCGCAGCGTGGGCGTGGTCGCGAACCAGCCAATGGTGCTGGCCGGGTGCCTGGACATCAACTCATCGAAGAAAGCGGCGCGATTCGTTCGCTTCTGTGATGCATTCGACATTCCCATTTTGACGTTCGTCGATGTGCCGGGGTTCCTGCCGGGTGTTGGGCAAGAGCATCACGGAATCATCAAGCATGGCGCGAAACTGCTGTTCGCCTATGCCGAGGCGACGGTGCCGAAGATCACGGTGATTACGCGAAAAGCTTATGGCGGCGCCTATGACGTCATGGCGTCGAAGCATTTGCGCGGCGACTTGAACTATGCCTGGCCAACGGCGGAGATTGCGGTGATGGGTGCGAAAGGGGCGGTCGAGATCATCTTTCGCGGGAAAACGGCCGAGGAAATTGCCGAGCGAACCGCCGAGTATGAGGCGCGCTTTGCCAATCCGTTCGTGGCGGCAAGCAAGGGGTTTATCGACGAGGTCATCATGCCGCATTCGACGCGGCGGCGAGTCGCGCTGGGGCTACGCAAACTGCGCCACAAGCAGTTGGATAACCCGTGGAAAAAGCACGATAATATTCCGCTCTAGCGGTCGCCAGCGGCGCGCCTGCGGTCGAGCAACCAGATCAGCACTGAGATCGCGATCCCAGCGCCAGTCCCGCTGAGCACACCGAGCATCGGCTGACTGGCGGTGGTGCCCCATGCAGTTCCCGCGATGATCGCGAGCATCAGAAACAGGCCGCCGGCGCGTGTGGAGCGGGTTTGCATGGCTGCGCCTTGGCAGAAGCTGCGCCCACGCGCCAGCCAAGCGTTGTGGTTGACGGGGCGCTAACGACGCTCGTGCGCCGTCCGGAAAGGGTGGTGGGTTAATCGGAACGGCATGGACGCTCCCTTCATTTCCGGCCGCGTGGCGCTCGACGACGCTGCGGGATTGATCGCGGCCTACGGGGACGACGCCGGGTTCGAAGCGGCCGCGCGCGCCCATGCCAGCCGCGACGCGGGCAATGTCCATCGCTTCTGCCACTGGCGCCAGATCGAGCGAGTCATCGCCACGCTCGCCTGCGATGAGGTCGTTGGTTCAGTCCATTAGGAACGCGCATCCGCCCTGCCACGCGACTTGAGCAGCGGCTCGATGATGGCCGCGACCTCGGCGGCGCGAGACGAGTAAGAGTAGGCTGGCACCGCGCGCGCGTGGCCCCGTGCGGCGATTGCTTCACGCTCGTGGGCGTGCTCAAGATAATAGCGAGTCTTGGCGATCAACTCCGCGGCGTTTGCGAAGACGTCGATCTCTTCCGGCACCTGGTAGAGCGAGCGTACTTCCTCATTGTCGATGTGGAGCATGAAACCACCGCAGGCCGGAATTTCGAACGTGCGCGTCGAAACGAAATCCTCCCAGATTGACGACTCCGTCAAGCCCATGTGCAAGGCGACGTTGACGCGCGCATGGCTGATGACGTCGGCCATGAAGTCAGGCGCGACGCGATGTCCGACGATCGCCGAACTCAGCGGCGATGTTCTATATGGATCCCAACCCCCACCGTAGATGCGCATGATTGCTCGCGGGAATGCGTTCACAAGCGGCGTTAACATGCGCGCCTTGTAGGGGCTGGCGTTGCCGATATAGACGATATCGGCAGTATAGGTGCCACCGCCGGTAGGGGATGCCCGGTGAAGCAACGGCAAGTAGCCGTGATGGACGAAATCTACTCGATCAACGCTCAACTGAGAGCGAAGATAGTCAAGCTGGAAACTTTTGGTCGTGATGATGTTCGAATAGGCCTGAAGCGCTTCCCAAGGCACATCGGTCAAATAATAGTCGGGGAAGAAATTGACGGTGCGAACGTTGAGCCGGCCAAGGCGATCGAGCGTCTTGCGGCTGATTCCGATGCCTTTGACCGTCAGCATAACTTCGGGACGGGTGCGCTCACAGGCGGCGACGATGTCAGCGTTGAAGCGCGCCTTGTTCTGGGGCCAGCGCAGCCGCCGTTCGACCCGCTCGGCAAGAGTCCTTGCCTCGAAGTGGCGCGCAAAATCGACTTCCTCGACCAGCCAGCCCTGCTCGCGCAGTCCTTGTGACAGCCCCGCTTCGGTCGATCCTTGCGCGAAACTACCCGCGGCGACGGCGCGCACTGACAATCCGACCACGCGATTTTCGTCCTCTACCCACGCGACGGCGCGGTCGCTGGCGAGATAGCGCAACCGCCTTGCCACGCAAAGCTCGGGTAACGTCAGTGCTTGAGGAAACCTTCGAGAGAGTTTTTAAGTTCGTCGAGCGAAAGGCGGCCCCAACCGGCAGCCCAGGGCGAATTATCGCCTTGATCGTCGCGCAGGTAGCGCGGGCTCGACCATCGTTGCGGCGCGAGACCGGGCCGCTCTTTCGACAGACAGGCGATGTCGAAGGTTTGCGCGAAGGACAGGCCAACCTGGTCTCCACGCGACCAACTGACCGTCGCGAACATTCGTCCGGCTTCGCCGAGGTCGAGATAGACTTCGGCGCCTGCGGGATAGGTCAGCGGGCTTTCGACGAGTGCGCCGTGGGGCGAGACGTTGCGCAGGCGAACGGGCACCGAATCGTGATTGAAATGGATGTGGCCCGACCAGATCATCGGGTGGCGCGGTTCGCCACGGCGGGCGGCGTCGGCCGGGACGGAAGGCTGATCTGTAGCCTCGACCGATGCGGGCGCAGGAATGTCGGGAAAGCTGTTGCGAATGACCTCGAGCAGCATGGCGTCGCGCAACGCCGGGTCGCCATGGATCTGGGTCTCATGTGCGAATTCCAATCCGATCCGGTTACCCCGAATCCAGCGCACCGCGCATTCGACCGTCCCATGTTCACCAAGCGTCAGGTCGACCTTTTCCCACAGGTTCGGGGCGAAATCACCGCGCACCATGGCTCCTCCGCCCGACAGGTTGATCAGCTCGACGGTCAGCGTCGCGCCCCTCAAGGCGATCGTTGCTGTCTGCTCGATCAGGCGGTGACGATCGTCGTCTCGATGATCGGCAGTGCGGTGTGCGTCGCGCGGGACGGCGACCCGCTCGAGCCCCTCGCCACCCGACGAACGCGGACGCTTTTCGCTCTGGACGGGCTGATCGACAGTGCGATTCAGGCCCGACAGACGAGACGCGCGGAAGTTATTCATTGGTAGACCTCACACCCCATGGCGACTGGACCATAATGGGGGTGAGGTTACGAAAGCGTAAGCAAGGCGACATTGTCGCCCTGCCGCGAGTCCCTTCAGCATAGCGAACGACCTCCCCGGCACGAGCCGGGGAGGGTGCGACCCGCTAGCCGGAGTAGTACATGTCGAACTCGACCGGGCTCGGCGCGGTTTCCCAGCGCATCACTTCGGGCCACTTGAGTTCGATATAGGCGTCGATCTGGTCGTCGGTGAAGACGTCGCCCTTGGTCAGGAAGGCGCGATCGGCCTCTAGGCTGTTGAGCGCCTCGCGGAGCGACCCACAGACCGTGGGCACATTGGCAAGCTCGGCCGGTGGAAGATCGTACAGATTTTTGTCCATCGGCTCGCCTGGATGGATGCGGCTCTGGATCCCGTCGAGCCCGGCCATCATGATGGCAGCGTAGGCGAGGTAGGGATTGGCCAGCGCATCGGGGAAGCGGAACTCGACGCGCTTGGCCTTTTCGCCGGTCCCGTAAGGGATACGGCATGAGGCCGACCGGTTACGGCTCGAGTAAGCGAGCAGCACTGGTGCCTCGAACCCCGGAACCAGCCGCTTGTAGCTGTTGGTCGTCGGGTTGGTGAAGGCGTTGAGCGCCTTGGCGTGCTTGATCACGCCGCCGATGAAGTAGAGCGCCATTTCCGAGAGGCCGGCATAGCCATTGCCAGCGAACAGGGGCTTGCCGGCATTCCACAGCGACATGTGCGTGTGCATGCCCGAGCCATTATCTTCGGCAATGGGCTTGGGCATGAACGTCGCCGACTTGCCATAGGCGTTGGCGACCATGTGCACGACATATTTGTAGACCTGCATGCGGTCGGCGGTCTCAACCATCGTGCCGTAGGTCAGGCCGAGCTCGTGCTGCGCAGCGGCAACCTCGTGGTGATGCTTGTCGCAGGGCAGGCCCATCTCGAGCATGGTCGTCACCATCTCGGCGCGAATGTCGACGGCGCTGTCGACCGGCGCGACGGGGAAATAACCCCCCTTGGCGCGCGGGCGGTGGCCGAGATTGCCGGCTTCATAGTCACGGCTGGAGTTAGTCGGGAGCTCGATATCGTCGAGCTTGTACGACGAGGTGTTGTAGGCATTATCGAACTTCACATCGTCGAACATGAAGAATTCGGCTTCGGGACCGACGAACACGGTATCCGCAATTCCGGTCTGCTTGAGGTAGGCCTCGGCGCGAGTCGCAGTCGAGCGCGGGTCCCGAGTGTAGAGCTCGCCGGTTCCGGGCTCGACGACGTTGCACACGAGGATGAGCATTGGCGTGGCGCTGAACGGATCAACATAGGTCGCATCGAGATCGGGCATGAGGATCATGTCGGACTCGTTGATTGCCTTCCAGCCTTCGATCGACGAGCCGTCGAACATGAAGCCGTCGGTCAGTATTTCCTCATCGATCGCCGAGGCGACCATCGACAGATGCTGCCATTTGCCCTTGGGATCGGTGAAGCGAAGATCGACCCACTCGATCTCATTCTCCTCGATCAGCTTCAGTACCTTGCCCGCATCAGACATAAGATCGCCCTATCGTTAAAATGATTCGCCGCCCCGCGCGGCCGTGGTCCGCCTTGCCGCTTGCTGCAGTGCGGAATCCAGCGGAAGCGGAAGCGGCGTGAGTATTTCACGCTCGGCGGTCGTCTGGCAAGTCTCGTATCGCGGGCAACGGCGCTGCCGATCGGCGCTCAGTAGGATCGGCGTTGCGCCGCAACGAGCATCCGCAGCAGCATCGCGATCGGGCGCGGCACGCCGACCTTGCCTTCGAGCCACAGGCTAACTGCTGACCGACTGACGCCAATTGCTGCGGCAAGCTCGGCCTGGGTTCGGTAGCCGAGCTTGGTCATCGACTTCTTGAGCTCGTCGGGTGGCATCGAGGCGAGCGGATTATCGTCGTTCAATGTGGCCGCACCTCCCGTTTGCGCCTCCAACAGGCTGCCCCGCCCAGCGCTAAGGGAAAGTTCGCAGCGGTGGCAAGGGGGAGTTAGTCGGGGAATGCCAGAGTGGGCTCGGCGTCCGGAGCGCTCGAGGCTGGCTTGAGGTAAAGTTCGGCAGGGATTTCGTAGGAACGAATACGCGCGGCAGGGTCGAAAATCTGGGCGGTAACCGTAAGCTCGTCCGCCCCGGTACGCGCGAGAAACGCGTCTGTTGCGGCTTTAACGGTAGCCGGCGCGCCGATCGCCGAGGCATTCATCTGCTCGTCTGATTCACGTCGCCGGTCAACGTTCGGCGCATGGCAAAGGCCGCCGCCTGATCGGTGCCCGGGGCGCGACCAAGACGAAGGTCGACGCGTCCGGGCTAAAGCGCTGCGAGCGCTCCGAACTGCTCGGCGACCTGCAATGGCGAGTGATTCGGGAGCATGATCCGCTTGCGATTCCCGGCATAGCGTGGTGCTCGGCCATCCAGAAACGATGATAGCGGAAACTCTCGACTGCCTGGGCGAGCGCGCGGGCATTGCGCAGCGCGCGGCCAGCGTCGCCCCCTTCGCCAATCGGAGCCAGATCAAGCACCGACACCTGAACCATCGCGCCATATGGGACGTGAAAGCGCCGTTACCAGCGGGGGCTAATTACCCCCGCTCGGCTGCAGCGAATCCTTCGGCCCTACGTATGGGACACGAAAATCAGATCGCGTCGTGGCCGCGATCGCCGGTACGGATGCGGATGGCTTGCTCAACAGCAGTGACAAATATCTTGCCATCGCCGATGCGGCCAGTCTTGGCCGAGGCCTCAATCGCTTCGATCACCCGATCGACGACGCCGTCGTCGACGACAACCTCAACCTTCACCTTGGGCAGGAAATCGACGACATATTCGGCGCCGCGATACAGCTCGGTATGGCCCTTCTGGCGGCCGAAACCCTTCACTTCGGATACAGTAATGCCCGAGACGCCCGCTTCGTGAAGCGCGTCCTTTACATCGTCGAGCTTGAACGGCTTGATGATGGCTTCGATCTTCTTCACGCGTTGCCCCCGCTGTTATTCACTATGTCGACGGTTGTAGCTTCGCCTGCCGCAACCGCAAAGACTTTGTGTGCACTGCACAATGATGGAAAAACCATGTGATTCCAATTAGTAAGGCGGCTTGTCGAGCCCAGAGGGGCTCTTGGTGAAGATTTCGCAGTCTTTGTCGGTGATCCCGATTGAATGCTCGAACTGGGCCGACAGCGAGCGGTCGCGCGTCACAGCGGTCCAGCCGTCGTCGAGCAATTTGCAGTCCGGGCGGCCAAGGTTGATCATGGGTTCAACGGTGAAGATCATGCCCGGGCGGAGCGCGGGGCCCGTGCCGGGGCGGCCGGCGTGAATTACTTCGGGGCTGTCATGGAACAGCCGCCCGACACCGTGCCCGCAAAAGTCGCGGACGACCCCATAGCGGTGTTTTTCCGCATGAACCTGGATGGCGTTCGCAATGTCGCCAAGGTGATTGCCGGGACGCGCCTGCTCAAGCCCCAGCATGAGGCACTCATAAGTCACGTCGACCAGCTTCTTCGCCTTGATCGACACATCGCCGACGAGAAACATGCGGCTCGTGTCGCCGTGCCATCCATCAAGTTGCGGCGTGACGTCGATGTTGATGATATCGCCGTCCTTCAACGCCTTCTCGCCGGGGATGCCGTGGCAGACGACATGGTTGATTGAGGTGCAGCAGCTCTTGGTGAAGCCACGATAGCCGAGCGTTGCGGGGACCGCGCCCGCGTCGAGCGTCATGCGACGCACGATGTCGTCGAGTTCGCCGGTCGTGACGCCGGGGACAACGTGAGGGACAAGCGCGTCGAGGATCGTCGCGGCGAGGCAGCCTGCGGCGCGCATTCCCTCAAAGCCTTCCGGACCGTGGAGCTTGATCACGCCCGAACGAGATTCGGCGCGGTCGTCGGCGGCAACGCTGACATATTCGTTCATGCCGTCTAGATAGGGGTAGTGAAGCGTGAAGTCGAGGTGAGATCAGGTGAGCGAAGCGAGAGTGTGGACGGCGGCGCTGGTGGTGATCGGTGACGAAATCCTGTCGGGCCGAACCCAGGACAAGAATATCGCGCAGATCGCGAGCTGGCTCAATGTCCAGGGCATTCGCCTGAGTGAAGCGCGGGTCGTTGCCGACGTCCCGGGCGCGATCGGCGACGCGGTGCGGGCGATGATGGCGGCGCATGACTATGTGTTCACCACCGGCGGAATCGGCCCGACCCACGACGACATTACGATCGATTCGATCGCCGCCGCACTTGGCCTCGAGGTCGTCGTCCACCCCGAGGCACGAGCGATACTGGAGCGCTATTATGCCGAGCGCGGCGGACTGACCGACGCGCGACTACGAATGGCCCGAGCGCCCGCCGGCGCCGACCTTATCCGCAATCGCATGTCGGGGGCGCCGGGGATCAGGCTCGGCAATTTGTTCATCCTCGCGGGTGTGCCCCATATCACTGCGGGAATGTTGGACGCGCTGACCGGGACTTTGGAAGGCGGGCGGCCGTTGGTTTCGGTCACGCTCGGCGGGTTCGTCCCCGAAAGCGAAGTCGCCGAGCTGCTCGGCGCGACCGAGAAGGCGCATGACGGCGTCTCGATCGGGAGCTACCCCTTTTTTAAACAGGGCCGGGTTGGCGCGAATTTTGTCGTGCGGTCGGAGGATGTGGGGCTTGCAGAGGCGTGCGCCGACGAGTTGACGGCGGCGCTCGAAGAAAAGGGTTATGCCATCACCGACGGCGGCCTGTAGCCGGTTGCCTTCGCCGCGCCTCGGCTCAGCGCTCCATATCAGAAGCCGACACCGGCATATCCTGAAATGGAGCGGGCGAAGGGAATCGAACCCTCGTCGTAAGCTTGGGAAGCTTCTGCTCTGCCATTGAGCTACGCCCGCAAATCAACGACTTAGCAGCTTTTGATCCATCGTTTTACAGTCCGTTTGCACTGTCTGGCTCGAGTGCCACACGAGAGGCAGCTACGTCAACGTCCTGGCTGCCAGAATAACAACCGTCATCGAAAATCCTGAACCACCAGAATTCTGCCTTACCGTTGGTGCGTTGTGGGCTTTCAACGAAGCGCTCTCCGGCGAAAACTGGCCGGAATCGGGTCTGTCTGCTTACGGTAAAGAGGCGCAACTATCCGACGTTGACGGGATCTGCACTTGGCTTGCCGTCGTGCGCGCCTTCGCAGTCGACATGATCGTCATACCAGCGATCTACGCGTTCTTGGTCGTCATCCGCAGGCAATCCAGCGGCCAACGCGTGCCCAGTCGAAGCCCAAGCTTGAACGCCTTGCGTCGGGCACTCGGCGAAATCAGGCGATGGTGCACATGCCTTGACGCGCGACCTAACCGCGCGGAGTGCCACAAGGTGGCAATTTCGACGCGGGCTCGACCGACCCGTGCGGGGAGCAGTGCTCATCCATGAGATGGGCGCGCACGTATGGGTAACGACCCTGCCACCTCGGTGCTCAACAAGTGGAGCCAGGCGCACGACGTGCCGAACCCGTTCGTCACGGACGGCGCGCAGATGAGCTCGTGGGCCTGCCAGAACCCTTCGCTGACCTACACGGCGTTTACCGCGCGCGCTTGCGACGCAGCCGGATCGATGCTGCGACAAAATCGTCGAAGAGGCCAGGCTTGCTGTCAAAGAAATGAACGGCCTGATCGCCCTTTCGGTTAAGCGCAGCACCTAGGCTGCATCGTTCCGACTTGGTCGCGCTTTGAGCGTTCTGTCCGGCCCCCTTCACAACGTAACTGAGCCGCCAAACCTTCTATCGATCCGAGCCAACCACATCAGGGTTAGGTCGGCGACGCCCTGGCAGGGAGAGCCGTGGCTGTTTCTGAGCTTGATCTTTTTGTAAAAAGATCGTATGCGGGAGCTCATAAAATGGCGGGTCTGAAACTCGCTAGGCATACAGGTGCGCGCAGCATCACGGGGCCGTAGATCGGAGGGTCCCTATGTCTGCGGCTTATGAACTATCGTCATGTATCGAATGGCAATTCGTCGAGGCGGGCGAGCTTGATGCGCGGCTGCGTGCGGCTAAGTCCGCAGGATTCAAACTCGCCGAATTTCACCTTTGGCGCGACAAACCCATCGATGCGATGGCCACGGTGCTGGCCGAAACTGGTATGCGGCTTACCAGCCTCTGCGTCGACCCTCGTCGCTCGATCGTCGATCCCGCGGAGCGGGAAGCAATGGTCACCGCGGTGCGAGAAACGATCGCGGCGACGGTCGGCCTCGGCAAGCCAAACCTGATCGTTGCTTCAGGGTTCCGGGTCGAGGGGCTGAGTGAGGATGAACATTTTGCAAATGCCGTGACGGCCCTGCGTGCAGCCGCCGATGCGGCCGAGGCGGCGAACGTCACGCTACTCCTGGAGCCGCTCAATACGAAGCTGTTCGCTACCATGTATTTGGTTAGCACCAAGCTCGGACTCGACCTCGTCGAGGCAGTTAACAGTCCGAACCTGCGTCTGCTCTACGACGTTTGGCACAGCGCCGTCATGGGCGAGAACATGGCAGAGGTCCTGGCAGGTCGGATCCACCTCGTCGCCCATGTTCAGGCCGCCGACATGTCCGAGCGTAACGAGCCGGGCACGGGCAGCCTTAATTGGGGCGAGGTGACACGCACGCTGCGCGAACTTGG
Organism: Sphingomicrobium sp.; assembly: GCA_039919075.1. Lineage (GTDB taxonomy): Bacteria > Pseudomonadota > Alphaproteobacteria > Sphingomonadales > Sphingomonadaceae > Sphingomicrobium. The sequence continues at coordinate 63,014 of JBDSGJ010000013.1, forward strand.
CTATTCCGGAGCCATCGGCCTCGAGTATTTTCCTACGCTGCCGATGGACCAGTCGTTGGCGCTCTCCCAAAAAATGCTAGCCGACTAACACTCACCGAAAGCCAAATTACTATCGCCTCAGCTGGCGACACACCATGATGATTGGAACTCCGAGATGAACAGCGATCGATTTGCGATCAGCCTCGACTTGATCAACAGCCATTATCAAGAACCGAACCGAAATCGTTACGAGAGCAAGTATTTCTGGGAGCAGCTTTACCCCTTAATCAGTGCGAGTGGTTTCCGCTCGATCGAGATCCCCTATGAGCCAGTTTGGCAGTTCGGCGGGCGCAGCGGCGTTCCGATGAACCGCTACTGCATCAATGTGAAGTATGAATCTGCCGCAAATTATCGGGCGGCGCTGGTCCAAGACGGGATCGATCGTGTCACAGGCGTGACCTTCGATCCCAACATGTTCATGCGTAACGACAATCTTGAATTTTATTTCGGCGCCACCGGCCATTTTGCCGGTGAAGCACTGGCGCATGCGGCCGATCTGGGAGCCGATTATTTCGCGATAAGTCCGTCTCCTTATTACGGGCGCATCGCGCACTACCATCCCGATCTCGAGGCGAAGCTCGGGACCTTTACCGAACGCACTACGGACTTGCTGCTCGGCCTTGCTGCGAAGGCTGACGCATCGAACGTCAACCTGGTGTTGCGTTCCGAATATTGGAGCTTGTTTCGGGGTGAGCGCATTCTGCAACTGATTGACGCGTTGCCCGACAGCGTGAAGCTCGACATCGATACGGCCAGCCTGACGATCACCGGCACCGAGCCTGCAACGTTTATCGCCGCGCAATTGGACCGGATCGGTTGCGTGCATCTGACCGATACCAGTTTCGTCGACACGGTCGAAACGTGGAAGAACCCGAACCCGGAGTTCCCCGAGCATCGTGCGACGCAGGTGTTCCGCGACCCGGGGGCCGGGGCGGTCGACTTGCGCGGGATCGTCTCGCAGCTGGAGCGTCTCGGGTACCGGGGGCCAATCGTATGCAGCGCGCGCCAGACGCGCGATCCCTTCCGCGCGCTGCTGCGAACGCGCGCGCTTCTCAATCGCTTGTCGAATTAGGCCAGACGGAGCTTACGAAATGCCAAACATCCGTTACGCTAACATGTGTCACTGGAAGACGATCCCCTATCGTCAAATCGGAAACTTCCGTGAATTCTATTATGAGGACAATACCAACACAGCCTATTATTCAGACTGGGATCGCATTCTGAAATATCAGGCGGCGCTCGGGTTTGATGGGATCGAGATTGCGCCGTGGGATCTCGCGGATATTATCCCGCTTTTCGGCTCGCCCAATAACTTCACCGAGTTCGCGAAGGAACGCGGGGTGACCGTGATCGGAATGTTCCACGGCGCGCACGCATCCCACGCGCAGAATCATTTCGATGAGGCCGTTCGTGCCGGACGCGAGGCGGTCGATACCATCGTTCAGTTTGGCGGCACCTACATGAATACCTGCCCGACGCAGAACTACTGCGGGACGGGACCCCTGAGCAGGGAAGAGGTGCAACAATGCGCCAAGGTGATGAACGAGATCGGTCGATATGCGACGGATCACGGGGTGAAGTTAGGGCTTCACAACGAATTCTTCTGCGCGATCAATCTGCTCAACCATCGCGAGCTGATCGAATCGACAGATCCAAAGCTCGTTCACTATTGCATTGACACCGCCCAGATAGCGATCATGGGCGAGGACCCGCTGAAGTTCTACGAGGACTATCACGACCGCATCAGCACCTTTCACCTCAAGGATACCGCTTCTGCGAAACAGCCCGACAGTGTGCGCTACGCCCGGGACCCGGAGATCACGGATGACGGCAGACGCTGGTTTTGGGAGCCGGGGGAAGGCGAGCTCGACCTGAAAGGCCTCTATCGCCTACTTAAAGTGCACGAGTTCAAAGGCTGGATATCGATCGAGTACGACGGCTCGCCTGACCTGCTCGCTTCCATGGCGCTGACGCGATATTACCTCGATAACGAACTGCGCCCGATCTACGACTGAAGACGGACGTGCGGCATCGAGAAGGATCGTTTCTGTGCCCTTGAACGGCATGTGAAGGAGAATATGGGCGTGACTGGCTTTCCTGCCATCGCCGCTGTCATTTTCACGAACCCAGACACAAGCGAAGCGGTGGCCGCGCTTTCGTAGCCAATCACGGTCGAGGGTGAGCAAGGCGCTGGTCGCTGCAGCGGTTTTGTGATCGGTCACGCCCGCCCGACTCCAGTGCACCGTCCATTGGCGATTGAGCGGGAGCCCGATGATACTGGCTCTGGCGATCGCCGCGAATATGCACGAGTCTTTGGCACGGGAGCGGATGGCACATCGAACGTCAGACCGTGAACGGGTTGCACAGCGTGAACAATGGGTTATTGCCTTCGATTAAACACCCGTCTGGCTATGCGATGGCGGCCTTGAACTCGGTCGGCGCGCGCTTTGAAGCCTGCCATTGCGCGATGCAGCCGATTTAGTCCCCCTGGCATTCGAGCTTACGCAAAAGACAGGCAATTGTTCACTTCATGGCACGCGGGTCGGACGCGAAGAATGATGGGCCGGCGCCGATCAGCGCCGGCTTCCGGTTCCACTTCGCTACACCTCCGGTGAACACTGGCGATGCAGGCCATGATGCAATAACAATCAGGCTGCACCACCTGATGCGGTCAGGATCAGCGTGCTCGCAAACCTTCGTTCGATGGCTCGAGCCTGAGACGCAACGAGTTCTGAAAATATGCTACGTTCGTGAAATGTCCGATCAAAACTAACAGTTCAAAGCGCTGATGATCGTCTAGATGCTCGCTCAATTTGGCCCATGTCTCGTCCGTCACCATCGCGTTTTCGCGTAGTTCCTCGCAGCAACGGACGATCGCTCGATCTTTTTCGTCCCACCCAGGCGCTGCCGAACCCGCAATCAGGCGATCGATGTCTTCGTCGGAAAAGCCGATCTTTCTCCCGTGCTTCACATGCTCGCCCCACTCGTAGGGTGCTTGCAACAGCCACGCTGTGCGCAGGATCGCCAACTGACGCTCGCGTGCCGGCAGAACGGCGGCGGCGTTCTGCAAGGGGAGAGACAGGCCGACGATCGCATCCCAAAGCGCGGGGTAGCGGCAAAATGTGAACATAATCTCCGGTATTTGGTCGAGTGCGATCGATTTTGCGTCCCCAACCACTTGACTGCGCAGCGTTGCCGTTACCGCCTCAACTTCGGCGGCAGCTGACTTCCTATCGACCGGCGCCAGGCGGGGTGGCTGACCGAGAACTTCTGCTTCGCGCGCCTCAATCATCGCCATCAGATCGCACAGATTCTTCACCAGCGAGAGACTGGGGCTTCAAGGTCGAGCGGACGCTGGTATGATACGTCGCTTTCGTCACGCGCGCCTTTGATAAAGCCGCCTCGCTGAAACTGCGGTAACGTCAGGATCGTGGCATCCCCTGCCAAAAGGAGGTCGACCGTGCAGCGCCGCAAGGTTATTGCCCATTTGCCCTCGCGCTTTTCCATCCGATCGATATATCGGCCGTTGATGAAACGGACCGACTTGCCATCTGGATTAAGGAGCCCGACCAGCACATAGCTTTCGACATGCGCCGTAACGCCGTCGATGTCGCAATTCTGGGTGGTGATATTGTGGAGGCAAAGCTGCGACCCGCCGGCATGGACGCGGTTTGCCCAATCCGGATAATCGGGCGCGGCATTGATTGAAGCCGATCCGTGCTCGTCCACGCCATCGTCGTGATAGGCGGCCCGCATCAGGTCCGTGTCAAAGCGGTCATGTCCGCGGGCGTGGGAGTGAACCACGTCCTCGATCGCGCGACGATCCAGCAACACGTCCAGTTCACGCCGTAATTGTAGCAGTTCGGCCTCATTCAAAGCGATATCCTCTCAACGGACAACATTAGGATAGAATGATGGTGGTGCGATACCTTGGGTGTCACGGACGGAGGCGGGGGCCCTCCCGCCACGATCTCGGATGCCATAGCGTTGCCCCATCTCGGCTGCGATTACGGTCTGGCCGGTCAGCGCTATCAATTCATCATCGTTGTAGAGGGCCCAGACCACATGTCCGGTGAACTCGGGTGTTTCGAGCGTATCGGACAGGTGCCCGAACTTCGCCCGGTCCGCCTCTATCATGGCGAGCAGGCGCTCGGTGGCGAGTGACCCCATCCAGATGGAAATTGACGCCACGTTCGCCAGCCGCAAGTCGATGGCCATGTCGTGCGCCATCTTGTCGACGCCCGCCTTGTGCGCTCCATATGCCGGACCGAAAACGTAATGCATCGATCCTGGTGCAGAGGTGAAGACGATCAGGCCACGCCCCTGCGCAACCATCGTCGGGGCTGCATGCCACGAAGCGACGAACCCGCTCCGCACGCCGACATCGATCATGTCGCCAATTGCGAGCGGCTTTTCCCAGAAATTTCCTGGGGCGCTCAATTGGTCGTGGATTGCGCAAGCATTATTGACGAGAATGTCGATCCGTCCATTCTCCGCCACGACGCGCTCGAAGAGTGCAGCGACTTGCGCGTTGTCCGCGTGATCGACGCGAACTGCGATGCCCCGGCCGCCAGCAGCGGTGACCGCAGCCGCGGTTTCGTGGATTGTGCCGGGCACACTGGAATCGCTCAGCGTCTCAGAGCGCCCCGTCACATAGACCGTGCAGCCGTGAGAGCCCAATGCTACGGCAATGCCGCGCCCCGCACCGCGACTGGCCCCAGTGACGATGGCCACGGGAAGTTGTTTAGGCAAAGGGTTCCTCGCCCTTGATAGTCGTGCGGTGCATCAGTCGACCGCTGTCGTGCGGGTACGCCAATACGCGGTGCATGGTGCCGGTATTGTCCCAAATCACCAGGTCCCCGACGGTCCACTGATGGGAATAAACGAACTGAGGTTGCGTCGCGTGGTCGCGTAGGCGAACAAGCAGGTCGAGGCTCTCGCGCACGCCCATTCCTTCGATGTGCGATGCGGTCGATCCCAGGACCAACGACTTGCGGCCCGATCTGTGCTTCCACACAAGCGGAATCGTCGCCGGCTGGAACCGTTGCCAGTCCTTCACGGTGGCATAGTCGGGTTCCGGGTTAACGTAGCGCTGCGAAGTCTCGAACATGTGGACGACCTGCAATCCGTCTAGTGCCTCCTGGTCAGACAATGGCAGATCAGCGAAAGCGGCGTAGGTGTTGGCGAATTCGGTCGTACCGCCGACAAGGGACTTGCGCCGGCAACTCATTACCGAGGCAAAAATCGGAACGTCCGACATTGTCCCGTCGATGTGCCAGAAGAATGCTCCCTTGGTGTAGGCGAACAGGGGATTTTCCAGCGGGTCCATACTGATTTTGAAGATGTCGTCCGCCATGGTGCCGAGCGTCTTGGTGAAAACCACCTGCTCTTCGTCGGATAAGTTCAGTTCGCGAAAAAGGAGGACACCTCGCTGTTCCAGGATCGATCGAAATTCGGCCGCGTGCTCGCCAGAAAGCAACGCCTCCTTGCCGAGCGTGATTGCCGAACCGATATTCTGCGATAAGTCCTGCCGGACCGGGTTGGAGAGTTTTACGACAGACATACGCTTCTCCGGTTAGCGCCGGTCCATGCCAGACCAAACGGTCGTATCGTACCGCGGCGCGCTGCGGTCAAGGAATGTGGGTCAACAAACGAGCTTGCAGTGCGCGGCGCTAATGCAAAGGGTCGTTCCCAGTTGGCGAGCTTCGCTGATCCGCCAAGCCCGCTTCTTTTCCATCAACGATGCGCGATGATGATCGCTGCAAACTGCCTAGTCGTTGGCTGCCGAGCGTAGTGCCTGTGCACTTTTTGAACGCGACCGTGATACTTGCTCGGGTGGCGTAACCCAGCGACGCTGCGATGTGCGAATTAGTGTCCGAGGTGGCATGTTTTTGTTTCGCGACGCCAATCCGGATGGTCGTGGATGACCCTATTGAGCAGCCACCGCTTACCTTAAAGCCGCGTCCAAGGCGCGTACGCCCGACTATTCCTTAGGCTGACAGCTTGTGGGCACTTCGTTGACATTCTCCTAGATTGCATCGCCCGGGCGCATAGCAATGCCTCGTACTGCGACGCATCTTGACTCCTGTCGGTCGGTGGCGGGTAAGTTCATTCATCGGACAAGGAGGTGTCATGAAAGAGAAAGAGATTCTCGCGACGCGACGGGCGGTCCTCGCGGGTGCGGGGATGGCTGCGATCAGCACTCTTACCCCCTTGTCAGCGGCAAGCTTGAACCAGCGGTTCCCGCAAGCTTTCCGCTGGGGGGCTTCGACTGCGGGTCACCAGATCGAGGGCAACAACACAAACTCAGATCTCTGGTTGATGGAGAACATTAAGGAGACGACCTTCAAGGAACGCTCGGGCGACGCCTGTGATAGTTACAATCGTTGGCGTCAGGATATCGCCCTTCTCAAGGCTCTGGGCCTCAACACCTACCGCATGTCGATCGAATGGGCGCGGATCGAGCCTTCACCCGGGCAATTCTCCAACGCCGAACTGGATCATTATAAGGTGATCCTTGCCGATTTGCACGCTGCGGGGATAACTCCAGCGATAACGTTCTTCCATACGGCGGCGCCGCGCTGGTTCGCCGAAGCGGGTGGCTGGCTCAATCCCGACTCGCCGGATCTGTTTGCCCGCTACTGCGACCGCGCCGTGAGGGCGCTTGGGGACGCTATGGGATACGCGTTCACCATCAATGAGCCGCAAGTCGGCTTGACGTACAGGACCTTTCCGCAAAGCCAGGCCTATTTCAAGTCTGCAGACGAGCGAGAGGCGAGGGCCCATGCCGAAGCCGCCCACCGCACCGGAGTTGAGCGGTTCGTGACAATGAATGCCCCTGACATCAAAGCCATGACCCCGCAGCTTCTGGCTGCGCACAAAAAAGGGTTCGCAGCTATAAAGGCGGCGCAACCACGACTACCGACTGGCGTCACGCTCAACCTGGTCGATTTTCAGCCAGGAAATGAAGGCAGCAAATTCCGTGAACTGCGCGAACTTGCTTATGGCTTGTGGATGGACGCGGTAAAGCGCGATGGTGACTTCGTCGGGGTGCAGACCTACCGACAGGTACAAATTCCAGGCGCTGGAGCCAAGCTTCCCGCTCAACCCGCCATGCCATTCGTCTCACCCAGCCAACAAAACGAATTGATCAAGCAGCCCAGCGCCCTGCGCAACACAGTCGAATACGTTCATGAGCGCACCGGCAAGCCGGTATTTGTAACCGAAAACGGCATAGATACCGAGAATGACGCCCGCCGCGCCTGGTACATGGTGCAAGTGCTCGCCGGACTCCACGAAGCCATCGCCAAGGGTGTGCCGGTGCTCGGATATCTGCACTGGTCGCTGCTCGACAATTTCGAGTGGCAGCAGGGCTATGGGCCCAAGTTCGGGCTGGCCAGTGTCGACCGCGCCACTTTCAAGCGGACCTTGAAGCCGAGCTCAGCAATATACTCGCGGATCGTTCGCCGGAACGCTGTGTGATTGACGCCAAAGCACTCAGCGGTCGAAGTCCGGATGGATTTGGCGCGTACCGTCCGAGAGCAAGGTGGACAAAAGGTTTTCCTCAAGGTGAGGTCAAGCAATGCGTTTTATAATTTTGTTTCTTTTCAGTGTTTTTCTAGCGTCCGGTTCAAGCAATGCGAAAGATATGCCGCGGCTTGAACGGCGCGGACATGCGGTGCAGCTGATCGTAGATTCCCGTCCCTATCTTGCTATTGGAGGCGAGCTGCACAATTCAAGCGCGTCGGCGCCCAAGTATATGGCGCCGATCTGGGATCGGCTTGCCCGCAACGGTGTCCGAACGGTCATCGGCACGGCCAGTTGGGAGTTAGTTGAACGACGGGAGGGGCGCTTCGATTTCACTGCGGTAGACGACCAGATCCGGCAAGCGCGCGCCCGCGACATCCACCTCGTGCTGATCTGGTTTGGCGGCTACAAGAATGCCGAGTCAACATACGCCCCAAGGTGGGTTCGGCGCGACGAAGCCCGTTTCCCTCGCGCCAAACGTGACCCAGGTGTCGAGCTGCATGGGATTGGCGCCCTGTTGCGTCGGGGCGTCGCTCTATCAAGTTTCAACGAGCGGCTGGTTGAGGCAGATGCGCATGCCTTTGGCGCATTCATGCGACATGTCCGCGAAGTTGATAAGCAGCACACCGTAATCCTCGTTCAGGTGGAGAACGAAGTCGGGCTGCTCGGCGACAGTCGGGATCGATCGGTTCAGGCTGAAGAAGCCTGGTCCAAACCTGTGCCGCCGTCGTTGATGACCTATCTCCAGCACAACCGGGAAACGCTCGGCCAATATCTGCGTAAGATTTGGGGCCGCGGAGGATTCCGCACTTCCGGGAATTGGGCAGAAGTCTTCGGCACCGACAAGTCGGCCAATGAAATATTCATGGCGTGGAACTTTGGGCGTTACGTGGACCGGGTGGCCCAGGCTGGCCAAGCCGAACTGCATCTGCCCATGTATGCCAATGCCTGGCTCGGACCGGTAGAGAAGGCACCTGAGCCGGGGGATTATCCGAGCGGGGGGCCAGTTGCGCGCGTGCTGGATGTGTGGAAGGCTGCTGCACCAAATCTCGCCTTCCTCTCTCCTGACATTTACATTGACGATTTCGCGGGCACGCTCGCTGACTATCACCGAGCCGACAATCCGATTTTCGTCCCCGAGGCAAAGCCTGATGTTGGGAACCTATTCCTCGCCGTCGGGCGATTTGACGCGATCGGCTTCTCGCCATTCGGTATCGAGGACGTTCCGGATGACGCTGACCTGTTCAAGGCGTATCGCACGCTCGAGACACTGCGGGCACCGATCCTGAGGGCTCAGCAGGAGGATCGGATTCGCGGCTTTCGACTTGCCGCTGGCAACGAGGAAAAGCTGACCCTCGGTGGCTACCAGATCTCCGTGCGTGGGCCGCGGTCCACTGAGGGGCTGTTCGGCGCCGGGACTGGATCAGCGGCGCCAGAAAAGCCCATAGGCTACGGGCTCGTTATTCAGACCGAGGACGATGAGTTCCTTATCGTGGCGCGGGGCGCATCCTTCCACATTGCGATCCCTGGCAAGGATGTCGAGCTAGATACGGCGCAGGAAGGCAGCTTCGAGCGCGGGCGCTGGATCGGTGGGCGCACGCTTAATGGTGACGAACGCTACAATATGTTTCCGGCAGAGAAGATTAATATCGTGCGTATGCGCGTTCTCCAACGATGAGGTACTTCAACGCGTGGCGTCGATACAGCCGAGCGCGCCAACACTCTTTCGATACTTGGTCCTGCGACTGCTCGACAGAATCCCAAATGACGTGAGCTTGAAAGTCGGGAACGGGAAGCACGTACGAACCCGTGAATCTTGTCGAGGTCGCAGCCGGAAGTGGCGCAGGTGTCGACCTCGGCGACTATTGAATTGGGCGTGATACTCTTCTGCGACGGCAGTCATCAAATTCACAGCTTTAAATTGTCTGATAAATAGGCCAAACTGCGTTCGACGACACTGCACTTCGGCGAGGAGGAATGATTGAACAACACACGGTTCTCGGGACGTGCTGCGGTCATTACAGGCGGTGCGTCTGGCGCAGGAAAGGCAGTGGCGCACCGCATTGCGCGCGAAGGTGGTCGCGTAGCTGTTTGGGATTCCAGCGAAGCTTCTTTGGGGCGATTGGCAGCTGAAATAGGCACTGAATTTACGGTGCAGGTCGACGTGACCGACCCAAATGCGGTCGCGGCCGCCGCCGAGAAGACAAACAAATTTTTTGGGCGCCTTGACCTTCTGCTGTGTTCGGCTGGAGTTACCGGCGAAACCGCACCGGTCGCCGAATATAGTGTCGCTGAATGGTGCCGCGTTATCGATATCAATCTAAATGGCGTATTTTATTGCTGTCGGGCCGTTCTCCCGTTCATGCATGCGAACGGTTATGGGCGCATCGTCAACATGTCGTCGGTGGGTGGAAAGGAAGGAAATCCGAATGCAGCGGCCTACGCTGCCTCGAAATCCGGGATTCTCGGTTTTACAAAGGCCCTCGGCAAGGAACTCGCAACACGCGGCATTCTCGCCAACGCCGTGACACCGGCCGTGTTTCGCACAGCCATGCTCGATCAGATGCCTCAGTCGCAAATCGACTATATGGTGCAGATGATTCCAATGGCGCGCGTGGGCGAGGTTGAAGAAATCGCTGCGCTCGTATGCTGGCTGCTCAGCGAGGAGTGTAGTTTTTCCACCGCAGCCACGTTCGATATCTCGGGTGGGCGCGCCACCTATTGAGACCATGGGCGACGGGTGGATCTGCTCCTCGTACAAGGAAGGCGCCTGTGGCCTGGCTATATCAGGCTGAGTTTATCAAGGATGGGGCCGTGGGCGCCCGCTAGTAAAGGAGATCGACCAATGAGGCTTGTACGGTTCGGATCTGCCGGGGAGGAAAGGCCCGGCCTGGTCGACCCAACGGGAACCCTCCGTGATCTCACTGGCCTTGTCGACGACATCGCCGGCGAGGTGCTTGCGCCCGAGGGCCTCGCCCGCCTTGCGGCGCTGGACCCGAATGAACTGCCTGCAATAGAGGGTGTGGTGCGCTTCGGGCCGCCGGTCGGGAACACGCGCCAGTTCGTCGCGATCGGGCTCAATTATTCTGATCACGCCGCCGAGACCGGCTTGCCCGTTCCCGGGGAACCCGTGATCTTCACCAAGGCAGTTTCGTGCATCCAAGGACCAGACGACGACGTTCGTAAACCGCGCCTCGCCACCAAGATGGACTGGGAGGTCGAGCTCGGCATCGTCATTGGCTCGCGCGCCCGATATGTCGATAAGGAGCGGGCGCTTGAGCATGTGGCAGGCTATCTGGTCTGCGACGACCTCTCCGAACGAGCGTTTCAAATGGAACGGGGCCCCACATGGGATCGCGGGAAGGGGTGTGAGACCTTCGGACCCGTCGGTCCATGGCTCGTCACGAAGGATGAGGTCGGCAATGTGCAGGACCTCGACATGTGGCTCGACGTCAACGGCAAGCGAATGCAGACCGGCAACACGCGGACGATGATCTTCGATTGTGCGGAACTCGTCAGTTACCTCAGCGAGTTCATGGTTCTCCTGCCGGGTGATATCATCACGACAGGTACCCCTCCGGGTGTTGGTATGGGTATGAGCCCACAGGTCTGGCTGAATGAAGGCGATGTGATCGAATTGGGAATTGCCAAGCTTGGGCGGCAACGACACCGCGTGACCGCCTGGAACGCCGCACGGAGTGATCTTGGTCTCCGCCGCGTCTGATAAGCTGGTCGGGCACCTTCGCGCTCTCGTTGGCCGACGGTTCGTCGTCACAGCCGCCGGGCGCGCGGCGGCTTACGCCCAAGGCTATCGTACCGGGGGCGGGCCAGTTGCCTTAGTCGTTCGGCCTGGGTCGCTGGTCGAACTCTGGCGGGTGTTCAAGGCGTGCATCGCGGCGGACCATATCGTCATAGCGCAAGCCGCCAACACCAGCCTGACCGGCGGATCGACTCCCAATGGCGTCTACGATCGACCAGTCGTGATCATCAACACGCTCCGCATTCGCGGCGTCTTTCCTATTCGGGGAGGGGCGCAGGTGATTTGCCTTGCGGGGTCAACTCTCAACGACCTCGAGCGAGTTCTCTCGCCGCTCGGCCGCGAGCCACACTCGGTGATCGGGTCATCGTGCATTGGTGCGTCGGTGATTGGCGGCGTTTGCAACAATTCGGGTGGCGCGCTCGTGCAACGCGGGCCAGCCTATACTGAATATGCGCTGTTCGCCCATGTCGACGCGTACGGGGAGGTTCATCTCGTCAATCATCTCGGCTTGAAACTCGGCGATGACGCTGAGGCGGCTCTGCGAAGGCTGGAGGAGAAGCGCTTTTCGGAGGACGACATTGCAGACGACGGCCACGCCGCCTCGGCTGCGGTTGACTATGCCGATATCGTCCGGGCAATCGATGAGCCCAGCCCGGCGCGGTTCAACGCCGATCCGAGGCGGCTGTTCGAGGCCTCGGGAAGCGCTGGTAAGGTGCTGGTCTTTGCGGTGCGACTCGACACATTCGCCCGCCCGGACCATGCCGCCACATTCTACATCGGGACCAATGATACCGCCGAGCTGACCGAGCTACGCCGGCGTTTCCTCAGCGGGGCGCGCTCGCTTCCCGTCTCGGGCGAATATATTCACCGCGAGGCCTTCGATGTTGCGGCGCGGTACGGAAAAGACACCGTGCTAGCGATCCGCACGCTCGGCACTGAACGCTTGCCGTGGCTCTTCTGGATCAAAGATCGGATCGATCGCCTAGCCGCCGCGACGCGCCTGTTGCCACGTCAGCCTTCCGACCGGCTGTTGCAGTTCTGCGCGAAGCTGCTTCCCCAGCATTTGCCATCCAGGATGCGGGACTTCCGCGATCGCTATGAGCATCACCTGATCCTCAAGGTTGCCGATCGAGGGGTGGGCGAAGCGCGCAGTCTGCTCGATGCCATGTTCCCAAGCGCGTCAGGCGCTGCCTTTGAGTGTGAGCGGGGCGAGGCACAGCAGGCGATGCTTCATCGATTTGCCGTTGCGGGTGGCGCAGTGCGCTATCGGGCGATCCATCCAAAGCGCGTGGGGGCGATCGTCGCGATCGACGTAGCTCTGCCGCGAAACGAGGGCGACTGGTTCGAGAAGCTTCCACAGGACATCGAGGCGCAGCTCGTGGGCAAGCTATATTACGGCCATTTCTTCTGTCATGTATTCCATCAGGATTACCTCGTGCGCACGGGCGTGGATCCCGTTGCCCTCGAGCATCGCATTCTTCAACTGTTGGACGCACGTGGCGCCGAGTACCCAGCCGAGCACAATGTCGGGCATCTTTATCTCGCGAAGCCGGTGCTCGCTGACCATTATTGCCGGCTGGATCCGGCCAATTGCCTCAACCCGGGCATCGGCGGCATGGACCGCTCGCGACATTACGGTGCGCAAGCCGAAGGCTCGCGCGCTCCCGTAGCTTCCATTCAACCGTCTTCGTAATCGGCCAGCGACCACTCGCTTCGCCACGCAATCGTGGGACGCTCGCCATCGAAGCGGATGGGCAACCAGACATGGCGCGCCATCGAGGTGTTGATGTCGATTGGCCCCGCGATCTTCATGGCAGCGGCTTCCTCCGGAGTGAACGGTAGCGGTGGCCTTGAGAAGCGCTTTCGAAAGGCGCTTTGCACCTGCCGGGACAGCTCCCCGCTATCCAGCTGCGGTCCCGACAGGGACGTGCCAAACCAGCGGTCTGCAAGCGCAATGTAGAGATCCTTCTTGCTCGGGTGCCTGAACACAGAACTGATCTGTGAATTGAATGAGGTGCGACTGGGATCGGTCGGATGCAAATCCCCGAGCGTGGTCCAGGGGCCGTGGAAGGTCCCGGCCACGGCGACTTCCGAAGGGTTGGGGAAATATCCTGTTGTGCCCGAGGTTGCGAGATAATGCCGGTTGTGGCGATAGAAGTACGCTATCCCCTCGCGCGTGAAGGGCGGGCCAACGCGCGGCATGTGCGTCGAATAATAGCCGGTGAGTCCGGTATAGTCAGGCGTGAGGTCCGCGCAGATCAGTTCCGAGTGTACCCGCTCGAAATACATATAGGCCTTGCCGTCGTCTGGGCTTGTCACGAGATCAAAGTCACCCGCATTCATCCCGAGCGGACGGTCCCCCTTGCGCACGAGAGTGTAAGGCCCGGTGATCCGGTCTGCCGTGAGCACTGAACGCGTCTGATATGGATCCTCCATGACCTTGATCCAGCAGACGAACTTTTTGGTCTCGGGACTGAACAGAATGTGCGGGCGATCGACATATTTGAAGGGATGGAGCGGCGACGTCGGGTCATTCGGTTCAGGAGGAATAATGATCCCGGCATCGTCCCAATTGTAGAGATCCTTTGAGCGATAGCAGCGGATGCCCCAGTGCCAGATCCTGTCCTTGCCGGTCGTGCGCTCCTTGTTCTCGCCATACCAGAAATAGTCGTCGCCGACCTGAAGGATCGAGCCACCGCGCACCTGGATCGGCTTGCCACTGGTGTCGAGCCAGGGCTCGCCGGGCCGGAAACTCGCGTAGCGCCGAGGATTGGCCGCCGCCGCGGTAGGTGGGAGCGCGAGAGTGCCCGTAGCTGTCGCGGCTCCCGCCAAAATGGTTCTGCGATCGACTTTCATCTGGTTGCTCCCCTCAGGCGACATTGAGCTTCGCCGACTTTAGCGCGGCCGAGCTGGCGCCCGCCGAAATTACGAAGGTGCCCGGCTCGACGGTCCACTTCATGTCGATATCCCAGAACGCCAGATCGTCGGGCTCGAGACGGAAGATAAGGGTTTTCTTCTCGCCCGGTGCGAGGGTCACGCGCCGAAACGCCTTCAACTCGAGTACCGGGCGAGGAACGGAGCTGACTTCGTCACGGATGTACAGCTGGACGACTTCATCGCCAGCTCGCTGCCCGGTATTGGCTACGTCAACGGCGACGTCGACGCCTTCGCCCGTGGCGATCCCGGGTCGAGCAAGGCGTGGCTCCGAAACCACGAACGTCGTGTAGCTGAGCCCGTGACCGAACGGGAAGAGCGGTTTGCGCTGCCCTTCGATAAACTGATTCACGTCAGCGCTCGGGTGCCTATTGTAATAGACCGGAAGCTCGCCGACCGATCGCGGAAACGAGACCGCCAGCTTGCCGCCGGGATTGACCTTTCCGAACAATATATCGGCAAAGGCATTGCCGCCTTCCTGGCCGAGGTACCAACCTTCGAACAGGGCACCGGCCTTCTCGGCGAGCCGGGTCACCGTCAACGCGCGGCCGTTAAGGAGCAGCGCGACGATGGGCTTGCCCGTCGCGATCATCGCCTCGACGAGCTCATTCTGCTGCCCCCAGAGATCGAGGCTGCTGCGGTCGCCGGGCATTTTGAAGTCAACTGCCTCGCGCGTGATTTCCGGGACGTCGCCAAGCACCAGCAATAGGACGTCGGCCCGGGCTGCCACTTCCCGAGCCTGTGCGATGCGGGCGCTGTTTTCCTCGACCGACACGCTCGAGTTTCCCCTTGGAAAAGTCTCGTGCCGCCCATCCTTGTCGGGCGCGGTGATCCAAACCCCTTCGGCATGCTCGACGGTGACCCCTTTCGGCGCTCCCTTGCGAATGCCCTCCAGAATGCCGACCGCCTTTGCGTTCGCGCCCGAATAGCCCCCGAACAGCGGCTCAGCGGCGTTCGGACCGATCACCGCGAGCTTCAATTGGCTCTTTGTCTGAAGCGGAACTAGGCCATCATTTTTTAGTAGCACGACTGACTTTTCGGCCACGGTGCGGGCAAGGCGAACAGCAGCGGGCGTGTTTGTTTCACGCCGGGCGCGGCGAGCATCAAGGTACGGGTTTTCGAACAAACCCGCTTCGAACTTGAGCGCGAGGATCTGCGCAACAGCGGCATCGACCTGGGCTTCGCTGATCCGGCCGGCGCGGACCAGTTCAGGCAGGTGAACATAGCATTCGCCGTCGGGAAGGTCGGCCTGCACGCCCGCGTTCATTGCCAGCACGGCCGCGTCCAGTTTCGTGGCAGCGACGTGGTGGTGGGTGACCAGATTGCCGATTCCGCCATAGTCGCTGGTAAAGGCGCCGTGGAAACCCAGTTGCCGCCGCCCGGTCCCCTGTAGCAGTTCAACGCTGGCGTGTGCCGGAATGCCCTCGACTTCATTGTAGGAAGGCATGATGCAGGCAGGATTGGCGGCGCGAACGATTTCGGCAAACGGCACCAGAAACGCCTCACGCAACGTACGTTCGCTGATGTCGGCCGGCGCAATGTTGAGCCCGCCCTGCGGCGCTGCGTGGACGAAGTGCTTGAGTGTAGCGAACACGTGATCGCGGCCGATCGGACGCTCACGGCCCTGAAACCCGCGGACGGCGGCCGTCCCCATAACCGCTACGTGTCGCGGATCCTCGCCATAGAATTCCTCTACGCGGCCGTAGCGCGGATCGCGCGCGAGATCGACGACCGGGGAGAGGACGACCGTGCCGCCGCGCACGCGAATCTCCTTGGCGGTGACCGTGTACACCTGTGCTAGCAGATCCGGATCCCAGGTGCTGCCGAGCGCGGGTGGGCTGGGAAAGATCGTCGCGTCCTTGGCGAGATAGCCATGGGCACCTTCTTCATGGAACAGCGCGGGAATGCCGAGACGTGTCTTCTCGACGAGAAAACGCTGGATCGCGTTGACCAGCGCCACGCTGTCCTCAATTTCGCGAAAGCGCTCGAAATAGCGGGAAGTCCCCGCCCAGTCGTGCGGGCGCGCGAACTGACCAATCCCCTGGGGGATCGCTGTCGCCGCCTTTTCTGCCGAGAAGTTCCCCTGAGCGTCGAGAAGGCGGCCTTTGCCGAACCATGAGGAACAGAGTTGCGCCGCCTTTTCCTCAAGCGTCATTCGACCAAGGAGATCGCGGACGCGCGCCTCTATGGGGGCCGACGCATCCTTGTAGCCGGTTTGTGGCGACGCGCCCCAAATCGGTGTGGCCGTGACAAAGAGCGCTGACGCGAGCAACCCGCGCCGGGTGATCTTTCCAGAGTCCCTCATCTTCGTCTCTCCTTATCGTGGCGGTCTCTCGTGCCGTTCGGTTTAAGCCGCCGTTGGTCATCGATTGCATGGGTTTCAGGTCGGCCGCAACGCCGAGCGCCTGAAAGCCGCACCATCGAGGTAGCTCTGCTCAAGGGCAAGGGCTGCGGTTCCTTTGGCCGGACCATCGCTGCTGAAAAGCTCGAACCTGACGTTTGTAAAATTCAGGAGGCCGGGCAATGCATTGTCACGAATAGCCTGATCGAACGATTTCCGGATTAACGTCGTGAAACGATCGTCAGACACGAGGATCAGGACATCGCCGGGGTCAGCCACGTTGATATGATTGGCGACGAGCAAGCCGAGATGCCATCCCGCGTTCTCGATGAGCGCGCTGGCTTGGTTCGATCCCGCAGCTTCCGCCAGCAGGTTCTGAAAGGCCTGGTCCAGATCCTCGATCGGCGGGACGGTGGAGGAAACCCGCCCGGCCTGCTGAAGGATTCCGAAAATGCTGGCATAGGCGTTCGCGCAGCCACGGGCGCCGCAATAGCAGGGGCGGCCCTTGGGGCCAGCGTGCAGTTTCATATGGCCGAGCTGCGATGTGATGCCATGGGCGCCGCATTTGGGTAGGCCCGAACGATATTCCGCGGCACCGATCGCATGTCCCACATCAATGACCGTCAGCGTATCCAGGTGTCGCGCCCGGCCGAACCAATGTTCGAACCGGGCAATGCAGTTCATCTCGTTTTCGATGGTGACGGGAAGCCCGAGCTTGTTCGCAATGCGCTCAGCAAGCGGGTAGGGGCCGAGCGGGAACGTGCTCATGAAGTAGAAGGTGCCGTGAACGCTGTCGACAAGGGCAGGCAGAGAGAGGCCTACGCGCAGGATTTCGTCGCGGGTGAAGCCGCTTTCGCCAATGGCCGTCTCCAGCGCCTGCGCCACACGGTCTGCGAGTTCCTCATGGGTATGCGCGTCGGTGCTGCCTGTGTCCATTTTGAAGCGGACTTCGCCGGTCAGATCGACGAACGTGATAATCAAGCGTCTGCGGCTTGTCAGGCTCGCACCGACGACGATACCGCCATCGGGATCGATGTCGAGAAGGATGCGCGGGCGTCCGTTTCGCTTGGCGATTTCCTTTCGCTCGACAATTAGACCCCGCTTCAGGAGCTCGGACGTCACCTGAGTGATCGTCGCGCTCGCGAGGCCGGTGAACTCCTGAAGCTCCGTACGCGCGATGGGGCCGCCGTTACGGATTGCCTTGAGCAGCGCGAGCCGGTTGTGGGTGACATCAATCATGGCCATTCGGGGGTAGAGACTTTATCGCTCCGGCGAGTGCAAGCCCGGGCTCGAAGGTTTTCTCGATTCGCGAGGAAAGCGTTCGCGCATCGGTTCCGGAGGTGAGAGCGATAGCGGCCGCCCTTCGCGCCCATCGCCACTGCGATCAATCAACGGGTCGCGATTGCCGCTTCCTCCTTGTCTGATAAATACTTTTCTCGTGGTACGAAAAAAGATTGATCCTCCGCCTTGGTTAAGGCATTCTGAGTCGGAAGAGATCGAGCACACGTAAGAATATCGATCATTCGACAGGGAGGATTCATGAAGATTTCACTAGAGGCCCGTGCGGCCGGGTTGCGTTCCAGCGCTGCGATGAGCGTCGTCGCCGTGATGCTGGCGCTGCCTGGTGTTGCCAATGCGCAGCCTACGCCGAGCGGCGTCAAGGCCGCGAACGCAGGGCAGCAGCCCGTTAATAATTCGTCGGACAAACTCGAAGACATCGTGGTCACTGGTACGATCCTGCGAGGGGCGCCGCCGGTCGGCTCGAACCTGATCGCCGTGGGTCAGGAGCGGATCGCTTCAAGCGGCGCGACCACGGCTAACGAGTTGCTGGCCACTGTTCCGCAGGTCACCAACCTGTTCAACAATGTGCCGACGGCACGCCTCGGGGTCGCTTCCAACCAGATTCAAGTTGTGCGGCCGAACCTGCGCAATCTGGCGGGTGAGACGAGCTCGTCGGCATCGACCCTGGTGCTGTTCGACGGGCATCGCATTGCATCGGTCGGCGTTACCCAGAACGCCATCGATCCCGACCTCATCCCGCCGATCGCGATCGAGCGGGTCGAGGTGGTAACCGATGGCGGCTCCGCTACCTACGGCTCCGACGCGGTCGGTGGCGTGATCAACTTCATCACCCGCAAGCGCTTCGACGGCTTGAAAGTCACTGCTCGGCATGGCTTCGCGGACAATTACCATCAGGTCGATGCCGGCGCGATCATTGGTAAGGACTGGCGTTCGGGCTCAATCTTCGCTGCATATAACTATCAGCATAATAGTGCGCTGTTCGGACGTGATCGCGACTATATCAAGGATGTCGACTGGCTCTCGCCCAATCTGACGCCGCGCGGCCGTTCATGCGCTCCGGGCAACGTTCAGGTCGGCAACAACCTGTACGCGTTGCCCGCACTGACGTCCACGACGCCGAATGTTTGCGATCCGAGCGACGACATCAGCTTTATTCCGCTCAGCACGCGCCACGGTGCGCTTGCCGGTCTGCACCAGGACCTCACCGGCTGGCTGACGGCCGATTTGCGGGCCTTCTATGGCTCGCGTAAATCGACCTCGTTCTCGCCGTTCCGCGGCCAGGTTAATTTGGCTGGCGTCAGTTCACCGGGCTTCCCCAGGTTCGGGATCGGGCCCAGCTTCCGCAACTTCTATTACACGCCGGTCCCCGGCGAGAGCCCGACCGCCACCGAAACCGTGTTCTTCACCCTTGCGCCGTTGCTCGGACAGAACTCTGCGACCTCGGTGAGCAGATTCGACGAGTGGGGCGCGAACGCCGAGTTCAAGGCGAAACTCAACAGCAACTGGTCGTTGCGGACGCTGTTCAACTACAGCAGCAGCAACAGCGTGTTCCAGCTTCAGGGGTTGAATCAGGGCCTGCTGAATTCGCTGGCAAACGGCACGACCGCGGCGACAACGATCAATTTCTACAATCCGTCGGCCGCTGATATCACGACGATCCAGCAGCTCGCCAACAGCGAAACTGCGGGGCAGGGCAAGGACAAGCTGTTCGACTTCCGCGCGATCCTCGACGGTACACTGTACAGGCTGCCAGGCGGCGACGTCAAAGTGGCGGTGGGCTATGAGCACATGGACGACGCGTTCAAGCAGCGCACTTCGCCTGCCAACGCCGTGATTGGCGCTGTCTTCGCCCAGCCTTATGTGCAGTATAAACGCCACATCGACTCGCTGTTCGGCGAGGTCCAGGTCCCCATTGTCGGCGCCGACAACCGGACGGGCGCCATCCACTCGCTGACGCTGGCCGGTTCGGTCCGCTATGATCGTTTCAGCGACTTTGGGCACACGACCAACCCGAAGGTCGGCTTCAACCTCAAGCCGACCGCGTGGTTCGGCGTGCGCGGCAACTACAGCACCTCCTTCAACGCACCTTCACCGAACGACCAGCTTGGTGCGGCGCGTAACTCGATCAGCGCCTTACCATTCAACGCGTTTGTTCGGCCTGGCGATGCTCCGACAGCAACCGGCCTTGTTACTACGCAGGGATCGAACCCCGGTCTAAAGCCGCAGACCGCCAAGAGCTATTCGTTCGGCTTCGACCTCGACCCGCCGTTTATCCAGGGACTGCACGCCAGCGCGAATTACTACAACGTCAAGTTCAAGAACGCGATCACCACGCCAACTCCGAACAACGGAATTTTCGCGCGGTTCCCGAACAACATCCTGGCAATCCCAGGCGGGGTGCCCCTGGCGCAGGTTGTTGACTTCATTAATACCTCCGGCGCGCCGCAGGCGGCGACCGTGCTCGCCACGGTGGGGGCGGGCTGCACTAATCCCGCAGCTTGCCGCAACGTCTATGAACTGATCGATTTCCGTCAGGGGAACTACGGCAGCGTGAAGGTCGAGGGTCTCGATTTTTCGGCCAATTACCGGACTTTGACCAGCTTCGGCGGGTTCGATGCCGGCGTCTCCGGAAACTATACCCTGAAACGTAAGTCCCAAACCGGGGCCGGGGCGCCGGTCATCAACGAGCTCGTGGCGACCAACCTCCTCCTCCCGAGTACCCTGAGGATCGTCACTAACGGGACGAGCCGTCTGTTCCTGTCGGCATCGGCGGGTGTGGACATCGGCAGCTTCCGCGCGCAGGCGACGCTCAATCACAGTTCAGGGTTCCCGGTGGTGCGCTGCGACTCCACCACGACGCCTGCCTGCACGGCATCAATCACTGGCATACCGACCGCGAATGGCACGCCGCAGGACAGGGTTGGAGCCTACAACACCGTCAACCTCTTCTTCAAATATGCCGTGCCAGGCAGCAGCGCTGTGCTCAAGGATCTCGAGTTCACGCTCAACGTGAACAACGCGTTTGACAAGGATCCGCCGATCTTCCGCAGTATCGGAAATCAGCGGGCGGGTTATGACAACGGCGCCACCCTCGGTCGTCTGATCCAGTTCGGGGTGTCAAAGAAGTTCTGATCGTGCCCGGCCACGTAGAATATCGAAAGGGATCAGGCGCGGCACATTCCTCCCCTGGGCTCGCGGTTTAAACGCAGCGAGCCCTTTTTTTTCATCGTGAGTGCCGTCATGACAATCTCTCACTTCCACTCTGCTTGCTCGATCCTTCCGGCCAGGGGCGCGGCGCTTGCGATTGCCGCAGCGCTCCTGACGTGCACCCTGACGCCGGCCGGCGCCGCCGATACCGCTCCGCTCCAGG
>JBDSGJ010000014.1:0-46946 GCA_039919075.1 Sphingomicrobium sp.
CATTGGAGCTCCTGAATATAGATGCGGGATAGGCGGGGGCGGGTGGCTTGTCGAGGCTGGAACAGACGCGAAATTGTGGCGGGAAAGAGCTAGCCGCGGCCCCATCTAGAACCAGATAGGCAAAATAGTCCTTGACATCGTCACGATGATCCGGTACCTTTTGGGAACAGTGACGAATTGCGAGTCGGGCGGGGCGGCCCGAACTTGCGGAAGACCTTTCGGCCGCTGGCGGATTTCTCTCGGAAGGGTCCAGCCAGGCGGGCGACGGGCCTTTTTGCGTTGCTGGGCAGGGGCCGGCCGTGTTCGTCGGTCGGCCCCTGCCACCGGTTTTCGAAACAGCGCGCGACGGCGGGGACGCTTAAGGTTCTTCACGCGAAGGCGCGAAGGAAAAGGGGAAGGCGCGAAGGAAGGAAGGGGGAAGCTATTGCGCTTCGCGCGGAAGCGCTTTTTCATTTTCTTCGTCTTCGCGGCTTTCCCTTTTCCTTCGCGCCTTCGCCTGAACCAGCACTGCCTCGCCCGCAGAGCCGCAGTTGGTGACAGGGGGGAAAATGCCGAAGAAAACGAACGAACTAGTGGTGGTGCGAGCGGCCAAGGGGCGGGTGCAGCAGCGGGTGGCGAACAAGCATGACTGGACCACGGCCAAGGAGGCCAAGTTCCTCGAGGTGCTGGCGAGCACGTGCAACGTGACGCTCTCGGCCAAGCGTGCGGCGGTCGGCAATTCGACCGTCTATGCCCGGCGCGCGAAGGATGCGGCGTTTCGGGACGGGTGAACTGACGATCGACCGGGTGGCGGAGGGGCGCTTTTTGTTCGGTCGGCTGCGCTGGCTGAGCGGGGCGAACACCGGGATTTCTACGGTGATCTGGGGGGCTGAGGGGGCGGTGGTGCGACTGCGCGAACTGGCGCCGCATGACATTGCGGTAGGCGCTTGGATCGAGCTTCGCGAGGGGTGCGACAAGACCATCGCGACGTGCGCGACGCGCTTCGCGAACGTGGCCAACTTTCGGGGGGAGCCGCACGTGCCGGGCAACGATCTTTTGACGCGATATCCGGGGGCATGAACATGGTCGTCGCGCGCGCGCGCGGGCTGATCGGGACTCGATTCCGGTTGCAGGGACGGGCGACGGAGACGGGGATTGACTGCCTCGGGCTGGTGATCGTGGCGTTCGGGCTTCCGGTCAATATCGGGCGGCGCAATTATCCGATGCGAGGCGTCGCGCGGGCCGAGATCGAGGCGGGTCTTGCGCCGTGGTTCAAGCGGATTGCGCGGACTCGGGTCGAGGCGGGGGATTTACTGTTGCTTCAGCCGGGGCCGGGGGTACTTCATCTTGGCGTGTCGAGCGGGAGCGGGATGATTCATGCCGACGTGCGGCATGGTGTGGTTGAGCGGCCGGGGGCGCCGCCGTGGCCGATGGTGTTGGCGTTTCGGCGCCGGGCGCGGAGGGCTTAGTAATGGCGACTTTGGTGTTCAGCGCGGTGGGGACTGCGCTTGGTGGACCCGTGGGTGGGGCGCTGGGCAGTTTGGTGGGCCAGGCGGTCGATCAGCAATTGTTTGGGAGCGGACCGCGGCGCGGGCCGCGACTGGGTGATCTGGCGATCCAGACTGCTTCGTATGGGACGATGATTCCGCGGATTTACGGGGCGATGCGCGTCGCGGGAAGCGTGATCTGGGCGACCGATCTGGTCGAAAGCGAAACCGCAGTCAGCGGCGGCAAAGGCGGCAGCGACAGTCTGCAATATAGCTATTCTGCGAGCTTCGCGGTGGCGCTGTCGTCGCGGCGGGTGCTGCGTATCGGGAGGGTGTGGGCCGACGGGAAATTGCTGCGCGGGGCGGCGGGGGATTTGAAGGTTGCGGGCGCCATGCGCTTTCACGAGGGCAGAGAAGGGCAGGCGGTTGATCCGCTGATTGCGTCGGTCGAGGGGGTGGCGGGGGCAAGTGCGTTTCGCGGACTTGCACTGGCGGTGTTCGAGGATCTGGCGCTTGGCGAATATGGCAACCGGATTCCGTTGCTGACCTTCGAGGTGATCGCGGACGAGGGCGCGGTCGCGGCGGGCTTTGTGCTGGGCGATGCCAGTGGCGGGGCGATCGATAGCGGGTCAATGGTCGCGCTGGGCGGCTATGCTGCGCACGGTGGCGACCGGCGTTCGGCGGTGACCCCGGTGGTCGATTTGCTCGGGATCCGGGTGCGCGAGGGTACGGGCGTTGCGAGCGATCGCGGGACGGTGGTGCGGATCGCAACCGCGCGCGAGGTCGGTTGCGCTGGCAGCGAAACAGGGCGGGGCGCGATGGTCCGGTCGCGCGCGCCGCTGGGTGAGCTGCCAAGCGGGATGAGCCTTGGCTATTATGACCCGGCGCGCGATTATCAGGCGGGGTTGGCGGGTGCAGGCGAGGCGGGTGGGCGGACGTTTCGGACAATCGATTTCGCGGCGGCGCTGAGCGCCGATGGGGCGCGCGGACTGGCCGAGCGCCGGTTGGCGCGGAGTTGGGCCGAGCGCGAGCGGGCGACGCTTCACTTGCCGCCTTCGTTCCTTGATCTGCAGCCGGGCGATGTCGTTGAGGCAGACGGGCTTGGCGGGGTCTGGGAAGTTGAGCGGGTCGAGGTGGCTGCACTGATTGTCACCGCGCAATTGGTGCGGCGCGTCGGGGGCGGGGCGGTGCTTCCAGCGGACGGGGGGCGCGCTTCGAGCGGGGTGGACGCGGTGGCGGCGGCGACGCAACTCGTGCTGCTCGACCTGCCCGTTCTTGATGGGACGAGCAGCGGACCGACCCTGGCGCTGGCGGCGGCGAGTGCGGGATCGTGGCGGTCGATCAGCGTGAGTGTGACGGCGAACGCAGCCGAGCGCCCGGCGCTGTCGGTCGTGCGGGCGGCGGTGATGGGCCGCGCGGTGGGTGTGCTCGCGGCGGGGAGCGCGGTGCTTCGCGATGATGTGGGTCAGGTCGTCGTGCAGATGATCGACCCCGCTGCGTGGCTGACGAGTTGCGACGATGACGCGCTGGCGATGGGCATGAACCTGGCGGCGCTGGGGAATGAGCTTATCCAGTTTGAGGTAGCAGAGGCGCTCGGCGGCGGGCGGTTCCGGCTGTCGCGACTGTTGCGCGGGCGGCGGGGCAGCGATTGGGCGATCGGCGGGCACTCGGCCGGTGAGGCGTTCGTGATGATTGACGCGGCGCGACTGATCACGATCGCGTTGCCGGTGGAGATGGTCGGGGCCGAGGTTGCCGTCCTGCCGCACGGGCTTGGCGATGGCGCGGCGGTTGCCTTGCGCCGGGTGGCGGCGGGGGAGGCGTTGCGGCCGCCGTCGCCGTGCCAGCTTGCGGTGGCCGGGGGTCTTGGCGGGCTACAGATCGACTGGGTCAGGCGGAGCCGCATGGGCTGGGCGTGGAGCGATGGCCTCGACGCGCCAATCGGTGAAGCGGGCGAACTTTATCGGGTGCGGGTCGAGCAAGGGGCGATCAGCCGCGAATGGAGCTGCGCGGCGCCGGGGCTGGCGATCGCGGGGGGTGAGCTCGCGCTGTTCTCGAGCGGCGCGGCGATCGTGAGCGTGGTTCAGGTCGGCGACCGGGCGGTGTCGCGCCCGGCTTTAGCGACAATGCAATTTTGAGGAGAATATGATGACTGCCACGAGCCGTTTGGGACTTCCACTCATCGTTGCCGGACAGGCGCAGAAGGAAGTCGCGCATAACGAGGCACTCGCGTTGATCGACGGCTGCGTTGCGCCGTGCGTCGAGCAGCGCGCGCTGGCCAGCCCGCCAACGAGCCCGGTCGCGGGCCGCTGTTATCTGGTCGCGGCGGGCGCGAGCGGGCCGTGGGCCGGGCGGACCGACCAGCTGGCCATTGCCACCGACGGCGGGTGGCGCTTTGTCGTGCCGCTGGTCGGGATGCGGGCGTGGATCGCGAGCGAGGATATCGAGGCGGTGTTCCGCGGCGGGGCGTGGGAACTATGGGGTCGTTTGTGGCGAACGGGTGATGATCGGCGGCAATCAGGTCGTCGGCGCGCGGGCGAACTCGATCGCGAATCCGACTGGCGGCGCGACGGTCGATGGCGAATGCCGCGCGACGATGGCGAGCATGTTGGCTGCGCTTCGGTTGCATGGGCTTATCGCTTCATAAGATTACGAATTTCTTCCAAGATTCATCCGAAACGCCGGGATTTGATGTATTTCGGCCACAGCTAACACGAATTACTCGGCTTGCGCGGAAACGCCCCTGCCCATAATGTGTTCAGGCAGTTCACTTTCTGAACGCATGTGAAAGGGGATATAATGCGCAAGCTAGCCATCACGATGGCGCTCGCTTCGACAGCCCTG
Organism: Sphingomicrobium sp.; assembly: GCA_039919075.1. Taxonomy (GTDB): domain Bacteria; phylum Pseudomonadota; class Alphaproteobacteria; order Sphingomonadales; family Sphingomonadaceae; genus Sphingomicrobium. Next base: position 4,308 of record JBDSGJ010000014.1, read on the forward strand.
GCAACCCCGGCGGTCGCGCACGACCATGCCTGGTATGTCGGAGTCGAAGGCGGCGCGATGATCGTCGAGGACACGAGCTTCAACTATACCAAGCCTGCCGCAGGCAACTTGCCGGCGATCAACGCGCCCGGCGGCATCAAGGTCGATCACAAGACCGGCATCGATGCCGACCTGATCGGAGGATATGATTTCGGCATGTTCCGCGCAGAAGCGGAAATCGGCTACAAGCGCGCCGGTATCAAGGACGTTGTCGCCGGTGCATTTTCGCCCGTTTCGCCGGCTGGCACCTATGCAGCAGACGGGCATGCGTCGGTCATTTCGTCGATGGCCAACCTCTTGCTCGACTTCGGCGATGACAGCGCCTGGAACGGCTATGTTGGCGGCGGCGTCGGCATTGCTCGCGTCAAATATGACATTTCGGTTCCGAGCTTTGCTGGCGGATCGAGCCTGATCGATCGTGACCGCCGCCTCGCCTGGCAGGCGATTGCCGGGGTTCGCTATGCGATCAACCCCAATATCGACGTTGGCCTGAAGTATCGCTACTTCAATGTGAACAAGCTGCACTTCAACGATGGCGTCGGCGGTGACTATCGTGGTCGCTTCCGGTCGCACTCGCTGCTGGCGAGCCTGATCTTCAACTTCTCGCCGCCGCCCCCTCCCCCGCCGCCTCCACCGCCACCGCCGCCGCCCCCGCCGCCTGCTACGCAGACCTGCACGGACGGTTCGGTGATCCCGGCGGCTGCGGCTTGCCCGGCTCCTGCGCCGGTTCCGGTCGGTCCGTTCATCGTCTTCTTCGATTGGGACAAGTCGGACATCACGCCTGAAGCGGCGGCGATCCTCGACAATGCCGCGGCTGCCTATGCGCAGACCGGCAAGGCCTCGGTCATGCTTGCCGGTCACGCCGACAAGTCGGGTGGGGACGCCTATAACGTTGCGCTGTCGCAACGCCGTGCGGATGCCGTCAAGGCCTATCTCGCGGGCAAGGGCATTGCCGACGGTGCGATCACGACGTCAGCCTTCGGCGAGAGCAAGCCGCTCGTCGAAACCGCCGACGGTGTGCGCGAGCCTCAGAACCGCCGCGTGGAAATCACCTTCGGCCCGGGTTCGGGCATGTAGGGGACAGGATGGTTGCCTCGGCAGCCATCCGATCCACGGACGAAAAAGGCCCCGGGGGAGCAATCCCCCGGGGCTTTTTGTTTGTCCGGTTATCGGGGGGATGCGACTTAGCGGCCGGTCCAGTTGCCGGGGCGCTTTTCGACGAAGGCGCTCATCCCTTCCTTCTGATCATCGGTGCCGAACAGGCCGTGGAACAGGCGGCGTTCGAAGTTGATGCCCTGCGCCAGCGACATTTCGAAGGTCGCGTTGACCATTTCCTTGGTTGCCATGGCGGCCAGCGGGGCCATTGCGGCAATAGCCTGCGCGGTCATGAGCGCTTCGTCGAGAAGATTGGTCGCAGGCACGACTTTCGCCACCAGCCCGGCGCGCTCGGCTTCCTCGGCGCCCATCAAGCGGCCGGTGAGACACATTTCCATCGCCTTGGCCTTGCCGATGGCGTGGGTCAGGCGCTGCGAGCCGCCCATTCCGGGCGTAACGCCGAGCTTGATTTCGGGCTGACCGAATTTGGCACTGTCCGCGGCAATGATGAAGTCCGCCATCATTGCGACTTCGCAGCCGCCGCCAAGCGCGAACCCCGACACCGCAGCGATCCATGGCTTGCGGGTGCGCGTGACCTGTTCCCAGCCAGCGAAGAAGTTCGAGCCGTACATTTCTGCGAACCCCTGCGCCTGCATTTCCTTGATGTCCGCCCCGGCGGCGAAGGCTTTTTCGGAACCGGTGAGGACGAGGCAGCGCTGCGAGTCGTCGGTGTCATAGGCGGCGAAGGCTGCGATCAGGTCGCGCAATATGCCTGAATTGAGTGCGTTGAGTGCCTGCGGCCGGTTGAGCGTGACAAGGGTGACGGCGCCGCGTTGTTCGACGATGATCGTTTCATAGCTCATCGGGCGGCCTCGCGATAATTGGCGGGGAAGGGCGACCATTCCTCGTCGCGCGGAAGGGGCTCGAAATAGGGGGTAACATCCCCCGGGGAAGACCATCGCGGCGCATTATCCTTGTCGAGCAGCAAGGCGCGGACGCCTTCGCGAAAGTCGGGATGGCCGATCATTCGTACCATGATGGCGTATTCCATTCGCATCTCGTCGAGGAAATGGAGGTTCATCGGGCTCTCGACGAGCAGCTTCAGGGTGATGTTGCAAGCCGTTGGCGACTTGGCGCGAAGCGTTTTGGCTTCCTTGGCGCACCAGCTATCGCCGTCGGCAGCAGCGGCGTCGAGAGTGGCCAGTATCTCGGCGAATGAGTCCGACGCGAAGCAACGGTCGATCAGCGCCAAGCGCGCCATGATCGGCGCTTCGGGCGGATCGATCGACAGCTCGTCGAGGATCGCCTCGACTCGATAAGGGTCCGCAGCGATCCGCCGCTTGGCCTCGGCGAGCGACGCGCTCGGGAGATAATGCGTCGCGAGGCGCAACGCCGTGCACTCGGCTCCGCTCAGCCGCGCGCCCGTCAGTGCCAGAAACTGTGCCAGCCGCCCGCGCAGACGCGACAGATAGCGCCCTCCGCCAACGTCGGGAAATAGCCCGATCGCGGTTTCGGGCATGGCGAACAGCGTATTCTCCGTCGCGACCCGATAGCGGCACGGGCAAGAGATGCCGACCCCGCCACCCATCGTCACCCCGTCCATGAAGGCGACCCCCGGCTTGGGGTAGGTATACATCAGATGGTTGAGCCGATATTCGTCGAAGAAGAAGGCGCGCGCGGCGGCTTCGTGCCCGGCGAGGCTGTTGGCGATGCCGACGACGTCGCCACCGGCGCAAAAGCCGCGCCCCTCGGCATGATCGATCATCACGATCCGCACCGCCGGATCCTCGCGCCAGGCGAACAACGCGCGCGCCATCGCCTGCACCATGTTCTGGGTAAGGGCATTGAGGGCGGTCGGTCGGTTGAGGCTGAGCCGCCCGGCCTGCCCGTCAACGAAGCTGCGCAATTCGTCGGTCATCATCGTCATCAATCAATCAGCCTTTGCGTATGACCCAGGGGCGGGCTCGATCCCGTCGTCGATGCCGCGCGCGGCAACTTGCTTGCCAGTGCGGTGCGTGCCGAGCCAGCCGATCCAGTGCGGCCACCAACTGCCTTCGTGGCGCGTCGCGCCGTCGAGCCACGCGTCAGCCGAGGCGGGCCGCGCCTTGTTCGTCCAGAAGCCATGCTTGTTTGCGGCGGGCGGGTTGACCACTCCGGCGTTATGTCCGGAACCGCCGAGCAGGAAGTCTGCGGCGAGCAGTCCGGCGCCGCGATAAACCGCATCCCACGCCGAAACATGATCTTCCTTGAGCGCGATGACGAGCAGCGGCGTGGTGATTGAAGCAAGGTCGATCGGGTCGCCGCGAACAGTGAAGCCGGCCGGTTCGCAAAGCTTGTTTTCCATCAGCAGTTGGCGATTATATGAGGTCATGAAAGCTGCCGGAATTCGCGCGCCATCCTCGAACCAATAGAGCAGGTCCGACGGCGGCGCCGGTTGATCGAGCAGATAATGCTGGACCACCGAGGACCAGATCAGATCATTGGCGCGCATCGCCGCGAACAACCGCTGCAGTTCGGTACTGTCGATATAGCCCTGACGCTCAAGACGGTCCTCAAGCATCGTCAACGGGCCCTCATGGACGAACGCCGACCAGTCGCGCATGTCGGAGAAATCAACCAAGGTTCCGATCATCGTCGCGGAATTGGCTTCGCTCCCGCGACCGTTCGCCGCCAGCCACGCCAGCGCGATCGCGACCAACGTACCGCCGAGGCAAAAGGCGAACAGGTCAGGCGCTTTGCCGGTCCGTTTGCGGACCTGTTCGATCGCGGTGACGACCCCGTCGACGACATAATCCTCGACGCCCTTGTCGCGATGCTCGGCGGTCGGGTTGACCCATGACACGACGAACACCGTCTGGCCCTGCTCGACGAGCCATTTGATGAAGCTTGATCGCGGCACCAGGTCGATCATGTAGAAACGATTGACCAGCGGTGGGACGTAGAGCAGCGGCTCGGCCGCGACCTTGGCGGTTGTTGGCGTATATTGAATCAGCTGGAACAGCTCGTTCTGGAAGACGACCTCGCCGGGGGTGGCGGCAATCGTCTTGCCCTTGACGAAGGTGTTCGGATCGGCGCGGCGCTTGACGATGCCCTTACCGCTGGCGATGTCGTCGATCAGATGTTTGAATCCGTTGACCAGATTCTGGCCGCCTGTCTCCTTGACCCGGGCAATCACCGCCGGGTTGGTTGCGACAAAATTGGTCGGTGAGACGGCGTTGATAAATTGGTCTAGCAGGACGCGTGCCATCGCTGCGTTCGGGCCGTCGCCGCCGAATTGCCCGATCGCGCCGCGCAACTGTTCGGATGCCAGCAGATAGGCATCGCGAACCGCCCGAAAATAAGGTTCGTCCTGCCATTCGGGCGAGGCAAAGCGGCGGTCGCGAACCTTCTCGCCAGGGGTCATCAGCGACGACCAGTAATCGCCCCACTGCTTCGCCGCGGCGAGTTGGACGTCGAGCAGGTCGGTCGGTCGCGCGGCGAGTCCCGCGAGCGATTCCCCGGTGGCGCGGGCCAGGGCGAACGGATCGAATGGAAGTCCCGGAACCTTGGTCATGCGATACCCCCTGTCATTGGCGAAGCAGGTCGCGGCTGACGATCATGCGCATGACCTGATTGGTGCCCTCGAGGATCGAGTGGACGCGCAGGTCACGCCAGAAGCGCTCGATCGGGTAATCCTGCAGATAGCCGTAGCCGCCGTGCAATTGCAGTGCGCGATCGACGATCGATGAGCCATTGTCGGTCGCAAGGCGCTTGGCCATCGCGGCGAAGCGGGTCTTGTCGGGGGCGTTGTCGGTGACCTTGACGGCGGCCATGTAGAGCAGCGCGCGCGCCGATTCGAGGTCGGTGGCCATGTCGGCAAGGGTAAACTGGATCGATTGGAAGTCGGCGATGGGGTGGCCGAATTGCTTGCGCTCCTTGGTATAGTTGATCGCTTCGTCGAGGCAGCGTTGCGCCCCGCCGAGCGAGCAGGCGCCGATGTTGAGGCGGCCACCGTCGAGCCCCATCATGGCAATACGGAAGCCCTCGCCCTCGCCGCCGATGCGGTTGGCGACCGGGACTCGGACCTCGTCGAAATTGACCTGCGCGGTGGGCTGCGAGTGCCAGCCGAGCTTCTTCTCGGGCGCGCCGAAGGATACCCCCGGCATGTCCTTTTCGATAACCAGGCAGGAGATGCCCTTGGGTCCGTCGTCTCCCGTGCGAACCATCGTCACATATAGCTCATTCTCGCCCCCGCCCGAGATGAACGCCTTGGACCCCGAAACGACGTAATCGTCACCATCGCGTACAGCGCGGGTCTTGAGCGCGGCGGCGTCCGACCCGGAGCCGGGTTCGGTCAGGCAATAGCTGCCGAGTTGGTCGGCGGTGAGCATTGCGGGGAGATATTTGGCCTTGATCTCGTCCGCGCCGAAGCGGTCGATCATCCACGCGGCCATATTGTGGATCGAAATGAACGCGCTGGTCGAGGGACAGCCATAGGCCATCGCTTCCATGATCAGCGCGGCTTCGAGCCGCCCGAGCCCGATCCCCCCGCTTTCCTCCGAGACATAGATTGAGGCAAAGCCGAGCTCCGCGGCGGCGCGGACCGTTTCGCGCGGGAAGATATGCTTTTCGTCCCATTCGGCGGCATGGGGCGTGATCACGTCGGCGGTGAACTTGCGGGCCATCTCCTGGATCTGGCGCTGGTCCTCGGTAAGATCGAACTGGCTCATAGGTGTCGCCCTAGCAAGGCTAGGCCTTGCTTGCCACTATCGCTTCGGCCTCGATCTCGACTCGCCATTCGGAGCGGAGGAGGGCGGCGACCACCATCGTCGAGGCGGGACGGATTTCGCCGAACACATCGCCGTGAACGGCGCCGATCGCGGCGGCGTCGGCCGGGTCGGCGATGTACATGCGCGTGCGGACGACATCCTCCGCAGAGCCGCCAAGCTCCTCGAGCGCGGCGAGAATGATGGCCAGCACGCGGCGGGTTTGCGTGGTCGCGTCGCCGGGAGTCGACGAGCCGTCCGACTCGACCGGTGCGGTGCCCGAAACGAGGATCCGGTCGCCCACCCGGACGGCGCGCGAGAAGCCGATGCTCGCTTCGAACGGGGAGCTGCTTTTGGTCGACTGGCGCATCGAAACGCTCGTCAGCCGAGCTTCGCGATGATGTCGCCGAACAGCAGCTCGTCGCTCGGCAAGGTCTTGGGCTCGGCCAATGGCTTCGACACCCAGGTCTCGTTGATCAGGTCGCGCCAGGTGATGTTGTTGTTGGTGGCGTTGCCGCCCCAACTGCCGCAGCCAAGCGAGAAGGTCTGCCGCATCCCGTTCCACAAATTGCCGCTGTTCGACGCCGACTGCGGCTGGTTGACCATGACGCGGCTGGTCCGCGTCGCCATTGCCAGCTTCATGATGTTGGCGTCCGACCGCGAATAGATGCCGCAGCTGTGCCCCTGGCCCTGATAGGCCTGGATGCGGTTGGTCAGGTCGATCGCCTCGTCGATGTCCTTCGCCCGGTAGAGCGCCATTGTCACGGTCATCTTCTCGCCCGAGAAGGGATGGTCGGGGCCGGCCCCGGTTTCGGGAACGATGAAGAATTGGGCACTGTCCGGGACCGCAAAGCCAGCCACCTGAGCAATGAACTGCGGCGTTTGCGCAACGACCTTGGCGTTGATGTGCCCGTCGACCCAGATGACGTTCTGGAGCTTCGCCTTGTCGGCGTCGTCGAGCACCAGTCCGCCCTTGGCGACCAGCTTGGCGAGCATCTCGTCATAGATGGCGTCAACCAGGATGACCGCATTGTCCGAACTGCACGAGGCGGCGAGATCGAGCGTCTTCGACAGGCGAATCTTCTCGGCGGCGTCGTCGAGGTCCGCGGTCTCGTCGACCGTGATCACGGCATTGCCGACGCCGACGCCGAGCGCCGGAGTACCGCTCGAGTAAGCCGCCGTGACCATCGCACTGCCGCCGGTCGCCAGCACACGATCGCACTGGCGCATCAGCTCATTGGTCTTCTCGACCGAGGGTACGTCGATGCTCAGCACGATATCGGCCGGCGCGCCCATCTTGACGATCGCCTCGCGCATCAGGTCGCAGATCAGCTTGTTCGTCAGCTTGGCGCGCGGATGGGGTGCGACGATGATCGAATTGCGCCCCTTGACCGCCGAAATCGCCTTGATCACCGGGGTAGCCTCGGGATTGGTCGAGGGCGACAGGGCACCGATTACCCCGACCGGCTTGGCGATCTTGACGATATTGCGGACGTGGTCCTCCTCGATAACCCCGACAGACTTGTCATCGATGATGTCCATCAGCGTGGCGCGAGTCTTGCGGAAGATCTTGAGATATTTGCCGTCGTAATTGCCGAGCCGGGTCTCGTCGACGGTATGCTGGGCGATCCTTTCCGCGACGCCGGGCTTGGCCACCGCCCAGACCATTGCCCGGATCAGCGCATCGACCTGTTCCTGCGTATAGTTGGCAATCTGCTCCTGCGCCTTGCGCGAGCGGGCGACCAGCGCCGAAATTTCCTCGGCTTCCGACTTTGTCTCGAATTTCAGGGCGGTGGCCATGGTTTGGAACTCCTGTGCAGTCCGGCAAGGCTCGCCCGACGTAAGACGGGCTGCCATCGTGATGGCAATTCGTCGGTCGCCATGTCACTGCCCTTTTTGCCAGTCAATGCGCCTTACCGCAAAGATTTTCGCCGCCGTAGCAGGTTTTTGCCTCGATTAACCGCTTGCTAGCTCTAAAATACCTTTCCGATTCTTGCCTCAAGGCGAACGCGCTTTTGGTCATCGAGGGCGATGGTCGACTGGTTGCGGGTCCATGCAAGCTTCAAGGATGGTGCGAACCCCGCGACAGCTCCCTCCTTTAGACTACCTGCGCTGCGGTCGCGATGGCAGCCGAATGAATACCGGATCCTGACACTCGAATTGGATGAAAAGCCGGGGGACCCTCATGCGGAACGCAGCGTTGACCTGCTAATTTGAGGGCGGGCTGTTGGCTTACTGCAGAACTCCTAGGAAATCTCGGTCATCACGTCCGCATTGGCAAACGTGGGTCAGAGCTCCATAAATTCGGGCAGAATCTGCAATACCCAATTTGAGTCAGCGTTGCGAGATTTGAGTCAGTCCTCACGCAGCCCGACATTGGTTAACGGTAGTGGATGCCCCGCGAGGATTCGAACCTCGATTAACGGAGTCAGAGTCCGTAGTCTTACCATTAGACGACAGGGCAATTGTCGGAAGCCGGGCAGATAGGGGGGGCGGGGCTGGCAGTCAACGCCGCCGCGTCGCCGTTGCCGTCTCGCCGTCTCCGTTGCGGCCGCCGTGGACTTCGCGCCTGATCCTGCGTAAACCGGGGACAGGTCAGCCGCGATCCCTCGCGGTGCAGAGGTAAGTTCGTCATGGCGCACGCCGCCGCCACCGCCCCCGCGCCCGCATCAAGCGGCGCGGGTGCACCGCCGTCCTCCGGGACCCATGGCCAGCGCCATACCTATGGCGCGGTCGATCTGGGCACCAATAATTGCCGACTGCTTATTGCCCGGCCCGATGGCGGGACGTTCACCGTGCTCGACGCCTTTTCGCGGGTCGTGCGGCTCGGCGAGGGGCTCGGCCAGACCGGGCGCCTGTCGCAGGAGGCGATGGACCGCGCGGTCGTCGCCCTGGGGGTCTGCGCCGACAAGCTCCGCCGCCGCCACGTCTCGCTGTCGCGCTCGGTTGCGACCGAAGCCTGTCGCCGCGCCGCCAATGGGCGCGATTTCATCGAGCGGGTGCGCCTCGAGACCGGCCTCGCGCTCGGCATCATCGCGCCGCAGGAGGAAGCACGGCTGGCGGTGCTGGGTTGCCACAAATTGCTTGAGCCGGGCGATGGGCCAGCGCTGATCTTCGACATTGGCGGGGGCTCGACCGAGCTGATCCTGGTCGAACCGGACGAGGAAAGCCCGCGCATTCGCGCCTGGTGGAGCGTGCCGTGGGGCGTGGTGTCGCTGACCGAGACCGAGGGCAGCGCGGCGATCGAGGGGCCCGATCGGGTCGCGGCCTATGCGCGGATGCGCCAGCGTGTGTTTCGCAGCTTTACTCGCTTCACCGAGATGTTGCCGCAGAACCCGACCGCGATCCGCCTGCTCGGCACCAGCGGGACGGTGACGACGCTGGCCAGTGTCCATCTCGCGCTGCCCAGCTATGATCGGCGCGCGGTCGACGGGTTGCACGTCCCGATCGAGGCCATGCGACGGATAAATTCGATGATCGCCGGGATGGACCTGGCCGAACGCTCCGCGCTGGCGTGCATCGGCGCCGAGCGGGCCGACATGGTGGTGGCGGGCTGTGCGATTCTTGATGCAATCCTCGACATCTGGCCGGCGGAAATGCTCGGCATCGCAGACCGCGGCATTCGCGAGGGGATCCTGCGCTCGCTGATGGCGCGCGATGGGTACATATTGTGAGAATGGGCCAATGAGCAGAGGCGGCCAGGGGCCACGCCAGCGGGTCAAGACCGCCAAGGGGCGCAAGGCGAGCTCGATCCAGTGGCTTCAACGCCAGTTGAACGACCCCTATGTTCGCCGTGCGCAGGCCGATGGCTACCGCAGCCGCGCGGCCTATAAGCTGCTCGAGCTCGACGAGAAATTTGCCTTTCTCAAGGGGAGCAAGCGGGTAATCGATCTGGGCATCGCGCCGGGCGGGTGGAGCCAGGTCGTCCGGCGACGAGTCCCGCAAGCGGCGGTGGTCGGGATTGATCTGCTGCCGACCGATCCGATCGACGGCGTGATCATCCTCGAGATGGATTTCATGGAGGAAGCGGCCCCGGAGACGTTGCGCGAGGCACTCGGCGGGGAGGCTGACCTGGTGCTGTCGGACATGGCCGCGAACACCGTTGGCCACCCGCAGACCGACCATCTGCGTACCATGGGGCTGGTCGAGGCTGGGCTTGAGTTCGCCACGGAGATATTGCGGCCGGGCGGAGACTTTGTCGCCAAGGTGCTTGCCGGGGGCGCAGACCATGGCCTGGTCGCGCAGCTCAAGCGGCACTTCACCACCGTAAAGCACGCCAAGCCGCCCGCCAGCCGCAAGGGCTCGTCCGAATGGTATGTCGTCGCCCAAGGCTTCAAGGGGCGAGCGGACGCGGCGTCAGGCGGCGCCGGTGACGACGAAGCCGAGGAATAGGGCCGAGGCGGCGATCATCACGATGGTCGCGATCCAGCCGAGCACCGCCTGCCGTTTCGAGACGACCAACTGCCCCATCGCGCGCGGATTGCGGACGATCAGCATCATCACCACCATCAGCGGCCCGGCAAGAATACCGTTGACCACCGCCGCCCAGTACAGCGCGCGCGCCGGGTCGATCCCGACGAAATCGAGCGACGCGCCGAGCAGCGTCGTCACCGCGATCGTCGCGTAGAACAGCCGCGCGTCGAGCGGCTTGGCGTCGAGGCTGCCTGCAATCCCCGCCATTTCGGTCACCGCATAGGCGGCCGACCCGGCTAAGACCGGCACCGCGAGCAGGCCGGTACCGATGATCCCGACCGCGAACATCGCGAAGGCGAATTGCCCGGCGACGGGGCGCAGCGCCTCGGCCGCCTGCGACGATGTCGCGATGTCGCGCACCCCGCTGGCGTGGAGCGTGGCGGCGGTGGCGAAGACGATGGCGAGCGAGACCAAGGTGCTGAACGCCATCCCGACCAGCGTGTCGATGCGGATGCGCTTGAGCTCGGGGCCGGCGCTGCTGGGTGTCAGGCACAGCGGCTTGACGTGACGGCGGCGCTGCTCCTCAATCTCCTGCCCCGCCTGCCAGAAGAACAGATAGGGGCTGATCGTCGTGCCGAGGATGGCGACGAAGGCGGTGGCATAAGCAGCGTTGAACTGGAGCTCTGGGACCACCAGCGAGCGCAGCGCGTGGGGCCACGGCACATGCGCGACGAGCACCACCGCGACGTAGGTGAACAGCGACAGCGTCGTCCATTTGAGGATCGACGAGTAGCGCGGATAGCTTAGCGCGACCTCGAGGATGATGCAGATGATCCCGAAGCCTAGCGTATACAGCGCTGGGGCGCCGCCGACGAGCAGCGCCAGCGCCGCGCCCATCGCACTGAGGTCGGCGCCGAGGTTGATGATGTTCGCGACGAGCAGGAGCGATACCATCGCCCACAGCAGGCGCGGGTAATGGCGACGAAGATTGCGCGCGATTCCGGCCCCGGTCACCCGCCCGATTTCGGCCGCGACCAGCTGGATGACGACCATCAGCGGGAAGCTGAGGACGAAGGTCCAGGCAAGGCCATAGCCGAACTGCGCGCCGACCTGGCTGTGGGTGCCGATCCCGCTCGGGTCGTCGTCGGCCGCGCCGGTTATCAGCCCCGGTCCGAGCGCGCGCAGCACGGCGCGCAGGCCGGTCGGGGTTGGCTCTTCGTTGTGCACGGTCTTGAGGGCGGAGTCGGTCGAAATCTGTAAGCCCTTGCTTCGGCGGACTAAACACCGCGAATGTTCACGGATGTTCACGGTAACGACGCGATTTTCCCGACCGCGCATTTAGGAAAGAGGCAATGCGCGCCCGCGAACGATTCGCGAAGCACGACGGTCTCACAAACGGGGAGCTGTAGGACAGTTAATTCGCAACCGACGGCTTGTGGCGAAATGAAGATTGGCCGGTTTTAGGGCGAAAACAAAGAAAGCTGTAGAGCGACGGGAGCGCAACTATAAGCGCGTGAGACCGTTAGTTTGGATCACCGTTCATTCCACTTGAGCTCGGGTGATTGAGAGACATCGTGCTCCCGCTCAACGGAGAAACACGGTGCACGCACTGATTATTGAAGATGAAGCGCTGATAGCGTTGACAATCGAGGGCATCCTCGGTGACTGTGGTTTCACTTCATTCGACTTCGCAACTTCAAGCGAAGAAGCGATAAGGGCTGCAGAGCGAAAGTGTCCTGCTTTAATTACGGCGGACGTTGATCTCCGCCCCGGTAGTGGGATCGATGCGGTAAATGCGATCTGTATCGGCCCACCGATTCCGGTGATCTTCATCACTGGAAGCCCAAACGAAGTAACGATCCGGATGCCTCTTCATCCGCTGATAACTAAACCCTTTACCAGTGAAGCCGTGATCAACGCAGTAAGGCTGGTGATGACAACTTCTGAAAAGGCCCAAAAATAATGTCCGTCGCCCATCCAGTTCCCGTCGCGACAGATGCACTCGGCATAGCGCTGATTGCCTCGTCGAAGGCTCCACTGCTCCTTCTTTCCGACGACCTTACGGTCATCGCTGCGAGCGGATCATTTTGTTCTGCATTTGGTATCGACCCCACCAAAGTGGAGGGAACAAAGCTCGCTACCTTAGGCGAGGGTGAGTGGAACGTGCCCCAGCTTCACTCGCTTCTCCGTGCGACCTTCGCGGGTGCTGCAGCGATTGATGCCTATGAGATGGATTTGGTTCGTGGAGGGAAAGAAACCGCTTGCGTGGTTCTGAATGCGCACAAGCTTGATTACGGGGACGCTGCGAAACCTCGGATCGTCCTCGCCGCCACTGACATCACGTCTGCTCGGCTAGCCGCGAAGCTCAAGGACGATCTGGTGCACAAAAACCAGATTCTGCTTTCGGAGCTTCAGCATCGAGTAGCGAACAGTCTCCAGATTATTGCGAGTGTTTTGATGCAGAGCGCCAAGCGAGTGCAATCCGAAGAAACTAGGTCTCATCTTCAAAATGCCCATCAACGGGTGATGTCGATCGCCACGCTACAAAGGCAATTAGCGCTTAAGAGCACGGACAAGGTCGAACTTAGCAAATACCTCCGAGACCTGTGTTCAAGCATCGGCGCGTCGATGATTGACGATCAGGATCGGGTTTCCTTGGTCAGCACGGTCGACGACACGGTCACTAGCGCAAATGTTTCCGTCAGCCTTGGCCTCATCGTGACCGAGTTGGTTATCAATGCACTTAAGCATGCCTTCCCCGGTCGAAATCAGAAGGGCCAGATCAAAGTCGACTATCTGGCTACAGGCGCAGGTTGGGCGCTGTCGGTTGGTGACAATGGGAACGGAATGGCTGCGGGGGGCAGCGCGGAGCCAGGGTTGGGAACTGGTATCGTTGAGGCGCTTGCCAAGCAACTCGATGCTACGGTTCACCTGATCGATCAGCACCCGGGGACAAAGGTGTCGATTGTCCATGCTGCTTAATAGAGTTCTTGCGCAGTGATTCGATTGTAGAACCGAGTAAACTACGTCGGATCCTGGATAGAGCCATCCGTTCGCTGCGAGCTTGCGCCTCGCCGATTCTAAACGGCTAAGATTGGGCTGGAGGCAGTCTGCCGCCTCCCGCGTCTAGCCGTGGTTCAGCTCTTGGCTGCCCGCGCGTCGTCGACCGCCTTTTTGAGCGCGTCATAGCCGACTGCGGCGTTGATCACTCGGTCGCCGATGACGAACAGGGGCGTGCCGGTTGCGCCGAGCTGGCCGGCGAGCTGGAAGTTGCGCTTCAGTTCGGCTTCAAATTCGGGAATGTCCTGCGGCGCGCCGGGGACGCCTAGCTTTGCGGCGACGGCAGCGATTGCCTCGGGCGTGGGTGATCCTTCGGCATAGAGCGCGTCATGATAGGCGGCGAACTTGCCCGCCTTCGACGCGGCGAGCGCAACCCGGGCGGCGGCGACGCTGTTGGAGCCAAGGATCGGCAGCTCGCGGAACACGACGCGGAGATTCTTGTCCCCGGCAATCAGCCGTTCGACGTCGGGGAGAGACTTGCGGCAGAAACTGCAGGCGTAATCGTAGAATTCGACCAGCGTCACGTCGGGCTTGGTCGCGCCCTTCCACGACGAGCCGAAGGGCGTTTCAAGGGCGATCCGGTTGGCGGCAAGCACGGGCGTATATTGGCGGTCGCGAAGCGCGGTCGAGGCGTCGACCAACATCTGCGGATCGGCGAGCAGCGCTTCGCGCACCTGCGCGGGGCCGACTAGCCGAGGGGCCAAGGCCAGCCCGAACGCACCAGTCAGCAGTGCGCCGATTATGCCGCCGACGATTGCCGGCCCCCACTTTGCCCCGATATCACTCATTTTTTCTTCTTCTTGTCCTTTTTCAGCGCGGTTTCGCTGACCATGGCGATGTCCTGTGCGCGAAGATAGTCGGGGGTGCCGGTCTTGAGGCCATTCAACGCCATCTTGGCGCTGGCCAGCGCCAGCTTGTTGTCGCCTTCCAGATTGTAGCGCTCGGCGGTCGCCAGCGCGGCGCGCGCCGGATCGCCGTCATGGTCATAGACGATCCCGAGCTGATACCAGGCGTCGGGATTGTCATTGTCGCGGCTGATCGCTGCACGAAGCACCTGCTTGGCCTCGGGGAAATTTCTGGCGTCCTCGGTCGCGACCAGCGCATGGCCAAGCAGTGCGGCGATCATCGGCTTGTCGGGCGCGCGCGCCACGGCGAGGCGAAGCGGAGCAAGCGCCTCGCGCGGATGACCGCCCTCGAGCAACACCTGGCCCTTCAGTTCGAGGAAATAAGGATCGTTCGGCGCGGCACGGAGCAGCGCCTCGGCCTCCTGCGCGGCTTTGTCGGGGTAGGCGCCGAGATGATAGGCATAGGCGCGGGCGTAGTGCGCGGGGATGCTTTGGTCGCGTTCGGGATAGAGGACGATCGCGCGCTTGGGATCGACATAGCCGAGCAGCTTGGCCTTGACCCGGTCGAACCGCGCTTCGAGCGCCGAATCGACAGGCTTGGCCCAAGCCGGATCCTTCTTGTAAATCTGCTCGAGCGCCTGAATGCGGTCGCTGTTGAGCGGGTGGGTCGAGGCATAATCGTCGGTCTGCGAGATCGCCAGGCGATACTCCTGATTCTGAAGCTTCTTGAAGAATTCGAGCGTGCCTTTGCCGCTGATCCCCGACTTGGTCAGATAGCTCGCGCCGGCAAGGTCGGCGGTCGATTCCTGCGCGCGGCTGAACGAGAAGAACTTGCTCTGGGCGGCCTGCTGCCCCGCCGCCATGATCCCCATTCCGGCGTCCCCCGCGCCCGCCGCCATCGCCGCCGCACCGAGCAGCAGCGACAGGATGCTGATCTTGCCCGCGATCGCCTGGCCTTCATAGATGCGGATCGAGTGGCCCCCGGCGACATGGCCGAGCTCATGCGCAATGACGCCCTGCAGCTGATTGACGTTGTCGGCGGCGACGAGCAGCCCGGATTGAATATAGACCGTCTGACCGGTCGCGACGAAAGCGTTGATCTCGGGGTCGTTGAGCAGGACGATGTTGACCGCCTTGGGGTCAAGCTTGGCCGCCTCGATCATCGGGCGTGAGATGTCCTTGAACAGCGCCTCGGTCTCGCTGTCGCGGAGCACCGACTGGGCCAGCGCGGGTTCGGCGGCGGTCATCAATAGCGCGGCGCCAAGGATCAACGCGCTCGCATGGCGCCTGCAATTATGGCTCATGCGGCCATTTCGTCCTGACTGGATGAACCGCCAATGAAAAAGGCGCGGAGTTTCCCCCGCGCCTGTTTCTTTTCCGGCTTGCTCGCGCTTAGCCAAATGTGCGTGACCACCAGCCGCTGCGTGGCGGACCGTCGCTTTCGACGGGCGCCTCGGCAGCGTCGTTGCTGGCGACCGTCGCGAGTTCAGGCTCGGCCGGCGCGGCTCGCGCCTCGGGCGGAGCGGACTCGGCGTCGGCTACCGGCGGCTTCTTGGCCCGCGATCGGCGTTTTGGCTTGGCCGCTTCCTCCTCGGCCGCAAGCTCGGGTTGGCGCGCGGCGATGGGCGCTTCGGCGACCGGCGTCGGCTCAACCAGCGGCGCGGCTGGTTCGGCCTTGCGAGCGCGTGGACGACGGCGGGTTTTGGGCGCCTCCTCGGCGGCTGCTTCGACCGTGTCGCCGACCGGGGCCGGATCCCGTGACGGGACCGGCTCGATCATCGGCGCGACATCGACCGCAACCAGGTCGCCATCGTCGGTTTCGACGTAGCGGACTTCGCCCTGCGGCGCGGGACCCGAGTCAGTGGCTGCGCTCTCACCTCGACCACGACCGCCACGACCACCGCGACGTCCCCGCCGCGAGCGACGCGGGCCCTCTTCGCCCTCAACCAGTTCGCGTGGTTGCTCGGCGGGACGATCGCTCGCTTCGACGGGCTCATCGCCATCGTCGTAACTCGCACCCTCGCCGTGCGGCTCGGCGCTGGCGCTCTGCTCGCTTCCGGCCTCAGAGCCATCGCCTTCGGTGCGGCTGCGCCCGCGACCGCCACGGCGGCGACGGCGGCGTCCACGGCCGCGGTCGTCATCGCCGCGTGCTTCGCGCGGTGCGCGCTCACCACGGTCCTGATCATCCTCGGAACGCTCCTCCTCTTCCTCGTGCTCTGGCTCGTCCTCGATCTCGTCGAACACCTCATCTTCGTCGGCGTCGTCGACCAAGATCGGCTGCGGCGCGGTACGGACCGGAGCGACCGGCTTGGGACCTGCGCTGTCGCACGCCATGCGCGCGCCCTCGAAGCTTTCGTCGACCAGCACTTCGACCGTCACGCCAAAGCGATCCTCGATTTCGGCCAGCTCGGCGCGCTTCTTGTTGAGCACATAGATCGCCGCTTCGCGCCCGGCGCGAAGGATGATCCGGTCGCCGCGACCGCGCGCGGCCTCGTCCTCGATGAACCGCAGCGCGCTGAGGCCAGCCGAGGAGGCGGTGCGCATCAGCCCCGTGCCTTCGCAATGGAGGCACGGCCGGGTCGAGGCTTCGAGTACCCCGGTGCGAAGCCGCTGGCGGCTCATTTCCATCAGCCCGAACGAGCTGATCCGGCCGACCTGGATGCGCGCGCGATCATTGCGCAGCGCGTCCTTCATCGCCTTTTCGACTTTCCGGACGTGGGACGACTGCTCCATGTCGATGAAGTCGATCACGACCAGCCCGGCCATGTCGCGTAGCCGCAGCTGGCGGGCGATCTCGTTGGCGGCTTCGATGTTGGTCGCGAAGGCGGTCTGCTCGATACTGTGCTCGCGGGTCGAGCGCCCTGAGTTGATGTCGATCGAGACCAGCGCCTCGGTCGGGTTGATGACGAGGTAGCCGCCCGATTTGAGCTGGACGAGCGGCTGGTACATCGCCGACAACTGGTCCTCGACGCCATAGCGCTGGAAGATCGGAGTGGGGTCGGCATAGTTGATGACGCGCTTAACATGGCTCGGCATGAGCAACTTCATATAGCTTCGTGCCGCGCGATAGCCTTCCTCGCCCTCGACCACGACTTCGTCGATTTCGCGATGATAAAGATCGCGGATTGCGCGCTTGATCAGGTCGCTGTCGCGGTAGATCAACGCTGGCGCGGAGGAGCTCAAAGTGCGCTCGCGGATCTCGTCCCACAGCCGGGCGAGATAGTCGAAATCGCGCTTGATCTCGACCTTGGTGCGCTGGAGGCCTGCGGTGCGGACGATCAGGCCCATGGTGGAGGGCAAAGCAAGATCACTCATGATCGACTTCAATCGCTTGCGATCGGCGCCGTTCGAAATCTTGCGGCTGATCCCGCCACCATGCGAGGTGTTGGGCATCAGCACGCAGTAACGGCCGGCAAGGCTCAGATAGGTAGTGAGCGCAGCGCCCTTGTTGCCGCGTTCCTCCTTTACGACCTGGACGAGCAGCACCTGGCGGCGCTGGATGACGTCCTGGATCTTGTAGCGGCGGCGCAGCGCTTGACGCTTGGCGCGAAGCTCATCGGCGGCGCTTTCGTCGACCGGTGATCGTGCCGAGCCGGTGCCGACTTCGGCGAGCGGCTGTGGAGCGCCCCCCTCATCGTCATGCTCGTCATCGTGATGATCGTCATCGTCGTGGACATCCTGCCCAAGTGGCGCGTCCTCGAAGCCATCGTCATCGTCATCGTGATGATCGTCGTCGTCATAGACGCCATTGCCGCGCAGCCGCTCTTCCTCGGCGGCATGTTCGGCCTCTTCGCGCAGCAGCGCGTCGCGGTCCGACTTTGGGATCTGGTAATAGTCGGGATGGATTTCCGAAAAGGCGAGGAAGCCATGACGGTTGCCGCCATAGTCGATGAACGCCGCCTGCAGCGACGGTTCGACCCTTGTTACCTTGGCGAGGTAGATATTTCCCTTGAGTTGCTGATGCTCCTGGGACTCGAAATCGAATTCCTCGATCCGGTTACCCTTGGCGACCGCGACCCGGGTTTCCTCGGGGTGGCGCGCGTCGATCAGCATGCGCATTGACATTGAATATACTCCGGCGGCGCGCGGCGGACTGGGTCTCGCGGCGCGCGCGCAAATGGGCTTGGGCACGCCGAGAAATGCCGGCGGGCGAAGCGTTGTTACTGGATTGTGCCTCTGCTGCGTTGGTCATCCCGACGCTCGTCGGGAAGGACATGCCGGCGGGCTCTGAAAAGAGCGGGCGGTTTGCGTCCTGTGGCGTCATGCAGCGTCAACCTTGAGAGCCGCGCCGGAAGAACACCGCGCGGCGGCGGCCCGGCGCCCCGTTCTGATAAAGAGCGGGCGACGAACGCCAATAGGACTAGCATTGCGGAGGCGGCACCGCAATGGGCGCGGGCGGCATGGCGGCCAGGCACGGTAATAAACTAACGTTAACCATGATGAGCCATCCATGTTAGATGAATCACGGGGCTATGGTCATCTTCGCGACAGCAAAATCACGACGGGCGGCCGCGCTGGGCGGGGTCGCGCTGGCGATGCTGGCCGCAGCGGCGTTGCTGTCGGGGCTCGTCCGGCCTGGCGGGCATGATCTTGGCAAGGCGTTGGTCGGCGAAGCGCGCGACGCTTCGCTGACGCTCGACCTGCCCCAGGCGGTGGCAGACGTCCCGGTCAGCACCGCGCGCTTGCCCGGGCGGCCGATCGTGCTGATCGATCCCGGCCATGGCGGGCATGATCCCGGATCAACCTCGGTCTCGGGCACGGTGCAGGAAAAGGCCTTGACGCTGACGTTGGCGAGCGAACTTCGCGACCTGCTGGTCGAGCGCGGCCGGGTGCGGGTGGCGATGACTCGCCGCGACGACCGCTATGTTTCGCTCGAGCAGCGCGCCGACATTGCGCGGCGGCTAGGCGCGGCGCTGTTCGTTTCGCTGCACATGGATCACGCGCCCAACCCGCTGGCGCAAGGCGTGACGGTCTATTCGCTCGCCGACGTTGCCTCCGATCCCGAGGCGGCGCGTTTTGCCCGCGCCGAGAATCGGCTCGCCGCGAACAACAGCAGCGAACCCGACGGCTCGGTCCGGTCGCTCTTGTCCGATCTCGCGGCGCGCGGCGAGATGGAAGATTCGGCGGCGCTTGCCGAGCGCATCGTGCGCCATGCCGCAGGGCCAGTCCTGCTCCGCCCGCGCCCGCACCAGTTCGCCGCCTTTCACGTCCTGCGCCGCGCCGGCACGGCGGCAGTGCTGGTCGAGGCGGGCTATATCAGCAACGTCGACGACGAAGCGCGGCTGAAGGCTCCGCAGGGAAGGGCGCCGCTTGTCCGGGCACTTGCTCAGGCGATCGAGGCCGATCTGGCGGTGCGTCGCTAACCCTTTGCGCGGGCGCACAGCTTCGCTAGACGAGGCTCCCGATGGCCAACCTCCCCCAGCTCCGCCTGCCGACTCTCAACTGGCCGAGCTTCGCCTTTCTCGACCGCCTGCCGGACATGGTAGCGTTCAACGCGCGCGCCCATCAGCGGCTCGACCCGACCTTCGCCCGCCGCCCGGTGCGTGTTGCGGCCTATGCGCTGTTCGGCGCTTTCCTCCTGTTCGCGGCGGTGTGGGTGTGGTTCTCCGCCGGACTGCCCAGCTCGGACAAATTGCTGGCCTATCAGGCGGCGCTGCCGACCAATGTGCGCGGCTACGAGGGCGATCCGATCGGCAGCTTCGCGCGCGAGCGGCGGGTCGAACTAGCCTATGACGAATATCCCCCGCTGGTCGTCCACGCCTTCATCTCGGCCGAGGACAAGACCTTCTTCACCCATGGCGGGATCGACTATCCCGGACTGATCGGCGCGGTCGGCGATTTTGCGGTCAAGAAGGCGACCGGTGGCGCGCGGGCGCGGGGCGGGTCGACGATTACTCAGCAGGTCGCCAAGCATCTGCTCGGTGACGATGAATATTCGGTCAAGCGCAAGGTCCGCGAGGCGATTCTCGCCTTCCGGCTCGAGGCAACGCTCTCGAAGCCGCAGATCCTCGAAATCTATCTCAATTCGATCTTCCTCGGGCGCAACGCCTATGGCGTCCAGGCCGCGAGCCGCGCCTATTTTGACAAGGACGTCGCCGACCTGACGCTGCCTGAGGCCGCCTATCTGGCAGTGCTGCCCAAGGCGCCGGCGAATTACGACCCCGACCGTGCGACGGCCAAGGCGACGGCGCGGCGCAACTATGTCCTGCGCGAGATGCTCGCCAACGGTTATATCACACAGGAGCAACATGACGCGGCGATGGCGACCGGGCTCGGCACCATCCGCTATGGCAGCAACGCGCGAATCCACGAGGCCGGTGGCTACTTCATGGAGGAAGTCCGCCGCGAACTACTCAAGAAATTCGGCGAGAAGGCGGAGGACGGCCCCAACAGCGTCTACGCCGGGGGGCTGTGGGTGCGAAGCTCGATGAACCCGATGATGCAGGATGCCGCCGCCGACGCTCTGCGCGAAGGGCTTGCCAATTTCGACGGCGGACGCGGCTGGATCGATCCCAAGCTCAGCCTCGACATGAACCGCGACTGGCGCGGGCAGCTTCTCGCCACCCCGCTCGGGACGGGGTTCCCCGACTGGTCGAAGGCGGTGGTGCTCGACAAGGCGGGCAACGAGGCGATGATCGGGCTTCCCGACGGCTCGACGGGCTTCCTCCCCGCGTCGAACGCGGTTCAGCCCAAGCGCGGCGTGGGCGGTGCGGCGTTCGGTTTCCTCCATCGCGGCATGGTGATCATCGTCAAGAAGGTCGGTGCGTCGTCCTATGCGCTGCGCTCGATTCCCGAGGTCGGCGGCGGAATGGTCGCGGAAGAAGTTCGCACCGGGCGGGTGCTGGCGATGCAGGGTGGCTTCGACGTCGTGGGTTCGTCCTATAACCGCGCGACCCAGGCCCTCCGCCAGCCAGGCTCCGCGTTCAAGCCGGTCGTCTACGAAACCGCGCTCGAGAACGGCATGACCCCGGCGACGATCCTCGTCGATGGGCCGTTCTGCATTTACCAGGGCGCGGGGCTCGGCAACAAATGCTTCAAAAACTTCGACAAGGGCTATGCCGGTCCCAAGACGATGCGCTGGGGCGTCGAACAATCGCGCAACCTGATGACCGTGCGCGCGGCTTCGCAGACCGGGATGACCAAGGTTGTCGCCACGGCCGCGAAGCTGGGGGTCGGCAATTACCCGCCCTATCTCGCCATGGCGCTGGGCGCGGGCGACACTACGGTCGCGCGGCTGGTCAACGCCTATGCGATGCTTGCCAACGGCGGACGGCAGGTCAAGCCGACGCTGATCGACTATATCGAGGATCGCACCGGGAAGCTCATTTTCCGCACCGACAATCGCTGCGCGGTGATGGATGGGTGCAGCGCGCCCGACTGGAACGGCAAGCCGATGCCGCGTCCGCCCGAGCGCGCGCGGCAATTGCTCAATCCGCTCGCCGCCTATCAGATGGTCCATATCATGGAGGGGGTGATCGAACGCGGCACCGCGACCACGCTGCGCGATCTCAACCGGCCAATGTTCGGCAAGACCGGGACGACGTCGGGGCCGACCAATGTCTGGTTCGTC
Organism: Sphingomicrobium sp.; assembly: GCA_039919075.1. Lineage (GTDB taxonomy): Bacteria > Pseudomonadota > Alphaproteobacteria > Sphingomonadales > Sphingomonadaceae > Sphingomicrobium. Next base: position 26,075 of record JBDSGJ010000014.1, read on the forward strand.
GGCGGGACCCCGGAAATCGTCGGCGGCGTCTATCTTGGCTATGACCAGCCGCGCAGCCTTGGCGGCGCGGCGCAGGGCGGACGGGTTGCCGCGCCAATCTTCAAGCAGTTCGCGCAGAAGGCGTTCGCAGGAATGCCACCGATCCCGTTCCTCGCGCCAGCCGGAATTCGCATGGTGCGGATCGACCGGGTCACCGGCAAGCGCGTGTTCGGCGAATTTCCGACCGAGGTTGATCCCAAGTCGGCGGTGATCTGGGAGGCGTTCCAGCCCGAGACCGAACCCCGCCGCAGCTTCCGTCGGGGGCCGGACAGCGCGGCCGATGGCAGTGACGGCAACGCTGATCCAGCGACCAAGCCTTCGGTGCGGCGCGCTGCGGCCAAGCCCAAAGCGAAACCCAAGCGGGTGCAGGACGATTTCTTGCAACGTCAGGGCGGCATCTACTAGGCCGCTCACCGAGCGTCCGCGACTCTTAGGAAATGCCCATGCGCGCCGAAGCGCAAGCCTTTGTCGACCAGATCAATGCTGCCACCGCGCTGCTGCGCCGCTTTCTCGATTGGGACGTCGCGCACCGGAGGCTCGCAGAGTTGAACGACAAGGTCGAGGATCCGACGCTGTGGGATAATCCCAAGGCGGCGCAGGAAGTGATGCGCGAGCGGCGTCGGCTCGAGGAAGCGATTGGCGCAACAAAGAAGATCGAGACCGAGTTAACCGACACCGTCGAGCTGATGGAAATGGCCGAGGCGGAGGGGGATACCGGGCTGGTCGAAGATGCGGTCAAGGCACTCGCGGCGCTGGCCGAAAGCTCGGAACGCGACAAGGTCGCCGCGTTGCTCGCCGGCGAGGCCGACGCCAACAACAGCTATATCGAGGTCAATGCGGGCGCGGGCGGGACCGAGAGCCAGGACTGGGCCGGGATGCTCCAGCGGATGTATTCGCGCTGGGCCGAACGTCACGGCATGAAGGTCGAGCTGGTCGACTTCCATTCGGGCGAGCAGGCCGGGATCAAGTCGGCGACCCTGCTGGTCAAGGGCGAGAATGCCTATGGCTATGCCAAGACCGAGAGCGGGGTCCACCGGCTGGTCCGGATCAGCCCCTATGACAGCGCGGCGCGGCGGCACACCAGCTTTGCCAGCGTATGGGTTTATCCCGAGGTTGACGATGACATCGATATCGAGGTCAACGAGAGCGACCTCAAGATCGACACCTATCGCGCCAGCGGGGCAGGGGGGCAGCACGTCAACACCACCGACAGCGCGGTCCGGATCACCCACGCGCCGACCGGGATCGTCGTCCAGTGCCAGAACCAGCGGTCGCAGCACAAGAACAAGGCCGAGGCGATGAAGCAGCTCAAAGCGCGGCTGTACGAGGCTGAGCTGCAGCGGCGCGAGGCCGAGAGCAACAAGACCGAGGCGGCCAAGACCGACATCGGCTGGGGCCACCAGATCCGAAGCTATGTCCTTCAGCCCTATCAACTGGTCAAGGATCTGCGCACCGGGGTTACTTCGACCGCGCCCGCCGACGTGCTCGACGGCGACCTCGACCGGTTCATGGCCGCCGCTTTGTCGCAGCGGGTGACCGGCGAGAAGGTGGTGGTCGAGGATGTGGATTAGGTTCCTCCCGCTGCTCGCGCTTGCCGGGTGCCAGCAGCATTCCGCTGCGCGCACGACCTTTCCGGAGGCCAACCGCGACGTCGCGCCGATCGTGTCCAACAGCTTCTCGACCGAAGACGCGCGTGACTGGGTCGGCGAGGCCGAGGAAGTGATGCGGACGGCCGGGATCAAGGCCGGCATGTCGGTCGCCGACATTGGCGCGGGCGAGGGCTATTACACCACCCGCCTGTCGCCGCTGGTCGGTCCGCACGGGCGGGTGCTTGCCGAGGATATCGTGCCCGCAGTGCGCGACCGGCTGGCCGAGCGGGCGCAGCGCGAGCGGCTCGACAATGTCGCGGTCAAGCTTGGTACGCCCGACGATCCGATGCTCCCCAAGGCCAGCTTCGACCGTATCTTCCTGGTTCACATGTACCATGAGGTGACCTCGCCCTATGCCTTTCTGTGGCACTTGCGCGACGGGTTGAAGGCGGGCGGCGAAATTGTCGTGGTCGATGCCGATCGCCCGACCAGGCGCCACGGCACGCCGCCCAAATTGCTCGACTGCGAGTTTGCGTCGGTCGGGCTTACCCCGGCACGGCGCCATGCAATCCCCGGCGCCGACGCCTATTTCGTCGCCTACAGGGCAAGCGCGCCGCGCCCCGCGCCGGGGGCGATCATTCCCTGTACGGGCTAGCGCGGTTTGCATCGCGCGCCGCGCCCGCTAAGGCCGCGCGCAATGTCCGATAGTCCCGATACACCTCCGACCAAGCCCGACTGGCGCTCGACCGTCTTCCTGCCGAAGACCGACTTTCCGATGAAGGCCGGTTTGCCGCAAAAGGAACCTGCGATCCTGGCCAAGTGGCAGGCCGACGGAGCGTATCAGCAGCTCCGCAAGGCGCGGGCCGGCGCCGAGAAATTCATCCTCCACGATGGCCCGCCCTACGCCAATGGCGACATCCATATCGGTCATGCGCTCAACCATATCCTCAAGGACATGGTGGTTCGGACTCAGACGTTGCTCGGCAAGGACGCGCCCTATGTGCCCGGGTGGGACTGCCATGGCCTGCCGATCGAGTGGAAGGTCGAGGAGCAATATCGCAAGAAGAAGCTGGATAAAGACCAGGTCCCACTGCCCGAGTTTCGCGCCGAGTGCCGCGCCTATGCGCAGGGCTGGGTCGACACGCAGCGCGAGCAGCTCAAGCGGCTCGGGATCGGCGGGGACTGGGATAACCCCTATCTGACGATGGATTTCGCGGCGGAGGCGACAATTGTCGGCGAGCTGATGAAGTTCGCCGAGACGGGTCAGCTCTATCGCGGGGCCAAGCCGGTGATGTGGTCCCCGGTCGAAAAGACCGCGCTGGCCGAGGCCGAGATCGAATATGAGGATGTGACGAGCACCCAGATCGATGTCGCGTTCGAGATTGTGGAGAGCAAGTCGTCTGCGCTCCAAACCATAATTGGGAATCCTCGATGGAAGCTCTTTGGGCTCATTTGGACAACGACGCCTTGGACGATCCCAGTCAACCAAGCGGTCGCGTACGGTCCAGAGGTGAATTACGTCGTCATTCCGGAAGGCGGGAGCGTCAATCATTACCTTGTTGCTGAACCGCTCGCGGCATCATTTCTTGAGCGCTGCGGGGATAAAATTCCGGGCATCTTCTCTCTGCACGAAAGCGAATGGGCGGTAGTCAAAGGCTCCGATCTAGCCGGAACCGTTGCCCGCCATCCGATGCACCATCTCGGCGGGTTCTTCGCTCGGCCGCGCCCCTTCCTGCCCGGCGAGTTCGTTACGACCGAGACCGGCACCGGGCTCGTCCACATGGCGCCCGATCATGGCGAGGACGACTTTGCGCTGTGCAAGGCCAACGGCATCGAGCCGGTGTTCGCGGTCGAGGGGGACGGGAAGTATGGCGAGGATTGGGCCTGGCTGGGCGGGCAGGGCTCGGTCATCAACACCAAGTTCAATGCGCCCGACGGGCCGATCTGTTCGGACTTGCGCGAGGCCGGCGCACTGCTCGCGGCAAGCGATTTCCGGCATAGCTACCCCCACTCATGGCGGTCGAAGGCGCGGGTGATTTACCGCTGCACGCCGCAATGGTTCATCGGCATGGATTCGCCGCTGCCCGACGCCCACATCGAGAGTTTCGCCGAGAAGCGCTGGGACAATGAAGGCGGCGCGCTCGGCCACGGGCCGACGCTGCGCCAGCTGGCGGTGCGCGCCATCGCTGAGACGCGCTTCGTCCCCGAAAAGGGTCGCAACCGCATTGGCTCGATGGTCGAGGGGCGCCCCGACTGGGTGATCTCCCGCCAGCGGGCGTGGGGTGTACCGATTGCGCTGTTCGTCGAGCGGGGGACGAACACGCCGCTGGTCGATCGCGACGTCAATACGCGAATCGTGGCCGGGGTAAAGGCGCTTGGCGTCGATGCGTGGAACGACGAGCGCGCGGCCGAGTATCTCGGACCCGATCGCGATTCCGCCGATTACGAACGCGTGACCGACATTCTCGACGTGTGGTTCGACAGCGGCTGCACCCATGCCTTCGTGCTGGAGAGCGGCAAGTGGCCGGGGATGCGCTCGCCGGCCGACCTCTATCTTGAGGGCTCCGACCAGCATCGCGGCTGGTTCCAGTCGTCGCTGCTGGAAAGCTGCGGCACGCGCGGTCATGCGCCGTACAAGGCGGTGCTCACGCACGGCTTCACGATGGACCAAAAGGGCATGAAAATGTCCAAGAGCCTCGGCAACACGGTCAATCCGCTCGACCTGATGCGCGATTATGGGGCCGACATCTTGCGGCTGTGGGCGCTGTCGGTCGATTTTACGGAAGACCATCGCATCGGCAAGGAGATCCTTTCCGGGGTCGCCGACCAATATCGCAAATTGCGCAATACGTTCCGTTATTTGCTTGGTGCGCTTGAGGGGTTCGGTGATCAGGAGCGGGTTCAAGACGTCTCGACGATGCCCGAGCTCGAACGCTACATGCTCACCCGGCTGTTCCACCTCGACGTGACGCTGAAGGGAGCGGTCGAGGCGTTCGACTTCAATCTCTACGTTCGCGCGCTGAGCGACTTCTGCAACGAAGAGCTGAGCGCGCTCTACTTCGATATTCGCAAGGACGTCCTCTATTGCGAGGTCAACGCTGAAACGGGCGAGCAAACCGATGCACGCCGCTCCTATCGTACCGTGCTCGATACGCTGTTTAACGCACTGATACGCTACGCTGCGCCAGTTCTGGTTTTCACGAGCGAGGAAGTCTGGACTTCTCGCTATCCCGAGCGTGACTCGGTCCACCTCCTCGAATGGCCTGACATCGACGATCGCTGGAACGACCCGATGCTGGACGACCGCTTCCAACCGTTGCTCGCCGCCCGACGCGACATCAACGATGCGATCGAGCCACTACGACGGGAGAAGACGGTTCGCTCAAGCCTTGAAGCGGATGTCACCTATCCGGTCGCCAAGTTCGCTAGCGCCATGCCCGGTGGAGCGGTGCTCGATCTCATTGCCCTTGCCGAGTTTGCTATCGTCTCGCGGGTGACGGAAGGTGATGCGCTCCACGTCGCTCCTACCGCCAACCATAAATGCGGCCGCTGCTGGCGGCACTTGCCCGAAGTGACCGAGGACGGCGATCTTTGTCGCCGGTGTGAAAGCGTCGTCAATGCGAACTGATGCACCCTGTCTCGTCACCCCGGCCTTGAGCCGGGGCCTGCCTTTCTGCCTTTCTGCCGCGGTCAAAGGCAGGCAGGCCCCGGGTCAAGCCCGGGGTGACGGCAAGTGGGGACCGGCATGAACCACGCTAACCGCGCCTATGCCTTCCTTGTCGCCGGGCTCACGTTCATCATCGATCAGCTCAGCAAATGGGCAGTGACCGGCCCGCTCGGCCTCACCGTAGAGGGCGACCAGCGGTATCTCCTGCCCATTTTCAACCTCACCCGCACCCACAATCTCGGCATCTCGCTCGGGCTGTTTCGCGCCGACAGCGACGCCGCGCGGTGGGTGCTGGTGGCGGTTACCGCCGCCATCGCGCTCGCCATGCTCGTCTGGATCATCCGCGAGCCGCGCCACGGCGACCGGCTCGCGCTCGGGCTTGTGCTCGGCGGGGCTGTCGGGAACATCCTCGATCGGATAAGGCATGGCTATGTCGTCGACTTCGCCGATCTTCACTTCGGGGCGTTTCGTCCCTTTTTGGTCTTCAATATCGCCGACGCCGCGATTAGCATCGGCGTCGTGATCCTGCTCGTCCGCGCCTTTCTGGTGAAGGACGAGCCGGACCCCAAGGAGAATCTCAATGCGTAAAGCCGTTCTGCTCGTCACCATCGCAGCGCTCGGGATGGGCGGCTGTGCCCTCGGCAAGAGCCGTGGCAAGACGCTCGATGAATTTGCCGTGGCACGCAACGCCCCGCTGGTGATCCCACCCGATTACAGCTTGACCCCGCCCGTCGCGGGCACCGTGGGCCTCACTGCGACCGACGCGCAGAGCCAGGCGATCGACGCCTTGTTCGGCGGCCCCGCCCCGCGCAGCGCGACCGAGACGGTCATGCTCGACAGCGCCGGCCGCGACCGTGCCCCGATCGGCGCGCGTTCTACGGCTGGCGATCCGGCGACTCGAGTGGTCGACAAGGGCGCAGCGACCCCGGCGATCCTTTCGGCTCCGGTTGGCAACGGCCAGGACGCCTCGGCGACCCCCGGCCAGTAAATGGCCACCGACTCCCTCCCCGCCCGCCTCGTCGAGGTCGAAGCAATGCTCGACCGTTCGAAGCGGCGGTTCGAGGAGGGGGTCCGGCTGGTCGAAGACGCGCATCGCCTGCTCGGCGACATTCAGCAGCAGCTTATGGGTTCGCCCGCGACGATGACCGCGGACGAAAGTGACGAGGCGGCTTCAAAGCTGCTGACCTCGATCAAGGCGTCGGGCGGCGACATGCCGCCGACGCTGTGCGGCGGGCGGCTTGCAGTCGACCAGACGCAGCGGCTGATTCGCATTGACGGCCATCCGATCGGGATCACCGAGATGGAGTATCGCGTGCTCGAGTTGCTCGCCTATGCGCGCAACAATGTCGTCACGCGCAACATGCTGTTGAAGCATCTCTATCGCCGTGCCGACGACCAGCCGCAGCCCAAGATCATCGACGTGTTCATTTCCAAGCTGCGCAAGAAATTGCGGATGGCGTCGAACGGGGCGGAGTTCATTGAGACGATCCCGCAGCGCGGCTGGATCCTGCGCGATATCGAGGCCGAAGCGCTGGCTTAAGCATTCGTTAGCCTTGCGCGCGCTAGGCTCGTGCCATGATCCACTTCCTGCCCGACTCGTTCGACCATTCGACGCCTTATGACGAGGCGGTCGCGCGGTTGAACGGTATCCGCGCTGCGCTGGGCGTTGCCGAGCAGGTGGCGGGGTTGAGCCCGAGCGGGGCGGTTGACTATCAGGCCCCAGCGGCGTGGCCCGAGGCGCGTCGGCGCTGCCTCGACACGCGGTCGGTCGAGCTGGCGCAGGGCGCGGCGGCGGGGCTCGAAATGCTCGCGGCACAGCGCGATGCAGGGGCCGAGGCGCACCCCAAGTCGGTTGAGCGATTGGCGCTGACCCTTCGCACCGAGCTTGCCGGGCTCGACCGATTGTTCAGCCTTTAGGCGGGCCAAGTTCCTTGGGCGTGGCCGGGTCGGCACCCCACTCTGTCCAGCTTCCCTCGTACAATTTCGTCGAATCATTGCCGAGCAAATGCGCGGCGAAGATCAGCGACGTCGCCGTGACGCCAGAGCCGCAACTCGCGGCGAAGGGGGCCGTGGGGTCGAGACCCGCATTGGAAAACAGCTGCTTCAACGCATCAAGCGGCTTCAGCGTCCCGTCCGCGGCGTAAAGCGAGCCGATCGGGAGACTGCGCGCGCCGGGGATGTGGCCGTCGGCGATCCCGGGGCGGGGGTCGCTCGACTGGCCCGAGAAGCGCGCGGAGTCGCGGGCGTCGACCAGGGGCAGGTCGAGGCCTGCGAGGATCTCGGCCTTGGTGACATGGGCGTTGACTCGCTGATGTTCGGCGAATGAGGCTTCGCGAGCACGCGCGGGGCCGCTCTCGACGCTACGTCCTTCCGCGAGCCATTTGCCAAGGCCGCCGTCGAGCACCGCGACCTGGCGCGCGCCGTGCTGGCGGAGCAACCACCAGCCGCGCGTGGCGCTGCGCAGCGGGCTATTGTCATAGATAATGATCCGGTCGTCGCTGCCGACGCCAAGCTGCTCCATCGCCGCCGCGAACTCGGGCGCCTTTTTGAGTTCAGCAAGGGCGAGGAAGCGCGCGCCGGGGATGTGCTGGTGTTCGAACGCCGCGCGCATGTCGGTGGTCTGGCCGGGCGGCGGGACGCTGGCGTCGAGGATCACGAGATCGGGCGCGCCGAGTTCGCCGGCCAAGTCTTCGGTCGTGATCAGCTCGCGCATCATCCTCTCCCGCGGTAGCTGGCAACGCCCTGGTCGGGGAGCCAAAGTCCACTCGGTGGGGCGTCGGATTGCCAGAACACATCAATCGGGATGCCGCCGCGCGGATACCAATAGCCGCCGATGCGGAGCCAGTTGGGCTTCATCTCGTCAAACAAGCGCTGGCCGATACCGACGGTGACATCCTCGTGGAACCCGGCATGGTTGCGGAAGCTACCGAGGAACAGCTTGAGGCTTTTGGATTCGACGATCGTGTCGCCCGGCGCATAGTCGATCACGAGATGGGCGAAATCGGGTTGGCCGGTCACAGGGCACAGCGAGGTGAACTCGGGCACGGCGAAGCGGACGAGGTAGAGCGCGCCGATCCGCGGGTTGGGGACATAGTCGAGGACTGCTTCGTCGGGCGAGGCGGGGAGGTTGCTCGACTGGCCGAGGTGGAGGGGCGTGGACATTAGCGGTAATTGGCCTCGGTAATGAGGGGCCCGTCCGGAGCGGCGAGCGGCTTCGCGACGTCGTTGCGGGTCTTGAAATAAAGATAGGCGATCGAACCGAAGAATAGCGCAAGGCCGAGCGGGACTGCGAGCGGGAAGTCCTTGACCATTTCGAGAGGAGCGTCGCTTCGAGTGGCGGCGACGATTCCGGCGAAGGCCACCCCGAACAGGCTCTCGCCGACGATCAGTCCGGTTGCCATGAGGACTCCGAGCCGCTCGGCGAAGGCAGGGTTGGTGCTGCGCTCGGCCCAGCGGTTGTAGAACCAGCCGATGAACGCACCGACCGGGATCAGCAGGGTGATCGACATTGGGAGGTAGATGCCCATGCCGACCGCGAGCGGGGGGAGGCTGTATTTGCCGGTTCGCTTGAGCAGTTCGTCGATCAGCACGACCGCCGCACCGATGCCCGCGCCGATCCCGACCAGGTTCCAGTCGAGGTTGCCGCCGAGCACACCCTGCGCGATGCTCGAGATCAGCGCAGCCTGGGGGGCTGCAAGCGCGTTGGGGCCTGCGCCGGGCGCGCCGACGAAGCCGAAGGCGGTGTTCAGGACGGTGAGGATCGGCGGGATGACGACTGCGCCGAACAGCACGCCGAGGATAAGCGCGACCTGCTGCTTCCACGGGGTCGCACCGACCAGCTGGCCGGTCTTGAGGTCCTGGAGATTATCGTTGGAGATGGTCGCGACGCCGAACACGATCGCGGTGACGAACAGGGCGTAGGCGACGAGGCTCTTGGTTGCGTCGATGCCAAGACTTCGCCCGAAGATTGCGACGAGGATCAGCGAAATGCCGAGAACGGCGAGGATGCCGACACCCGAGATCGGGCTGTTGGAAGCGCCGATCAGCCCGGCCATGTAGCCGCATACTGCAGCGATCACGACGCCCGCGACAAGGATATAGGCGATGGTCGCGATAATCGTCGCGGTCGGCGCGGCGACGATCGGGGCGGTCTGGGCGAAGGCGGCGAGCAGCAGGCCGATCGGGATCATCGAGGCGAGGATCGTGCCGAAGACGATACCGATCGGCAGGTCACGCTCGGTGATGTCGAGGCTGGCATTGCCTTGCGCCGCGCGGGCGCGGCTTGCCGAGAGGGCCGAGCGGAGGCCCGCCACGATCGGCCCGATAATCTTGAGCAGGGTCCAGATCGCAGCGACGCCGATCGTCCCCGCGCCAATGAAGCGGACCTTGGCCTTGAATACCCCGCCGACAAATTTCGCGAGGTCGGGGGCTGCCGCGAAAGTCGGGTCGATCGCGGTATAATGGGGGACGAGTACCGCCCAGCTGGTCAGCATGCCGACGAACATCGCGATTCCAACGGCAATACCGACGAGGTGGCCGACCCCGATCAACGCCATCGACATCAGCGCGGAGATGCTGGTCGCACCCGCGCCGGTGCGGAACGTCCGCGACGCCTCGCCGGTCACAAACCCCATGTAGGTCAGGAACTGGTAGGCGGCGGAGACGATCGACGCGATGACGATCATGCCGAGCCCGCGCTTATTCTCCTCGGCTCCGCCCTCGCCGGTGCCGACCTTGAGGACCTCTGCGGCGGCGACCCCTTCGGGATAGGGCAGGTCGGAGCCGGTGACGAGCGCGCGGCGCAGCGGGACCGAGTACATCACGCCAAGGATGCCGCCGAGCGCGATCACGGCGGTCGAAAGCCAGAAGGGGAAGCCGGTCCACCAACCGACCATAATCAGCCCGGGGAGGACGAAGATGATCGCCGACAGCGTTCCCGCCGAACTGGCGATGGTCTGGACGATATTATTCTCCTGGATCGTTGCACCGGAGAAGTTACGCAAAACCGCCATCGAAATCACTGCGGCGGGAATCGAGGTGGCGAAGGTGATGCCGATCTTGAGGCCGAGATAGACGTTGGCAGCGGTCAGCAACACAGTGATGATCGCGCCGAGGATGACGCCGCGCAGCGTCAGCTCTGTGGTCGTCGCCGGCTTGTCGCCAACCGCACCGGATTGCGTCGCCATACATGCTTCTCCCGATCATCGCGCGTCGCCAACCGAGTGGCACAAAGCACCGGCGGTGCAACAGCCTTTTCTGTCCTCGCTCATTCGACGGTTGACAATCCGGGTCGCGGCGTCAACGAGAAGGCCATGACTTCGACGACCCTTCGCAGCGGCTGGTGGTGGCGTAACTCGCCCCGATGGCGCGTGCGCGGTTGATTCTCGTCGGTTGACGATGTCCCCGGGTCCGCGTTTCGCGGGCCTTTTTTTTCGCGCTTTTTGCGCCCCCATTGCTAGGGAACCCAACCAATGATCATCGTCATGAAACCCGACGCCCCGCAGAGCGTCATCGACGAACTGCTCGCCCGGATCGAAGCCAAGGGGTTGAAGCCGCTCAACATGCCCGGCAGCGAGCGCGTCGTGCTCGGCGCGCTGGGCGATGAGCGGGTGCTGGCCGAACTGAGTCTCGAGCATCATCCTTATGTCGAATCGGTCAAGCCGATCCTGGCGCCCTACAAGCTGGTCGGGCGCGAGCTTCACCCGCACGATACGGTGGTCGACATCGGCGGCGTCGGGATCGGCGGGAGCCGCTTCGTGCTGATCGCCGGGCCGTGCGCGGTTGAGAATGAGGCCCAGCTGCTGGCCAGCGGCAAGGCGGCCAAGGCGGCCGGTGCGCGGATCCTGCGTGGTGGTGCTTTCAAGCCGCGCACCTCGCCTTACTCGTTCCAGGGGCATGGCGGCGACGGGCTTAAGCTGCTTGCCACGGTCGGGCGCGAGCTTGGCATGCCTGTGGTCACCGAAGTGGTCGAAAGCGGCGATGTCGAGCTGGTCGCGCGTCACGCCGACGCCATGCAGGTCGGTGCGCGCAACATGCAGAATTTCGCGTTGCTCAAGGCGGTCGGCCAAACCCGCACACCGGTGATCCTCAAGCGCGGGATGGCCGCCAAGGTCGAGGATCTGCTGCTCGCCGCCGAATATATCCTCGCCGAGGGCAATGATCAGGTGATCCTGTGCGAGCGCGGTATCCGCACCTTCGAGACCGCGACGCGCAACACGCTCGACCTCGCGGCAGTGCCGTTGCTCAAGCAGAAAAGCCACCTTCCCGTGGTGGTCGACCCGAGCCACGGCACGGGCGTCCGCAGCCTTGTCACGCCGATGGCATTGGCCGGCGCGGCTGCCGGTGCGGATGGCCTGATGATCGAGGTTCACTGCAACCCCGAAGCGGCGCTGTCCGACGGCGCGCAATCGCTTTATCCGGGACAGATGGAAGCGCTCGGCAAGCAGTTGGCCCAGTTGCTGCCGGTCGTCGGGCGCAACCTGTGAAGCTGGGCGCGGGACAGGCGGCGAGCATGGTTCGCCGGCTGAGCGGGCAGGTCGATCCGTTCGCGCTTCACGGCGCGCTGCAGGCCGACGGGCAGCCGGCACCGCTGTTCTTCATCAATCGTACCGGCGGGCCCGCACTGATCGTCGAGAGCGCTGCGGTTCGCGCGCTGTGCAATGGTCCCGATGTGGTACTTGAGACGCTGACCGAAAGCGGCCAGGTCGCGCTTGCCACGATTGCGGCGCGGCTCGCCCCGCACGTCACATCGCAGTCGCCCGACCGGATTGTCGCGCGGTTCGAGCGTTGCACCGCGCCCGAGGAATTTGACCGCGCCCATGCAAAAACTCCGTTCGATGTACTTCGCGCACTTGCCTTCGGCCAGCGGGCGGTCGATCGCGATGAGCCGTTTGCGCTGACCGTCGCGGGGGTCGTCGGCTTCGACCATGTCGACCTGATCGAGGAACTGCCCTCAGCAGCAGGCGGCGATTTCCCCGACTATGTTTTCTGGCTCGCCGAAAGCGTGGTCGTCATCGAGGAGAGCGGCGCCGCGCGGCTGATCTGCACCGCGTTCGGGAGCGGCGATGTCGACCGCGCGCACCGCCAGCAAAGCCTCGCGCAGGAGCGGCTGACTCGGCTTGGCTCGCGAGTCACGCGCGCGCTCGATCAAGGGCGGCCCGCGCCAGGTCCCGCCCTCGCGACCCACCATGAAGTCACGACCGACGTCGAGGATTGCGACTATGAGATCGTCGTTGCGCGCATGAAGCAGCATGTCGCCGCCGGGGATATCTTCCAGGCAGTGCCGAGCCGGGCGTTCCGAACCCCTTGCGCCGACCCTGCCGCCGCCTTCGCGCGGTTGGGAGAAGCCGATCCGAGCCGCTACACCTTCTTCGTCGAGACCGGGTTCGGGACGCTGTTCGGTGCCTCGCCCGAGACATCGGTGGCGGTGCGGCGAGTGGGCGAGGAGCGGATCGTGATGGTCTCGCCGATCGCGGGCACTCGGCCGCGAGGCGCGACGATCGACGAGGATGACCGGATGGAGGCCGACCTTCGCCTCGACGCGAAGGAGGTCGCAGAGCATATGATGCTGGTCGACCTTGCCCGCAACGACGTCGCCCGCGTCGCCGAGCCGGGCACTCGGCGGGTGGCCAGCCTGCTCGGGGTCGAGCGCTTTGCCCGCGTGATGCACCTCGTCAGCCGGGTCGAGGGACGGCTGGAAACCGATCGCGACGCGATCGACGCGGTCATCGCCTGCGCCACGCCGGGCACGCTGTCGGGGGCGCCCAAGCTTCGCGCGATCGAGCTCATCCGATCGGCGGAGGCCTCGCCGCGCGGGCCTTATGGCGGGCTGGTCGGCTGGATAGCCGGGGACGGCACGATGGACAGCGCGATTGTCATTCGCTCGGCGCTGGTCCGCGACGGGATCGCCGAAGTGCGCGCCGGAGGCGGGGTGGTCCATGACAGCGACCCTGCCGCCGAAGCTGCCGAGACCCGCCACAAGGCGAGCGCGGTGCTTGCGGCAATTCGTGGTTCAAGCACCATTTCGACGCCGACAAAGGTTGTGGTATGAAAATCTTGCTGATCGACAACCGCGACAGTTTTACCTTCAACCTCGCCGACAGCTGCGCCCGGCTTGGTGCTTATGTGAAGGTCGTTCGCAACAATCTTCCAGCTGCGGCCGCGCTCGATCGGGCGCAGCGCGAAGGGATGATCATCCTGCTCTCGCCCGGCCCCGGGCACCCGCGCGACGCCGGGTCCTGCATGGAGTTGATCGCCCTCGCCAAGGGCCGCGTGCCGCTCATTGGAGTGTGCCTCGGCCACCAGGCAATGGTCCTGGAGGCTGGCGGCGAAGTGGTCCGCGCGCCTGAGATTGTTCATGGCAAGACCAGCATGATGCACCATGACTCAAGCGGGGCGTTCGCGGGGCTGCCCGACCCGTTGTCGATCGGGCGCTATCACTCACTGTGCACGCCGCGGCCGCCCGCCAATTTCACCGTCCATGGCGAGATTGATGGGATGGCAATGGCGATCAGCGACGAGGCAGCGATGCAGGTGGGTCTTCAGTTTCACCCCGAATCGATTCTGACCCCAATGGGCGATCCGCTGCTCGCCAACATCCTGCACTGGGCGGCGGCCAAGGTCGCGGAGCCCGTCCAATGACAATCGTCGATGCCGGCCCGGTCCCCAACCCCTTGCCCAAGCTGCTCAACGGCGAGGACCTGCCGATCGAGGATTCGCGGCATTTGTTTGAGCGGCTGGTGCTCGGCAGACTCGAACCCGCTGAGATTGCAGCGACGCTCGTCGCGCTCAGGATGAAGGGCGAGACGGTCGAGGAAATGATCGGCGCGGCGAGCGCGTTGAGCGACGCCTCGCTGCCGTTCGACCGGCCCGACTATCTGTTCGCCGACTGCTGCGGGACGGGGGGCGACGGGTCGGGGCTCATCAATGTTTCGACGGCTGCAGGGTTCGTCGCGGCTGCCTGCGGGCTTCCGGTGGCCAAGCATGGCAATCGCTCGGTAAGCTCGAAATGCGGCTCGGCCGATGTGCTCGAAGCGCTCGGCGCGACGATTGAAGTGTCGCCCGTCACGGCGCGCGCCAATCTCGACGATACCGGCTTCTGCTTCCTGTTCGCGCCAATGTATCATCCGGGGATGAAGCATGCCGCGCTGGTGCGGCGGCAGTTGCAGGTGCGCACCGTGATGAACTTGCTTGGGCCGTGCATCAATCCCGCGCGCCCGCCGGTGCAGCTGCTCGGGGTCGCCGATCCGCGGCTGCTTCGGCGGATCGCGCAGACGCTCGATGCGATGGGGGTCAGGGAGGCGCTGGTGGTGCATGGGTCGGGGCTCGACGAGGTGGCGCTTCACGCCGAAACGCGCGCCGTGCGACTTTCGCAGGGTGAGCTTCACGAATTGGAACTTACGCCCGAGGAGGCCGGGCTCGAGCGCGCGCCGTTGAAGGCGGTCACCGGCGGTGATGCGACAGAGAACGCTGGCCGCCTGCGCGCTTTGCTGAAGGGGGAGGGCGAGCGCGCCGAGAACGACATTGTCGCGCTCAACGCGGGCGCGCTGCTGATGACCGCAGGCAAGGCGAGCGATCTTCGCGAGGGTACCGGGCAGGCGCTCGAGGCGCTTCGATCGGGGGGCGCGGGCAAGGTGCTCGACGCATGGGTGGAGGCAAGCCGTGGCTGACGTGCTCAAGGGAATCGTCGTCGCCAAGCGGATCGACGTCGCGGTACGGTTCGGGCAGCGAAGCGCCGACGAAATGCGCGTGGGCGTCGAACCGACGACGCGCAGCCTCAAGGCCGCGCTCGGCCAGCCCGGTGCGCGGTTCGTGATGGAGGTCAAGCGGGCCTCGCCCTCGGGTCATCGCAGCAGCGTCGAACCGGCGGATGCAGCGCGCGCCTATGCCGGCGTCGCCGATGCGGTCAGCGTGCTGACCGACGCGCCTTATTTCGACGGCTCGCTCGACGATTTGCGCACGGTGCGGGCAATCTTCGACGGGCCGATTCTCGCCAAGGATTTCGTGGTCGATCCGCGCCAGCTGATCGAGGCGCGCGCGGCCGGGGCCGATGCGGCGCTGGCGATGCTGTCGGTGCTGACCGACGCTGAGGTCGAGGCGGTTTATGCCGAGGCCCGCCGTCTCGGGATGGACGTCATCACCGAAGTCCATGACGAGGAGGAGCTTGCCCGCGCCGCTGCGCTCGGGGCGGAAATCATCGGCATCAACAATCGCGATCTGAAGAGCCTGACGACCGATCTTGCGGTGACCGAACGGCTGGCCCCGCTGGCGCCGCGCGATGCGCTTCTCATCTCGGAATCGGGGATCGCCACCCGCGCCGATATCCAGCGGCTGGCTCCCCTCGTCGAGGCCTTCCTCGTCGGCTCATCGCTGATGGCCGCGCCCGATGTCGGCGAAGCGGCGCGCGCGCTAGTGTTCGGGCGGGTCAAGATTTGCGGGCTGGCGCGCGAGGAGGATGTCGCGCTTGCCGCTGCATCCGGGGCGACCCATGCCGGCTTCATCTTCGTCCCCAATACGCCGCGCGCGATCAGCGAAGTGACTGCTCGGCCTTTGGTCGCCCAAGCCAAGGCGCTTGGATTGAAGCCCGTCGGGGTGTTCCGCGATGCCGATCCCGAGGATATTCTCGACACGATCGGCTCGCTCGGGCTGGCCGCGGTCCAGCTTCACGGCAACGCCACCTATGCGACCATTGCGCGCATCCGCCGCGATTTCGATGGCGAGGTGTGGGCGGTCAGCCGCGACGGCGCCGAGCCGGTGTGCGATGCCGCCGACCGGACGATGTTCGACAGCGGCGACGGGGGCACTGGCAAGGCGTTCGACTGGCGCCTGCTCGATGGTCGCCGCGACCTCGCGACGGGCTTTCTCGCGGGGGGGATCACCCCCGACAACGCCGCCGAAGCCGCCCGTGTGGGCGCCTTTGGCCTCGATATTTCCTCGGGCGTCGAAGCCCAGCCTCGCTATAAGGATCCGCACAAGATGGCCGCTCTGTTTACCGCGCTTCGCCCCGTCAGCAGGGGGCGCTAACGATGCGCCAGGATGGCCGTTTCGGCCGCTTCGGCGGTGCCTATGTTCCCGAAATTCTTGTTCCCGCACTTGAGCAGCTGGAGGCGGCGTTTCTCGACGCGCAGGCCGATCCGGCGTTCGATGCCGAGCTCCAGAATCTGCTCACCACCTATGCCGGGCGCCCGACCCCGCTGACCAAATGCCGCAACCTCGGCAGCGAGCGGACGCGGATTTACCTCAAGCGCGAGGACTTGATCCACGGCGGCGCACACAAGACCAATCAGACTCTTGCGCAGGCGCTGCTCGCCAAGCGGATGGGCAAGACCAAGCTCATCGCCGAAACCGGGGCGGGCCAGCATGGGGTGGCCACCGCCCTTGCGGGCGCGCTGTTCGGAATGGAGACCAAAATCTACATGGGCGCCGAGGATATCGCGCGCCAGTCTTTGAACGTGTTCCGGATGGAGCTGATGGGCGCGACGGTGATCCCGGTGGTGTCGGGGTCGAAGACGCTCAAGGATGCTGTCAACGAGGCGCTGCGTGACTGGACCGCGAGCTTTCCCGACACCCATTATATCCTCGGCACGGCGGCCGGCCCGCATCCCTTTCCGACGATGGTTCGCGAATTTCAGCGAGTCATCGGCAAGGAAGCGCGCGAGCAGATTCTAGAGATTGAGGGCCGGCTGCCCGACGCGGTCATCGCCTGCGTCGGCGGCGGATCGAACGCGATCGGGATGTTCGCCGACTTCATCGATGATGAGGGGGTCGAACTGATCGGAGTCGAGCCTGCGGGCAAGGGCCTCGACGGCGGTGAGCATGGCGCAACGATCCTGCGCGGCTCGCCGGGAATTCTCCACGGGGCATCGACCCTGCTGCTCCAGAATGACGACGGTCAAGTGACCGAAAGCTGGTCGATTTCAGCCGGGCTCGATTATCCCGGGGTCGGCCCCCAGCACGCCCATCTTAAGGACATCGGCCGGGCGAGCTATGTCGGCTGCGAGGATCAGGCGGCGCTCGATGCCTTCGTCCTGCTGGCGCGCAAGGAGGGGATCGTCTGCGCTTTCGAGAGTGCTCATGCGCTGAGTCATGCGCTCAAGATCGCCGAGAAGGACGAAGACAAGATCCTCCTCGTCAACCTCTCGGGGCGCGGCGACAAGGACATGGCGCAGGCGCGGGAGTTGTTGGCGTGAGCCGTTATGACGAGATGTTCGCGCGGCTTGGTAATTCGGGCGCGTTCGGGGCATTCCTGATGCTCGGCGATCCCGATTTCGAGACTTGCACGACCCTGCTCGATGCCTGCGCCAAAGGCGGGGCGGACATGATCGAGGTCGGCATTCCGTTCAGCGACCCCGTTGCCGACGGCCCGGTCATCCAGGAAGCCGCGATCCGCGCGCTTAAGGCCGGGGCGAAGGTCGACGACGCCTTCGCGCAGATTGCCCGGTTCCGCGCGCACTGGCCGGACATGCCGATCGGCATCCTGACCTACGCCAACCTGCTCGCGGCGCGCGGCGAGGCGCGGTTCATGGCCGATGCGGCGGCGGCGGGGGCGGATTCGATCCTCATCGCCGACGTGCCGAGCCTTGAGGCCGCGCCCTATGCCGCACTGGCCAGGGCGGCAGGGATCGACCTCGTCATGGTCGCCGCGCCCAATACGCCGCCCCTGGTAGTGGAGAAGATCGCCGCCTTCACCGGCGGCTACACCTATTGCGTCGCGCGCGGCGGAGTGACCGGCACCCGCGCCGACCTCAACCTCGACCATGACGCGCTGTTCGCCAGCCTTACCGCCAAGGGCGCGCCGCCGCCGGTGCTCGGCTTCGGCATCTCGACCCCAGGCCATGTCCGCCAGGCGCTCGCGAGTGGCGCCAAGGGCGTGATTAGCGGCTCGGCGATCGTCAAGCTGGTAACCGAACCAGACGCTGCGAGCCGGATCGAGGCCTTTGTGCGCGACATGAAAGCGGCGGCGACCGACTGATCCTTTCGCAACCGGAAAGACCATTGCGGCGTTGCCTGCACGATGTATTCCGGCGACCTTTCCCCGCGCGACCGCGCCGGCCCCGCGCTGGCGGTGGTGCTGGTCCATCTCGGGCTCGGCGCAATGCTGCTCGGAATGTCGGGGCACTTGACCCCGGCAGCGGTCGACAGCGCGCTCAAGGTGATCGACCTCAGCGCTCCGCCACCAGAACCGCCGCCAGAACCGCCGCCACCACCGCAACCCAAGCCAAAACCAAAGCCCTCCACGGCCAAACCCAATGCGCCGGCGCCCTCCGCCAAGAAGGCCGAGGCAACGCCGATCGTCGCGCCCAAGCCGCGCATCGTCATTCGGGTAAAGCCTCCAGTCGCCGCCGCGCCGGTCCCCAATCAGGGGACTGCACCGTCGCAGGGCGCCTCGACCGCCGGCACCGGCACCGGCGCGGGCGGCACCGGCAATGGCACCGGCGGCGGCGGCAATGGCAATGGTCCGGGCGGCGATGGAGACGACGGCAGCGGCACGCGCCCGCGCCCCATGTTCCGACCGCTCAACGCGCGCGGCTTCCCGCGTTACCTGGTCGAACCGCTCCCCCCCGGCGCGCGCGTGCTGATTATCTTCACGGTTCAGGTCAACGGCAGCATCAGCGGCTGCTCGGTTCGGCAGCCGAGCGGCAGCCCCGAACTCGACGCGCTGGTCTGCCAGGTCGCGACCCAGCGCTTCCGCTACGAACCGGCGCGCCACGCCGACGGCACGCCCTTTGTCGCCAAGGCGGCCTATATGCAGGTCTTCTAGCGCCGGACAAGAAACAGGCGTAAATGTCGGCTATCCAACAGGAGGATCGACTCATGCTGAAATTGATTGCGTGGAGTGGCGTCGCGGCGATGGTGCTCGGCGCCGGACCGGCTTCAGCAGCGCCTGCGCCCGCCGCATTGATCGCCGATGCCCTCGGCGCCGCGCCCGCCGCGGTAGCGCGCGGAGCGAGCGTGATGAGCGGCGATGGCAAGGTGCTGCGCAAGGGCAGCAATGGCTGGACCTGCATGCCCGACAATCCGGCAACCCCCGGGCGCGATCCGATGTGCCTCGACAAGGCAGGGCTCGGCTGGGCGATGGCGTGGATGGGCCACAAGGCGCCTCCGACGGGCGCGGTCGGCATGGCCTATATGCTCAAGGGCGGGACCGATGCGAACAATGTCGACCCCTATATGAAGCACGCAGCGGGAAAGCCGTGGATCGTCACCGGCCCGCACGTCATGATCTTGAGCGCCGCGATGGCCAGGGAGTCCGGCTATCCGGGCGGGGCCAATCCCGACACCTCGAAGCCCTATGTTATGTTCGGCGGCACGCCCTATGCCCACATCATGCTGCCCGTGCGGTAGACCACAGCATTGTCAAGCTCGTGAAAAAGGGGTCGAAGCACTCGCTCCGACCCCTTTTCATATCTCGATCAAAGTACCACTTTGATCGAAAAGCTCAGACGCCCGCCATTTCCGACGTGTCGACCTTGACGCCCGGGCCCATGGTCGAGCTCAGCGCGACCTTCTGGAGGTATTTGCCCTTGGCGCCGGTCGGCTTGGCCTTGACGATGGCGTCGACGAACGCGTCGAAATTGGCCTTGAGGTCGGCCGCCGGGAAGCTTGCCTTGCCGATACCGGCATGGATGATCCCGGCCTTTTCGACACGGAACTCGACCTGGCCCGACTTGGCGTCGGTGACCGCCTTGGTGACGTCCATCGTGACCGTTCCGAGCTTGGGGTTGGGCATCAGGCCCTTGGGCCCGAGGACCTTGCCCAGACGACCGACGATGCCCATCATGTCGGGGGTCGCGATGACGCGGTCGAAGTCGGACTTGCCGCCCTGGATGGCTTCCATCAGATCCTCGGCACCGACCACTTCGGCGCCCGCCGCAGTGGCTTCCTCGGCCTTGGCGCCGCGCGCGAACACCGCGACGCGGACGTCCTTGCCGGTGCCCTTGGGCAGGTTGACGACGCCGCGGACCATCTGGTCGGCGTGGCGCGGATCGACGCCAAGATTGATCGCGACTTCCAGCGTCTCGTCGAACTTGGTCGAGGCGAGGCCCTTCAACAGACCGATCGCGTCGTCGACCTTGTAGAGCTTCATCGGCTCGACCTTGCCGTCGAGGCTCTTCTGCTTCTTTGTGATCTTGGTCATGCGCTTAACCCTCCACTACCTGGAGGCCCATGGCGCGAGCCGAGCCTTCGATGATCCGCGTTGCCGCTTCGATGTCGTTCGCGTTCAAATCCTTCATCTTCATCTCGGCGATTTCGGCGAGTTGCGAACGCTTGATGTTGCCCGCGCTGATCTTGCCCGGTTCCTTCGAACCCGACTTCAGCTTGGCCGCCTTCTTGATGAGGAAGCTGGCGGGCGGGGTCTTGGTCGCGAACGAGAAGCTGCGATCGGCGAACACGGTGATGACCGTGGGGATCGGCATGCCCTTTTCCATTTCCTGCGTGGCGGCATTGAATGCCTTGCAGAATTCCATGATGTTGACGCCGCGCTGGCCAAGCGCCGGGCCGATCGGCGGCGACGGGTTGGCGGCGCCGGCGGGCACCTGCAGCTTGATGTAACCGGTAATCTTCTTTGCCATGGTGG
>JBDSGJ010000015.1:0-29244 GCA_039919075.1 Sphingomicrobium sp.
AGCGATGTGGCCGATGAACTTCTTGCCGATCAGGCTCGGCGTGGGGTGTGAGTATCGCGTACGGTCCGTGCCCATCACGACGACGAAGGCGGTGCCGGTATCGCGGCGCAGATAGCCCAGCGTGCCCAACGTATTCAAGGCGCGCGTCACGACCGGCTTCGACACGCCGAGGATTCGGGCGAGGCCGCGCACGGTGTGGGGACCCGGGGTGAGGTAGACGAGCATGAGCAATGCCATCTGCCGGTTGGTCAAGTCGGGGTCGCCCGAGCGGACATAGCCGATCAGCGCCCGCATCCAGCCCATCAGAGCGTTCTCGCTCATTGGTCCTGATTCTCCATTCGTGCCGTCGTGGAGAAGTAACGGAAGGGACGCCAAAATGTTGCGTCACCATGTCGGGTTCGCGACGAAAAATGCGGTGGACGGCCAGTTCAGGCGCGCCCAAATCGCGCCTCGAGCAGCGCAAAGGCGGCGCGCAGGCCGAGCGCTTCGCCGCCTTTGGGGCGTCCGGGCTTGGCCGACGGGCGCCAGGCGAAGGTGTCGAAATGGGCCCAGGGCGTGCCTTCGGGGACGAACCGGCGGAGGAACAGCGCGGCGGTGATCGACCCGGCGAAGGACGAGTCGGCGGAGTTGACGAGGTCGGCGAGGTCGGATTTGAGCATTTCGTCGTAACCGTCCCATAATGGCATCCGCCAGAGTGGATCATGGACGGCGCTGGCGGCGGCAAGCAGATCGGTCGCGAGCGGTTCGTCGTTGACGAAGGTGGCCGGCAAGTCCGGTCCCAGCGCGACGCGGGCGGCTCCGGTAAGCGTTGCAAAGTCGAGGATCAGCTCCGGCTGGTCCTCGGCGGCGCGGGTGAGGGCATCGCCAAGGACGAGGCGGCCCTCGGCATCGGTATTGTCGATTTCGACCGACACGCCTTGCCGTGAGGCGATGATGTCGCCGGGGCGAAAGGCGGTGGCCGAGACGCTGTTCTCGACCGCCGGGATGAGCAGGTGAAGGCGGACGGGGAGCCGCTCTGCCATCACCAGCCCGGCGAGCGCGAGCGCGTGGGCAGCGCCGCCCATGTCCTTTTTCATCAGCCGCATGCCCGAGCCGTGCTTGAGGTTGAGCCCGCCGGTGTCGAAGCAAACGCCCTTGCCGATGATTGCGATGCGCGACGCATCGGGGCGGCCCCAGTATAGTTCGATCAGGCGCGGGGCGCGGGGGCGCTCGGCACCGCGACCGACGGCGGCGATCATCGGATAGCCCTGGTCGAGCGCGTCGCCGTGGGTGACGGTGACGGTCGCGCCATGGATCTTGGCGAGGTCGCGGGCGGCCCGTTCGAGGTCGGCAGGGCCCATATCGGCGGCGGGTGTGTCGACGAGGTCGCGGACCATCGTGGTGGCGTCGGCGAGGCGGATGGTGCGCTCGATCGCGGCGGGATCGGGGGTCAGGAGGGTGCGGGCGGGGATCGGATCGGGCTTGGATTTGTAGCGGGTGAAGCGGTGCTGGGCGAGCAGCCAGCCGAGTGCGGCCGGGCCGGGGTCGGCAGCATCCGCCAGGCGGTAGCGGCCTTCAGGGAGCGCTTGGCCAAGTTTGGCGAGGCACCAGGGGGAGAGGGCGGCGGTGTCGGCAACGGTTGTCACGACCTCGAAAGCATCGCCCGAGCGGGGAAGGATGGCGAACTGGTAGCCGGTCTTGCCGTCGAAGCGGTGGGCGGCGAGCAGGGCGCGGTCGACGGCGGGGCGCGATTTCAGCCAGGGTTCGAAGGTCGTCCTGTCGACGAGGTGGATCGGGTGGGCGGGTTCGCCTCGGTCGGGGAGGAGGAGGAGGGGGAAGTCGGTCATTGACGCGCTTTAGCGGACGATGGGCCAACGCCGCCAGAGCGACCGTGGTAGGTCCCGGATCAAGCCCGGGATGACGATGGTGGGGCGTTCAGGCCTTTACTGGGACCCCGAACAGGTCGTGCTCGTCGCTGTCTTCGATGGTGGCGCGGATGATGTCGCCGGGGGCGAGGTGGCCGGCGTCGCGGAGGTGGACTTCGCCGTCGATTTCGGGGGCGTCGGCTTTCGAGCGGCCAGTGGCACCATCATCGCCGACTTCGTCGATGATCACGTCGAGGGTGCGGCCGACCTTGGCGGCGAGCTTTTCGGTCGAGATGCGGGCGGTCAGTTCCATGATGCGGGCGTAGCGCTCTTCCTTGAGCGCGTCGGGCACGGGGTCAGGGAGGGCGTTGGCAGCGGCGCCCGCGACCGGTTCGAAGCGGAAGGCGCCGACGCGGTCCAATTGGGCCTCGGTCAGCCAGTCGAGGAGGTATTGGAAATTCTCCTCGGTCTCGCCGGGGAAGCCGACGACGAAGCTCGAGCGGATGGTGATGTCGGGGCATTCGCGGCGCCAGTTGGTCAGGCGTTCGAGGACCTTGGCCTCGTTGGCGGGGCGCTTCATCGACTTGAGGATTTTCGGGGACGCGTGCTGGAAGGGGATGTCGAGGTAGGGGAGGACGAGGCCCTCGGCCATCAGCGGGATGACGCTGTCGACGTGTGGGTAGGGGTAGACATAGTGCAATCTGATCCAGGCGCCCAATTTGCCCATCTCGCGGGCGAGGTCGGTCATGTGGGCTCGGACTTGATCGCCTTTCCACGGCCATGACGCGTGACGCAGGTCGAGGCCGTAGGCGCTCGTGTCCTGGCTGATGACGAGCAGTTCTTTCGTGCCCGCCGCGATCAATTTTTCGGCTTCGCGCAGGATCGCGTCGGGGCGGCGGCTGACGAGGTCGCCGCGGATCGAAGGGATGATGCAGAAGGCGCAGCGGTGGTTGCAGCCTTCGGAGATTTTTATGTAGCTGTAGTGGCGCGGGGTCAGCTTGAGGTCGCTGAGGTCGGCCTGGGGGACGAGATCGAGGTAGGGCGAGGGGGTGGTTGGCGCGGCCTCGTGGACCGCGGCGACGACCTGGTCATACTGCTGCGGGCCGGTGATCGCGAGGACGCTCGGGAAGCGGGCGCGGATGACGTCGGCTTCATTGCCCATGCAGCCGGTAACGACGACGCGGCCGTTCTCGGCGATGGCCTCGCCGATAGCCTCGAGGCTTTCCTCCTTGGCGGAGTCGAGGAAGCCGCAGGTATTGACCAGCACGACGTCGGCGCCCGCATAGTCAGGCGACATGTGATAGCCGTCGGCGCGCAGCTTGGTGAGGATGCGCTCGCTGTCGACCAGCGCCTTGGGACAGCCGAGCGAAACCATGCCGACGCGCGGCGGGGAGGGGAGGGTGGTGGCCATGAGAAGGCGCGCCCTTAGCCCAAGTTGGCGGTAAAATCGAGGCCGAAGCGTCCCTCGATCAGAGCAGGCGGGTGGCGATGACCGGGCCGCCCTTGCCCGCCTGGACAAACGCTGCTCGGGCCAGGCCGGACGCGAGCGGGGGAAGCGCGAAGCTTGCCGACGCGCCGCGCCAAGTGCCGAGCGCGGTAAGGCGCTTGACGATATTGCGGTGGGGCAGGGTGCGACCGCCATTCTCTCCGGCGCGGATCGGGACGGCGATGGTTCGCGGGTCATAGTCGGCGATCCAGACCGTGGCGGCCTGGGCACGCGCGCTGCCGACCATGAGGCGGCCCGACGCGGCGCCGAGCGACGGGCCATCGCTCCGTCGCGCCGCGCTGATAGCGGCATCAACCTCGTTCTTGCGGCTACCTAGGACCGCCTGCCGACCGGCGACGATCAACTGCGGCGTGGCGACATTGCCGCGGCCGCTGGCGTGGGCATAGTCCCACTGGCGCGCGGTGAATTCGGGCTTGGCGTAAATATCCTTCCAGCCGAGCTGGTCCCAATAGGTCACGGCGAAGTTGAGCGCGACGATGTCGCGGCGATTGGCTTCCTGGGTGAGCACGGCGAGCGCGGGCGGGCAGGATGAGCAGCCCTGGCTCTGGTAAAGCTCGATCAGTACGGGGTTGGCGACATCGCGCGACGGCGGTGCGGCCGGTTGCGCGGCGACAAGCGCGGCAGCAAACCCCAGCCCCGATACGGTAGCAAGCACTGACCGAATGACGCTGCGCATGATCACCTCCACCCCGAGATACGGTCACGCGCTCGACAAGGTTGCGGCAACGAGTCTTCGACGGGGCGGGGGCGCCATGTGCAAGCCGCTGGCCATGCTCGAACGGGCTGGCTAAAGCGCCGCGTCTTTCCAATCACTTCGGACAGGTTTGCACATGCGCATAGCGATGATCGGTACTGGCTATGTCGGGCTCGTGTCGGGGGCCTGTTTTGCCGATTTCGGGCATGACGTGACGTGCATCGACAAGGATGAGGGGAAGATCGGGTCGATCCACGGCGGCAAAATGCCGATCTGGGAGCCGGGGCTGGAAGACCTCGTGCTGTCGAACATGAAGCGCGGGCGGCTGGCCTTCACGACTGACCTTAGCGTGGGGGTGGCCAATGCCGAGGCGGTGTTCATCGCGGTTGGCACACCGGCGCGGCGCGGTGACGGTCATGCCGATCTGAGCTTCGTCTATGCCGCCGTGCGAGAGCTTGCCAAGGCGTTGACGCAGCCGGTCGTGGTTGTGACCAAGTCGACCGTCCCGGTCGGGACCGGCGACGAGATTGCGCGTATCCTGATCGAGGAAGGCGCGCCCGCGGGCTGCGTGGTGGCCTCCAACCCCGAATTCCTCCGCGAGGGCGCGGCGATCGCCGACTTCAAGCATCCCGACCGGATCGTGGTGGGCGCCGAGGACGAGCGCGCCCGCGATGTGCTGGCGGAGATTTATCGGCCGCTGTTCCTCAACAAGGCGCCGTTGCTGTTCACCGCGCGGCGGACGGCCGAGCTGATCAAATATGCGGCGAACGCCTATCTGGCGATGAAGATCAGCTTCATCAACGAGATTGCCGACCTGTGCGAAGCGGTTGACGCCGATGTCCAGGATGTCGCGCGGGGGATCGGGTTGGATAACCGCATCGGAGCGAAATTCCTTCATGCGGGACCGGGCTATGGCGGGAGCTGTTTTCCCAAGGACACGCTGGCGCTGCTGCGGACCGCCGAGGAAGCCGGGGTCGAGCAGCGGATCGTGTCGACCGTCGTCAAGGTCAACGACGACCGCAAGGCGGCGATGGCCGCGCGGGTGCGAGTCGCGGTTGGGGGCGATCTGGCAGGCAAGAAGGTCGCGCTGCTCGGGCTGACGTTCAAGCCTAACACCGACGACATGCGCGATTCGCCGTCGATCCCGTTAGCCGAGGGGCTCCGGGCGGGAGGAGCAAGCGTTTCCGCTTATGACCCGGTCGGCCGCGAGCAGGCCGAGCCGTTGCTGCCGGGGGTCGAGTTCGCCGACAATGCCTATGCCGCGGCGGCGCAGGCCGATGCGTTGGTGATCGTCACCGAGTGGGACGAATTCCGCGCGCTTGATCTTGCTCGAATGGCGGCGACCATGCGGGGTAAGGCATTGATCGACTTGCGGAACATCTATGACCGGGCAACGGTTGAGCGGGCGGGGATGACGTATCGCGGTATCGGCCGCGGGCGCTGAACGGGAGCCGACGTAGAAGGGGGCTGTTAATTCGATCCTTCTCAGTCACTCGAAATCAATGACATAAAGCGGGAAATTCGACCCATCCTCTTGTCGTATAAGTCGCAGTTTCCGCGGCCCGGCCCCTCGTAATCTCCACGCCTCTGCGTCAATGCGAGCAGAATCAAGGACCAAGCCTTTTACGACTACCCTGGTCGTGGCTCCAAGTGCTGTGCTGGTGGATGGAAGATCGACCACTGCTTGCGAAATAAGGGCCAGGAGCACACGACACCCACTAGCTTGCCGCGAAGAGCGCTAAACGGAAACGGCGCCGGGTCACTGACCGATCCGGCCGAGATGATCGAGATACCCTTCCATGCGCTGGAGGCCCTCGGGTTCAAGGGTCAAGTAAACTCTGCGTCCATCTAATGGGTCAGGCACCCTCGTAACGTAGCCGATTCTTACCAAAACTTCGATCCATCGGAGCGCTGTCGTAGCAGGTACATCTGCCGCTAGACCTAAGTTGGTGACGCTCATGCGTGATCCGAGCAGATCGCTGAGTGCTAGCTCTAAAAGCATGCCCCAAACGTGGTCGCCCAATAGGTCATCACGAACATAAGACCGTCGCGACTTCCTCTGCCTTAAAAGGCTCTTGATCTGCTCAATGTGCCGGGCGGGTCTCTCGCCGAACGCGGAGCGGGGTGCGCATTCGAAATTTTTCGCAGACTCGAACGCATCCTCTAAACGCAGCGACGCAATACGTTCTTGATACATATCGAACATCCTCATGGCATGAAGAGACTCGGCAGTGACGGAGGTAGCATTGGACGCAAAAGTTAAAAACTCCTTTTCGTCCAATGAAAGATAAATTACTTATCCTGAATGAGGCTGCCCGATTGCCCCACGACGCCTCGGTGAAGGTCATGACAATGACTTCTAAACCTGAACATGCGATTGAACTGATGGAGGAAGCCATTGCAATCTTGGACAGCATAAATTTGCATGTCGCAGCGAACCATTTGAGCCTGGCGATCGAGTTGACCCGCAATTTGGATCAGGAAGCCTACGAAGCTTCGCAAAAAAACTCCTTTGTATCAGAGCGCACTGGGCCTGCGGAGTAATCGAAGCCGAAGGCTAGTCAGGCTTGTCTCAAGGGCGGCTGCGGACGGTTGATCAGATTTCAAGATGTCCGCCAGCTGCATCAAAATTTGATCGCACAGATCAAAACTCTGTAATTCTTTTGAGTAGCGGCTGAGCATGCCAGGCTCTTTTGAAAGCACCTCAGATGTGTTCCTCAGCATTCTGGCTACAAAGGCGAGCTCCTCAGCGATGCGAGGATTGAGGACTTTTTCAATAGAATCAGGATTAGTCATACATTTGTTCGCGTTGATTGGATGCGTCTTAGGCTTTAAAGGTAGACTCGCGAATGGCGAACTTTTGACTGCGCTCAAGACTGGTTTAAGCCATTCGTCACTTTGTATATTTTCATTGAAAAGTACGGCGAAGCGGTTTCCCTCGGTCCTGATGACCTTGCCGTGGGCTGTGAGCGGGCCGCGAGTCATCGTGAGGTGCGATCCCACCTCCGGGATGGTCGGCGCTTCCATCAGGGCGCCTCGCGAAGAGACATTTCGTAACCGACCTTCGAAGCATTTTCCTTCCACGGTAAGCAATACGCCAACGAATACGGTCGTGCGAACCTCGCGAGTCTCTACGTTCGAGCCAACGCGCTTCACTTGAACCTCCGATCAACAGCTTCATACCGGATGAATCTTAATATCAAATTGACCTAATCTTGAGTGGGCGCAAGTGTGATCGAATTGATATATAACGCCGTAGCTTCTCTGCCCTTTCCCTGATCGCTACAGGTGAGAATCGCGGGTATCGAAGGACAAACACATGCGAGCAATCGCTTTAGCTAGCCTGTTTGTCGGGGCGGCGGCACTTTCCGGCTGCGCGACGTATCATCCACCCGTGTCCCGTGCGGAAACGAACGCCCAACTCACTAAAGCGCTAGGCGCGTTAACGGAATCTATGGCCCCATGGATCTAGACGGAAACGGGAACATTAGTCAGGCCGAGTGGGATGCCTACGGCATGCGAGCTTGTCGTGGATAGTCGAAGTCTATCAGGTCAAGCAATTGTCCGAATCGCTGACGGGGCGGGTCGAGATCGAGCATTTCAGGGAGAATAGTTTTGGCAGCCTGATGCCGGCGCGGGGTTACTTCCACTTCAAGGAGCTCGCCGATCTGAGTTTTTCGGTGCTCATATTGCCGATTGCGCTGCCGCTGATGGCAATGGTCGCGCTGGCGATCCTGATCGAGGGCGGGCCGGTGTTCTTCCACCAGCGCCGGGTGGGCTATTCGGGCCGCCCGATCGACGTCCTCAAGTTCCGCACGATGGTCCCGCTCGACCGGCGCGCGCCCGCCGATGAGCGGCGCGAGGCGATGACGGCTGACGGGGACGCGCGGATTACCCGGGTCGGCGCCTTCCTGCGGCGGACGCGGATCGACGAGCTGCCGCAGATCTGGAACGTCCTCAAGGGTCAGATGAGCTGGATCGGGCCGCGCCCCGAGGCGGAAGTGCTGTCGGTGTGGTACACCGGGGAAATTCCCTTCTACCGCTATCGCCATGTCGTGAAGCCGGGGATTTCGGGTTGGGCGGCGGTCAACCAGGGGCATGTCGCCGATGTCAATGATGTCCATCGCAAGCTTCAGTTCGACTTTTACTACATCAAATATTTCTCGCCCTGGCTCGACTTGCTGATCGTGTTCCGAACCATCAAGACGATGCTGACCGGCTTCGGGTCGCGCTGACTTCACAGGATTGCTCGCTTGAAAACCGTCCACCTGATCGCCGCCGCGCGCCCCAATTTCATGAAGGTCGCGCCGCTGTGGCATGCGCTCAAGGCGAGCGGCGCGTTCACGCCAAAGATCATTCATACCGGCCAGCATTATGACCCGAACCTGTCGGACGCGATCTTCGCCGACCTGTCGCTGCCCGCGCCCGATTATCATCTCGGCGTCGGCTCGGGGAGCCATGCCGAGCAGACCGGCGGCGTGATGATCGGCTATGAGAAAATCGCGCTTGCCGAGCGGCCCGACTGGCTGGTGGTGGTCGGCGACGTCAATTCGACCGTGGCCTGCGCGATGGTCGGCGCCAAGCTCAGGATAGCGACGGTGCATCTGGAAGCGGGGCTGAGGAGCCGCGACCGCGACATGCCCGAGGAGATCAACCGGCTGGCGACCGACGTGATTTCGGACGTGCTGTGGACGCCCTCGCCCGACGGCGATGCAAACTTGCTGGCCGAGGGGATTCCGGCGGAGCGGATTAGCCGGGTCGGCAACATCATGCTCGACAGTTTCGAGATGGTGCGGCCGGCGGTCGAGGCGGCGGCGGAGTGGGACGCGCAGGGGGTTTCGCGGGGGGCATACGGGGTCGTGACGCTGCACCGGCCGTCGAATGTCGACGGAGAGGAACGGCTGCGCGCGTTGAGTGCGGCGCTGATCGCGCTCCAGGCGAAGCTGCCGCTGGTGTTTCCGGTGCATCCGCGGACCGCGGCCAGGCTCGCCGAGACCGGGCTGGCCGCAACGCTGGCGAGCGCCGGCGTTCGGTTGACCGATCCGCTGCCCTACAAGCGCTTCATGAGCCTCGTGCTGGGCGCCAATCTGGTCGTGACCGACAGCGGCGGGATCCAGGAGGAGACGACCTATCTCGGTATTCCCTGCCTGACGCTGCGCCAATACCGAGCGGCCGATCACCATTTCGGAAGGGACCAACCGGCTGGTCACTCTGGCGACGCTGGGGCAGGCGGTGGACCAGGCAATGGGCCGAAGCTATCAGCCGCGCAGACCTGAATTTTGGGATGGGCAGACGGCGGTGCGGTGCGTTGCGGACCTGGTGGCTCGGGGTCGTTGAGCGGCCGCCGTATCCTGGCGCTGACGACCGACAGTTTTGGCGGGCGCGGCGGGATTGCGACTTATGCGCGCGACGCGATCCGGGCGATGGCGGCGCTGGGGGACGTCGCCGAAGTGGTCGTGGTCGTCGCGCTGAAACCCGACCCGGCCGAACCGCTGCCGCCCAAGGTGACGCTGGTCGACAAGTCGGGCGCGGGCAAGTCGGGCTATGCCACGGCGGTCGTGCGGCTGGCGCTGGCCGGGGGCTTTGACGCCGTGTGGATCGCGCACGCCTCCCTGGCCCCGCTCGGCTGGCTCGCGGCACGGCGATCGGGGGTCCGGCTGGGGATGAGTCTCCACGGCAGCGAGGTGTGGCGGCGCGGTCGCCTGTCGCGCGAATGGGCGATGGCGCGCGCTGACCTGGTGATGCCCGTCAGCCACCTCACGCTTGATCGATTTCGGGCGGCACGCGGCGGGCTCGACCAGCCAAATGCAATCTTGCCGGGGGCAGTCGATTTTGCCCAGTTCATGCCCGGCCCGAAGCCCGCCGCGCTGATCGAGCGCTATGGCCTGGCGGGTCGGCGGGTGCTGCTGACCGTCGCTCGAATCGGTGCGGACCATGGCGAAAAGGGATTTGCGCGGGTCATCGCAAAGCTCCCGCGTCTGATCCAGCGCTGGCCGAATCTCGTCTATCTGATCGGCGGCGACGGAACCGAGCGCGGACAGATCGAAGCGCAGGTTGCCGAGGCCGGATTGCAGCAGCATGTCGTCATCACCGGCTATATCGACGAGGCCGAGCTTGCCGACCATTATCGCCTGGCGGACGCGTTTATTCTGCCGAGCAGCGGGGAGGGGCTGGGGATTGTCCTGCTCGAGGCGCAGGCGTGCGGGATTCCGACGATTGCCAGCAATCTAGACGGCGGAGCGGAGGCGGTCGCGGGGATGAGCCGAGCGGTCAATCCCGATGATGCAGTGGCGGTAGAGGAGGCGCTCGACAAGGCATTTGCGGCTCCGCGCGTGCGCCCGGACGGCATCGGACGGTTTGCAATTGAAGCCTTCAACGCGCGCATGAGCGACGCGATCGACCGGTTGCTTGGGACCTAGCAGAACCGACGAATTCAGCAGTTCTATATCCGCCATGCGCGGTGTTGCGCTGACCTGCTTTCCCGATCAATCGGCGGGGCTGGCTAGAAAGTCCCCACGAACGAGCGCGTCCCTGTTCCACGGGCAGAGCGGGGATTCTCCGCGCTGCGCACCGAATTTGCTGAGCATAATCTTGTACGGAAAATAGGCCGATAGCGCCGCTTGATCGCTGAATTTCGCAAGCGTCGGTTCGGTGACCTCGAACCAGACATAGGGTCGATCCTTGGCAAGCAGATTTCTCAGGCCGAGCAGGACGTCGGGCTCGAAGCCCTGGACGTCAATCTTCACCGCGTCGACCTTTCGCCGGAGCCGGTCTTTCAAAAAGTCATCGCCGCGTTCGACGCGGGCGGTTCCGGCCTTGATCAGGGGAACATCATATTGCTCAACGGTGGAAAAGGTACCGAGCCCGAGATTTTCTTTCTCGGTAAGATAGAAATCCAGCACTGCGGACGTGTTCGACAAGCCGACCATATGGGCTGACACGTCAAGCGAGGGATTGAGCTTGAGGTTTTCGAGCAGCTTGTGAAACACATGCGGATTGGGCTCGAACGCGTGGACCTCCGCGAACGCCTTCGCGAAGGCCAGCGAATGCGTGCCGACGTTGGCCCCGACGTCGAGGATGCAGCCGCGGCGGTCGGCAGGGATCGCGGCGAGGAAGGCGGTGATGAACGGCGCTTCATATTGGCCGAACAGATAAGTCTGTCGCTCGATGAACGAATCCATCGCTCCCTTGAACCAGAGTCCGTCGTTCTGGATCAGGAAAGCCCGCTCGGCGTCTTCGGGCACGAGGCGCTCGACCAGCCGATGCCACAGGGGAAGAAAATGCAGCGATCGCAGCCGCCGAGCCGTGCGCGCCAATGGTGACGGCGACAAGGTTGGTGCGCCGTTGGGTGCGGCGGCGACGGAATCTCGATCACGCATCGATTGCCCCTTCATCGACACTCGCCGCGCTGGCCTGGATGAAGTTGAAGCGGTGTTCGGGGTTCTTGCCCATGAGGCGCTCGACCAAGTCCTTGACCGGTTGGCGGTCTTGGTACTCGGCGGGGAGGGTGATGCGCAGGAGCGAGCGGGTGGCGGGGTCCATCGTCGTTGCCTTGAGCTGGTCGGGGTTCATTTCGCCGAGGCCCTTGAAGCGCGAGACCTCGACCTTTTTGCCCTTGAATTCGGTTGCTTCCAATTCGGCACGGTGGGCGTCGTCGCGGGCGTAGAGCGATTTCGCGCCGACGGTCAGGCGATACAGCGGGGGCTGGGCGAGGAACAAATGGCCGCGGCGGACGAGCTCGGGCATTTCCTGGAAGAAGAAAGTCATCAGCAGCGTGGCGATGTGGGCGCCGTCGACGTCGGCGTCGGTCATGATGATGACCCGCTCATAACGCAGCGCATGCTCGTCGAAGCGGTCGCGGATGCCGCAGCCGAGCGCGAGCTGGAGGTCGGCGATCTCGCTGTTGGCGCGAATCTTGTCGGCGGTGGCGCTGGCGACGTTGAGGATCTTGCCGCGGATGGGGAGGATCGCCTGGGTCTTGCGGTTGCGCGCCTGCTTTGCCGAGCCGCCCGCGCTGTCGCCTTCGACAATGAAGATTTCGGAGCCGGCAGCGTCGTCGTTGGCGCAGTCGGTGAGCTTGCCGGGGAGGCGGAGCTTGCGAGCCGAGGTGGCGGTCTTGCGCTTGACCTCGCGTTCGGCGCGGCGCTTCAATCGCTCGTCCATCCGCTCGACGATCGCGCCCAACAGCGCGCGGCCGCGGTCCATATTGTCGGCGAGATAATGGTCGACATGGTCGCGGACGGCGGCCTCGACGAAGCGTGCGGCCTCGAGAGAGGTGAGGCGATCCTTGGTCTGGCTCTGGAAATGCGGATTGCGCAGAAAGAGCGAGAGCATCAGCTCGATCTGGTTGAAGACATCGTCGGCGGTGATGTCCTTGGCGCGCTTGCTGCCGATGAGTTCACCGAAGGCGCGAACCCCCTTGGTCAGCGCGGCGCGGAGGCCCGCCTCGTGGGTGCCGCCGTCCGGGGTCGGGATGGTGTTGCAATAATAGGTTTCGGCGCCGTCGGACCACACTGGCCAGGCGATCGCCCATTCGACCGAGCCCTGCGCGTCGGGGAAGTCCTGGCGGCCGGTGAAGGGGGGATTGGTGATGCACTCGCGGCCCTCGAGGCTTTCGGCGAGCGCGTCGCCGAGGCCGCCGGGGAACTGGAAGACGGCGCTTTCGGGGGCTTCCGGGGAGGCGAGCGCTGGGTCGCAGCGCCAGCGGATCTCGACCCCGGCGAAGAGATAGGCTTTCGACCGGGCGAGGCGGTAGAGGCGGGCGGGATCGAACATCGCTTCGGCGCCGAAGATTTCGGTGTCGGGAGTGAAGGCGATGGTGGTGCCGCGTCGGTTGGGGGCGGCGCCGACCTCTTGCAATTTCGAGGTAGCGAGGCCGCGCGCGAAAGTCTGGCGGTAGAGCTTCTTGTCGCGCGCAACTTCGACAACGGTGTCCGACGAGAGCGCGTTGACGACGCTGACCCCGACGCCGTGGAGGCCCCCGCTGGTGGCATAAGCCTTGCCTTCGAACTTGCCGCCCGAGTGGAGCGTGGTGAGGATTACCTCGAGCGCCGACTGGCCGGGATATTTGGGGTGCGGATCGACCGGGATGCCGCGGCCATTGTCGGTGACGGTCAGGCGGTTGCCCACGCCCAGCTCGACTTCGATGCGGGTGGCGTGGCCGGCGACCGCTTCGTCCATGCTGTTGTCGATGACTTCGGCAGCGAGGTGGTGAAGCGCTCGCTCGTCGGTACCGCCGATATACATGCCGGGGCGGCGGCGGACGGGCTCGAGCCCCTCGAGCACCTCGATCGACGAGGCATCGTAGGTGGCGGGGGTGGGGGCGGATGAGGGGGACGCAAAGAGGTCGGACATTGGGACCATGCTATAGGGGGCGGTTCGTTGGCCTGCCAAGACCATTGAAGATGTGCTGAAATATGTTATAACTAAAGTATGAACAAGCCTCTTAAGCTCATCCCGATCGGCAATTCGATTGGCGCCATTTTTCCCAAGGATGTGCTCGCCAGGCTGCGCGTGGACAGGGGTGACCAGCTTTTTCTAAGCGAGGCACCCGATGGAACATTCAGGCTGACTGCCTTCGATCCGGAGTTTGCCCGCCAGATGGCGATCGCGGAGGACATCATGCGCGAGGATCGGAACATCCTTCGCGAACTGGCGAAGTGAGCGACTGGGAATGGATCGGGAGCGCTGTCGCCGTATCGATCCACGATCGTCAGCTCGCCGAATATGGTGGTCCGGCGGGCCTGCGTAACGCCGCTGGGCTGAAGTCCGCTCTAGCGCGTCCGCTGAATCTGTGTGCCTATGGTGAGCCGGACATGGCCGAGCTCGCCGCAGCCTACGCGGTTGGAATCGCTCGCAACCATCCGTTCGTCGATGGCAACAAGCGAACGGCGTGGGTTATCGCGCGTACATTCATCCGATTGAACGGAGGCAAGCTGAGATTTGAAGAGGTCGACGCCATCGGTACCATGCTTGCACTCGCGGCTGGTGACCTCGATGAAGAAACGCTGGCCGACTGGTTTCGCGCGCGCATGTCGACCTCTTGAATCGCTAAAATCGCTTCCTAGATTTCGGCCCGCCGGGTGCTTTGGAAGGCTCGGCGACGGGGCTTAAGGGCCGCGCAGGGCCCCTGTCCCGCCAGTCGCTTCAGATGGAGGACATGATATGCGTAGTGCATTTGATTTTGCGCCCTATCGGCGTTCCACGGTTGGCTTCGATCGTCTGTTCGACCTGCTCGAAAGCGGGTCGGCGGGTGCGTCGCAGGATAATTATCCGCCGTTCGACCTGCAGCGGATCGACGATAATCGCTTCCGCATCAGCCTTGCCGTGGCCGGGTTCGGTCAGGATGAGATCGATATTACCGCCCAGCAGAATCAGCTGGTGGTGACCGGCAAGAAGAGTGACGAGGAAGGTGCCAGCTATATTCATCGCGGGATCGCCAATCGCTCGTTCGAGCGGCGCTTCGGGCTCTCCGATCATATCAAGGTCAGCGGTGCCGAACTGAAAGACGGGCTGCTGTCGATCGAGCTGGTGCGCGAAATCCCCGAGGCGATGAAGGCGCGCAAGATCGAGATCGGCGGCGGATCGAGCGAGCCGAGCCATGATGCGATCGAGGCCAAGGCCAACGACAGCGTAGCGGGCTGAAACGCGGAGTTTCAGCGGATGGGTGGCACTGCCGACCGGTTCGTTCGCGACAGTGCCACCCTGAGCGGATCAAAGGCGCGATCCGCCAGGAGAATCGGGCCAAGCCAGCGCGCCCCTGCCTGAGTAAGATGCCGGCCGTCGGTGCTGATGATCTTGCCTTCGGGGGTGAGGACGGGAACGCGTCCCTGCGCGTCGGCGATGCGGCCGTAGATGTCGGCATAGTCGGCGCCCCAGTCAACGCGCCGAGCGGCGATCGATGCGGCGCGGACATGGTCGATCGGAATGACCATCGGCGTTTTGCCGGCTCCGAGCATGGCCAGAGCTGGGCCATTGTTGAACGCAAAGCCCTTCGTCCCGAGAATTACGATGTGGCGCGCCCCCGCCTGACGCATGCTGCGCGCTTGCTCGATGTAGCACGTGGTTGGACCGAGCCCGGCGCCCGACCCGAACACCACCAGTGTCGCGTTCATGGCAAGGCGGCGATCGAGGGCTGCCGACTCGGTGTCGCATTGGTCACTGCGTAGACGGATATCGAACGTGCCGCGGCCCCATTGCTCATCGATCATGTTGATGAAGTCGCGCGCGAAACTGTTGCCGAAGACGAGCAACAGCGGGCGCCGTCGATCGGGCGCGGTTCCCTTTTCGAGATAGCGATAGGTGGCTTCATTATAAGCTTTTTCGGCAGTGGGCATGGAGCCGGGATCGGCCTGCTTGACCCAGCCGAAGCGGCCAAGCGCGCCGTCGCTTAAATGGAAGGCGAAGCCCAGCGCGAGCAGCGCGCCAGCTGCGGAGGCAAGCATTGCGACCAGCGCCCGCCGGCCGATCCGTCGCCGGTCGCGGAAGGGGCGCTCGATGACCCACCAGAACAGCGCGGCCACAGCAAGTATGAGAGGAATCGTCGCGGCCATTACCCGCGGGGCGGGCTCGGCCAGCGAGGTCAGGCGGATGAAGGCGAACAGCGGCTGGTGGAGCAGATAGGCACTATAGCTGATGAGGCCGATCGCGCGTAGCGGCGGTGTGCCGAGCAGGCGAGCGACCGGGCCTGCGGGAGCGTGGGCGCCAAGCAGCAGGCAGGTGCCGATGACCGGGATTAGCGTCGCCCAGTTGGGAGCCGAGAGCGTCTCGCCAAGCAGCGCGATGCTGCCGAGGATCATCGCAAGGCCGAGGGCGGACAGCAATGGCGCTCGGGGCAGGGCTGCGCTTCGCTCGCGCAACGCGAGGCTGACCAGCGACCCCGCGCCGATTTCCCACAGCCGCGACGACAGCATCAGAAAGTCGCTGACGGGGGCGCGCTCGGCGTCGATGACCGCGATCGCGAAACTGGCCAGCGATAGCGCGCCCATCGCGAAGAGGGCGCGGGCGCGGAATCGCGGGCCGCTGAGCAGGGCCATCAGCAGCGGAATGAAGAGATAATATTGTTCCTCGACCGCCAGGCTCCATGTGTGGACCAACGGCTTGAAATCATTGACGATGTCGAAGTAGCCGCTGGTCTTCCACAGGAGGATGTTGTTGGCGAAGGCGACGGTCGCGACGATCGATTGGCCGAGGACTCGAAGGTCACCGGGGAGCATCATTGCCCAGCCGCCGATCGCGGTGAGCAACAGGGTGGCGAACAGCGCGGGCAGGATCCGCCGCGCGCGACGGTCGTAGAAGCCGATGATCGAGAAACTGCCATTGGCGATCTCGCCGGCAATGATCCCGGTGATCAGAAAGCCCGAAATGACGAAGAAGATATCGACCCCGAGGAAGCCGCCGCCGAAGCCCGGGAGATGGGCGTGGTAGAACATCACGACCAACACCGCGATCGCGCGCAACCCGTCGATATCGGCGCGATAGCTGGTGCTCGATCTGGCCAGATCGGGCATGTCGACCCCGGGACGGGCGGCGCGCGGAGCCCCTGCGGCTGCTCCGGCCTTTAGCGGTCGCGAGCCTTGGTCACCGGTCAAGCCACGTGTTCCTCATGCGAGAACCTCTGGACCGGGAGCCATGATCCGGGTCGCGCCGACGGCAATACCCGTTGAACTCCGCTCAGCGGACTCGCGGTCCGCCGTAGGGCAGCGGCGGCGGGGGGCGGCGGTCGCGGCGGGGGAGCTGGGCCTGATAAGCGACCCCGCAATGCGCGACGCAATAGGGGAAGCCGGGGTTGGCGGCGGTTCCGCAAAAGTGGAAGTCGGGTTCGCCCGGGTGGCCCATCGGCCAGCGGCAGATGCGGTCATTGAGGTCGAGCAGGCTGGTCTTGTCGGCGACGTCGGCCGACGGCTTGGCGGGGACGAGGCGGCGCGGCGGGGCGGGCGGGATCGGCGCCTGCGTGTCACCGGGGCCCTGGCGGATGAAGCCACCGGGGCCGACCGAGCGATACTGGATCGTTGACGGATCGGCGCCTTCGCGGGCGGGAACGAGGGTCTGCACCGGCATGTCGGCGGCGTCGGCCGCACGCGGCTTACGCGCCGGCGGCGGCGCGACCTCATCGGGAGACGGCGCCGCGCGGCGCGGGGCGGGATCGGCGGCGGGTTCGGGCTTCCTCGCGGCAGGCGTTGGCTTTGCGGCGGCCGGGGCAGGCTTGGCGGCCGGGGCGGGCTTTGCCGCGGCGGGCTTCTTGTCGTCACCGGACTTGACCGGCGAGGGACGCGAATCGAGGCCGAGGCGGTGCGCCTTGCCGATCACGGCGTTGCGGCTGACCCCGCCGAGATCCTCGGCGATCTGGCTGGCGGTCGAACCTTGGGTCCACATCGCCTTCAACCGGTCGATCCGCTCGTCAGTCCAGCTCATTCCAGTTCCAATCTCTTCGTGCGCGGTTGCGCAAAACAGCCATGGCCGATAGGCGATGAGGCCGTGAACGACCAGCCCGCAACCGCCCCATCCGCCCCGACATCATCATGGCTTCGCTCGGAACCAGGGGTTCCGACGCTTAGCGGGGTGAATTGGGGAGGCCTCAAGACCCTCTATATAAAGGAGGTGCGGCGCTTTTTGAAGGTCCATATGCAGACGCTGTGGGCGCCCGCCGTCAACGCCCTGCTGCTGCTGACGATTTTCACCGTGGCGCAAGGGCGCGGCGGGCTGATGGTGATGGGGGTAAGGTTCAGCGATTTCATCGCGCCAGGGCTGATCGTGTCGGCGATGTTGCAGAACAGCTTCGCCAACTCGTCGTTCGCGCTGATGGTCGGCAAGATGCAGGGGACGATCGTCGATTATCTCATGCCGCCGCTTTCGACCGGCGAGTTGATCGCCGGGATCGTCGGCGCAGCGATGACGCGGGCGTTTCTGGTCGGGGGCGCGGTGTGGATTGCGCTGCTGGTGTGGCCGAATGTGTCGGTGTGGATCACGCATCCGCTGGCGGTGCTGTGGTTCGGGCTGATGGGCGCGATGATGCTCGGGCTGCTGGGATTGCTGACGTCGATCTGGGCGGACAAGTTCGACCAGGCGGCGATGGTCACCAACTTCGTCGTGCTGCCGCTGTCGCTGCTGTCCGGGACGGTTTATTCGGTCCACCAGCTAAGCCCGGTGTTTCGCGCGGTGAGCCACGCCAACCCGTTCTTCTATGTGATTTCGGGGTTCCGCTATGGCTTCCTCGGGGTCAGCGATTCGCCAATATGGGTCGGGGCGATCGGGCTGGCGATCGTCAACCTGATGCTGTGGGCGGTGTCCTACCTGCTCCTGCGCAGCGGCTGGAAAATCAAGAATTAGTTGAATGCCAGACAACGGCGCATTCAGCATCGCGCTAGCGCGTGCCGCCTAGAAGCAACGCAACACCACTTGTCGGAAAGGACAGTGAAATGCGTAAGCTTTTAATCGGTGCGGCCTTTGCCGCGAGTGCCTTGACCGCTGCGGCTCCGGCCGCCGCTCAATATTATCCGCAGCGGCCGCAATATGGCTATAAACAGCCGCAATATGGCCAGCAGCAGTATGGCTATGCTCAGAACAACTACGGCCAGACGCGCGTGCTTTATGCCCGGGTCGACCAGATCCGCCAGCAGATCCGCGTGCTCGACCGCCGCAATATCCTGTCGCAGCGTGAGGCGTATCGGCTCGACATCGAAGCGCAGCAGCTTCGTCAGCGGCTGCAGCAGCTGTCGTACGGCGGGCTGAACCCCAACGAGCGCTATGATATCGAGCGTCGCATCCAGCGCCTCGAGCAGGCCGTTCGTTACAACGCCAGCGATCGCAACGGTCGCTATGACGGGCGCGGTACCGGGTTTGGTGGTAACGGCTATTATGGTCAGTACCAGAACCAATATCAGTACCAGTACCAGAACCAGCAGCATGACGGCCGCTGGAACGACCGTCACGATGACGACGACGATAATCGCGATTAAGCCGAACGGCCCTGCGCCGGACGCTTGAAGGGAAGGCGCTCGATCGAAAGGTCGGGCGCCTTTTCCTTTTGGAGCGCCCTCGGTATAGGCGCGGATTGCCGTCTACAGGAGCCATCCGATGCCGATCACTCCGCTCATGCCCGTCTATCCGCGCTCGCCGGTGCGGCCGGTGCGAGGCGAGGGCGCATATTTGTGGGGCGAGGGCGGCGAGAGATATCTCGATTTCGCGAGCGGGATCGCGGTCAATCTGCTCGGCCATGGCCACCCGCATGTGACCAAGGCGGTTCAGGACCAGGCGGCAACGCTGGTCCATGTGTCGAATCTTTACGGATCACCGCAGGGGGAGGCCTTTGCTCAGCGGCTGGTCGACCTGACCTTTGCAGATACGGTGTTCTTCACCAATTCGGGCGCCGAGGCGGTCGAGTGCGCGATCAAGACCGCGCGCCGCTATCATCATGCCAAGGGCAATCCGCACAAGCATGAGTTGATCTGCTTTTCCAACGCCTTCCACGGGCGGACGCTGGGGACAATCTCGGCCACAAACCAGGAGAAGATGCGCGACGGGTTCGAGCCGTTGCTGCCGGGCTTCACAGTCGTGCCGTTCGACGATCTCGCCGCCGCGACCGCCGCGATGGGGCCGCACACCGCGGGATTCCTGGTTGAGCCGGTTCAGGGCGAGGGGGGGATTCGTCCGGCGTCGAAGGAGTTCATGCGGGGGCTGCGCGCGCTGTGCGACGAGCATGATCTGTTGCTGGTGCTCGACGAGGTCCAGTGCGGCGTGGCGCGCACGGGCACGCTCTACGCGCATGAGCAATATGGCATCACGCCCGACATCATGGCCTCGGCCAAGGGGATCGGCGGGGGGTTTCCGCTGGGGGCTTGCCTCGCGACCGAGAAGGCTGCGTCGGGGATGGTCGTGGGGACTCACGGGTCGACCTATGGCGGCAATCCGCTAGCGATGGCGGCGGGGCAGGCGGTGTTCGATGTGGTGGCGAACGATGCGTTTCTGACGCAGGTCCGCGCGACGGGCGAGCGGTTGCGCGCGGCCTTGGAGCAGATGATCCCCAATCATGACGCGATCTTCGAGGGAGTG
This sequence comes from Sphingomicrobium sp., assembly GCA_039919075.1. Taxonomy (GTDB): domain Bacteria; phylum Pseudomonadota; class Alphaproteobacteria; order Sphingomonadales; family Sphingomonadaceae; genus Sphingomicrobium. The sequence continues at coordinate 20,096 of JBDSGJ010000015.1, forward strand.
CGCGGGATGGGCCTGATGCTTGGTCTCAAGATGAAGACCGACAGCCGCGAGTTCGTGCTGTATCTTCGCACGCGGGGGATTCTGACGGTCGCGGCGGGTGACAATGTGGTCCGCGTGCTTCCGCCGCTCAACATCGAAGAACATCATATCCGCGAGTTTGTCGACGGACTGTCCGAGGCGGCGGCGGCCTATAAGGTGGCGCAGGCGGCGTGACCGGTTTGCGGCACTTCCTGAGCCTCTCCGACGCGGGCGGAGAGGCGATCGCGGCGATTCTGGGCGATGCGCAGGATCGCAAGGCCGCGCGCGCGGACTGGCCGAAGGGCAAGGTCGATGCCGACGCGCCGCTTGCCGGCCATGTGCTGGCGATGATTTTCGAGAAGAATTCGACGCGGACGCGGGTCAGTTTCGACCTCGCGATGCGCCAGCTTGGCGGGAGCGCGATCATCCTCGAGAGCGGGTCGAGCCAGATCGGGCGCGGCGAGAGCGTCGGCGATACGGCGCGGGTGCTGTCTCGTTTTGCCGATGCGATCATGATCCGGACGGATTCGCACTCGAAGGTCGAGGAACTGGCGGCGGCGGCGTCGGTGCCGGTGATCAACGGGCTGACCGACCTGTCCCATCCGTGCCAGATTTTGGCGGACATGCTCACGCTGATCGAGCGCAAGGGCAAGCTTGCGGGGAGCAGATGGGCGTGGTTCGGGGACGGCAATAATGTCTGCAATTCGCTGATCGAAGCGGCCTCGCTGATGCATTTCGACGTGACCGTGGCCTGCCCCGAGGGGTTCGAGCCCGACATGGCGATGTTGAAGGCGGCCGCAGCGCGGGGGCGGTCGATCCCGATCGTGCGCGACGCGGCGACGGCGGCGGCGGGGGCGGATGTTGTGGTCACTGATACGTGGACCTCGATGGGGCAGGCCGACAGCGACAATCGGGCGCGGGCGATGGCGCCCTTTGCGGTCGACGAGGCGCTGATGCTTGGCGCAGGAGAGCAGGCGGTGTTCATGCACTGCCTTCCCGCGCATCGCGGCGAGGAGGTTTCGGACGCGGTGATCGACGGCCCGCAATCGGCGGCGTGGGACGAGGCCGAGAACCGGCTCCACGCGCAAAAGTCGCTGCTGCTGTGGTGCCTGGGGAAGCTGTGAGCTTTTACTTCGTGCGGCGCTTTAGCTCAGCGACGACCTTGTCCCACGCCAGACCGCGCGACTTCAATAGCACGGTGAGGTGGTAGACCAGGTCAGCGGCTTCGGAGATAAGTTCGGCGTCGTCGCCGCAGCGGCCCGCGAGGGCGGTTTCGACGCCTTCTTCGCCGACTTTCTGCGCCGCGCGGGCGGGGCCTTCGGCGAGCAGTCTGGCGGTGTAGCTCGTCGTGGGATCGTCCCCGGCGCGTGACTGGACGATGCGTTCGAGGTTGCCGATGAAGCCGACGCCGGGCGCGCCATCGTCGCCGAAGCAGCTGGCGGTCCCGGTGTGGCAGGTCGGGCCGCGCGGGTGGGCGAGGATCAGTAGCGCATCGCGGTCGCAGTCCATTCTGATGTCGACCAAGTCGAGGAGGTTGCCGCTGGTTTCGCCCTTGCGCCATGGGCCGCCCCGGGAGCGGCTGTGGAAGGTGACGAGCTTGTCGTCGATGGTCGCATCCAAGGCCGCGCGGTCCATATAGCCGAGCATGCGGACTTCGCCCGAGGCGGCGTCCTGGACGATCGCGGGGATCAGGCCGTCCATCTTGGCCCAGTCGAGGGTTTCGGGATCAATCACGTTGTCGAGAGTCACAGGCGAACCTCCACGCCCATGTCGCGCAGCTGGGCTTTCAAATCGGGGATGGCGATGCGGCGGTCGTGGAAGACGCTGGCGGCAAGCGCGCCGCTGGTGCCGATGGCGAAGGCGTCGGCAAAATGCTGGACGCTGCCCGCGCCGCCCGAAGCGATGACGGGGACGCCCAGCGGGATGATCGCGGCGGTCTGGGCAAGGTCATAGCCTTGGCGAACGCCGTCGCGGTCGATGCAGTTCAAGACAATCTCGCCCGCGCCGAGGCGGACGGCTTCGGTCGCCCAGGCGAGGGTTTCGCGGTTGGCGTCGATGGTGGCGGATTCGAGCCCGGTATATTGCTTGACGATCCAGCTGCCGTCGGGCGCGATGAGGCTGTCGATGCCGACGACGACGCACTGGCGACCGAAGGCGTCGGCGAGTTCAGCGATGAGATCGGGGCGCTCGAGCGCGGGGGAGTTGACCGAGATTTTGTCGGCGCCCTGTTCGAGGACTCGCGCGGCCTCGGCGACGCTGCGGATCCCGCCGGCGACGCAGAAGGGGATGTCGATCACGGCGGCGACGCGGTGGACCCAGGCGACGTCGACGCCGCGGCCCTCTGCGCTCGCGGTGATGTCGTAGAAGACGAGTTCATCGGCGCCTTCGTCGCGATAGCGGAGCGCGAGATCGACGATATCGCCGACATCGCGGTGGTCGCGGAATTTAACCCCTTTGACGACGCGGCCATTGGCGACGTCGAGGCAGGGGATGATCCTAGCGGCTGGCATGGAGCGCCTCGCGGACGGTGAAGCGGCCTTCCCACAATGCCTTGCCGACGATCGCGCCCGCCGCGCCGACCTGCTTCAAGTGGGGCAGGTCGTGGAGCTTGGCGACCCCGCCCGAGGCCTGCAGGTCGATGGCGGGCCAGCTATCGGCGATCGCCTCGATCAGGGGCAGGTTGGGACCGCTCAGCATCCCGTCGCGGCCGATGTCGGTGACGAGCAGGTGGCGAACGGCCGGAAAGAGGTTGAGGACGTGGTCGAGCGTCTGGCCCGAGCCTTCGGTCCAGCCGTGGGTCGCGACCATGGCGTGGTCGCCATTGATGCGGACGTCGAGCGCGAGGGTCAGTTTTTCGGGGCCGAACTGGTCGAGCATGGCGGTGAAGGCGGGGGCGTCGTTGACCGCGAGGCTGCCGACGACGACGCGGGCGACGCCGGAGTCGAGCAGGGTTGCGACATGTTGGGGGGTGCGCACCCCGCCCGCGACCTGAAGGTTGACTGGGGAGGCTGCCGCGAGTTCGGCGAGCAGGGCGTGCTGGCGCGGCTCCTTGGCCTTGGCGCCATCGAGATCGACGATGTGCGCCCATGTTGCGCCTTCCTCGGCGAAGCGGGCGAGGGCTGCCGAGGGTTCTTCATCATAGCGGGTTTCGCGCGCGAAATCGCCCTGGGCGAGGCGGACGCAGCGGCCGGCGATAAGGTCGATGGCGGGATAGAGGATCATGCGCTCAGGAAGGCTTTCAGGAAATTGGCGCCGGGGGCGGCGGAGCGCTCGGGGTGGAATTGCGCGCCCCATAAATGGCCTTGGCGGAGGGCGGCGGGAACGGGCGTGCCGTAGGTGACGCGGGCGGCGGTGGCGGGCGAGTCGTCGCAAGCGAAGCTATGGGCGAAATAGACGTGGTCGCCGGGGCTTAGGCCGATGCCGGGTGCGGCGTCGTCGATCTTGGTCCAGCCCATGTGCGGTATGGGGCGGCCGGGGGCGGTGGTCATGGCGCGGACGCGGCCGGGGACGAGTGCGAGACAAGCGGTGTCGGCTTCGTCGGAGGCTTCGAACATTAGCTGCATCCCCAGGCAGATGCCGAGCAGGGGCGTCGTGCGCTGTTGCAGGGCCGAGACGAGGTCGAGGGCGTGGAGGCGCTCCATTGCGTAACCGGCGGCGCCAACTCCGGGAAGGACGAGGCGCTCGGCAGCGAGGGCTTCGGCGGGGGTTTTGACGAGGGCGATCTCGGCACCGAGACGGGCGAAGCCGAGGCGGATCGATTCGACATTGCCGTAGCCGAGGTCGAGGATCGAGACGGTCACAATACGCCCTTGGTACTGGGGAGCGCGGTGGCGTTGCCCTCGATCGCGAGGCCCATGCGCAGCGCGCGGCCGAATGCCTTGAAGCAGCCTTCGACCTTGTGGTGGTCGTTGTCGCCCTCGACTTTCACATGGATCGCGCAGGCCATCGAATCCGCCAGGCTGCGGAAGATGTGGGGGACCATTTGCGTCGGCAGGCCGCCGACGTCGGGGGTGTCGAACGTCCCTTCGAACTTGCTGAACGGGCGGCCGGATAGGTCGATGAGGACTTCGGCGCGGACCTCGTCCATCGGCAAGGCGAAGCCGAAGCGGCCGATCCCGCGCTTGTCGCCCAGCGCCTGGCGCAGCGCGGCGCCGAGCGCCAGCGCGATGTCCTCGACGCTGTGGTGCGGGTCGATTTCGAGGTCGCCGGTGCAGGCGAGCGTCAGGCTGAACCCGCCGTGGGCGGCGACCTGGTCGAGCATGTGATCGTAGAATCCGATCCCGGTGGCGATGCGGCGCGGCTCGGGCCGGTCGAGGTCGATCGCGACGGCGATGCGGGTTTCCTTGGTGTCGCGGACAAGCTCGGCGCGGCGGCCCGGGCGGGCGGTTGCGGACAGGCCGAAGACGGCGAGCATGGCGGCGTTTTCGGCTTCGGTGCCGACGGTGATGCGCACGCCTCCGGGAGCGGCGTTTGGGCGGAAGCGGAGGCGAATTCCTGCAGCGGCGAGACGCTGGGCGAGGGCCGCAGGGTCGTCGACCTCGATGAAGATGAAGTTGCCGCCGGTGCGGATGGTGCGGATTTCCTCGACGGTGCGGAGTTTGGTGGCGAGGGTTTCGCGGTCGGCGAGGAGGCGGGCGATGCGCTCTTTGTGAAGGGGCATTCGCTCGGCCGCAAGCGCGTCGAGGGTCGCGGCGATCGACAGGCTGGGGAGCGGATAGGGGGGTGAGGCGCGTGACGTCAGCTCGATGATCTCGGGGTCGGCGATGAGGCAGCCGACGCGGGCTCCGGCGAGGCCATAGGCTTTGGACAGGGTGCGCAGGACGAGGAGGTTGCCGCCGACCTGCCCCGCGAAACTGGGGGCGTCGGAAAACTCGATATAGGCTTCGTCGGCAATGACGAGCGTGTCGGCGAGTGACTGCGTGATCTTGAGCACGTCCGACGGGGCGATCGGCGTGCCGGTCGGGTTGTTGGGGGTGCAGAGGAACAGGAGTTTGGGCTTCGCGTCGAGGCACGTCGCGATAACCGCATCGGCGTCGAAGATCAGGTCTTCGGTCAGGCGCGCGGTGACGACTTTCGCACCCTGGAGGCGGGCGAACTGGGCGTAGGCGGAGAAGGTGGGTTCGACGATGACGATGCTGTCTTCGCCGGGAACGCAGAAGGTGCGCAGGAGGAGGTCGATGGCGTCGTCGCTGCCGCGCGTCGCCCAGAGTTGCGCAGGCACGCAGCCGTAGAGGTCGGCGAGGCGCTGGCGCAGCGCGGCGGGCTGGGGCTCGGGGTAGCGGTTGACCGACGCGGCGATGCTGCCCGTGATGAGCGGGACGAACGGGTTTTCGTTGGCGTCGAGCTTGATCGAGCGACCGATTGGAGCGCCGCCTGCCGCTGCTGCGGTGTCGGTCGGGGGGAGGGCGAGGATCTCCGGGCGGGCGAGGCGGCGGGCGAGGCTCATGCGCGGAGCTCTGCTGCTCGGGCGTGGGCCTCGAGACCTTCGAGGCGGGCGAGGGCGGCGGCGGGAGCGGCGACCGCGCGCGACGCGGCGGGGGTGGCGCGCAGGATGCTGACTTCCTTCATGAAACTGAGCACCGTCACGCCGCCATAAGCTCGCGCGGCGCCGCCGGTGGGGAGGACGTGGGAGGAGCCGGCGAGATAGTCGCCGAAGCTTTCCGCCACGCCATGGCCAACGAAGATCGCGCCGGCGTTGACGATGCGTGGGACCAGCGCATCGGGGTCGGCGACGGCGAGGCTGAGGTGCTCTGAGGCCCAGGCGTTGGCGAGCGTGACGGCCTCGTCGAGGGTTGCGACGACGGCTTTCGCTGCGGTCATGGCGAGGGCTGCGGCGGGGATGGCGGGAAGCTGGCGCTCGACTTCAGCGATAACGGCTTCGGCGAGCGCCGGTTCGGTCGCGACGAGGACGACCTCGGCGTCGGGGTCGTGCTCGGCCTGACTGAGCAGGTCGGCGGCGACGGTCGCGGGGTCGGCACTGGCGTCGGCGATGACGAGCAGTTCGCTGGGGCCGGCGGGAAGGTCGATCGCAGGACCGCCTGGGGTGCTGGCGACGAGGGCTTTGGCGGCGGCGACCCACTTGTTGCCGGGGCCGGCGATCTTGGCGACGGGCGCAATGTCGCCCGCGCCATAGGCCAGCGCGGCAATGGCTTGCGCGCCGCCGACGGTCCAGATGGCGGTGATCCCGCAGAGCTGCGCGGCGAGCGCGATGGCGGGGTCGAGGCTGCCGTCGGGGCGGGGCGGGGTGACGACGACGATCTCGCGCACTCCCGCTGCGCGCGAGGGGATGGCGAGCATCAGCAGGGTCGAGAACAAGGGGGCGTTACCGCCGGGGACGTAGAGCCCGACGCGGTCGATTGCGCGCCATTGCTTGGCGACGGTGAGGCCGGGCATTGTCTCGACGAGGGTGTCGCTCGGGCGGGTCGCCTCGTGAAATTTGGTGATGTTGGCGTGGGCGAGTTCGACCGCGGCGAGAGTCGCGGCGGGGTAGGTGGCGCGGGCTTGCGCGGCGAAGGGGGCGACCTCGACGAGGCGCGGCGCGGCACCGTCGAGGCGCTCGGACTCGGCGACGAGCGCTTCCCAGCCGCCGTCACGGACGCGGGCGACGATGGCGGCGACCGAGGCGAGGAAGGCCGGATCTTCGCTCCGTGTGCGGCGGTCGAGCGCGCCGGGGGTGTTGGCGACGATACGCATTTAGAGGAGCATCTTTTCGATCGGCATGACGAGGATCGCCGAGGCTCCGGCTGCCTTGAGCTTTTCCAGCGTCTCCCAGAAGACAGATTCCTGGCACACCGCCTGAACCGCGTAGTGACCGGGCCGACCGACCAGCGGGATGACGGTCGGAGCTTCGGCGCCGGGCAGGATGCGGGCGATTTCGGGAAGCGATTCCTCGGCGGCGTTGAGGACGATATATTTGGATTCGGCGGTGGCGATGACGCCGTTGATGCGCGTCATCAGCGCATTGGCGCGTTCGGCCAATGTGGGGGCGACGCTCTTGAGCGTGCGGACCAGCACGGCCTCGCTGTCGAACACGGTTTCGACCGCGGCGAGGCCATTGGCCTCCAAGGTCGCACCGGTCGAGACGAGGTCGCAGACATATTTGGCGATCCCGAGGCGCGGGGCGAGTTCGACCGCGCCCTTCATCGTGACGATCTCGGCCTCGATCCCGCGTTCGGCGAGGAAGCGTGCGGTCAGGCGGGGGTAGCTGGTAGCGATGCGCTGGCCGGCGAGCATTTCGGTGGCATAGGCCATGCCCTCGGGGGCGGCGATCTTGAGGCTGCAGCGGCCGAAACCGAGCGTGGCGACGGTCTCGAACCGGGGCGCGGGATAGGCCAGCGCATATTCCTCGAGCACATTCTGGCCGCAGATGCCGAGCTCGCACACCCCGTCGGCGACGAAGGTCGGGATATCGTCGTCGCGAACGAACATCAGGTCGAGCGGGAAATTTTCGGCGCGGGCGGTCAGCGCATTCTTGCCGCCCTGGATCTTGAGCCCGGCGCCCTTGAGCAGATCCTTGCTCTGATCGGACAGGCGGCCCGATTTCTGGATGGCGATGTGGAGGCGGCTGCGGTCGGTCACTTTTGAACTTTCATACGGTCGAGGAGCAGGCGGTAGCCGCCGTTCTGCTCTTCCTTGAGGAAGCGGGCGACGCGGACGATGGTGGTCGTGCTGACCCCAGTCGCGTCGTGGATATCGCGGTAGGTGAGCTTGCCCTCGTCGAGCAGTCTGGCGACCTGCCAGCGTTCGGCCAGCGTGCGGACTTCGGCGGGAGTGCAGAGGTCGCGGAGGAGGGCGCGGGCCTCGTCGCCGCTTGCCAGGGACGCGAGCGCGGTGGCGAGCTCCGCAGTGGGAGGGAAGGGTTCGGGGAGAGGCATTGTTACAGCGTGATAGAACAGTGAAACGAGAAGTGCAAGCGCGTTTCGTCACCCCGGGCTTGGCCCGGGTGGTAAACACAACCTCCATCTGGACGACATAATCTACCGATCGGTGCGACTGGATGGTCAACGGCAATGCGGCATCCAAAGGCGACAGGCAAGATAGGCAAACTGCCTTCCCAGCATTAATTGCCTTCTGATCGCGAAGCTAAGAGTTCCGATCGACCATCGCCGTAACGTGCTTAGCCAACTGCGGGGAAAGCCGACAACCGCCATTGTCCCGGATTACGAAATCGGCACCGCTAAAAATATGCTTGGCGACAAACGCCAACATCAGGGCGTCGATTCGCGGGCGCTCTGGCTCGATCAGGTCAAGGATGAAGGCGGGATTTCCGCGCTTGCCGCTATGCATGATGCCAAGCATCGGATCAAAGCCATCGGCGATCGCTTTAATTTGAAGGCGCTGCAATGTCACAGCATAGGTGTAATTTAGTAGAGCATTGACGGGGTGCGATGCGTTGCGATTTTCCGGCTTCACACCGTTAGCGAGCGAACTGCGGCCTTTGTAGGTCTGCCAACTTTCGGGAACCGGATGCCGCTTAGTGCCTTTCCACGAAATCGCCATGCCTTGCCAAGCTGCGAAGTAGGCGGAAGCGCATTCTCCTTCGATTGCGAAAATAGCGTTCAGATCGCAGAATTTCTCGCTTGCTAATCGATCGATGCCAATCCGCGATTTCTCAATGGCAACAGCTTGCAGTCGCGATGGGCTGATATGCTCTTCCAACGTCCCGACGCTATTGGTGATTTTCTGGCGGATCAAATCAGCAGCGAAAGCTATCCGGGCGGCGCTGTCCGCTCGGGTTTCCTGTTGCCATCGCACCTTAGCAGGGTCGGCGGCATATCCATTGCAGGCTAAAACCGATACGCCATCGCCTTTCCAGTCTAGGCAGATCAACGTCACGCCTTGTTCGGCCAACCAAGCTAAAACGTCAAAGGTTAGGCCACCGCTACAATCCACCGTGACGATGCGCGGAGGCAAGTCGAGGTCGCCCTTGAAGAACCGATAAGCCTCTTGCTCTTGCGGGTAATGAGTAAGCCCCCCTCGAATATGCAGCGTGCCTTTCTCCACCCGCATATGAACGCCATCGCCGGTTAGGATCAGCGGCGTTGATCGCCGTTCGCGAAGCGCACGAGTGCCGGTCAGCCCAATCGAATGCTGTAGCCAATACTCGCTGCGGGCAGTCCATTCGCTTGGAT
>JBDSGJ010000016.1:0-24821 GCA_039919075.1 Sphingomicrobium sp.
GACAGTGACATCGACATCGACAGCGCCGCCGATGTCGACGCCGACGAGACGCTGGTCACACGCCCGCCGGTGGTGACCATCATGGGCCACGTCGACCACGGCAAGACGTCGCTGCTTGACGCCATTCGCGGTGCCGACGTCGTCTCGGGCGAATCGGGCGGGATCACCCAGCATATTGGCGCCTATCAGGTGACGCTGCCGGACGAATCCAAGATCACGTTCCTCGACACTCCGGGCCACGAAGCATTTACCGAAATGCGCATGCGCGGCGCCAATGTCACCGACATTGTCGTGCTGGTGGTCGCCGCCGACGACGGGCTTCGTCCGCAGACAATCGAGGCGATCAACCACACCAAGGCGGCCGGCGTGCCGATGATCGTTGCGATCAACAAGATCGACAAGCCCGACGCCAAGCCGCAAAAGGTTCGCGAGGAACTCCTTCAGCACGAGATCGTGGTCGAGGACATGGGCGGCGAAGTTCAGGATGTTGAAATCTCGGCACTGAAGAAAACGGGGCTCGACAAGCTGCTCGAGGCGATCCACCTGCAGGCCGAACTGCTCGAACTGAAGGCCAACCCCGATCGCGCCGCCGAAGCAACCGTGATCGAAGCGAAGCTCGACAAGGGCCGCGGTCCGCTTGCCACTGTGCTCGTCCAGCGCGGCACGCTCAAGGTCGGCGACGTGTTCGTCGCCGGCGCCGTGTCGGGCAAGATCCGCGCGATGCACGACGATCAGGGCAAGCCAGTCAAGGTGGCTGGCCCGTCGGTCCCGGTCGAAGTCCTCGGCCTCGGTGCGATCCCCTCGGCGGGTGACCCGTTCACCGTCGTCGAAAATGAGGCCCGCGCGCGCGAAGTCGCAGCCTATCGCCAAGGCCTGCGCGACACAAAACGCACGACGACCGCGCCGATCAGCGTCGAGAATATGTTCGCCGACAAGGCCTCTACAATGATCGAGTTCCCGCTTGTTATCCGCGCCGACGTCCAGGGTTCGACCGAGGCGATCGTCAATGCGCTAAACCGTCTATCGACCGACGAGATCAAGGTGCGCGTCCTAAGCGCCGGCGTCGGTGCGATCACCGAAGGCGACGTCACGCTGGCGGGCGCATCGGGCGCGCCGATCATCGGCTTCAACGTCCGCCCGAATGCCAAGGCGCGCGAAGTGGCGACCCGACACCGGGTCGAATTGCGCTATTACGACGTAATTTATCACCTCACCGACTGGGCCAAGGGCGCGATGGCCGGCGAGCTTGGTCCAGAGATCATCGAGACAGTCGTCGGCAAGGCGGAGATTCGCGACGTCTTCTCGGCCGGCAAGCATGGCAAGGCGGCCGGACTGCTGGTGGTCGAAGGCATCATCCGCAAGGCGCTCAAAGCGCGCATCACGCGCGACGATGTCATCACCTATACCGGTGAGATCGCCTCGCTGCGCCGCTTCAAGGACGACGTTGCCGAGGTTCGCGCCGGGCTCGAGTGCGGCGTCACCTTCACGCAGAATTTCATTGACCTGAAGGCCGGCGATTACCTCGAAACCTATGAGGTCGAGGAACGCGCCCGGACGCTTTGATGCGATGATCGCGAGCGTGACCTCGCCGCCGCCCAGCCGGTCGAGACCAGCCCTGTTCCTGTTTCGGGGGATCGGGTTCGTCAAGGCGGGCGTGCGCAGTGATCTTGGCGGCAATGCGCTGTGGTACACCGCGCTCCAGGGTGCCGAACGCGTCGCCGCTGTGATTCAGACGGTGCTACTTTCGCGTCTCCTTGGCATGCATGATTATGGTGTTTTCGGGATGGTCTTCGCGACGCTCGGGCTCGTCACCTCGATCGCCGGACTCCAGGCCGGACTCACCGCCACGGTATTCATTTCGCGCTATCTTGCGTCCGACAAGGCGAAGGTCGCCGGCGTCATCGCCATGGTCGATCGCTTCGGGATTGTGGCGGGCGTGGTGCTGACCGTCGCCCTGCTGCCCTTCTATCAGCCAATCGCGCGGGGATTGCTGCATCAGGCCGGTTATGACTCGGTCGTGATCGTCGCAATCCTGTTCGTTGCGGCGACGATTGTTAGTGGCATTCAAGATGGCATCGCGCAGGGGTTCGAAGCCTTTCGTTATATCGCTCGGCTAAAGTTGATGCTCGCCGTAGTCGGCTTGGCGTTGGTGATCCCGGCCGCAAAATATTACTCGCTCGCCGGTGTATTTGTCGTTCTGCTCGGCCTCCTTGTCGTCAAATTCCTCTTCATGGCGGTTAAGGTTCAGGAATTGAAGCAAGCCGCGTGCATCCCGCGTAAGGGAAGCCCGGTTAGCTTCATGCAGATCATGGTCGACTTCGCCCTGCCGTCGATGAGCGTCAGTTTCGTCTTCGGCTGGGCGATGTGGAGCGGCCTTTATCTGTCGTCACGCGGCGCTGCTGGTTTCGCGGCGGTTGCGGTAATCAACGTCGGTCTCCAGTGGCGCGGTCCTGCGCAGCTGTTCACCGCCTCGCTAAGCAATGTCGCCGTCCCCTATTTCAGCCGCCACCTTGGCACCAACGATCACGCTCGCGCGGGGCAGTTGAGGCGCAGATTGCTATGGAGCAACTCCTTGCTTGCGCTCTTGGCCACGGCGCCGGTTGCAGTCGCGGCGCCGCTGATCATGCCAATCTACGGATCAGGCTTTGTAGGCGGCGCATGGCCGTTCGCGCTGATCGTAATTTCAGTCGTCCCCTATGCGCTCGCCAACGTCTACATGCAGGAATTGGTCGGAGGGGCGCGAATGTGGCGTCAACTTTGGATCCAGCTGCCCTTTTGTGTGCTGCTCGTGGGAGGCTTCTTCCTGTGGGTTCCGCGCTTCGGCGCCCTCGGCTATGGCGGGACACTATTGATCGCCAATTCCCTGTTCCTGTTGATCGTCATCGCGCTCGATCGCCGATCCGAGTGGCGCCAATCACCTGCGGAGATCTGACATGTGCGGAATAGCCGGGATCGTCGGCGCGCGCACGAGTGCGCCGCTCGTCAAGCGCATGATCGACCAGATCGAGCATCGTGGACCCGACGGCGAGGGGCTGTGGAGCACATCGCTCGATGCCGATCGAAGCGTTCACCTTGGCCACCGGCGCCTGGCAATCCTCGACCTTAGCGAAGCAGGGGCACAACCGATGCTCGACCAGTCGGGCGATCTGGCGCTGACCTATAATGGCGAGATCTACAATTATATCGAAATCCGCGACGAGTTGCGCTTTGCTGGCGTGGTGTTTCGGTCGGATTCAGACAGCGAAGTGATCATCGAAGCCTACCGCAAATGGGGCACCGATTGCCTTCAGCGCTTCAACGGGATGTTCGCCTTCGCCCTGTTCGATCGACGTCGAAACACGTTGTTTTGCGCGCGCGACCGGTTCGGCGAAAAGCCTTTCCTGTTCGCGCGCAAGCCTGGTTTCTTCGCCTTTGCGTCCGAATATAAAGCGCTGCTTCAGCACCCCGGGCTCTCGCTCGACTATAATCCCCGGCGATTGGTCAACGCGGCACTCAATCCGGGAACGGGACTCGATGCTGATCGCCAGACGCTGTTCGATGACGTCGAGCAGCTCGTTCCTGGCGAGGCTCTGGAGCTCGACCTCTTTACGCTCGACGCTCGTATTTGGGCGTACTGGGACGTGACCGTCACCGCCCGTGACAGCCGCAGCGAGCAGGCAATCTTCGATGAATTCCGCGAGTTGCTGATCGACTCGGTCCGGATCCGGATGCGCAGCGACGTGACGGTGGGATCGTGCCTCTCGGGCGGGCTCGATTCGAGCGCGATTGTCTGCATCGCGCGAATGTTGCTTGGCGACGACGCCGAATATCACAGCTTTACCGGTCGCTTCCCCGGCACCGCGGCCGACGAATGGAACTATGCCTCGCTTGCGGTCGACAAGGCGCGCACCGTCAGTCATGTCGTCGAGCCCACGGTGGACGGCTTCCTCGCCGACCTGCCGCGCTTCATGTGGTTCAACGAACTTCCAGTCGGAAGCTCGAGCCAGTTTGCCCAATGGTGTGTGTTCCGCCTCGCCAAGGAGCATGGCGTAACCGTGCTGCTCGACGGCCAAGGTTCCGACGAAATGCTTGGCGGCTATGAGCAATATTTTGCGGAATATGTTGCCGCGCTGCAGGAGGTTGGCGATCATGACCGTCTAAGGAGCGAGCTTCCGCTGATCCGTGCGCGTTACCCGCTCGCGCTGCGGCAACCGACCCGCGCGCTTCGCGACCGGCTTCCGTTTGGCCTTCGACATCGCTTGTCGTCCTTCGCCGGTATCGGCACCAACATGACCTACGGGCTCCCGCTTGCCCTTGCCAAGGCGACCTATTCGGAGGTCGAGCGTCCCGAAGGAAACGCCGGTTTCAATGCTCTTTCCAGCGCGCTGATGCAGGATAGCTTTGGTCGCAACCTGACTTCGCTTTTGCGTTATGGCGACCGCAATTCGATGGCCCATTCGCGCGAAGTTCGATTGCCATTCTGCGACCATCGCCTTGCCCAGTTCATCGCCAATCTCCCCCCGCACCTGCTGATGGGGGAAGTGCAAACCAAGCGGCTGCTTCGCGAATCGATGCGAGGGATCTTGCCCGAGTCGATCCGGACACGCTGGAACAAGCAGGGCTTTCGTCCTCCCCAGGACCTGTGGTTCACTTCGCCCGCGCTGCTGACCTTGGTTGAGGATAGCTTCCACGACCCATCCTTCACGACTGACCCCTCGTGGAACGCGGACTGGTGGCTCAAGGCACTCAAGCGGGTTCGGCGCGGGGAGCTAGAGCTTGGCTGGACCTTATGGCAGCCGCTGGTGATCGAGCAGTGGAAGCAGCACTTCCTGGAACCGCTGCGACGCGCGCGCGTCGACACGCTGTGTGCCGCGGCCTGATGCGCCTGTTGTTTGTCAATGAAACCCACCCCGCGACGCTGCATGTCGCGGGTGCAAGATTGTTTCGCTTTGCCGAAGCACTCGCAAAACGCGGCCATGAAGTCGTACAAGTGACAGGCGTCGAGCCTGATGGGTGTGCATCTGTCCGGAATACTATTGGACCTCGCCTGATCCCGCTCCCCGCGCTCGTTCAGCCGCCATCGCGCATCGCGCCAATTCGCCGCGCCCGAACTGCGCTCCGGCTTCTGCGATCGGACCGCAGGACGAGGGCTTGGCTCGATTCGGCCCAGACTACGATTGGCCGCGCCTCGCAGGATTTTCGCCCCGATCTGATCTGGGCGACTTTCGGATCAATCAACTCGCTACTTCTCGCTAGGCGACTAGCCGAGCACTATGATTGTCCCTGGGTGATCGATACCAAAGACAATTGGGAAGCTTTCATGCCCTTCGGCTTGCGGCGGGCAGTCGCGCGGCGCTTTGCCTCCGCCAAAGGCCTAACCACAAACGCGCAACTTCATGAGGGCGCTGCCCAACCCTATTTTCCGTCAATTCCGTACCGGCTCGTTTACAGCGGCGTTGCCGAACCTTTTTTCCGCGCGCGCGCCAAACCGCCGCGCGAAGAGAGCGCCGAGCGCACGATCCTCCTCGTGGGCGGCATCTATCGCCCCGCCACACTCGGCCAGTTCCTTGCTGCCGTCGCCCGCTGGAGAAGCAGACTGTCTCTGGTCGATCAAGCACGGCTTCGTCTGCATTATGTCGGCGCCTCTAATCTAGTTGTGGCCGACGCCATCGCCTCGACCGATCTTAGCGCCATCACCCAGATCAGCCCATTCGTCCCACTGGACCAATTCGCCGGACTCGTGGGAGACAGCTTCTGCGCTGCATATTTGTGGTTACCCACCGGCTTTCATCACAAGCTGCTCGAACTGTCAGTCGCCGCACGAGCCGTGATCGCCTTTCCCGGCGAACACCCCGAGAGCATACGATTGGCGCAACAATGCGACACGCCTTTTGCCGTCTGCGCCGACGGCGACGAGTTAGCGTCGACGCTCGACGAGCTATGGGCAGCGTCAAGCGAATCAGCTAATCGCAGCGCCGCGCCGCCGTGGCACTGGGACGACTTTGCGGTCGGACTGGAGCAATTTTTCGAGACTATAGTTGCTGACAGGAATGACCGCTGAAGAAAGTTGAAACCTCCGAAGGACGGTCGGTCCGCCTGCTCCGCGTCGGCGAGCAGGTGCGCCATATCCTGTCGGAGATACTGACGCGCGGCGATGTTCATGACGATACGCTTGCGAGTCACCTCGTTTCGGTCACCGAAGTGCGCATGTCGCCCGACTTGCGCCACGCGACGGTGTTCGTGAAACCCTTGCTTGGCCAGGACGAGGAGGTCGTGCTCAAGGCACTGCGCACCAACACCGCCTTCTTCCAGCGCGAAGTGGCCAATCGGGTCCGCGTCAAATATGCCGCGAAGATCAAGTTTCGGTCGGACGAGAGCTTCGACGAGGGCGGCAAGATCGACGCGATCCTGCGCAGCAAGCACGTCGCTCAGGACCTCACCGAGGAATGACCATGCTCGCCGCGCCGATGAACGGCGATGGCTGCCGCGCCGAGCCATGTTCGGACCAATTTCGCGCCGCGCTCAAGGCTGCTTGCGCCGAGGATCGCGACATCTGGACGATGTAGGCAAAGAGAGCATTTCGATCGCAGCATCGAGGCGCTGATCGCCGACCCGCGCAGCCGGCTGTTCGTCCTGTTCGATGGCGAGGAGTTCGCGGGAATGTCGGCCTATTTGAGCCTCTTGGACGCGCGCCAGACGCTCGAAATCGGCTCGACCTATTACCGCCCTCACCTGCGCGCCACCGGGTTCAACGGGCGGGTCAAGGCGATGATGCTCGAGCGCGCCTTCGCTTGCGGTTACCGACGAGTCCAGTTCTGCGTCGACATCCGCAACTCCCGCTCGCAAGCCGCCATGAAGAAACTCGGCGCGGTGCGCGAGGGCGTGCTTCGCGCCGACCGCATTACCTGGACCGGTCACGTCCGCGACACGGTCTTGTTCGCGATCCTCCGCGACGAGCGGGTCGCGCCCGCGAAGTGACGCGCGCTACAGCCCCCAGAAATAAAGCAGGCACGGCTTCGACTGGGCGAAGCTGCGATAGAGCGCCTGCGCCGGCGCGTTGTCGCTTCCGGTCGCAAGCCAGACATCGGCACAACCGCGTTCGCGCGCCCAGCGTTCGACTTCGGCCAGCATCCGCCGGGCGATCCCGCGTCGCTGGTGTGTCGGGGCGACGCTGACCTCGTCGACATAGAGGTCGGCCGGTTTGTCGGGATGGAGGTGGGTCGCCGCCTTGACCTGCCCGATGATCAACCCACGATCGCGCGCCACGACAAGCATCGACGCCGGGAAGGCGAGGTAAGCGGCAAGCCGGTCGGCCTCGATCGGATCGTTGAACACACCTTCGCCGACCCGATCGAGCAACATGACGTTGCCCGGTCCGATCCGGCAGATTTCAATCTCGGTCATCGCACACCATCCTTCGCCTGCCAGTTTGAATCTGCCACCCGCCCGGCTAGGAGCGGTCGTGGCCAAGCCTTCTCCCTATCATGCGCCGATGACCGCGCCAGACCATGGTTGACGGTTGGATCGTGCTCGACAAGCCCGTCGGGATTGGCTCGACGCCGTGCGTGTCAGCCGTCAAGCGGGCCTTGCGCGAGGCAGAGCTGCCCAAGACCAAGGTCGGGCACGGCGGGACGCTCGACCCGCTCGCGAGCGGCGTGCTACCGATCGCGCTGGGCGAGGCGACCAAGCTTGCCGGGCGAATGCTCGACGCGAGCAAGGACTATGTCTTCACCGTCACTTTTGGAACTGAAACCGACACGCTCGACCTCGAGGGGGCGGTGATCGCATCGAGTCCGATTCGCCCGACCGCTGCGGCAGTTTCCGAAATCCTGCCATGCTTTACCGGGACCATCGAGCAAATGCCGCCAGCCTATTCGGCGCTGAAGGTTGATGGGAAGCGCGCCTATGATCTCGCGCGCGCCGGCGAGGACGTGACGCTGGCGACACGGCAAGTGAACATTCATCAGCTGCGGCTGATCGAAGCCGTCGGCAACACCGCGACCTTCGCCACGTCTGTGTCGAAGGGCACCTATATCCGCTCGCTTGCCCGCGACATTGCGCTGGCGCTCGGCACGGTCGGTCATGTCACCCGCCTGCGCCGCACCCGCGCCGGGCCGTTCGATCTCCGCCAAGCGATATCGCTGGACAATTTGGGTGAGCTTGCTAAGGGACGCGCGCTTGATGGGGCGGTCCTCCCGCTATCCGCGGGGCTGGACGACATCCCGGCCCTCCCCGTCACTCCCGAAGAAGCCAAGCTGCTCCGTCACGGACAGAAGCTCAATCGGACGCTCGCGACACCGGGCCTTCACCTTGCCACCGACGCTGGTCGTCCGGTGGCCTTGGTCGAAGCCGGCACCGATGGCCTCACGGTCGTCCGCGGGTTCAACATCTAATCAAGGAGTATCCGATGTCGATTACCGCTGAAAACAAGCAGAAGCTGATCACCGACCATGGCCGCGCCGAAGGCGATACGGGTTCGCCCGAAGTCCAGGTCGCGATCCTGACCAGCCGAATCCTGACCCTCACCGAGCATTTCAAGACCCACGCGAAGGATAATCATTCGCGCCGCGGTCTGCTCATGATGGTCAACAAGCGCCGCTCGCTGCTCGACTATCTCAAGCGCGAGGACGGCAGCCGCTACACCGACCTTATCGCGAAGCTTGGTCTTCGCAAGTAACCACAAGGGCGCCTTCGGGCGCCCTTTGCATATTCGGGACGCCACAATTCGGTGGCTGCTTCCGGGAGGGCCAATGGGCCCGAAACCGCTGCGGGCCGGATTGCCCGCACATGTTGTCCCGGTTTCGCATCTGGCGACTGGGTGAAGGAAAATAAATGTTTGATATCAAGACTGTAGAAATCGACCTTGGCGGCAAGACGCTGAAGCTCGAGACCGGACGCGTTGCCCGTCAGGCCAATGGCGCCGTGATGGCGACGCTTGGCGAAACCGTCGTGCTATGCGCGGTCACCGCCGCCAAGTCGGTCAAGCCGGGGCAGGACTTCTTCCCGCTGACCGTTCACTATCAGGAAAAATTCTCGGCCGCCGGACGTATTCCGGGTGGCTTCTTCAAGCGTGAGCGCGGCGCGACCGAAAAAGAGACTTTGACGAGCCGCCTGATCGATCGCCCGATCCGCCCGCTGTTCCCCGAAGGCTTCTACAACGAAGTCCTCGTGATCGCGCAGGTCCTGTCCTACGACGGCGAGAATGAGCCCGATATCCTCGCGCTCATCGCCGCGTCCGCCGCCCTGACCCTCTCGGGCGTGCCCTTCATGGGCCCGATCGGCGGCGCGCGCGTCGGCTACATCGACGGCGAATATATCCTCAATCCGTCGCCTGAGCAGATCAAGGCGAGCGACCTCGACCTGGTCGTCGCCGGCACCCCCGGCGCGGTGATGATGGTCGAATCCGAAGCCAAGGAGCTTTCGGAAGAGGTCATGCTCGGCGCAGTGATGTTTGCCCACGCGGCGTCCAAGAAGGTCTGCGACGCGATCATCAGCCTGGCTGAGAAGGCCGCCAAGGATCCGTGGGATCTCGCGACCAGCGACGCCAAGACCGCCGCCAAGGCGAAGCTCAAGACCGTCGTCGGCAAGGACATCGAAGCCGCCTATCGCCTGACCGACAAGTCCGAGCGTTCGGCCGCACTCAACGTCGTCCGCGACAAGGCCAAGGCCGCCTTCGCAGATGCCGACGTGCAGGAGCAGATGTCTGCGTCCAAGGCTGTCAAAAGCCTTGAGGCCGACATCGTCCGCACCGCGATCCTCAAGGAAGGTCGCCGCATCGATGGCCGCGACACCAAGACGGTTCGCCCGATCGAGGCGATGGTCGGCTTCCTGCCGCGCACCCATGGTTCCGCGCTGTTCACCCGCGGCGAGACGCAGGCGATCTGCACCACCACGCTCGGCACCAAGGACAGCGAGCAGATGATCGACGGGCTCGACGGCCTGAGCTACTCGCGCTTCATGCTTCACTATAACTTCCCGCCCTACTCGGTCGGTGAAGTCGGCCGCTTCGGTGCCCCCGGGCGGCGCGAAGTGGGTCATGGCAAGCTGGCATGGCGCGCGCTGCACCCGATGCTGCCGTCGAACGAGGATTTCCCCTACACCATCCGCGTCCTGTCGGACATCACCGAGAGCAATGGCTCCTCGTCGATGGCGACGGTCTGCGGCGGGTCGCTGTCGATGATGGACGCGGGCGTTCCGCTGATCCGTCCGGTCGCGGGCATCGCCATGGGGCTGATCCTGGAAGGCAAGGAGTTTGCGGTCATCAGCGATATCCTGGGAGACGAGGATCATCTGGGCGACATGGACTTCAAGGTCGCCGGCACCAGCGAGGGCATCACCTCGCTGCAGATGGACATCAAGGTCGCCGGGATCACCGAGGAGATCATGAAGGTCGCCCTCGCCCAGGCCAAGGAAGGCCGTGCGCACATCCTCGGCGAAATGGCCAAGGCGCTCGATCATGAGCGGACCGAACTGTCGGCCCATGCCCCGCGCATCGAGACGATGTCGGTGCCCAAGGACAAGATCCGCGAGATCATCGGCACCGGCGGCAAGGTCATCCGCGAGATCGTCGCGACGACCGGCGCCAAAGTCGACATCGATGACGAGGGGGTGATCAAGATATCATCGTCCGACGTGTCGCAGATCGAGGCCGCTCGCGCCTGGATCCATGGCATCGTCGCCGAGCCCGAGATCGGCACCATCTACGACGGCAAGGTTGCGAACATCGTCGATTTCGGCGCGTTCGTGACCTTCATGCCCGGCAAGGACGGGCTCGTCCACGTCTCGGAAATCCGCAACGAGCGGGTCGAGAACGTCCGCGACGTGCTGAGCGAAGGCCAGGACGTCAAGGTCAAGCTGCTCGAGGTCGACCAGCGCGGCAAGGTCCGCCTGTCAATGCGCGTCGTCGACCAGGAAACGGGTGCCGAACTGGAGGACACGCGTCCTCCGCGTGAAGCGCGCGAGGGCGGTGACCGTCCGCGTGGCGGCGATCGCGATCGGGGCCCGCGTCGTGATGGCGGTGGTGGTCGTGGCCCTGGTGGTGGCGGCGGCGACCGCGGCCCGCGCCGGGACGGCGGTGACCGTGGTCCGCGCGGTGAAGGTCGTGGCGATCGTGGACCCCGCCGTGACGGTGGTGATCGGGTCGGCAGTTCGGACGACGGCCCCGCGCCCGAGTTCGCTCCGGCCTTCCTGACTGGCGGCAGCGACAACGACTAATCTGGGTTTAAGGACTGATTCGAACGAGGCCCGGCAGCGATGCCGGGCCTTTTTCATGGTTTTGCGCGAAACCACCTCACCTGACGCGCGTCGAAACGGAGGCCTCGCCGGCGCGAATAGCGCCAGCACGTAATTCGTGTATGATTAATAAATAAATATTAGACTCGTCGCGCCGCTCGTGATTGAAGTGTCTTCGGAACGACGCCGAGTGTCGGCGTTCGCTGCCAGGCGACGCCGTTCCCCAAAAGCTGAGGCGGGCATCCCGCTCGCCGCAGGGGGAGATGTGATGATGAATAAGCTAAATTTGGCCCTGTTAGGTGCAATAACCATTGGATTTGCGGCGCCTGGTTCGGCGCAGGAATATCCCGTCATGGGCGGCGATTTCTGGAGCGTCGGCGAGGTCACGATCGATGACGGTCATTTCGGCGACTATGCCGATTTCCTCGGCGGTTATTGGCGCAAGCAGGAAGATTTTGCCAAGTCCAAGGGCTGGATCAAGGATTATCACATTCTGTCGAACCCCAACAAGCGCGCCAATGAGCCGGACCTTTACCTCGTCGAAGTGTTCGACCACGTCCCCACCGCAGTCGAAGGTCGCGCGCGCGACAAAGCGATGGAAGCAGCAATGAACGCAACGCTGCGTCAGCAAGACGCCAGCAGCGCCGCGCGGGCCAAGTTCCGCCATCTCGGCAGCAATCAACTGCTCCAGGAAATGATCTGGACGCATTAGACCGGGCGTTGCGCGTCGGGGAGTGGTAGGCCATGACGCAAGCCATGGTCGCCGCTCCCCTCCGTCTTGCCTTGGTCGCCCCGAACGGACGGATGGGCCGCGCAATCGCTGCTGCGGCATCTCAGGATAAATCGGTCGAGATTGTCGATGACGGGCAGCCCGGCCAGGTACTGATCGACTTCTCGGTTCCCGCGGCGCTTCTGACGAGCATTGCGCGCGCTGTCTTGTCGCGCATACCGTTGCTCATCGGAACCACGGGGCTAGATGCCAGCGTTGACGCCCAGATTGCCGAGGCTGCGCGCAAGATCGCCATTCTTCGCGCCGCCAATACGTCTCTTGGTGTGGCGTTGATGAGTGACCTCGTCGAGCGCGCGGCGCGAGTGCTGGGCGAGGATTGGGACATTGAGATCGTTGAGATGCATCATCGTCTGAAGGCCGACGCGCCTTCGGGTACGGCGCTCGCGCTCGGGCAATCAGCGGCCCGAGGGCGCGGCATCGAACTTGCGATGCACAGTGAGCGCGGCCGCGACGGCATCGGTCCGGTCCGCGAGGCGGGCAGGATCGGTTTCGCAAGTCTGCGCGGCGGAACCGTCGCGGGGGATCATGACGTGATTTTCGCCGGGGCCGAAGAACGGCTCATCATCTCCCACCGCGCCGAATCCCGAGCAATTTTCGCACGCGGTGCGATCACTGCCGCGCGGTTCCTCAGGGATAAGCCGCCAGGGCTTTACTCGATGAAGGACGTCATCGAGGCGGCATGAAAAGGGCCGACGTTTTCGAATTCTACCGGCGCCTGGCCGAACTGAACCCGGAACCCGAGGGGGAACTCGAGTGGACGTCGCCTTACACGCTGCTGGTCGCCGTTGCTTTATCCGCCCAAGCAACGGACATCAGCGTCAACCTCGCCACGCGCACGCTTTTCGCCATCGCCGACACGCCTCAAAAAATGCTCGCGCTTGGCGAAGAAGGCGTGCGCGACCGGATCAAGACGATCGGCCTGTTCAACACCAAGGCCAAGCATGTTATCGCCCTTTCGCGCCAATTGATCGAGCGGTTCGGGGGAGAAGTTCCGCAGTCGCGCGCTGAACTCGAAACCCTCCCCGGGGTCGGCCGCAAGACGGCCAATGTCGTTCTCAACACGGCGTTCGGCCATCCCACGATCGCGGTCGACACCCACCTCTTCCGCGTCGGCAATCGGACGAAGCTCGCCCCCGGCAAGACCCCGCTCGAGGTCGAACTCAAACTCGAGAAGGCAACGCCGGCAATTTTTCTGCGCCATGCGCACCAATGGCTGATCCTCCATGGCCGCTATATCTGCAAGGCTCGCAAGCCGGAATGCTGGTGTTGCCCGGTCGAGGACCTGTGCCCGTTCAAGCCGAAGACGTCGCCGCCCAAGGGCTCAGGCCCAGACCCGCTCGAAGCGCTCGCCGAGGCTGGTCAACAGCTCATATTGCGACATGCCCGTCGCCTGTGCTGCAGCTAAAAGGTCAAACTCGAGCTCTACCCAGTCGCCTTCGCGCAAGGCCGGAAGCACGGAACAGTCGATCGCCACGAGGTCCATCGACACGCGCCCGACGAGCGGCAGGCGATGTCCGCCTACCCGTCCCGCGCCCTGTCCGGCGAAGCTCCGAAAATAGCCGTCGGCGTAACCCATATTGAGAATCGCCAACTCCGTATCGCGCGCGGCCGTGAAGGTGGCGCCATAGCCGACACTTTCGCCCGTGCGAGCGAGGCGTCGCTGGACGACCTGCGCTTGCAGCCGCGCGACCTGAACGATCTTGCCCTCCGCCTCGCTGCGCGGGATACCGCCGTAAAGCGCGAGGCCCGGGCGAACGAGGTCGAAGCTGTAGTCACGGCCAAGGCAAATCCCAGCCGAATTGGCGACGCTCGCGCGCCGTGCCGGGACTTGCGCGACGACTTCCCGGAAGCGCGTGAGTTGTTGCGCGTTAAGTGGGTGGTCCTCGTCGGCGCAGGCCAGATGGGTCATCACCGTTTCAATGACGAGTCCATCGGCGACGCCGAGCTCCTCAAGCCTTATCCCAAGCCGATTCATGCCGGTGTCGATCATGACGTCGCATGGTCGATCGGATGCCGCTTGTTTCCACCGGGCGACCTGCTGAACGCTGTTGAGCACCGGCCGCGCCTTGCTTGCAAGCGCGGCGGTCATGTCTTCCGACCCCACCCCGTGGAGGACGCTGAGCGAGGCACCTGCAGGCACCGGACCGAGCTTCTGCGCCTCGTCCCAGGTCGCGACAAAGAAGTCACGGCAGCCAGCCTGCGCGAGCGTCGCCATGGCCTCGCTCGCGCCGAGCCCATAACCGTCGGCCTTGATCGCCGCTCCGGCCGCCACGCCTGCCATAGCCGCCAGCCAGCGCCAATTGGCGATCAGCGCCGCGCGGTCGAGACTGAGACGAAGCGGTCGATGCATCACGCCGAACTAGCCGCGCCTGTCGCCCTCGTCGAGCGCCGCTCTTGCCCGACCCCAGTTGCGACCGTCGAAATCCTCGACCTCAAGGCGCGGCGGTGCGTCAAGGCAGCGAGCGTTGACGCTCCAGCAGTCGGCATGGCTTCGCGGCTGGTAAAAGCTCTTCACGCCGCAATGCGGGCAGAACAGATGCTCCGCGGCCCCGGTCCCGAAGCGATAGCTGGTCAGAACATCCACGCCCTGCTCGAGCCTGAGCTTGTCATGACTAACGATGATGTGGGTAAAACCGGCTATTGAGCAGATCGAGCAATTGCACTCGAGCGCCGGCACCGGCTCGGCGGGCAGCTCAGCTACAAACCGCACCGCCTTGCAATGGCATCCGCCGGCATATTGCGTCACTCTACAGTAACCGACTTGGCGAGATTACGCGGCTGGTCGACGTCTGTGCCCTTGGCGACTGCGACATGATAGGCGAGCAGTTGGATCGGCACTGCATAGACCAAAGGTGCGATTAGCGGGTGGACGCGGGGCATGGTAATTGTTGCGATTGTCCCCTCCCCGGCCTCAGCAATGCCCTGTTCGTCGCTGATCAGGATGATCTGCCCGCCTCTCGCGCGAACCTCCTGCATGTTGCTGACGGTCTTTTCGAACAGCGGGCCCGACGGCGCGATGACGATCACCGGGACGAGGTCGTCGATCAACGCGATCGGCCCGTGCTTCATCTCGCCCGCGGCATAGCCCTCGGCGTGGATGTAGCTGATTTCCTTTAGTTTAAGCGCGCCTTCGAGCGCCATCGGATAATCGGGCCCGCGGCCGAGGTAGAGCACGTCGCGCGCGGGGGCGACGAGATGGGCCATCGCAGCGATGTCCTCGTCATGACCCAGCGCCTCGTTGATCGCAGCAGGAGCCTCGTTGAGATGCATGACCAGCTCACGCTCCTCGGCGCGGCTAAGTATCCCTTTCGCCCGCGCAAGGTTGGCGGCGAAGGCGGCGAGGACTGCCAACTGGCAGACAAAGGCCTTGGTGGACGCGACCCCAATTTCCGGCCCCGCGCGCGTCGGGAGCAGCAGATCCGCCTCTCGCGCCATCGAACTGGTCGGGACATTGACGACGACCGCGATCGTCTGCCCCTGCTCACGGGCATAGCGTAGCGCGGCGAGCGTGTCGGCAGTCTCGCCCGACTGGCTGATGAATAGCGCCAGCCCACCGGCCTCGAGTACCGGTTCGCGGTACCGAAACTCACTTGCGAATTCGAGATCGACGGGCACGCGCGCGAACTGCTCAAACCAATATTTGGCGACCATTCCGGCGTAATAGCTTGTGCCACAGGCGACGATCGCGATCCGCTTGACGCCAGCAAGCTCGAGGCTGGTGTCGGGCATGGTCACTTCGCCATCGAACGCCCGGACATATGACTGCAGCGTCTGCGCGACGACGATCGGCTGCTCGAAAATCTCCTTGAGCATGAAGTGCGGGTAATTACCTTTGCTGATCTCTTCAGCGGTCGCGCCTGACTGGACGATATCACGTTCGACAGGATGGTTGTCGCGATCGAAAATCTGCACCGACTCGCGGCGCGCAACGACCCAGTCCCCTTCTTCGAGATAGGCAATGCGCTGGGTCAGCGGGGCAAGCGCAAGCGCATCGGAGCCGAGGTAATTTTCTCCTTCGCCATAGCCGACCGTAAGCGGCGCCCCCATCCGCGCGCCGATGATCAGATCCGGGTGATCGCGAAACAGAAAGCTGATTGCGAACGCGCCGATCAATCGGGGGAGCACGGTCGCCACCGCGTCTTGCGGCCCCGCACCGGTCTCGAGCTCGCGCGCGACCAGATGGGCAACGACTTCGCTGTCCGTCTCGGACTTGAACTCGCGCCCCTCGGCCTGAAGTTCTTCGCGCAGGATCTTGAAATTCTCAATGATGCCGTTGTGGACCAGCGCGACGCCGCCGACGATGTGCGGGTGAGCGTTGGAGACGGTCGGCTTGCCATGCGTTGCCCAGCGCGTGTGAGCGATTCCGACAGCACCGCAAAGCAACCGCGCGTCCAATTCGGCGCGCAAATTCTCGAGCTTGCCCTGCGCCCGGCGGCGCTCGAACCGGCCGTCGACCACGGTGCAGATCCCGGCCGAGTCATAGCCGCGATATTCGAGCCGCTTCAGTCCCGCGAACAATCGTTCAGCGACCGGCGCCTTGCCGATAATCGCGACAATCCCACACATTTACGGGCACTCTTTCTTCGCTTGCGCGCGCACTCGGAAACGCGTTGCCCAACCCGTCACACTTTTCTGCTTGGCGCGCGTAACGCCGAGAGCATCAGCCTCCACATCTTGGGTCACGACACTCCCCGCACCGACGATCGCGCCTGCGCCGATCGTCACCGGGGCGACCAGCGCGCTGTTCGAGCCGATGAACGCGCCCGCGCCGACGACTGTGCGATATTTAAAAAAGCCGTCGTAGTTGCAGGTGATCGTCCCGGCGCCGATGTTCGCGCCCGCGCCGATGTCGGCATCGCCAAGATAGGTTAGATGATTCGCCTTGGCGCCCTCGCCAAGTCGGGCGTTCTTGACCTCAACGAAGTTGCCGACCTTCGCCTTTTCCTCGAGCACTGTACCGGGCCGAAGACGTGCGAACGGGCCCACCTCGCAGCGTGAGCCGACCTGCGCCCCTTCGAGATGCGAGTAAGCACGAATGGTGGCGCCGTCGGCGACGGTCACGCCGGGTCCGAAGAAGACGCCGGGCTCGATCGTCACGTCGCGACCGATAACGGTATCGGCGGAGAACCAGACACTTGCCGGGTCGATCAACGTCACCCCCGCGGCCATCATCGCGGTGCGTCGGCGACGCTGCCACTCGCCCTCGGCGGCGGCGAGATCGGACCGACTGTTGATCCCGATCGCCTCGATCGGGAGGGCCTCAATCGCAACGGGCGAGCGGCCTTCGGCTGCTGCGATCATCACGATATCCGGAAGATAATATTCACCTGCGGCGTTTTCGTTCCCAACGCTCGGCAGCCATCGGCGAAGATCGTCCGCTGACAGCGCCATCATCCCGCTGTTGCAAAGCTTAACCACGCGCTCCACCGCTGTTGCGTCCTTGAATTCGACCATCTTGGCAATACGGTCGCCCTCGCCAAGGATCACGCGGCCATAAGCGCCAGGATCGTCAGGCGAGTGCGTCAGAACAACGACCCCGGGCCGATCCGCCGTACCCAACCGCGCAATCATCTCGCGCAGCGTATTGGCAGCGACAAATGGAGTGTCGCCAAACAAAATGAGAATCGTCCCTTCAAATCCGTCAAGCGCGGGAAGCGCCTGCGCGACTGCATGGGCAGTTCCATGTTGCTCGGTCTGAAGCGCAGTCGTCAAACCGCGTGTCGCAACCGCTGCCTCGACCTGCTCGCGCCCTTTGCCGACAACGATGATCTCGCGCTCCGGAGCCAGTTCGGAGACGGAATCGAGCAGATGGAGCAGCATCGGCTTGCCAGCGATTGGATGGAGCACCTTGTGCCGGTCCGAACGCATGCGGGTACCTTGTCCCGCAGCGAGGACAATGACGGCAAGCGGGGGGGCGAGCGCGGGCAAACTCATGGCGCGGGCCATGCCACGCCGTCGGCACCCGCGCCAGTGGTTCAGACTACCCGCAAATCAGCTCGACGAACTATTGCCACCGTCCGTGGGGGGCTTGGCCGCGGCGGCTTTGGGCGCGGTGCGCTTGCGCGAGGCAGCGCCGCGCCGAGCAGTCGACGATGCGCGTTTCGGCGCGGCCGAGGATTTGCGCTTGGGCTTGGATGCTGCGCTTGGGGATACGGCCGCAGCGGTCGCTGCTGAGGCGGCCTTCGCAGCCGCCTTAGCGCCAGGCTTCGGTCCCGGTTTGGCGCGAGGCTTGGCCGGCGCTTTCGCCCGAGTCGCGGCCTTCGCGGTGGTTGCCTTTGCCCTCGACGCCTTGCTTGGCGCGGCACCCGCCGTTCCGCTAGACCGAGTCGCGCCCGCAGGTCTCGTCCTGGACGAGCTTGCGCTTCCGGCCCCGAAATCCTCGCTCCATTTGCCCGACAATACGCGTTGGGCAGCCTCGGCAACAGCTTCGGCAATCAGCGTACCGAGCCGCGATGCATTGTTCATCACCGACGTCGCCGCGCTCGTCGCGCTGTCTGCGGCGTCCAGTCCAGCGTCGCGAATCTTGCGCCGCGCGGTCGGGCTCGCGGCCAATGCCGCCGCTGCCGCCGTCAATCCGGCAGCAAGCATTTCGCGGCTCACCGCAACCTTTGCAATCCGGTCGATTGTCGTCTCGCTGCTCGTTGATTTCCCGCTCGAGCCCGTTGTGCTTTTGGCCATGAATGCCTCCCGTTAGAATGTCGGTAGCTAGACGGTCCACCGCCGAAACGGTTCCGTCAAGCACAAGCATCGCGCACGAGTGAATTGGCTTACCAAAAGTAAAGGGAGCCGCCACCTGCGTGACAGCCCCCTCGACATGGTCAGCGGCCGGAGAGTCCAGCCCGGAAGACCTTAAGACAGGAAATTAATCCTGCATCTCCCGAACGAACCGAAACGACCCCTCTGCTGAACCATGAGACATCGGATCACCTCCTTTCGCTATGTTGATTGGCAGCGCAAAGATGGCGCGCGAAGCGCCATTGCGCAAGACTTGAAATCATCCGAAATATTGTCATGATCATCCGCTGCTTTTCAGCCGACGATACGATCGACCTTCTCCTGCAAGGACGCCAGCTCGGCGCGGAGCTTCTCGATCTCGCTCTCCTTGCCATCGACCTCTGGTACCGCGCGCTGTTTCGGGCGGAGTGCTGAAGTCGCCTCCTCGAACATCGCCATGTTGCGCTTGGCAAGGTCGGCCAGCGGGTTGGCGGTCAACGCATCGCGCATCGCATTCTGATTCGACTTGAAGGCGTCCATTGCCGCATCGAGATAGGCTGGCACCGCGCCTTGCATCGAACCGCCATAGAGTCCGATCAGCTGGCGCAGGAAGTTGACCGGTAACAACGTCGATCCGCGCGCTTCCTCATCGACTATGATCTGGGTGAGCACCTGGTGGGTGATATCCTCGCCCGATTTGGCGTCGAGCACCTCAAACTCGCGGCCTTCGCGAATCATCGTGGCGAGCTTGTCGAGCGTGATGTAGCTCGAGCTCTCGGTGTCGTAGAGCCGCCGATTGGCGTACTTCTTGATCGTTACCTTGCCGCCAGTCTTCGCCATGCTCTACTCCCGGTCCGTGGACGAGACAGTAGCACCCCGCGATACCGCACTGCAACACGAGCCGAGTCGGGCGATGGCACCGCGTCCGTTGCCGCTGTTTCTCGAGCTTGTGCGTAATGTTGCGGAGCAGGACCCTGCGCTGGCGAAGCGTGCCCTGGACGGGTTGGCGCGCTATGCGCGAGAGCAGCGGGCGCCAGCGCCCCCGCAAAGACCGCCTATCGGAGAGGCGGGTGGCGCGGTGCTTCGCGACCATGGCGGGAACGGACCACCGCTGATCCTGATCCCGTCGATGATCAATCCGCCGCATGTGCTTGACCTTCCCGGCCAGTCCCTCGCCGACGCGCTCAGCGCCCAGCATCACGTCATGCTACTCGACTGGGGATTGGCGGGAGCGCGAGCCGATATCGACCTTGCCGGCCATATCGAGACGATTCTTCTTCCGCTGGTCGAGCGTATCGGCCGCGAAGCCTCGCTGGTCGGTTATTGCCTAGGCGGGACGATGGCGCTCGCGGTCGCCAACCTTACCCCCGTGGCGCGGGTCGCGACGCTAGCCGCACCGTGGTGCTTCTCGGCCTATCCCCAAGATGCGCGCCAAGCGCTCGCGCAGCTTTGGGAAAGGTCCGCGCCCGCCGCGCGCTTGTTGGGCGTTCTCCCGACCGAAGTGCTGCAATTGGCGTTCTGGTCGCTCGACCCGCAGGGAATGGTCGCAAAATTCGCCCGGCTGGCCGAGGAGCCTGACGGAAGTGAGACCGTCCGCCGGTTTATTGTCCTTGAGGACTGGGCGAACGACGGCGAGCCCCTCCCCGTTCCCTCGGCGCGGGAACTGATCGAGCAACTATTCCTGGCCGACTGCACTGGGCGCGGCGAGTGGTGCATAGGCGGAATACGCGTTGTGCCCGATCCGGTCCGCGCGCTTCACTTCACCGCACGCGCCGACCGCATCGTCCCCGCCGCCAGCGCGCCGCCCGGACCGAGCCACGCGGTGTCCAGCGGCCATGTCGGGATGATTGTCGGTGGGCGGGCCGCCGAATTACTCCACGCCCCCTTGCTAGACTTCCTCGCCAACTGACGGCGGCCTTTGCTTGCCCGGCGCCGCCCACGCCGCTAAGCAAACCCGACGCCCTCAGAGCTCAGTTCGATAGAGCGCTGCCCTCCGATTGAATAATCGACAATGGTGCGCCCGGATTATTGTGCTGTCGATCATCTGCAAACTGGGGTTGCCACCCCCGCTGTGTTCAGCCGGCGCCAAAGGGGGACTCCGCGTCAGGGTCTTGACCGCTCAAAAGGTGGCTTCACGACCAAAATCCATCTCCGCATCAATGCGATGGGCCTGCCCATAGCGTTCGCGCTGACCGGCGGCGAAGTCTCGGACTTCAAGGGCTATCTGCCGGTCATGAATGCCGAGGGGTCGGCACCCAAGGTACTATTCGCCGACAAGGCTATGATGCTGACTTCATTCGCAGAAATATGGAAAGGCGCGGTGGCGTCGCAATGATCCCCACCAAGCGCAACCGGCTTGTCCAGCTGCCCGTCGTTACCGCCATCTACGCCCTGCGTAACATGGTCGAGCGGTGCTTCAACAACCCCAACAACGCCCGTCGCCTCGCAACCCGATACGACAAAACCGCCGACAGCTACCTCGGCTTCATCCACATCGTCTCAATCCGCCTGTGGATGAACCAATTTGTCAACGCGTCGTAGTCGACGTCGAATAAATCATCGGGCAGGTCGATGACGTCGTAGATTTCCATCACGCGAAACGCTGCTGGTTTGCCATTCACCATTTCCACGCTCACGCTAACCTCGAATCCTTTCTTGAACGCGTTCTCATTGGCCTCATTAATCTCGTGCTTAATCCGCTGCTCAACCAGTTCGGATGCGTAGACAATTGGTAGTGCGCGGTCGGAGATCGCAGTGATAATGACAAGCTCGCCGGTTCTTTCCGTTGTCTTTCATGTAGGTCTGGCATGCTAACTGGCGCACATGCGCGACTTTTCGCTCTCTAAGCGACCCGCCAAACAGTTCAAATACAGTTCACGCCATTTCACTGACTTGCACTGTTGCCGCTGGACCAGTAACCGAGGACTAACGCACCCGTAGCTCAGCTGGATAGAGTGGCGCCCTCCGAAGGCGTAGGTCACAGGTTCGAATCCTGTCGGGTGCGCCACCAAGTCTAAGTAATTGAAGTTATTCCGATTTTTATATAGCGGGTTTAAATTAATGCCGCATTTTCGAGGCTTTGTAGGCGTGCAAATTCGAGGTGTGGCGCGAGACGGCGGCTTGGGCGTCACGCACGGCCCTAAACGGTCCCGAGTCTCGAAGTGCGAATGTCCTGGCCACGGAATAATTAAGCCCGCGTGTCAGGCGAGCTTGCCGATCTCATTGCGGTTCCGGGGTCGTCAGGAGAATCCGAGCATTTCCCGCTGAGCCGTCCAGCAGAGGGGAAGCTCGCCTCGCTCGATTTTGCGAGATCGAAGTAGGCTCGGTTGCGTCCCGTCGAAGATGGCGGTGACGATATCCGGTGCGAGGAAGCTGGCCCGGGCCACGCGAGCGAGTTCGCGGCGGACATCGCGCGGAGCTGTGAGGTCCAGATCAGCCAATTGCGCGCGAGCAGCGTAAGCGCGGATGATGAGCCCAACCAACTTAGGATCGCGCACGCTCGCCTCGTTCATTGGATCCAGGCGCAGCTTTTGCTCCTGACCTCGGCGTTGCAACGAGGCAGGAACGTCGAAGGAGACGCGGCTCGTTCCGATGGCCCCTGCTGCGTCCGGGTCTAGCGCACGAAGAAGTCGCGCTTTGCAGCAACTCGCAGAGATTCGATCGGCGTGTACGACGATGCGCAGGTCTAAGGCGAGGAGTACTGGCCTTAGGGCAGAGGCTCGAGAGGTTATGAGTCGTTCGGCTAGCTCCTGCTGTCCGCAGCGCAGGCGCAAGATATCCTGCGCCGAGATGCTTGGCGCTTCGGCAATGAGAGCGGCGGTGTCACAGATCGCTCCGCCGAGCGATGCCAAGATCGAGCGGTCGAGTGGCTTTGCAGGAAGTCGCATGGCCAAAGACCCGCTCTGCGCGCCGGCTTCGTTTGAGACATAATATTGATAGCGCTGTCCAGCCTTCAGAGTGTGGCTTGGTGACATAGGCCGGTTCGCTGCATCGCGGATCATGCCGGCAAGCATGCTGGGACTGCGAAAATGCTTACCGCTTCGCCGATCGCCGATGTTGGCTGCAAGCTGCTCCTGCACGGCGTTGAACAGCGCGGCGGGGACAATGGCTTGATGCTCCCCGGGATACACATTGTTGTGATGCACGATCTCACCCCGGTAGAGACGGTTCTTTAGGAAGTTGTAGATGGCACCGCGTCCGAATGGCTGATCGCCACGCACGCGCCCATCCCGAAACACTTGGCGTTTCGTGACGACGCCGCTGGCGCGAAGGTCTTCGAGCAGTGTGACCACGGTACCCAGCTCCAGGTAGCGTTTGAAAATGTGGCACACGGTGGCGGCCTCGGATTCCTCGACGAGCAATTTCCGAGCTTCGACGCGGTAGCCGAGCGGTACGCAGCCGCCCATCCACATCCCCTTCGCCTTCGAAGCTGCGATCTTGTCCCGCACGCGCTCCGAGATCACCTCTCGCTCGAACTGGGCGAAGGACAGCAGCACGTTGAGAGTCAGGCGTCCCATGCTGGTCGTGGTGTTGAAAGCCTGGGTAATTGAAACGAAGCTCGCGTCGGCTTCGTCGAGGATGTCCCACGATCTTCGCGAAGTCGGAAAGAGCGCGGGTTAGTCGATCGACCTTGTAGACCACGATGACATCAACCTTGCCGGAGCGGACATCTTCCAGCACTCGCTTGAGGCCGGGTCTTTCCATCGTACCGCCAGAAATGCCACCGTCGTCATAATAGTCGGGGACCAGCAGCCAGCCTTCGTGCCGCTGGCTGACGATGTAAGCCGCACATGCTTCCCGTTGCGCATCGAGGCTGTTGAACTCCTGGTCGAGGCCCTCTTCGGTCGACTTGCGTGTATAAATGGCACACCGAAACGGACCAGTGCGCTTTTCGCCGGATTTTCCCTTCTCCCTTGCCATGATCAGGCCCCTTTACTGCCAGCCAGACCGAAGAAGCGTAGACCCAACCAGCGCGCGCCGGTGATCTCTCGGGCGATTGCGGTGAGTGATCGATAGCGTTGGTCCTGGTAATCGAACCCGCCGTCGACAACGTGCACATGGTGCGTGCGGCCGTGCCACTCACGGGTCAGACGCGTACCTGATCGAAGCGGCGCCGGGCGGTCCGGTAAAACAGACGTGGCGCCGAGTTCGGCGACGCCACGCCTGATCTCCCTTGCGATGTTGCCAGCAAGCCCAGCCGCGGCTTTCTCCTGCAGCGAATAGGCCATTGCCCGGGCGATGAGGTCCGGGCCGAAGCTGGTGGGGCGCGGGACGCCTTGAACCCGCTCCCAATGCTCTCTGAGGGCCGCTGGGTTCATAGTGGCAATCTCAGCGACTTGCTCCGCGATGCCCATGTTCAGGCCACCTTCGCGATGCTGTAGGCTGTCACGCCATCGTGGCTTTGCTTCTGAATGACATGCCCCTTCTTTCGGAGGCCAGTAAGCGCCGCGCGAGTGGTGTGCGGGAGCCAGCCTGTCACCTGAACAAGCTCGACCAACGTGGCGCCGGCTGGACGCTGGAGTAGCAAAACCACTCCGGCAATTTTTGAGGGTGAAGCCACAATCGTGAGGGTGGGTGCGAGATCCGGTATGGGCGCAGCGGCAATGGCGGATGCAGTAATGTTGTGTGTGCGACCCATGGTGATGGTCCTTATCCGGTAAGCGGCATGAGTGCTGCTTCCACCACCTACAGCCCGGGCCCTTGCCGCGCCGGGCACACGTCGCGACCGGGGCCGCGACCGCGTCGCCACCAATGCTCTCATTGGAAGTCGAGTCCAGTGAAAAGCACGAAACAGCCGTGTTCTGCGCAACGCTGCAGATTGAGGCCACAAGTTCGAGTATTGTTCGTTGCGCCACCCACTCCTAAGTCTCTGTAGCAACTGACTATATTTCCGCCGGGCTGATATTATCCCCGCCTTTCCTGGGCTTTGCCGGGCCCTACTTTCACTAACGTGGACCGAGGCTCTGGATCAGCGCACAACTGACCGGCCCCCATCGAGTGGTCCACCTTGATTGTTAGTGCATGACTGCCTCCATCGCCAGTGTTGTCCGGAGGTGGAGCGTAGCGGAACCGGAGGGCAGCACTGGCGATGGAACGGCTTCCGGGG
>JBDSGJ010000017.1:0-26662 GCA_039919075.1 Sphingomicrobium sp.
CGGCAGCGCTACCGGCAGCGCGAGAAGCTCACCCAGGATCCGCCGGCCGGGAAACTCGGTGCGCGCGAAAAGAAAAGCGAGCGGCACACCGACCGCTCCGGCGAGGCCCACCGAAGCGAGCGAGATCCACAGACTGCGCAGGAGCGCCGTCCACTCGTCCGGCCGGTGCACGAATTCCGTGAACGGCGCGCTCGTCGCGGAGCCGGCCTCGGGGACGAACGCCGCGAACGTCGTGACCACGAGCGGATAGCCCACCAACCAGGCGAGGAGCACGAAAACTCCTGCCGCCCACCACCAGCGCTTCGCCGCGACGCTCACGCAGAGCTCTCCGCGGCACCATGGGAAGGGAACAGCATGGGACGCGCGCCTGCGCGCAGGCAAAGCGCGACCGTTGAGTCGAGCGGCGGCACTTCGTCGGCACACATCGCTTCGATCTCTTGACCAGATTTCAGCCGAACCGTGAGGTAGCTCATCGCGCCGCTGAAGCGGATCGCAACGAGGCTTCCAGTAAAGGAAGGCGACGACTCTTCAGCCGTAGCGAGTTCCAACATCTCCGGCCGCAGCCACAGATCTGCTTTTTCCCCTTTACCGAAACCACGCTGCGCCAGCGACAACTTCGCCCCCGGCGCGAGCGCCGGGCCACTGACAGCGGTGGGAAACAAGCCGTCTTCTTTCGCGGGACCGATTTCCTGAACAACGACTGGCAGAAAAGAGTCTCTGCCGATGAAGCCGGCAACGAAACGCGTCGCTGGGGCGCGATAGAGCTCGTGCGGCGTGCCGAGCTGCTCGAGACGCCCGGCGTTCAGGAGCGCAACGCGGTCGCCGAGGTCGAACGCCTCTTCCTGCTCATGAGTTACGAGGAGGGTCGTGATGCCGATCCGCTTGAGGGTCGCCGCGAGCTCGCGCCGGGTGCGCTCGCGCAACGTCGGATCGAGGTTCGACAACGGCTCGTCGAGCAGCAGCAGTCGCGGACCAGTCGCCATCGCGCGCGCGAGTAAAGCGCGGGCGCGCTCGCCGGTTGAGAGATTTCCGATCATCCGGTCAGCGAAGGGCAAGAGGCCGAACGCCGCCAGCCAATGATTCAGCTGGTCGTGATCTGCGCCGCCAAGCGCGACGATATCGCGAACGGCAATGGGCCACGCAACCTCGCGGGAGGCGGGGAGGAAGGAGATCAGTCGGCTGCGGCGTGCTTCGCCAAGCTGGTCGATATCCGCGCCGTCGATGAGGACGATACCGCGTGCTTCCTCGACGCGGGCCAGGGCACGCAGCAGGCTCGTCTTGCCGCCGCCGTTCGGTCCGACCAGCGCGATCATTTCGCCGCCGCCACTTGCTAGGTCGAGCGGGCCAAGACGGCCGCCCAGTGCCACGCCGCGCGCGTCGAGCAATGACGTCATGGCGTCATTCCGCGCCGTTGATGGACGATAAGCCAGAGAAACAGCGGGGTTCCGGCAAGCGCCGTGATAACTCCGATCGGGATTGCCCGATCGAGGTTGCGCGTGACGAGGTCGGCAAGCAACAGGAGCAGCGCGCCGATCATCGCCGCCGGCAACATTGCTTGGCCGGGATGTCCGCCGGTCATTCGCCGCGCGAGGAATGGCGCGATCAAGCCGACGAAGCCGACCGCACCGCACACCGCGACACAAGCTCCGACCGCGACCGCTGTCAGCGCAACGACTTCGACCGCGAGGCGGCGCGGGCGGTGGCCGAGCGAAGCGGCGACATCTTCGCCAAGCGCGAGCAGGTCGAGCGCTCTGGCATGACGAAGCAGCAGCGCGGCGGTGACGCTTGCGGGGATCAGTGCGGCAGCCGCCTGGGCAAGGCTGCGATCGGTAAAGCTCCCCATCAGCCAATCGAAGGCATCGTAAAAGGCGAAGGGGGAGGGGGCCAGCGCAAGCGCGAGGCTGGTGCCTGCCCCGCACGCCAGTGAGATGCCAATACCCGCCAAGAGCAAGGTCGCGGTGTCGGCGCGGCGGCCCGCGAGTAGCAGGAGGGCACAAAGAGCGAGCAGCGCCCCCGCCGCTCCGCACGCGGCGAGCGCCAGCGGCTGGGTGAGACCGAGCCAGTAAGCGCCGACCACCGCGCCGAATGCCGCGCCGCTGCTACTGCCGGTGACATCGGGCGAGGCGAGGGGGTTGGCGAACAGCGCTTGCACCGCGGCCCCAGTCAGTCCGAGGGTCGCGCCATAGCCGAACACCAGGAGCGTGCGGGGCAAGCGAAGCTCGATCAGCAGCAAGTTGCGGACGCCCGGATCGAGTGACAGGAGCGAAGTCGGAAACAGCAAGTGAAGCGCCAGCAATGCAATCAGCGGGACAAGGAGGATTGGCAAGCGTTTCACTTTAACTCTCGCCGCAATCGGACGATTTCGTCGATCACCAGCGGTCCGGCACAGGTCCAGCGGCGACCGTCGGCGGTGACGCGGCGGGACGGCATGCGGGACAGCGATGGATGGTTGAGCCAGCGCTGACCTTGCGACATTTGACCTGAACGATAGTTGCTTTTTAACAATATGTTAGGCGGAGATGTGACGAGGGTTTCGAGGCTCGCGCGGCCACCGGGAAGGGCGCGCTGGCGAAGCCCCGCGAGCGCCATCCACTGCGCGCTGAGCGAACCCGGCGTAACGCTTAAACCGCCTCCGCCAATCCAGATTGAATCGCGCAGCCGGGCTGGAGCAGTGCGTCGTAGAAAAGCGAGCGTGGCAAGATAGGGTGAAGCTCGAGAGCGGTCGCCCAACGCCGCCGCGACGTGCACCAGATTGGAGGCGACATCGTCAAGGTTTGCGGGGGAGTGGAGGTCGATCAAGCGCAATCCGATTGCGCGCGCGATCGCCCCGCTCGATCGCCCGGCGCCGCCCATTGTCAGGAGCAGCGTGGGGCGATCGGCGAGCACATCCTCGAGCCGACCGCGATTGCTTGCGATGCCCCGCGCAGTCGGTTCGAGAACGCTCTCCGCCGGGTCATGCGACAGTCGGGTGACGCTGACCAGTTCGCTTGGATGGGCCAGCAGCAAGGCATATTCATCGGTGCAGAGGTTTAGGGATGCGACCCGCAGCGCGGCGACGCTAGCGACCAACAGCAAGGCGAATGCCGCCACTGACGCTCCTTCCCGACGGGCGATAGCCGACCACATCTCGATAGTCGCGGTCGAACGCGTTGGCCACCCGGCCGAAGAATTCGATTCCCGGCGCCACCTGGTAGCCGATCCGCGCCGAGGCGAGGACGTAGCCGCCGAGCCGGACGACTTTGTAACTGCTCGTCGTGGGGTCGAATTGGTCGAAATCGACGTCGCTGCGCGCGCCGGTAAAGGCGAGCGAGGCGGCGTAGTTGAACCTCCCTT
Source organism: Sphingomicrobium sp. (assembly GCA_039919075.1). GTDB lineage: Bacteria > Pseudomonadota > Alphaproteobacteria > Sphingomonadales > Sphingomonadaceae > Sphingomicrobium. The sequence continues at coordinate 3,334 of JBDSGJ010000017.1, forward strand.
GCGCGCCATCGGCGACGAGCGCGCCCGACCATTTTGGCCGCCGCACTTCCCTGATCTGAAGACCGAGGTTGTCGGGCTCGGTAGCGCGCAGATACGCGCCCTGCGCGTGGATGCGCAGTGCGGGAGAGGGCTTCCAGCCAAGCTCGACTTCGCCCCCCTCGCGACGGCTGGTGCCAGCTGCGTTGATCGTCGTCTGGGCATAGGCTGGCGGCGCGAAAATCGTCAGTATCTCGCCATGCAGGCGCTGGCGATAGCCGGTCAACGCGGCGCTCCAGTGCGAGTCATGCCAGCGGATGGAAGCTTCGAAACCGCGCGAACGCTCAGGTGCAAGGGTCGGATTTCCGGTGAAACTCGTCGGATCGTAGCCGTAGAGGTCGAAAAATGTCGGCTGGGCAATACCCTCGCCATAGGAGCCCGTAACTTCGACCCCCGCGCCGAGCCTGGCGAGCAGCGAGGCGCGCAGCGTCGTCGCATCGCGAAAGCGGTTGAAAGAATCGCGCCGGACCGCGACATCGCCGGTCAGCGCCTGCCAGTCGCCCTTCCATTCGAGCGTCGCAGAGCGATGGCGACGGTCGTGATCCTGGCTGCTGTAGCCGCGGGTGTGGAAGTTCTCATCCTCCTGCTCGATCGCGACAACGATGTGCTGGTCGAGCGCGCCGATGGTCGAATGATGGCGCAATTCGCCCACCAAGGTGCGGCGATCTGCACTCGTCCGGTTGAGCTCGGTGCGGTCAAGGCGATTGACGTTCGATGAGTCGAGGATGCTCGCTGAAACTGTTGCCGACAGTGCATCGTCGATCCCGCCGATGCTGACCCAGCTGCGTACCGCGCCGAGCTTGTTGCGCGTGTTGTCAAGCGTGTCGGCGTGTCCGCCGGATGAGTAGCCGTCATATTGGCTCAATTCGGAGGTAGCGAAGCCCGAGAGGCCGACGGCGATCTTGGGTGCTACGGCCCAGGCTAGGCGTCCGCGGAGACTGGCATTGTCATAGCCGTCGCGATCGCCCGGCCCGTTGAAGGCATTGGTGCCGCGCGATTTCTGTCCGGCAATGCCGAATGCTGCGGTAACCCCCTTGCCCACATAGCTGCCCGATGCCGATCCGCGATAGGTCGCGAACGACCCCGCTTCGGCCATGAGCGATGCACCGCTCGCGGCTGCCGGATCGCTCCCGACCGAGACGACTCCGCCAATTGCTTCGGAGCCCCACAGCGCCGACTGCGGCCCGCGTACAACCTCGATCCGCGAGACGAGGTCGGCGTTGAGCAATTCGAAGCGCGGCGCATTGCCAGCCGCCGGATCATTTGCGCGAATGCCGTCGATGAACAACAGGGTATGGTTGGCCTCGGCACCGCGGATTCGGACGTCGGTCTGCGATCCCGCCGGGCCACTCATCGCCACTGCGACAGAGGGCAGCAGGCGGAGATAGTCACTGACCAATGGGCTGCCCAGATGGACGAGCTCGGCCTCGTCGACGAGCGATACACTGGCGGCCGTCGTGGCGGGCGTGGAAGGTACTCGCGACGCGGTGACGACAATTGTGTCGCTCGTCGGCAGGGGAACAGAGTTCGGGATATCAAGCACTTGGAAACTTCCTTTCATGACAGTCGTCACGAAAGGGAAAGCGAACAGCCGCTGGCCCTTCGCCCATGGCTGGACCCGGCCAGAGGAAGCGAACGACAGACCTGGGCCAGTATCTGACTTCGCGTTCCCTGACGGGAGCGCTCACAGTTGCGGGCACAGTGCCGGATATTCGCCGGCTTCCTCTTCGCCGATGGCCTTCGCGCACCGGGACCCAAGTCCTGCCAGCGCCTCTGTCCGCCCGCCCGATGCTTGTCAACCGGGTGCCGCTCAGCTAGGGGCAGCGCCACGAGGGCTGGTCGGAAACCAGCCGCACCTCACAAGGAATTAGCCATGAAGAGCGGGACTCACCCGGACTATCACTTCATCACCGTCCAGCTGACCGACGGGACCAACTATCAGACGCGTTCGACCTGGGGCAAGGCGGGCGACACGCTCACCCTCGACGTCGACCCGAGCGCACACCCGGCGTGGACCGGCGGCAATTCGCGCCTGATGGATACGGGGGGCCAGGTTGCCCGCTTCAACAAGCGTTTCGGCGGCCTCTCGCTCGCCAAGAAGTGAGCCCTGCCCAGGGTCGCGTCGATCGCCGCCCGGGACCGCGTCAGTCGGAAATCATTAGCTCTGCTCCGACGCTGGAGACCGAGCGACTGGTTTTGCGCGCGTTCCGGCGCTCCGATCTGGACGCGCATGCGGCGAAGCTCGCCAACCCTGACGTCATTCGTCACCTCGGCGGTCAATTGTTCGACCGCGAGGATAGCTGGCGGCGGCTGACAATGGCGGTCGGGCAGTGGCCGCTACTCGGCTATGGTTATTGGGCGGTCGAGACCAAACACGACGGACGAATGGTCGGTGAAGTGGGCTTTGCCGATTTCGAACGGGGAATGACTCCGAGCATCAGCGGCGCGCCCGAAATGGGCTGGGTATTCGATACGTCCGCCCATGGGCAGGGCCTCGCGGGCGAGGCGGCGCGGGCGGCGCTCCAATGGATCGACGCGAACCACTCCCCGTCAGAGATCACGGCAATTATATCGATCGAGAATGCGAAATCCATGCGGCTGGCCGAGCGGCTCGGGTTCGTGCGCGAACCGGACGCCATCTATCGAGACGAGTTGATCGCGCTATTCCGTCGCACGCGCTGACCGGCCGCCCGAGGGCGACCGGCGCAGGAATGCCAAGGTTAGATGCTGACGTCGGCCTTGTGCTCGGCCGAATGCTCCTTGCCCGGATCGACGTTGAACAGGGCTTTGAGCGCCGTCGCCTTGAGTGTGGCGCCCTTCGTCGCTTCCCAGATTGTGGCGGACTCGGTGTCGAAGCGCAGCAGCGTCAGGTCGGCGTCGTCCTTGCCGTCCTTGTACCATGCAGCGACGAACGGATTCCATAGGCGGTCGACGACCGCGCGGTCGCTCGTCTCCACCAAAGTTCCGTGGACGTGGGCGAACAGCCCATGGTCCTTCGACGCATAGGTTGCGACGACACGGTTGCCTGGTGTCACTGACCTGCCTACCCCATCGGTCTTCGAGGCGAAAAAATAGATAGTGCCGCCCTGGTCCTTATCGCTGCCGTCGGGGGCATCAACTTGCGCCGACATCGGCCGCGTGGAGTCATCCTCTATGCCCTCGAGGCCGAGCATCATGAACGGGCTGTCGTCGAGCGCTTTCCAGAACGCCTGGCGAAGGCGGGTTTCGGTATCTTGATCGGTCCCGAACATGGGGCGCTCTCCTGCATTGTGATGGGGTTGCAATCACAACGAGCAAAGCGGCGGGGCGTTCCTGCGAACTGACTTCAACGCAGGCGCTTGACGGCCAGCCGTCCGTCGCTGCCGGTCTTGACTTCGAAGTTCGGGACCGCCTTGATCAGGTCGCTGAGCCGGGAGAAGCCGTAGTTGCGCACGGCGAAGCTCGACACGGCGGTGGCTCGCTGGCCGACTTCAGAGAGCGATGCGAAACCCTCTTCGTCACGCTTCGAGGCCTTGAACGCCGCGCCGAGGATTTTGAGCAGTTCGGCGTCGATGGTCCGCTGGCCCTCGGCCGGTGCAGGGGCCTCCATCGCTTCAGGGGCGTTAGCGGCGAGCGCGGCGACGTCGAAAAAGCGCGTGCACGCCTGCTGGAAGCTGACCGGGGTCTTGGTTGTGCCAAAGCCGTAGCAGGGCAGGCCATCCTCGCGGATGCGCTGGGCGAGGGGAAGAAAGTCGCTGTCGCTCGACATGATCCCGAAGCCATCGACATGGCCGCGATAGAGCAGGTCCATCGCGTCGATCACCATGCGCATGTCGGTCGCCGACTTGCCCTTGACGATGTCGAACTGCTGCATCGGGACGATCGAGTGGAGGCCGGTAAGGGTGCCCCACGTCTTGAGGCTAGGCTTGGACCAGTTGCCATAGGCGCGGCGGATGTTGATCGTGCCGAGTTCGCCAAGCACCAGCAGCACCTCGTCAAGATGGTCGGGCGAGGCATTGTCCGCGTCGATCAGCAAGGCGATGTTCATTTCGGGGGTAGCAAGGTCAGGCATTGGCAATTGGCTCCGTTTCCGCCGTCATAAGGCATCGGGCGCGGAACGAAATGGGCCCTTCGCTCGCTTTAGCGGCGCGCGTACATTTTGCTTGAGAGGAACTACCATGAAGAAGATGCTTTTGGGAGCCATAGCAGTCAGCAGCCTGTCGCTGTCGGCTTGCGCCACCAATCCCTACAACCAGTATGGCTATAACGATGGCTACAACAACGGCGGTCAGCAGACCACTGCCGGCCGTGCCGTGACCGGTGCAGTCGTCGGTGGTGTTGCTGGCGGAGTCCTCGGCGCGATCGTCCCCGGCGTAAGCGCAGGGACCGGGGCGTTGGCTGGTGCAGCGCTGGGCGGCGTGATCGGCGCGGTTTCGGGCGGCCATCAGTGGTACCGCGATACGCGAGGCTATTGCTATTACGTCGATCGCAATGGCAACCCAATCTATGACTATAACACGCGTTGCTAGTCAGTTACGGGGACGTTCTCAAACGGGTTGGAAGTGATCTTCCGCCTCGTCTAGCAGGAATAATTGCCCCTTGAAGATCGAGAAATGGCAGCCGTGGAGCGAGAGCTTCCCGGCTGCTTCTCGTTCGGCGACGAACGGAAAGCTGCGCAGGTTAGCGAGGCTCTGCCTTATCCCTGCTTCCTCGAGAAGCAGCGCGGCGTCGGGTCCTTCGCCATGCGTAGCAACGATTGCAGCACGTGGCGCTTCGAGAAGGTCCATCCACTGCGCGATAAATCCGCCCTCGCCATGCGCGGCGTGGGCGAACTGGCCGGTCAGCGATGCATTAATCCCGCCACAGCGCTCATGGCCCATAACCACGATCTGGGGAATTTCCAGCTGGGTCACCGCAAATTCGAGTGCAGCCGACACGCCGTGGCGTCCACCGCCCGGCTCGAACGGCGGCACGAGATTGGCGACGTTCCGCACTACGAATATCTGTCCAGGATTGGTGTCGAAGATGGTCGCCGGATCGGCGCGGCTATCGCAGCAGGCGATGATTACCGCTTCGGGGGACTGACCTTCGGCCAACTCGCGCCATCGCGCGCGCTCGGGCTCGTCTTGAACAGCCCTAAACCGCCGATACCCGTCCAACAGCCCGCCGAAGCCCTGCATGGTCTCTCCTCTCATGAGGCCGTCGCCTATAAGCCAAAGCCGGGACTGGCAAGCAGCCCGGCAAGCGGCTATCTGGCGACCATGACCGCACCGCTGATCGCCGCCACTTTGCCACGGGCCCGCAAGCCCGACTGGATTCGCGTCAAGGCACCGACCAGCCAGGGCTATGCCGACACCAAGAGATTGATGCGCGAATTGAACCTCGCCACGGTCTGCGAGGAAGCGGCCTGCCCCAATATCGGTGAATGCTGGACCAAGAAACACGCTACGGTGATGATCCTGGGCGATACCTGCACCCGCGCCTGCGCCTTCTGCAACGTCAAGACGGGGATGCCGCGTGCGGTCGACGCGCTTGAGCCGCAGCACACCGCCGACGCCGCCGCCGCGCTGGGGCTGGAGCATATTGTCGTCACCTCGGTCGACCGTGACGATCTGCCCGACGGCGGGGCGAGCCAGTTCGTCAAGGTGATCGAGGCGCTTCGCCGGACGACGCCAAACACCACGATCGAGATCCTCACGCCCGACTTTCGCAACAAGCATGAGCGGGCGGTCGAGGCAATCGTCGCTGCCCGGCCTGACGTCTATAATCATAATCTCGAGACGGTGCCGAGGCTGTATCCGACGATCCGCCCGGGCGCGCGCTACTATGCCTCGCTGCGGTTGCTGGAAAGCGTCAAGCGGCTGGACCCATCGATCTTCACCAAGTCCGGCGTGATGGTCGGCCTTGGCGAGCAGCGGCTTGAGGTTCATCAGGTTATGGACGACATGCGCTCGGCTGGGATCGATTTCCTGACGATGGGCCAATATCTTCAGCCGACCCCGCGCCATGCCCCGGTCGAGGAGTTCGTCACCCCCGATGCGTTCAAAGCCTATGCCTCAATCGCCCGCGCGAAAGGTTTTCTGCTCGTCGCCGCATCGCCGCTGACCCGGTCGAGTTATCATGCGGGCGATGATTTTGCGAAAATGCGCGAGGCCCGACAAGCGCAGTTGGCGCGGGCAGGGGCCACCGCCCGCTAATGCCGCGGCACACCGAAACGAAGCATCTGCCCTACACGCCTGCGCAATTGTTCGATCTGGTTGCGGATGTTGGCCGTTATGCCGAGTTCCTGCCATGGGTCGTGGCGGTACGCGTTCGTTCGTCGACCGAGGCCGAGACGATCGCCGACCTCGTCGTCGGCTTCAGCGCGTTCAAGGAGCGATTCACCAGTCGCGTGACCAAGGATCCGACCACACGTATCATTGTCGATTATATCGAGGGTCCGCTCAAATATCTCAAGAATGAGTGGCGCTTCGAGCCGGCGGCCGATGGTGGGACCGAATTGTTTTTCTCGGTTGATTTCGCCTTCAAGTCACGGCTGTTCGAGACCGTAGCCGGGCAGATGTTCGACCGGGCGCTGCGGCGAATGACCGGCGCGTTCGAAACGCGGGCGGCCGAGCTTTATGGAAGCAGCATCTCGAGTGCGCAGAGCGCTGCTTGAAGCCGGACACCGCCGCGGTCCTCATTTTCGAATAGCCGACTGTCCGTGACAATGTCGGTCGAATCGGCCCCGCGCATGGCGCGCGCGAACACCACCGTTCCGACCGGCTTGCCGGCAGTCGCTCCGCCCGGCCCGGCGATACCGGTGATCGCCACCGCAAGGTCAGCCGTCGATTCAGCTAGCGCGCCCCGTGCCATGGCCCAGGCCGCAGCGATGCTGACGGCGCCGAACGTATCAAGGACTTCGTTCGAGACGCCGAGTTCAGTTACCTTGGCCTGGTTCGAATAGGTCACCCAGGCGCCGTCGAACACGTCCGATGAGCCGACAATCTCGGTCAGCGCGGCGGCGACTAGCCCGCCGGTGCAGCTTTCGGCGACGACGATCCGCGTTCCCGCCGCGCGGTGGCCATCGATGACCCGGCGCGCGGCTTCGATCAGCGAGTCGGGGAGGGTGGCGGTCATTCCGGCACCGTAGCAGGAGCGGCAGGCAGACGCACGGTCGCGATTGCCTGCGCCGCAATGCCTTCGCCGCGCCCAGTGAAGCCAAGCTGCTCGGTGGTGGTTGCCTTGATGCTCACCGCCTGCTCGGGAATTTCGAGGATGCGGGCGACCGAAGCGCGGATCGCCGATCGGTGGGGACCAATTTTCGGCGCTTCGCAAATCACCGTGCAGTCGAGATGGTCGATGAGCCCGCCCTGCTGGCGAACGAGGCGGGCGGCGTGGGCCAGGAACTGGTTAGACGCCGCCCCCTTCCATTGCGGGTCCGACGGCGGGAAATGCTCGCCAATGTCGCCCAGCGCCGCAGCGCCGAGCAGCGCGTCGGTGATCGCGTGGAGTACGACGTCAGCGTCGCTGTGCCCGGCCAGCCCGCGCTCATGGGGAATGGCGATCCCGCCCATCATCACCGGGCCGGGCCCGTCGAAAGCGTGGACGTCGAAGCCCATGCCCGAGCGGCTGACCAGCCCCGCCGCGATCCGCTCCTCGGCCGACGCAAAATCCGCCGCCGTCGTCAACTTGTCGAGCATCCTGTCCCCTTCGACCACCGCGACCTTGAGACCCGCGGCGACCATCAACTGGCTCTCGTCGGTCGCGAGCCGCTTGCCCGCCTCCTCGATGGCATAGAGCAGGTCCTCGCGGAAAAAAGCCTGCGGAGTCTGCACGCGAAGCAACCGCTTGCGGTCGACCAGCGCGCCGAGCTGCGTATCGCCGATCGCCAGCGTATCCGCCACTGCCAGCGTCGGGACTGCACCATGATTGCCCTTGGCCAGCGCATCGAGCAGCCGGTCGATCACGGCCGCCGGGCAAAAGGGCCGCGCGGAATCGTGGACGAGTACGATCTCGCCGTCGATCGCCTCAAGCCCGTTGGCAACGCTCTCCGCCCGCTCGCGGCCGCCGACGATGAGCGCGCCGACGTCACGTCCCTCGAGCGCTTCGCGAGCAAGCGCGTCCTGCTCGGCACCGATGACGACCCGCACCGCGTCAACGCGCGGATGATGGGCCATCGCATCAACCGCCCGCGCGAGCACCGTCTGGCCGCCGATGACGCGAAATTGCTTGGGCACCGCGCCCCCCATCCTGCTGCCCGACCCGGCGGCGACGATCAGCGCGGTGACCTTGTCCATGGGCGGCGCCTTGCCCGCCTGCGCCCCCTCCTGTAAAGGCGCGGCTTCCCATGCATCCCGCTTCCCCCACTCTTGGCCCCATCTCGATCGGCCCACTCACGCTTGCCGTGCCGGTGATCCTTGCGCCGATGACCGGGGTCACCGACCTGCCTTTCCGCAAGGTCGTCAAGCGCTATGGCGCCGGGCTGACGGTAAGCGAGATGGTCGCGTCGGCGGCGATGATCCGCGAGACCCGCCAGTCGCTTCAGAAGACTGAGTGGGATCCATCGGAGGAGCCGGTGTCGCTCCAGCTCGCGGGGTGCTCGCCACTCGAAATGGCCGAAGCGGCCAAGCTCAATGAACAACGCGGCGCCGCGATGATCGACATCAACATGGGCTGCCCGGTGAAAAAGGTCGTCAATGGCGACGCCGGCTCGGCGCTGATGCGCGACCTGCCGCTCGCCGCCGCGATTATCGACGCAACGGCCAAGGCGGTGCAGGTCCCGGTGACGCTCAAGATGCGAATGGGCTGGGACCATCATAGCCTCAATGCGCCCGACCTCGCGCGTATCGCGGAAGACCTCGGGATCAGGATGATCACTGTTCACGGCCGGACCCGATGCCAGATGTACAAGGGCTCCGCGGACTGGTCGTTCGTGGCGAATGTCAAAGCGGCGACGAGCCTGCCCGTCATCGTCAATGGCGACATTTGTTCGATCGAGGACGCGCGTGCGGCGCTCGCCCAGTCCGGCGCCGACGGGGTGATGATCGGGCGCGGCGCCTACGGCAAGCCGTGGTTGCTCGGGCAGGTAATGAGCGATCTTGCCTCGGGCGGAACGCGCCCGACGCCTGGGCACGATGAACAGCTCGGTGTGCTGCTCGAGCAATATGACGCCATGCTGTCACTTTACGGCAGTGACGCGGGGGTCAAAATCGCGCGCAAGCACCTCGGCTGGTACACCAAGGGGCTGACCGGATCGGCCGAGTTCCGCAACAAGGTCAACACGGTCGACGATCCCGCCGTCGTTGTGGCGATGCTGCGCGATTTTTACGGACCCTGGCTCGAGCGCGCGGCAGCCTGACAAGTTAATTTTGCACACTGTGTTTTTTAGGCAACGCGGCCATGCTAGAGGCGGCGGAGAATGGATGCTCGATCCGCCGATTCTGACTTTGCGCCCGTGACCGGATGGTTCGCCGGCGAGCGTGAAAGCGGGCGCCTTTATCGCTTCGCGAAGCTCGGTTCGGCAGTGTTGCTGCTCGTGGTCCTACTCGGTACCATCGCCTTGATTCCGAACGGGGCCGAGCCGGGAACGCTGATCTCGCCGCCGCTGATGGCGCTCCTGCTGATCGCCAACCTGTTGCCGGCGATCCTCCTGATGGTGCTGGTCGCGCGCGATGCCGCGCGGAGTGACGCGGCGGGGAGAGGGGTCGGTACCGGCCAGCTTCATACCCGGTTGGTGGCGCTGTTCTCGCTGGTCGCCGCCGTGCCGACCGTGGTTGTTGCAATCTTCGCCTCGCTGCTGCTCCAGAGCGGGCTTGAATTCTGGTTCTCAAACCGGGCGCGAACGATGCTCGAGAATACGGTGTCTCTCGCCCAAGGTGCCTATTCAAACGAGGTCCGACGCCTCGGGACCGAGGCGGTTGCAATGTCGGGCGACCTTGGTGGCTATCTCAAGCAGCTGGCGATCGACAGCCCGCGCTTTGCTACCGGGGTCAGCTACCAGACCTATGTCCGCTCGCTCAACGAGGCGGCGGTGCTCAACGTCATGCCCTCGGGCGAGGTCCAGACTCTTGCCGCCGTCAACATTTATGAGGGGATGATCGACCAGAAGCGGATTGCGCAGGCGGTGGCCCATCTCGGTGCTGGCCAGGTCGCCGAGGTTTCGACTCCCGATCGAGTCGCGGTGCTGGCGCGGCTCGACTTCGGCAAGACGACCTTTCTTTATGTCGCCAAGAATATCGACCCCGGTGTGCGCGCTCAGATCGAGGGGGCGGGGCGTGTGCTTGGCGATTATCGGACCCTGCTCAACCGCTCCCGGGTCAATCAACTGCGCTTCAACATCGCGCTCTATCTCGGTGCGCTGATCATCGTCGGCCTCGCGATCCTCGCCGCGCTGAAACTCGCCGACCGCCTGGTCCAGCCGGTCAGCGGGCTGATCGATGCTGCCGGGCGGATCGAGGAGGGCGATTTTTCGGTCCGGGTGCCGGTCGACAAGTCGCACGACGAGATCGCCACGCTTGCCGCCGCGTTCAACCGCATGGCCGGTCGGCTCGATACCCAGACGAGCGCCCTGATCGCCGCCAACACCCAACTCGACGCGCGCCGCGCGTTCATCGAGGCAGTGCTGTCGAGTGTCACAGCTGGCGTGCTAACAGTCGATGGCGCAGGCGAAATACTGCTCATCAACCGCTCCGCCGCAGCGTTGCTTCAATCGGGCGGGGAAGGACTCGAGGGTCGCCGGCTGACTGATCTGTCGTCGGAATTGGCCGAATTCTTGTCCGGTGAAGCACGCGATGCCGAGGTCAGCGTCGCCGCCGGCACGGGCCAGCGGACGCTCGCGGTCAAACGCGTACGTTACGGTGATTCGACCGTGCTGACGTTCGACGACATCACCGAACAACTGAGCGACCAGCGCCGTGCCGCCTGGTCCGACATCGCCCGCCGCATCGCGCACGAGATCAAGAACCCGCTCACTCCGATCCAGCTCGCCGCCGAGCGCCTCCAACGGCGTTATGGCAAGCAGGTCACGGCGGACCGCGACACCTTCGACCGGCTGACCGAAACGATTATCCGCCAGGTCGGTGACCTCAGGCGAATGGTCGATGAATTCTCGAGCTTCGCGCGGATGCCCAAGCCCGAATTCCGCGAAGAGAATGTTCATGACATCGCACGCAACGCCCTGTTCCTTCACGAAGTCGCGCATCCCGACGTCATATTTACGATCGATCCGGAGTTTGGCGATATTCGCCTCGTTTGCGATCGCCGCCAGATGGCGCAGGCGCTGACCAACATCGTCAAGAATTCCGTCGAAGCCATCGAAGCGCGGCGCGCGCAGGGCGAGACCAATCCCGCTGGAGACCGCGTCGATCTGACGATCAGCCGCCCGGGCGAGCAACTCGTCATCGAGGTCACGGACACTGGGGTGGGCCTGCCCGAGGATCGCGAGCGGCTGACCGAGCCCTATATGACTACCCGAGTCCGTGGCACCGGCCTTGGCCTCGCAATCGTTAACAAGATCGTTGAGGAACATCTGGGCGAAATTGCCTTTCTCGACCGCGATGGCGGCGGCACCAGGGTCCGCATCGCGTTCGACGCGGACCGGCTTGCGAGCTTCGCGACCAACAGCGATTTGACCGAAGACAGGGAAGATCCAGATGGCGCTTGAAGTCCTCGTCGTGGATGACGAAGCTGACATCCGCGAGCTCGTCGCCGGAGTCCTCGAGGACGAAGGCTATACGGTGCGGACCGCCGCCGACAGCACGAGCGCGCTCGACGCCATCGAGGAGCGGCGCCCGTCGCTCGTCCTGCTCGACGTCTGGCTGCGTGGATCGAAGCTCGATGGATTGCAGATCCTGGAACAGGTCAAGCGCCGCGACCAGACGCTGCCGGTGATCATGATTTCAGGACACGGCAACCTCGATACTGCGGTCGCCGCAGTGCGCGAGGGCGCGGTCGATTTCATCGAGAAGCCGTTCGAAGCAGGGCGGCTCCTGCATCTGGTTGGCCGCGCGACCGAGACCGAGCGCCTCCGCCGCGAAAATGCGACGCTTCGCGAGAAATTTGGGCAGGACGACACGCTCAATGGGTCGTCGGTGGCGATCAACTCGGTTCGGGCGATCCTCAAGCGCGTCGCCCCGACCGGCAGCCGAGTGATGATCACTGGTCCCGCCGGCGTGGGCAAGGAGATTGCCGCGCGTACCATCCACCATTGGAGCCCGCGCGCCAACGCGCCGTTCATCGTCCTGTCGGCGGCAATGATGAGCCCCGACCGGGTTGAGGAGGAACTGTTCGGCACCGAAAGGGAAGGGGTCGCCCGCCCCGGGCTCCTCGAACAGGCGCATGGGGGCACGCTGTTCCTCGACGAAATTGCCGATATGCCGCTTACCACGCAGGGCAAGATTCTTCGGGTCCTGACCGATGCCAGCTATAATCGAGTCGGGGGTCAGCGCCCGGTCAAGGTCGATGTTCGCTTCCTCTCGGCGACCTCGCGCAACCTCGCGGAGGAAATCGCCGCTGGGCGCTTTCGCGAGGATCTCTATTACCGATTGAACGTCGTTCCCGTGCGAATGCCGCCGTTGAAGGAGCGGCGCGAGGATATTCCCGAACTGGTAGACCATTTCCTTGCCCGCTTTGCCGCCGATCGGCGGATCGGGCCGCCGACGCTCTCGCCCGAGGCCGCCGCAGCGCTGCAGGCGCACGACTGGCCCGGCAATGTTCGGCAGCTGCGCAACATCATCGAACGAACACTGATCATGGCGCCGGGCGACCGCGCCGGGCTGATCGAGGTCGACCTGCTGCCCTCCGAAATCACCGACTCGCAAGGGACAGTGAGCGTGTCGACCGCGTCGATGTCGATTATGGGGTCGCCGCTGCGCGAGGCCCGCGAAAGCTTCGAACGTGAATATCTCAAGATTCAGATTCGTCGATTTTCGGGCAACATCTCGCGTACGGCGTCATTCATCGGCATGGAGCGCTCGGCGCTCCATCGCAAATTGAAGGCGCTCGGACTGGGCGATAAAAAGGAAGAAGAAGAATAATGGCCGACAAGTCCTTCTCGTTGCAGGATCATTTCCTTAACGGCGTGCGCCGCGCGAAATCGCCGGTAACAATCTTTTTGATGAAGGGGGTGAAGCTTCAGGGAATCGTCTCCTGGTTCGACGCTTTCTCGGTCCTGCTGCGCCGGGATGGCGTCAGTCAGATGGTCTACAAGCACAGCATCTCGACGATCATGCCAGCGCATGTGCCGCTCGACCTGCTCGCCGGCCTCGACCGTGGGACGCGCGAGTCAGTCGGGCGGAAAACCAACACGTTGCAGGATATCTTTCTTGCGGCCGCCGAAAAAGCGCATGAGCCGATGACGATCTTCCTCGTAAATGGAGTGATGCTTCAAGGGGCCATTGCGGGGCATGACCAATTCTCGCTGTTGCTCGAACGCGGCGGGCAGGTTCAGCTGGTCTACAAGCATGCGATGTCGACGCTGCAACCTGAGCGGCCGCTCTATCTGTCAGGTGAAGACCCCGTCGATCCCGACGCTGACGAGGACGACGAGGGAGACGAGGGAGACGACGGCTGAGCGTCTTCGACCGCCCCGACGGTGAAGGTTTTGCCCGGGGCGAACGGGCGCTGATCGTGCTTCCCGAACGACCGCAAGTCACTGCCATGCGCTCGTCCGAGGCGCGGCTCGAGGAGGCGGCCGGCTTGGCCGAGGCAATCGGCATCGAAGTCGTGGCGCGCAAGGGCTATCGGCTGCGCGCGGTGCGGCCTGCAAGCCTGTTCGGAAAGGGACAAGTCGAGGAGATCGGCCAGATTGCGCGTGACGCCGACGCGCATTTAATCGTCGTCGACGCGGTGCTCAGCCCGGTCCAGCAAAAGACCATCGAGGAGCTGACCAAGGCCAAGGTGATTGATCGCACCGGGTTGATTCTCGAGATTTTTGGAGAGCGTGCGGCCACCGCCGAGGGGCGATTGCAGGTCGAATTGGCGCATCTCGATTACCAGGCGGGCCGGTTGGTCCGCAGTTGGACCCACCTTGAGCGCCAGCGCGGCGGCTTCGGCTTTCTGGGCGGCCCGGGCGAAACCCAGATCGAGGCCGATCGACGCCAGATCCGCGACCGCATGGCCAAGATTCGCAAGGAACTCGATCAGGTCAAGCGGACCCGCGGACTTCACCGCGACCGGCGCCAGCGCGCGCCATGGCCGGTGGTGGCGCTGGTCGGCTATACCAATGCCGGCAAGTCGACCCTGTTCAACCGGATGACCAGCGCCACAGTGTTCGCCGAGGACCTGTTGTTCGCGACGCTCGATCCGACGATGCGTGAGGTACGGCTACCGGGGTATGACAAGGTCATCCTGTCGGACACCGTCGGGTTCGTCTCGGACTTGCCGACCGAGTTGATCGCGGCGTTCCGCGCGACACTCGAGGAAGTGGCGTCGGCCGACCTCATCGTCCATGTCCGCGATATCGCTCACTCCGACAGCGAAGCGCAGGCCGCCGATGTGGTGGCGGTGCTCGCCTCGCTCGATCTGGACAAGATCGACTCACCGCCGCGGATCGAGGCTTGGAACAAGCTCGATTTGCTCGGTGGAGACGCCCGCGAAGCTTTGCGCAACGAAGCGGCGCGGCGCCAGGACGTTGTGACGCTGTCGGCGCTCGATGGGGAGGGGGTCGAGGCTCTGCGCGAGGCGATCAGTCAGCGGCTTCAACAAGGGGCTGCGATCCACCGTCTCAAATTATCCGCTGGCGACGGCAATCGCATTGCCTGGCTTCATGCGCGAGGCGAAGTCCTCGAGCAGCGCAGCGAAGGCGAGACAATGCACCTGGCGGTTAAATTGTCGGCGGAGAATTGGGCCCGGTTTCAGGCGCTCTGAGCCTGCTTGGCGGCCTGCCACAGCGCTTCCATTTCAAGGAGGCTGAGGAATGAGAAACCGGGCGCTGTCTCGATTGCGCGAAACCGTCGTTCGAACTTGCGGTTAGCTTTTCGCAACGCTTCCTCTGGGTCGATCTTGAGATGACGTGCGAGGTTGACCACAGCAAATAGCAAATCGCCCAGTTCCTCCGCCCGATCCTCCGGCGCAGCCTCGGCCAGCTCGTCCAGCTCCTCCGCGATCTTCGCTCGCGGGCCGTCGGCGTCGGGCCAATCGAACCCGGTTCGCGCGGCGCGCTTCTGCAATTTGGCGGCGCGCTCCAGTGCTGGAAGGGCAATGGCCACTCCGGCAAGCGCGCTGGGGTCCGGCTTGGCGGCGCGTTCGTCGGCCTTGATTGCCTCCCAATGACGATGTTCGCCGTGCTCGGCGGGGCCGAAGATGTGCGGATGACGACGTTCGAGCTTGTCACTGACCCGGGTCAGGACGTCGTTCAACGCAAACTGTCTTGACTCGCTCGCGATTTGAGAATGAAAAACGACTTGAAGCTGAAGGTCCCCAAGTTCGTCGGCGAGGTCGGCCATGTCGTCTCGATCGATCGCGTCGGCGACTTCATAGGCTTCCTCGATCGTATAGGGCGCGATCGTCGCGAAGGTCTGGACGCGATCCCATTCGCAACCCGTGGCCGGATCGCGGAGGCGCTCCATAATCTTCACGAGCCGCTCGAGGCTGGCACCTAACTTGTCAAACATTGCGCATAAGGGGGCCAAAAAGACCGACTGCTGAAAGTATGATAATATCCATTATGTAAAGTTCCAATGAGGTTCCGAGAGGGAGTCAGGATTCGAGGATTAGCCAGCGCCCCTCGACACCCCAGCGCTTGAGACTCGACAGGAAACTCATACCGACGACGTTAAGATCATCATTGTCGGCGATGTAGACCGGCTGATCGCGGCGCCTGATGCTGCCAACGGTTATGCTCCGGACGCGCGCGCTCGACACTTTGACGATGCCGTTGCCTGTCCGCACCAACTGGTCATGGCTGCTCGAGTCGTCGAGCCGGGCCTGCGCGGCAAGCCCGCCGCCGACCGTGGTGACGGTCGCGCCGCTGTCGACGAGGAATTTGGCTGATACGCCGTTGATCGTCGCTTCGACCCAGAAATGCCCGTCGATGGCCATCGGAATGCGCACCGTGGATCCTTCGACAACAGGCGTGCCGAGCGCTTCGGCGCGCAGCCGCTGGGTAACATAGCCAAGATTGTCACGGAATGTGAACAGGATGAAGCCCGTTCCGAAGATTCCAACCCAGAGCAACGCCAGCTTGACCAGTTTCGCCCATGGCTCACGCCGCGACATCAGCGACCCAAGGACGAGCATCATCGCCATGAGGATATAAAGCCCGCCGAGCATGAGGTCGTTGGTCATTGCCGACTATTCACTGTGCCATTCGAGGCCGTCATAGGCGGGGCTGGCCCATGACGGAAGCGAGGACGAAAGTTCGGCAACGTCCATGCTGTTGTCGAGATGGGTCAGCAAAAGCTGCTTTACCCCCAGTTCGCCGGCCCAGCCCAGCACCGCGTCGAGATGGGCGTGGGTCGGATGCGGGCGGCGGCGCAGGCAGTCGCATATCCACAGGTCGAGTCCCTGATACACCGCACGCATGTCGTCGGTCATGTCGTGAAAATCGATCGAGTAAGCGGCGGAAGATAGACCTTCGTTAAAGCGAATCCCGAGCGATGTGATCCCACCATGGGGCTGGTCGACGAAGCGTAGTCTGGTATTTCCGAACACCTCGTCTGGGCCATCGATCGGGTCGGCGACGATGACTGCGGGGTAAAGAGGATTGGCGTTGAAGGCATAGGCGAATCGGCTGACGATCCGCGCCAGAGTATCGGGGCGGGCGGCGAGCGGAACGGCGCGACCGTGCGCCTGTGCAATCGGGCGGAGGTCGTCGATGCCGTGCAAGTGATCAGCATGGTCGTGAGTGACGATGACCCGATCGATCTCGGCGACGTCCGCCACGAGAAGCTGCTCGCGAAGATCGGGGCCACAGTCGATGAGGAGGCGCTGCCCGGCGCTTTCGAACAGGATCGATGAGCGGGTCCGGCGATTGCGCGGGTTGGTTGGATCGCAGCGGCCCCAGTCATTGCCGATGCGCGGGACCCCCGACGACGTGCCACAACCCAGCACGCGAAACTTCACCGGGCGGCTTTCCCGAACAGGTTGAAGAAGTTGGCGGTGGTACTTGCCGCAAGCTGTTCGATCGACTCGCCGCGCAGCGTGGCGACGAAGGCCGCAGTGTCAGCGACGAAAGCTGGCTCACAGGTCTTGCCCCGGTTGGGCACTGGAGCGAGGAAGGGGGCATCGGTTTCGACCAGCAGCCGGTCGGCGGGGATGGTCCGCGCCACATCCTGCAGGTCCTTCGCATTCTTGAAGGTCACGATCCCGCTCAGCGAGATGGTGAAGCCCAAGTCGAGCGCCTTGCGGGCAAGCTCCGCGCTGCTGGTGAAGCAATGGAGCACACCGGTAACCCCGCCCTGCCCGACTGCTTGCGAGAGCATCTCGGCAGTGTCGTCCTCTGCGTTGCGGGTGTGGACGACGAGCGGCAGGCCGGTCGCGCGCGCCGCGTCGATATGCGCGACGAAGCGCTCGCGCTGAGCTGAGCGGTCGGACTTGTCGTAGAAATAATCGAGCCCGCATTCGCCGATGGCGATGACTTTTGGGTGCGCTGACGCTTCGATCAGCGCCGCGGCACCGAGGTCGGAATGCGCGTCGGCCTCATGAGGGTGTACGCCGATGGTCGCCCATACGTCGGGCTCACGCTCGGCGGTGGCGATAATTTCGGGCCATTCGGACTGGCGCGTCGAGATGTTGAGGAACCCGCGCACGCCGCGCGCCCTTGCAGACGCAAGGACCTCGCCTTGACGCTCGGCGAGGCCGGGATAGTTCAGGTGGCAATGGCTATCGATCAGGCTCACGCTGCGTCCTCCGCCTCGACATGTTCGAGGCGCGGGAAGATCGGGGTCGGAGCGGCGATCGGTTGCCCCCCTTCCGCGCTATCAATCAGCGCGATGAGTTTGGCCGCGGATGTCGGGACGACCGGCGCTACGGCTACGGCAAGCTCGCGGATCGCGGCGACGAGGGTCCCAAGCACCGCCGCCATTCGCATGGGATCGCTCTTCTTGAGTGCCCACGGTGCCATCGTATCGACGTAGGCATTGCACGCGAAAACCGCCGCCATCCACGCCTCGAGCCCCTGGGCGAAGGCGAATTTCTCGAACTCGGCAGGGAGCGTTTGGCGGCACGCGGTGCGCACCGTCGCCAGCAGCGCAGCATCTTCCGTTGCTTCGCCTGGCGCGGGAACAACGCCATCCAAGTTCTTGTGAACCATCGATAAACTGCGTTGGGCCAAATTGCCGAAGCTGTTCGCGAGTTCGGCATTGACGCGGTTGACGATCGCTTCGGCGCTATAGCTTCCATCTTGGCCGAAGGTCACTTCGCGGAGCAGGAAGTAGCGCAGGGCATCGACTCCGAACCGCTCGGCGAGGACAAACGGGTCGACGACGTTACCGACGCTCTTCGACATTTTCTCGCCGCGGCTGAGCAGAAAGCCGTGGCCGTAAATTTGCCTGGGAAGCGCAATTTTAGCCGACATCAGGAAGGCCGGCCAATAGACCGCGTGAAAGCGAACAACGTCCTTGCCGATGAGGTGAACATTGGCCGGCCAGTAGCGATCGAGCAGGTCGCCGCCGTCGGGGTAGCCGAGTCCGGTGAGATAATTGGTCAGCGCGTCGAGCCAGACATACATGACGTGCTTGGCGTTGCCGGGGACCTTGATCCCCCAGTCGAAGCTGGTCCGCGAGATGGAAAGGTCGTTGAGCCCGCCTTCGACGAAGCGGAGAACTTCGTTGCGGCGGGTGTCGGGCTGGATGAACTCGGGTTGTGCGGCATAATGGTCGAGCAAAGGTTGCTGATAGGCCGAGAGCTTGAAGAACCAGCTTTCTTCGACGGTCCACTCGACCGGCGTGCCCTGCGGCGAGCGGCGATCGTCGCCCTCCCCCGTCAGTTCGCTGGCGTCGTAAAAGGCCTCGTCGCGGACCGAGTACCATCCCTCGTAGCGCCCAAGGTAGAGGTCTCCATTGGCTTCCATCGCCTGCCAGATCGCCTGGCTGGCGCGGTGGTGCGCGGGTTCCGAGGTACGGATGAAACGGTCATAAGCTACGTCAAGACTATCGCACATCTCCTTGAAGCGAGATGACATTTTGTCGGCATATTCTTGCGGGTCGGCTCCTTCGGCGCGCGCGGCCTGCGCCATTTTGAGCCCATGCTCGTCGGTACCGGTCTGGAATCGGACGTCGCGGCCCTGGGCCCTCTGGAAACGCGCGATGGTGTCGGCGGCGATGGCTTCATAGGCATGGCCGATGTGCGGCGCGCCGTTGGGATAGCTGATTGCGGTCGTAATATAATAGGGATCGGCCATCCCCCTGCCCTAGCCGCTGCACGCCGGGTCAAGCAACCGAGGCGAGGATGCTCCCGAGGTGGAACGCCGTGGCAGCCGGATCGAGCGACAGGCGCAATGCCACCGCAGCGGTTTGTCGTGCGCGCGCATATGCGTCGAGCGCGCGGGCCTGACGGGGGCCGCTGAGCCCGCGAGCCTCGCGAGCGATCAGGCCGGGGACAAGCTGAAGGAAGGCGGTGTAGCGGTCGGCGCCAGCCTTGCCGCTCAGGCCGTTGCCGAGCTTTGCACGGCGCGCGTTGGTCGGGTCGCCGTCGTTGAAGATGGCAAGTGCGGCGGCTTCGAGCGGGGCAAGGTCGAGTCCGGCGAACGACAGCGCGCGACCGACCGAGCCACCGGCCACGGCGACCAGCCGGGCGAGGTCGGATTCGCCCGACTGGGGCAATTCGCGGCGCAGGACCGACATCATGACGTCATCGTCAAGACTATGAAAGTCCAGCTTTCTACAGCGCGAACGGATGGTCGGGAGGAGTCGTCCCGGGTTGTGCGCGACGAGCAGGAAAAGACTGTTCGCGGGGGGCTCCTCGAGCATTTTGAGCAAGGCATTGGCGCCTTCGCGCTCGAGGTCGTCGACGCTGTCGATGACAACGGCCCGCCATGGCGAAAGCGATGTCGTGCTTGCGAAAAAGCTCCCCAGCTTGCGAATTTGATCGACCGAGATGTTGCGAAAGAGCGACCCGGTCTTTTCGTTGACTTCGCGTTTGAGCCAGCGGAAATCCGGGTGGCTCCCCGCCGCCAGATAGCGCGCGATCGGATGATCAGCGGGGGTGTTGATCCCGGACAGCATAACCGGCGGCCCAGCGGCCTGGGCGAGGAGGCGCGTCGCGGCGATCCTGGCGAAGCGCGCCTTGCCGACACCGCGCGGCCCGGCGAGCAGCCAGGCATGGTGGAGCGAGCCTGAGCCGAGCGCCTGGTCAAAACGCTCGATCGCGCGGCCCTGGCCTTCAATTGTCACCACAGGTCGGCGAGCTCGGCGGCGACGCGCGCGCTTATCTCGGGCGGGGTTCCGGCGGCGTCGATCAGGCGGACGCGTGCGGGCTCCTCGGCGGCGATCGTGCGGAAGGCGCGGTCGACTGCCTCATGATAGTCGGGTCGCCGCCGGCCGATGCGGTCGGTCGCGCCACCGTCGCGAGCATCGGCGCGGCGGACGCCTTCCCCTTCGGCGAGCATCAGGACGAGCGTTCGGTCAGGCAGAAAGCCTTCGCTGCCGAACAGGTGGAGCTGGCGAATATTTTCCAGGCCGAGTGCCCCTGCCCCACCCTGATAAGCGAGGCTGCTGTCGAGAAATCGGTCCGAAACGACCCATTTTCCTGCCTCGAGCGCCGGGCAAATGGTCTTCTCAACATGATCCGCGCGCGCCGCAGCGAACAGCAGTGCTTCGGCGCGGGGGGACCAACGCGAGTCATCGCCCGTCAGCAGTAACTCGCGAATGACCTCTGCGCCCGGACTGCCGCCCGGCTCGCGCGTGGTGACGACCTCGAGCCCACGAGCGCGGAGCAGGTCGGCCAAGGCGCACAGCTGGGTCGACTTGCCGACCCCTTCCCCGCCCTCGAGGCTGATGAACTTTCCCCGCGCCACTGCCGGATCAAGCCATTCCGAGCATTTGCCTGAGACCGATCCAGGCGCGCGCGAAGAAGCCCGCCGCGCTGACCGCTTCGCCTGCGACCAAGGGCATGATCTGCGGGCCATTGTCGGTGGTAACGACAAGGTCGGCGACATGCTGCCCTTGAGCGATCGGTGCCTGGAGCGGGCCATTGTAGCGGATGCGGGTCGATTTGATCCGGCTGGCGAGGCCGGCGGGCATGGTCAGCGCGATCGGACCAGCGGTAATCAGACTAACCTCGCCCTGCGATCCCAGCTGGACCTTCGCTGAGCCGACGGTCGCGCCAGCCTTGTAAAGCGGCTTCGAGGTCCAGGCAGCGAGGCCCCAGTTCATCAGTCGAACTCCTTCCTCGATGCGCTGGTTGAAGCTTTTCATCCCGGCCATGACGACGATCAGACGGCGCCCGTTCTGCTCGACGGACCCGGTAAAGCCGTAACCCGCTTCGTCGGTATGGCCGGTCTTGAGCCCATCGGCGCCGGGCACCCGGCCGAGGAGCGGGTTGCGGTTGTCCTGCTTGATGTCGGCCCCCGAACCGAGCGTCTTCCCCCAGGTGAACGAGGTCTGGGCGTAGAATTTGCGATAGAGTTGCGGGTGGCGCTCGATGCTTGCCCGGGCGAGTTTCGCGAGGTCGCGCGCGGTGACCATGGTCACGTCATTGTCGGGCCAACCGTTGGGTGTTCCGAAATAGCTGGCGGTCAGGCCGAGTGTCTTGGCAAGCGCATTCTCCTGCGCGACGAATGCCTGCTCCGTCCCGGCGACACATTCGGCCAGGACGATGGCGGCGTCGTTGCCCGACAGGGTGACGATGCCGTGGAGGAGATTCTCGACGCTGACCTGCTCGCCGGGCGAGAGGAACATGGTCGAGCCCGCTGCCGGTCCGTGCCACTTCTGCCACGTCGCAGGCTGAACCGTGCACATCTTGCCAAGCGACAGCTGGCCCTTGTCGATCAATTCGAAGGCGAGTTCAGTCTCCATCATCTTGGCCATCGAGGCGGGCGGCATCCGCCGGTCGGCGTCCTTGGCCAAAAGCTCGGCGCCCGAGGAGAGGTCGATCAAATAGGCCACCGGCGCAGGCGTGTCGTACGGCGGCGCGGCTGCGGGAGCGGCGGTAGCCAACGTCAGCGCGGCAACAGACAAGAGCAGGACAGCACGGGTCAAAGGAGCGACTCCCGGGGACTAGAGGATGTCCCCTCCCCTAGCCCGCCGCTCGGCTGCTTGCGAGCCTCAACGCGCGCTTATCGCATCCGCCAGCAGGCCGACCGACAGCGCGTAGAAATTGGAGCAGTTATAGGCGAGGATCGTGCGGTAGTTGGCAGTCAGCAGGTAGGCTGTCGCATCGGGCCCGTCGGGCTCGAGCAGCGAGGCAGGTTCATCGTCGGGGAGGGTTCGGCCGGTCGGGCGGACGCCGAGCGCGCGCCATTCGCGGACCGTCAGCCACTTGCTGTGCCGTGCGAACACGCGCGGGCAACGGGGTGCGACGGAGGTGTTCCTGAGCGCGGCGCGATCGAGCCCGGGTGGCGTGCGAACCGCAATTCCCCAATGCACTCCAGCCTTCCACCCTGCGTCCTTGAGGAAATTGCCGATCGAGGCGAAGGCGTCGGTTTCGTTTGACCAGATGTTGGCGCGCCCGTCGCCATCGCCATCGATCGCGAGGCGCAGCACCGCCGAGGGCATGAACTGCGGATAACCGGTGGCCCCGGCCCAACTCCCCTTGAGCCGACTGCGCGGGGTGCCGCGTTCGAGCAGGCGGAGCGCGGCGACGAATTCGCTTTCGAACAGTTCGCGGCGCCGCCCCTCATAGGCGAGCGTGGCAAGCGCATCGAGCAGATCGAAGCTGCCGGTGACCACTCCATAACTTGTTTCGTGACCGAAGATCGCGATCGGGATCGAGGCTTCGACTCCGGTCCGCGCCTGGATCGCCGCAAGCCGCGGATAATTGGCGGCGAACACCGCGCGGCCGCGCCGGATGAGGTCGGCGCTGACATGCTCGCGGCGATAAGGCGCGTAGGGCGGTGTCGCGTTCGGGTTGCCAACATTGCCGGGTTGGGCGCGATCGAGTTGCACGACGCGCGGATTGAGCGAGAGCCACGGGATGGTCGAGCCGATCGTCGCTTCGCTAATCCCGTCGCGGCGAGCGCGCGCGGAAAGTATCTGCTTGTAGTTGGCGAACGCCATCTGGCGCGTCTGGAGGACCATCGATGGGACGCCGTGGTTGGCGACGATCAGCGAGGGTCGCGACGGCGGTAAGGGAGTCATGACAACTGGTCGCAGTGGCGCGTCGGCGAGCGGAGCGAGAGGGTCTCGCTCCTGCGCCACCGCGGCTGTGGCGAGGACACCCAACAGCGCGCCGACAA
>JBDSGJ010000018.1:0-25194 GCA_039919075.1 Sphingomicrobium sp.
CGGGGCCGCGGATCATGCGGCCTCAGCGGTGCGGGCGCGGCATTGTGCCGGTTTGAAGCACGCGATTCCCGCTTCTTTCCGCGCCCGCGCTACCGTGTGAAACATGCGGGATGCCCAACTCAGCAAAGCGATGATGCGCCGCGACCACCGCGCCTTCGCTGAAGGCGGCGAGATCATCCCCTGCAACGATCCGCGCGCGCCACCGCGTCGGCTCGTCAATCGCGGCGCGCATCGCCGCCGCGAGCGCGTTCGCGTCGCCCGCCGGGTAGAGTTCGGAACGCGGCGCGCAACCGACCACCTCGGGGATGCCGCCTGACGCTGCGGCGATGATCGAGCAACCGTGCGCGACCCCCTCGATCAAGGTGCGCGGCAACGGCTCAGGCCACAGCGAGGGCACCACCAGCACATCGATCGAGCGATAGAAATCGTCGGCGTCGACCTGGCCCAGCCACTCGATCCGCCCGTCGCCGAGCGCCCGATAGCGCGCGACCTCGTCCCCGCGCCCGCTGCCCCCGATCCGCATTCGCCACGCCTTGCGCGTGATTCGCGGCAGTGCGGCAAGCAAGATGCCAATCCCCTTCTCCGCTTCGATCCGCCCGAGAAAACCGAACCGCAACGGGCCGTCGTGCGCGGCCCGAACCGCGCTTGCGGGGCCTGGCACGATGTTGAACAACCGCTGCCCGCCGACCCCCGCAAAGCGCCCGGCGCGGCGGTGCGCGTCGAGCGTGTACTCGCTATTGGCCGCCACCGCGTCGACCAACTGCGAAGCGGCGTGGGTCGGTTGCGTCAGGGCACGACAGTCGATGCAACGCGTGACGCAAGGCCGCCCCCGCCGGAACAGCGCCGCGCGCGGACACAGTAGGGCATAGTCGCGCAAGCTATGCGCCAGCGGGATCCCGCGCCGCTTGACCTCGGGCCACAGCGCCGCGCTGAACCCGGTTAGCACATGGCCATGGACAAGATCGGGGCGGACCCGATCGAGCAGGCGCCCGAATCGCTTCGCCGCCGCGCTGTTCCAGCGGTCGCGAAGGTGCCAGTCGGCCCGCGCCAGCGTGCCCCGCCGCGCCCCGTTCCACGGCCAATAGGCTTGATCGATCGGCAGTCGATGAACGGTCAACTATGGCGCACTCGCCGACCGCGACGAAGCCTGGGCCCGGCTCGGCCAGCGCGCGGCGGTCCAGGGCCAGCTCTGGTATCTCGCCGACCAAGCCGGTCCGCCCGCCGCGATCGACGCCCCGGCGCTTCGCGCCGACCTTGTGAGCTGGCCCAATCCAGGCGCCCAGCACGAACAGCGCGCCGGCAAGGGCTTCGGCCTCTATTATGTCATGGCCCGCTTCACCCCCTCGCACCTGCTCAAGCAGGCCGAGCGTGGCGGCACCGGCTTCGTCTTCGCGCTCCACCCCTATCTGTTGCTGTCCGGCGGAATCCCATTATTGCTGCTCGGCGGGCTGGCGGTCGCGCTGTTCCATGGGCTCGCGCTCGCGCTGCTGCTCGAGGCGCTTGCAACGCGCCGCTGGCTCGCCGCGCTGGCCTTCGCGCGGCTGATCAATTCGGCCTATGCCACGCTGTTCACCGGCTATCTTTGGAACCTGTTCGGGATCAAGAGCATCGCCACGCTCATCATCGGGTTGATCCTCCTGCGCCTCGCGCCACTGCGTATTACTACGGTCACTCCGAATCCGATTAACAATCCTCCACAACGGGTATAGCCTAAGTCGCATTCACCGATTCGCGCTGCTCGGAGCGGATCGAACAGGAGACTGTTCGACCATGTTGCAGCTGCCCTATCCGACCCATCTCGCACTCAATCGCCCGGACCCGCTCGCCGCCGAGTCGGCGCCACTCCTCCGCGCGCTCGACCTTCTCATCGCCACCGCCTTGCTCGCGGCACTCGCCCCGGTGCTGCTGCTCGTCGCCTTCGCAGTCTGGGCGAGCGACGGCGGCGCGCCCTTCTATCGCCAGCAGCGCCTCGGTCGTGGCGGGCGCGCATTTCGCTGCTTCAAGTTCCGCACCATGACTCCCGACGCCGGCACCCGCCTGGCCGGACTGCTCGCGGCCGACCCCGCCGCCGCTGCGCTGTGGCAACGCGACCGCAAGCTTGCCCGCGATCCGCGCGTGACTCCGCTCGGCCGCCTCCTGCGGCTGGCGAGCATCGACGAGCTGCCACAACTCGCCAATGTCCTGCTCGGCGACATGAGCCTGGTCGGCCCACGCCCGATCGTCGCGGCCGAGGTCGGCCGCTACGGGCGCTGCTTCGCGGCCTATTGCGAGCACCGCCCGGGGCTCACCGGATTGTGGCAAGTGTCGGGCCGAAGCGGCACCGGCTATGCCCGCCGCCTCGCCTGCGACCGGCTGTTCGCGCGCCGCCGCTCGGCCTTGCTCTACCTGCGCATTCTGGCCGCAACGGTTCCCGCCGTCTTCACCGCGCGCGGGGCCTGCTAGTCCGACGGTCGGCAGACAGGGTGGGCGCGAGGTGCGTGGCTAGTCCGATCCGCGCCGCCGCGCTACACTCGCCCCATGTCGACTTTTACCATGGACACCGCGACCAGCCGCGCCACGCCCTCGCCCGTTCCCGGCAAGCGGATTACCGTCCCCGCCATCCGCGCGCGCAAAACCGAGTTCACTACCGCCGACCCGATCGTGATGCTTACTGCTTACACGATGCGCATGGCGCAACTGCTCGACCCGCACTGCGACCTGCTGCTCGTCGGCGACAGCCTCGGCCAGGTCATCTACGGCCTCCCCTCGACCGTCCCGGTTACGCTTGAGATGATGTGCAACCATGGCGCGGCGGTGGTGCGCGGCAGCTGGCACGCGCTGGTCGCGGTCGACATGCCCTTCGGCAGCTACGAAGCTTCCCCCGAACAGGCCTTCACCAACGCCGCGCGGATCATGAAGGAAAGCGGCTGCGCGGCGGTCAAACTTGAGGGCGGCGAGGCGATGGCGCCCACGATCGAATTCCTCTCCAAGCGCGGCATCCCCGTCATCGCCCACGTCGGCCTCACCCCGCAGGCAGTCAACCAGCTCGGCGGCTATGCGGCGCGCGGGAAGAGCGAGGCCGAAGCCGCGCACATCCTTGCCGATGCGAAAGCCGTCAGCGACGCTGGCGCCTTTTGCCTCGTCGCCGAAGGCGTGCTCGAACCGATTGCCGAGGCCATCACCGCCGCCATCCCCATCCCCGTCATCGGCATCGGCGCCTCGGCTCGCTGCGATGGCCAGGTTCTCGTAACCGAAGACATGCTCGGCCTGTTCGAGCGCACGCCAAGGTTCGTGAAGCGCTACGACGATCTGGCGGCAAGGATTAGCGAGGCGGTGGGCACTTACGCCGGCGAAGTAAAAGCCCGGAAATTTCCAAGCGACGAACAAACCTACCGGTCAAAGTAGCGTCGACGCGCCCACCGACTGTCACCCCGACTGGGCTTCTCAGGAGCAAGCGAAACGGAGCCTCGGCGCGGATCGAGTCGGGATGACGAAGGGGTCTGGACTTAATCCTTGCCCCCTTTGCCATTCCCCCCCTGTCCCGCTAAGCACCCGCCAGCTTCCGTTCATTCGCCGCGGGGAAGGAAGCGATGTGGCGCAACCCCGCGCGCAAAGGATGTCACTTGGCGATTGCCCCCGATTCGAGCGAGACGTTCGCTCGCGAAGTCAGCGAGAATTTGCGCCGCGACCAGGTGCGCGATGCGGCGCGTGCCTATGGCAAATGGGCCATCGGTGGGGTCGTACTGCTACTCCTCGCGATCGCCGCTTTCCTCCTCTGGCGCGACCATCGGGCCAAGCAGGCCGCGACCGACGGCGAAGCGCTCGCCCAGGCGCTCGACGATATCGGCAACGGCAACATCAAGGCCGTGCCTGGCGAGCTCGCCCCACTCAAGGATGCCCACGCCGACGCCATATCGGTCTCCGCACGGCTTACCGACGCGGCCTTTGCGCTTCAGCAAAATGACCGCGCGAAGGCGCTCGCAACCTATCGCGCCATCGCCGCCGACAGCGGCACCGCCCGGCCATGGCGCGACCTCGCCACCGTCCGCCAGACCGCGCTCGAATTTGACACGCTCGCCCCGCAGGCGGTGATCGACCGCCTCGCCCCGCTGGCCATGTCGGGTCAGCCGTGGTTCGGCAGCGCGGGTGAAATGACCGCGCTCGCGCTGCTCAAGGCCGGCCGCAAGAGCGAGGCCGGGCGGCTGTTCGCCCGTCTTGCCAACGACAAGAGCGTGCCCGACTCGATCCGCGGTCGCGCGGTGCAGATTGCCGGTTCACTCGGCGTCGACGCCAGCGCCGCGCTCCCGACTTCCTCCTAAGCCGACGCATAGCCAAGGACTTCTCCCGATGAACCGACTCCGTTCCCTGACTGCGGTGCTGATGCTCGGCGCGGCGCTCGCCGGCTGCAATACCATCCGCAAGGGCAAGCCCAAGACCCCGGTCATCGGCGAGCGTATCTCGATCCTCACTTCCGAGCTCGACGTCGTCGTCGATCCGGCGACCGCAGCGATCCCGATGGCGCTCCCCGCAGCGCAAGTGAACGCCGACTGGAGTCAGCCCGGCGGCGTTCCGAACAAGGCGCCCGGCCACCTCGCGCTGGGCAAGACGCTTGGTCAGGCCTTCAACGTCTCGATCGGTGCGGGCGCGGCAAAGGGCGCGCGGCTTGCCGCAGCTCCGGTCGTGTCCGGCGGCAAAGTGTTCACGATCGACACATTGTCGACCGTCCGCGCCTTCAACGCACAGAGCGGCGCGCTGCTGTGGGCGACCCAATTCGGCACCGCGCCCAAGGCCAGCGCCTCACTGTTCGGTGGCGGAGTCGCGGTCGACGGGGATCGCCTGTTCGCGACCAACGGGCTCGGCTTCGTCGCGGCGCTCGACACCGGCAACGGCGGCAAGGCGTGGCAGGTCCGTCTCAGCGGCCCGCTGCGCGGCGCGCCATCGGTTGCGAATGGCACCGTCTATGCGATGAGCCAGGACAATCAGATCTACAGCCTCAAGCAATCCGACGGCTCGACCAACTGGTCCAACGCCGCGGCGCTCGAGATTGCCGGCGTGTTCGGCACCGGCGCCCCGGCGATCGCCCAGGGAACCGTCGTCGCCGGCTTCTCGTCGGGCGAACTCAACGCCTATCGCTACGAAAACGGCCGGATGGTGTGGCAGGACACGCTCGCCCGCACCTCGACCCGCACCAGCGTCTCGAGCCTCGCCGACATCGACGCCGATCCGGTGATCGACAGCGGCCAGGTCATCGCACTCGGCCAGGGCGGGCGGATGGTCGCGCTGGACCTCGTCAGCGGCCAGCGCTTGTGGGAATTAAACCTCGCCGGAATCTCGACCCCGTGCGTCGTCGGCGACTGGGTGTTCGTGGTGACCGACGAGGCGAAAGTCATCGCCATCGCCCGCGCTTCGGGCAAGGTCCGCTGGATTTCGCAGCTGCCGCGCTATCACAAGGTCAAGGCCAAGTCGGGCACCATCAGCTATGAAGGCCCGATCATGGCCGGCGACCGGCTGATCCTGGCGGGCTCGAACGGCACGCTGATCAACATCAACCCCGACAATGGCTCGTTCCAGAGCCAGACGAGTTCGGGTGGCGCGATCAGCCTTCCGCCGGTGGTCGCCAACCAGACCCTGTACGTTCTGACCGACTCGGGCCGCCTGATCGCGTATCGGTAAATGCCGCTTCCCGTCGTCGCGATCGTCGGCCGACCTAACGTCGGTAAATCGACCCTGTTCAACCGCCTTGTCGGCAAGCGCGTTGCGCTTGTCGACGACCGCCCTGGCGTAACCCGCGACCGGCGCGAGGGCGAGGGGCACCTCCACGGCCTCGAGTTTCGCGTCATCGACACCGCGGGCTATGAGGACGAAGACCCGATCTCGCTCCCCGGCCGGATGCGCGCGCAGACCGAGGCGGCGGTGGCGGACGCCGACATTGCTCTGTTCCTGATCGACGCCCGCGAGGGCCTCACCGCGCTCGACGAGGAAATCGGCCGCTGGCTCCGCGCGCAGGACACCCCCGTTATCGTCGCCGCCAACAAGGCCGAAGGACGCGGCGCCGAAGCCGAACGCCTCGGCGCCTACAAGCTGGGCCTCGGCGATCCGCTCTCGCTCAGCGCCGAACATGGCGAGGGCATGGCCGACCTGTTCGACGCTCTCCGCCCGATCTGCGACGCGTTCGAAGCCGAAAACGCCGGCAACCAGGATGACTATGATGCCTGGCCCGAAGACGGCCCGCTTAAGCTCGCCATCGTTGGCCGCCCCAACGCGGGCAAGTCGACTTTGGTCAACCGCATCCTCGGCGAGGAGCGGATGATCACCGGTCCCGAGGCGGGTATTACCCGCGATTCGATCACCACCGATTACAACTGGCGCGACGAACAGGGTGACCCGCACCCCGTCCGCCTGGTCGACACCGCCGGCCTGCGCAAGCGCGCCAAGATCGACGACAAGCTCGAATGGCTCTCCACCCAGGACACCAGGCGCGCGATCGATCACGCCGAAGTCGTCGTCCTCCTCCTCGACGCGACTCGCGGGCTCGAGGTCCAGGACCTCAAAATCGCCGATGCGGTCGAACAGGAAGGCCGCGCGCTGATCATCGCGCTCAACAAATGGGACGTCGCCGACAACGCTTCGTCGCTGTTCAACGGGGTCAAGGCCGCGCTTGAGGACGGGCTGTCCCAACTCAAGGGCGTCACCCTGCTGACCATCTCGGCCAAGTCGGGCAAGGGCATCGACGTGCTGTTCAAAGCGGCGTTCGAACTTCGCGATGCCTGGTCGCGCCGCGTCGGCACCGGCGAACTCAACCGCTGGTTCGAAAAGGCGGTCGACGCCAACCCGCCGCCCGCCCCCGGCGGCAAGCGGATCAAGCTGCGCTACGTCACCCAGGTCAAGGCGCGCCCGCCCAGCTTCGTCATCTTCGGCAGCCGCGTGGACCAGCTCCCCGACAGCTACCAGCGCTATCTCGTCAACTCGATGCGCAAGGACCTCGGTCTCGGCGCAATTCCGCTGCGCCTGTCGCTGCGCTCGACCAAGAACCCCTATCACGACGCCAACCCCGGCGGCGGCAAGCCGCCCGGCCCGCCAAAAGGCCGCCGCTAATAACCGGGTCTTTACCCTTTCGCCTGTAAGGAGTTGGCGACGCCTCCCATTTCGGGGGCAGGGGACCCTTGGTGACCGACGACGAGCTCGACCTGGTGGACTGGCCGCATTTCGAGAAGAGCCGCGCCGAGCTCGGCCCCGGCTTCATCCGCATCCTGACCTATTTCCGCGAAGACGGGATCAAGAGCGTGCGCCAGATCGAGGCCGCGATGCACGAGCAGAATACCGTCGCGCTGGTCATGCCGGCGCACACGCTCAAGGGCGAAGCGAGCCAGTTCGGCGCCGACCCGCTGGCCGAGACCGCCGCCGTCATCGAGGCGACCGCGCGCAGCTGCGTCGAGACCCACCGCTTCCCCGACGAACTGATTCCCGACGTCGTCCGCCTGCGCAACCTGTTCGAATCGACCATCGACCTGTTCGACAAGGCGACCAACCCGCTCCTCACCCGCACCCGCAGCCAAGGCGCCTTCGGGCGCAAGGCGAGCAATCAGGAATTCGGCAGGATTTAAGGCGCGTAGGCGACGCCGAGGCGGACGGCTTGATTGAGCAGCGCCTTGTCACGGGTCCAAATCCGAACAGGAATGTCCGACGTGGCTAACGCCGCAGTCAGCAAGTGGGCCTCGATGTAGCTCATCCCGGTTCCATACAGCGCCTGGTTTTCCACCAGAGCCCGAACCTCCATTTCCTCCGCAGTTTCGATTGCATGCAAGTCGCCAAGGAACGTCAGCTGCGCGAGGCGTGACTTGACCGACCCCATGGCAATTTCGCCGAACACGAACGGGTGCACGACAACGCTTTCGCCAGCGAGCAACAGTTCTAGATGCTCGTCCGGGCCCTTGTTGATATGATCGATCCAGATCGACGTATCGACCAGGATCATGCAGCTTCGGACCGCCGCCGTGGCGCCGCCCAAGCATCGGGATCGGAGCCCCCAAGCCGCGCCAGCCGACGCCCAGCTTCACGGGCGACGAGGCTCTCGAGCGCCATGCGAATCACTGTAGCCCGCTCGCTAACACCGGAATACTCCATCGCCTTGGCAAGGAGTTCGTCATCGATTGTGATCGTCGTGCGCATGCACGCTTCATAACATCATTTGATGCGCCGATCAATGCCCGCCTATTGGCGTTCCGGGCGAGGTCAGAGGGTGACGGGTGCAACTAGGCCAGCGCCCCATCCGCCCCCATCAGCCTGGGCAGGAACCCCTCGTGCGCGGCGCGGAGATCGGCAAGACCCGCACCAAGGACGGTGTCGCCGCCGGTAGTTCCGATCTTGCGAATGACACCCCTGTTCACGTCAAAATTTTCATTTCCCGCTCCGAGCTGGTGCTCGAAATCCTCGATATCACGCACTGTCACGACGTACCGGCCCTGCGCCTCGCCGAACCACCAGGCTTCCGGCGTCAAGTCATGCCGCTGCGTCACGGTGCATCCGACGCCACCAGCCAGCGCCATCTCCGCAAGTGCGACGGCGAGGCCACCATCCGAGCAATCATGCACTGCTGTTACGAGACCAAGTGCAATCCATTCACGCACATAGTGACCGTTGAACCTTTCATGCTGCAGATTGACGTGCGGGGGAGCTCCGGCGTTCTGCTCGGCTACCACCGTCGCCCAAAGCGATTGACCAAGCTGGTTATCGTATTCGCCAAGAACATAGATCGCCTCTCCCTCAGCCTTGAAGCCGATCGTCGCGGCTTTCCCCACATCCTCGATCACCCCAACCGCCCCAATCGCCGGCGTCGGCAGGATCGCACTGCCGCTTCCATCCTCATTCTTGGTCTCGTTATACAGCGACACATTCCCGCTCACGATCGGCATGTCGAGCGCGATGCAGGCTTCGCTCATGCCTTCGAGGCACCCCACGATCTGGGCCATGATCTCGGGGCGCTGGGGGTTGCCGAAGTTGAGGCAGTTGGTGATCGCGAGCGGCTTCGCGCCGACCGCGCAGAGGTTGCGATAGGCTTCGGCGACCGCCTGCTTGCCCCCCTCGACCGGGTCGGCGTAGCAGTAGCGCGGAGTGCAATCGGTGGTCATCGCCAGCCCGCGGTTGGTCCCATGGATGCGCACGATCGCCGCATCGCCCCCGGTCTGAACCGTGTCGCCCCCGACCTGGCTGTCATACTGCTCCCAAATCCAGCGGCGCGAGGCGATTGCCGGGCTGGCCATCAGTTTGAGCAGGTCGGCCGCGATGTCGGTGCTCTCGGGAATATCGCCGAGCGGCTCGACCTTCGCCCAGGCCTTATACTCGTCCCGGCTAAGATACGGCCGCTCGTACAGCGGCGCCTCGTCCGCCAGCGGCCCGAGCGGGATATCGGCGACCACCTCGCCATTCCATTCGAGGACCATGTGCCCCGTGTCGGTGACCTCGCCGATCACCGCGAAGTCCAGTTCCCACTTGCGGAAGATCGCCTCGGCAAACCCCTCGCGCCCGGGCTTGAGCACCATCAGCATCCGCTCTTGGCTCTCCGACAGCATCATCTCATACGGGGTCATCCCCTCCTCGCGGCACGGCACCGTGTTCATGTCGAGGCGGATGCCGACCCCGCCCTTCGACGCCATCTCGACCGACGACGAGGTCAGCCCCGCCGCCCCCATGTCCTGGATCGCGACGATCGCGTCCGACGCCATCAGCTCGAGGCACGCCTCGATTAGAAGCTTCTCGGTAAACGGATCGCCGACCTGCACCGTCGGGCGCTTCTCTTCCGAATCCTCGGAAAAATCGGCGCTCGCCATGGTCGCGCCATGGATCCCGTCGCGCCCGGTCTTCGATCCGACATAGACGATCGAATTGCCGATCCCGCTCGCCGCGGAGTAGAAAATCTTGTCATGGCTCGCGATCCCCACGGTCATCGCATTGACCAGGATATTGCCATCGTAAGCCGCGTCGAAATTGACCTCGCCGCCGACTGTCGGCACGCCGACGCAATTGCCATAGCCGCCGATCCCCGCGACCACCCCGGCCAGCAGATGCCGCGTCTTGGGATGATCGGGCCGCCCGAAGCGCAGCGCATTGAGGTTGGCAACCGGCCGCGCGCCCATCGTGAACACGTCGCGCAAAATCCCGCCGACCCCCGTCGCCGCGCCCTGATAGGGCTCAATATAGGACGGGTGGTTATGGCTCTCCATCTTGAAGATCGCCGCGAGCTTGGTGCCCCCCGGCCCCTCGCCGATGTCGATCACCCCGGCATTCTCGCCCGGTCCGCAAATCACCCACGGCGCGGTGGTTGGGAGCTTCTTCAAGTGCACCCGCGACGATTTGTAACTGCAGTGCTCGGACCACATGACCGAGAAGATGCCCAGCTCGACCATGTTCGGCTCGCGCCCCATGGCGTGCAGCAGGACTTGATATTCCGTTTCGGAAAAGCCGTGTTCGGCGACGATTTGGGGAGTGATCTCGGGCGTAATGGTCATGACCCGCGCCTCTAGCGGATCGAGCCGAAAAGGCTAGGCCGGGTCGCGTTTCAACGGGAAGCGCAGCATCACCGTCAGCCCCTCGGGCCGCCAGTCGCGGTCGATCGTCCCGCCAAGGTCGGCCTTGACGCTCAGCGCAATCATTCGCTGGCCAAACCCGCTGCTGTTACCTTCAGGCTCGCATCCTTGCCCGCATTCGACCCAGCGCATGGCGATCTCGTCGCCTTCGATCTCCCAGTCGAGCGCGACCTCGCCTTCCTCGCCGCACAGCGCGCCATATTTGATCGCGTTGGTGTAGAGTTCGTGCAGGATCATCGACAATCCGAGCAGCTGGCCCGGCCCAAGCAAAATTTCGGGGCCACTGAAGCGCGCCCGCCCCTGCGCCACGTCCGCACCAAGCACCTGTTCGGCCAGCGCGGTCAGCGCGACGTCCGACACCCCGCGCCCGACGAGCAGCTGATGCGCCTTGGCAAGACTTTGCAATCGCCCAGAAAATGCTTCGGTGAACGTCTCGAGGTCGGGCGAAACCCGCGCCGTCTGCTGGGCGATCGCGGCGACCACCGTCAGCATGTTTTTCACCCGATGTTCGGATTCCTGGAGCACCCGTTGCTGCCGCTCGGCAGCATCCTTGCGCTCGGTGATGTCGCGCAGGAAGCCGACGAACAATCGCTCGCCGAATTGCTCGCTGGCGGTCACCGACAGCTCGATCGGGATCTCGCGTCCGTCCTTGCACAGCGCCGGCACCTCGATGCGCCGGTTGAGCACCGGCCCCTCGCCAGTCGCAAGAAAATGCGCAAGCCCGCCCTCGTGACCCGCCCGGTGGACCGGCGGCACCATCAGGTCGCTCAGCTTTCGCCCGATCGCCTCCTCAGAGGTCCACCCGAAGGTCCGCTCGGCAATTCCGTTCCAGCCGACAATCGTGCCGTCATCGGCCATCACCACCACCGCGTCGAGCGCGGTGTCGAGCACGGACTGCAGTCCGGCGTGCAGAGCCCCCCAGGCGATGTTCATTCCGCATCCATTACCGATTTTCCAATGCGTTTCCAGCGCTTTGTTGGGTCGTTCAGGTCGAACTGAGGCGCCTAGAAGCTGAACTCGTCATAGACGTGTCGCACGTCTGCCGCCCACTCGCCATGATAGCGCTCGAGGAGCCGGTCGGCGAAGGTCATCCCGCTCGCCACCACTTCGCGCAACGGGTCGAGGAAGCCACTCTCATTGTCACCCGCGCCATTGAGCGCCGCCCGCTCGCCTAGCCCGGCGGTCGCAATGTCGAGCACTTCCCCCGCCAGCTGGCGCATCGTCCCCCCGCCCGGCACCGGCGCCTCCAGCGCCATCCGCGGCACCGCATGACGCAGCGCCTCGCGCTCTTCGATCGTCCAGTGCTTCACCCGGTCCCACGCCGCATCGAGCGCACCATCGGCATAGAGCAGTCCGACCCACAACGCCGGAAGCGCGCAAATCCGTCCCCACCGTCCGCCATCAGCCCCGCGCATCTCGAGGAACGACTTTAGCCGCACTTCAGGAAAAGCCGTCGACAAATGATCGACCCAGTCGCTCAGCCGCGGCTTCTCACCCGGCAACACATCGAGCTTGCAGTCGAGGAAATCGCGAAAACTCTTCCCCGCCGCATCGATATATCTACCGTCGCGAAATACGAAATACATCGGCACATCGAGCGCATAGTCGCAATAGCGCTCATAGCCGAACCCCTCCTCGAACACGAACGGTAGCATCCCCGTTCGCGCCGGATCGGTATCCTCCCAGATATGACTGCGGAACGACTTGAAGCCGTTGGGCTTGCTTTCGGTCAGCGGCGAATTGGCGAATAGCGCGGTCGCGACCGGCTGTAGCGCCAGCCCCACCCGGAACTTCTTCACCATGTCGGCTTCGGAGGCATAGTCGAGATTGACCTGGATGGTGCAGGTCCGCAGCATCATGTCGAGCCCCAGATTGCCGACGCGCGGCATATGGTCGAGCATGATCGCATAGCGCCCCTTGGGCATCACCGGCAGCTCGGCCCGCGTCTTGTCGGGCCACATGCCGAGCCCGAGGAACCCGAGGCCGAGCCGGTCGCCGATCGCCTTGACCTGCTCGAGATGCCGCCCGGCCTCGGCACAAGTCTGGTGCAGATCCGACAAGGCTGCCCCCGACAATTCCAATTGCCCGGCCGGCTCAAGACTGATCGTCCCGTCCTTGCCCGCCAGCGCGATGACCTTTCCGCCCTCCTCGACCGGGGTCCAGCCAAATTCAGTCAGCCCGGCAAGCAGGTCGCGGATCCCCCCCGGCTCCTCATAGGACGGCGCGCGATGGTCTGCGGTGCGATAGACGAACTTCTCATGCTCGGTCCCGATCAGCCATTTCGCGCGCGGCTTCTCGCCTTCGGAAAAGACCGACAGCAAGTCATCCTTGCCCTCGATGAACGGCGTTTCGGTCATGTCGGTGCGCGTGGTCATGGGTTGGCCGTTAGCCCAAAGCCAGCCGAGTGCAAGAAACCTCCGTCACCCTGGGCTTGACCCGGCGCCTGCCTTTTTCTTCCGGACGCAGCCAAGGCAGGCGGGTCCCGGATCAAGTCCGGGATGACGAGCAGGTCCAGTCCCCGGCAAGCGCCATCCATCCCGCGACCGCCGCCAGCGCCGCCGTCTCGGCGCGAAGGATGCGCGGGCCGAGCGTGATCGCGCGACCATTGGGCTTGGCGAGAATCGCCGCGCGCTCGTCGGGCGTGAATCCGCCCTCGGGCCCGACCAGGATCATCGCCGGTCCCGCCACGACGCTGCCGTGGATCGGCTCTCCGCCAGTCTCGTCAGCGAAATACAGCGCCCGCGACGAATCGTGCTCCGCCAACAACGTCTCGAGCGAAACCGGATCGGCAATCTCCGGCAACAACGTCCGCCCACACTGTTCGGCCGCTTCGATCGCGATCGCCTCGAGCCGGTCGAGCCGAAGCCGCTCGACCACCGTCCGTTTCGTCATCACCGGCAGCAGCCGCGCGACGCCAAGCTCGGTCGCCTTTTCGACCAGCCACTCGACCGGCCCGCGCTTGACCGGCGCGAACGCCAGCCACAGGTCGGGCACCTGCTCGACCTCCCGCACCCGGCCTCCGATCGACAGCGTCATCCGCCGCTTGCCCACCTCCGCCACCCGCCCGAGCCACTCGCCCGACACGCCGTCGAACAGCAGCAGCTCGGCCCCTTCGCGCAGCCGCATGACGTTGCCGAGATAGTTCGCTTGGCCCGCATCGAGTTCGACCGTCGCCCCCTCGGCCAGCATCGTCCGCACGAACAGGCGGGCAAGCGACTTGGGCGGCCAGGCGGGGACAGCGGGCATTGCTTAAGCCCCTAGCCCGCACCGGACTGCCGCGAAATGATCATCGCTACCGAACAAGGTGAATTTTGTACGAACCACGCGCATTGAACATATCTTGAGGCGCCTCGGGCAGATGCCCACTCCTCGAAATCGTTCGTGGGGAACCAAGACATGCGTTTGACTCTCAAGCTTGCAGCGCTCGCTGCCGTACTGACCACTGCCTCGCCGGCGCTCGCCG
Organism: Sphingomicrobium sp.; assembly: GCA_039919075.1. Taxonomy (GTDB): domain Bacteria; phylum Pseudomonadota; class Alphaproteobacteria; order Sphingomonadales; family Sphingomonadaceae; genus Sphingomicrobium. The sequence goes on from JBDSGJ010000018.1 coordinate 14,026, forward strand.
CCGTTTCCGCCAATGCCGTCGCCGACGCCAAGGGCCTCGTGCTTCAACCGCTGACCCTGACCAAGGTCAGCGACCTCGACTTCGGCACGGTGATCAGCACCGTCGTCGCCGGCACTGTAGTCATCGATGCCGACACCGGCGGTCGTACCGTCACTGGCGGCGTCACGCCGATTCCGGCCTACCCGGGCGGCCGAGCAGTGTTCGCCGGTGCTGGTACTGCCGGGGAGGCGGTCAATCTAACGTTGAACGCGCCGAGCGTCCTGGTCAGCACGACCAACCCTTCCGACACGCTCATCGTGAACAATCTGGCGCTCGACAATGGCGGTGCGATTTTGCGCACGATTGATCCCACTTCGGTCTTCTTCGTCGGCGTTGGGGGAAGCTTCGGCATCGCCGCAAGCCAGGCGAACGGACTCTATGTCGCGCAGTTCGACGTTACCGCCGACTATCAATAAGCTTAACTGACCAGAGCAAGGGCGGCGGCGGAGCAACGGCTTCGCCGCCGCCCTTCGCTATCTAGCGCCAGCCCTTCGTCCGGGCCGCCGCTTCACCCGCCGCATCCATCGGCTCGCCCGATATCTGCGAGTCGATCAGCGCCGCCAGCGCGGGGTCGGGGCCGGCCGCCATGCGATAGGCTCCACCCTGACCCTCGGGGGCCTGGAACAGCCCACGCACGCGCCACCGCGCGCCGTCGCGACAGGCCAGCCCACTCGCCGCGCCGTCGAGGAAGCTGCGGCATACCGCGCCACGCTGATCGCGAAAGGTCAGCCCGATGCGCGGCCCGCTCGCCGCCGGAGCGCTGGCCAACTGGGTCGACAGCGAATCCTTGAGCGCCGACGCCGCGACAAGCTGTCCGCCCGCCAGCGCAACCGGCACTTCGCTACCGCCTTCGCTCAGCAGCGTCCGACCCGCAAGCAGGCCGATCGCCAGACTCGCCGCCATAGCCGCCGCCTGACGACCCCAGCCGCTGCTCATCCACCCGCGCCTTCTCTCGCGCGCCGCAGTGAAGTCGATCACCTTCGCACCCGAACGCGCCGCCTCCAGCAGCGCATCAGGGACCGGCGCCAAAGCAACCGGATCGAACACGCCGCGCAGGGTCACGCCAAGCGCGCGATGCTGCTGGGCCAGCATCGTCAGCTCCGGATCGGCCGCAACCCGCGCCGCCATTGCCGCCGCCGCCGCCTCGTCAAGCTCGCCATCGAGCCACGCAAAAAACGCTGGATCGATCGTCTCTGGATCATTCGTCATGGTCATTCACCCAACATTGCCAGCAACGCGGTCCGTCCCCGCACCAGCCGGCTCGACACCGTTCCGATCGGCAAGCCGAGCAGCTCGGCCGCCTCGCGATAACCAAACCCCTCGACCAGGATCAGTGCGACCACTTCGCGCTGCTCGTCGGGCAGCCGCGCCATCGCCGCCATGACCCGCTCCAGGTCGATCGCCGCGTCCTGGCCTGGGCGCGGATCGAACCCCGCTTCCTCGCCGTCCTCCAGCGGCCGCACCACCTTCGCTTGCCGAGCGCGCGCACGCGCCTCGTCGATCCAGATGTTGCGCATGATCCGGTACAGCCACGAATCGAGCCGGGTCCCCGCCTGCCATTGGTCGCGCGATATCAAGGCGCGTTCGACCGTCCGCTGGGCGAGATCGTCGGCATCGGCCGCGTCCCGGCTCAGCGAAAAGGCGAAGCGCCGCAGCTTCGGCAACAACTCGCCCAGCCCGGTGTCGAACGCATCTGATGCTGTCATTGGTCCTCATGCGGATGAAACGACGCACCCTGTTCGTTTCATCCGCATCGCCCCTGCGTTAGAGGAATATCGATGTCCAGACTGTCACGAACCCTGTTGACCATGACGCTCGGCTGGTCGCTGCTCAGCGCGACCGCTTCGGCGCAGCTGCTTGGCGGGCTTGGCCTGCCGAGCCTGCCGGGTGTCGGCCCCATACTCGGCGGGCTAACCGGCCAGGGCTCGCAGCAGCAAGGCCCGGTCGCACCGATCGCGCGGACGCTCGATTCGCTTGGTGTGCCGGACACGATCGAATCGCTTTCGGATGCGTCCTTGCTCGATCTTCGCCACCTCCGCTTGCGCCAGCTCGTCCGCGATCATCGCGCCGCGCTCGATTCGGATCCACTCGGCAATCCGGTCCGCCGCGGCGAGCTACTCGCGATCGATCCCGATCCCGCCGCGCTCGCTGCCGCCCGCGCTGCGGGCTTTGCGGTGCTCCGCGCCGACACCGACCCCGAACTGGGCCTGACCACCGTCGTCCTCGCTACCCCCGCCAGGATCGGCGCGCGCGAGGCGCTGAAGCGGCTCCGCGCCGCCGCGCCCGGGCTTGCCGCCGACTACAACCATCTATTTGAGCCCGCGGGCAGCGCGCTTGCTGCAACCTCCGCGGTACTTGCCGCAAGCAGCGGCGCTGCCTCGTCCTTGCGCATTGCGATGATCGACGGCGGGGTTGCCAACCACCCGAGCTTCGCCGGAACCTCGATCGAGCAGCGCGCCTTCGCCGGGCGCGCCAAGGCGACCGGGCACGGCACCGCCGTCGCCTCATTGCTCATCGGCCAGGACGGAAGGTTCCGCGGCGCCGCCCACGGCGCGCAGCTGTTCGTCGCCGACGTCTATGGCGGCGATCAGGCGGCGGGCTCGGCCGATGCCGTTGTCCGCGCGCTCGCCTGGGCCGCATCGAAGCGGCCAAGCGTGATTAACGTCAGCCTCGTCGGCCCGTCCAACCTGCTGCTCGAGCGAGCCATTGCCGCAATTGCGCGGCGGGGCATTCCGATCGTCGCTGCGGTCGGCAACGACGGGCCCGCCGCCCCGCCACTATTCCCCGCCTCCTTCCCCGGCGTCGTCGGCGCAACCGCAGTCGATGCCGGCGACCGCGCGCTGCCCGAGGCCGGACGCGCCCAGAGCCTCGCCTTCGCCGCCCCCGGCGCCGACATGGCCGCTGCCCTCCCGGGCAAGGGCTATGCGCGGGTGCGCGGGACGAGCTTCGCCGCCCCGCTCGTCGCCGCGCGCCTCGCCTTCGCCGGAACCCCCGACCGCCTCGCCGCCGAAGCCGTTCGCGGCAAGGGCAAGGTCGGGCGCGGCATTGTCTGCAAGCCGTGCCGGGTCGATCCCGAATGGGTCGGCGCAAAATAAATTCGACTGCCGGGATGAACCGCCCGACGCGCATCGTTTGCTTGATTGAGGGGCGGCCAGCCCGCCTCCGCCAAGATCAAGGAGAATATCTCATGAAGACCCTCGCAATCCTCGCCGGCGCGCTGCTCGCGACCACTGCCCCGGCCAATGCTCAGCTGCTCGGCAACCTCGGCGGCACCGTCAACGGCGCCCTCAGCGGAAGCCTCGGCGGGGCAGGCTCGCTCGGCGGAACGCTCGGCAGCCTCGGCAATGTCGGCGGTTCGCTCGGCGGCGTCACCGGCGGCCTCAGCAACAGCGTCACCAGCGCCGTCACCGGTTCGGTCAGTGGCAGTTCGAGCCGTTCGGTCGATACCCGGAGCGGCTCCGTCAGCGGCGACGCCGGCCTTGCCGGAACCGTCACCGGCGCAGTCGCTTCCGCCACCTCCGCGAACGGCCTCGGCCAGACCGCCGGACTGACCTCTTCGGGTTCGGGCAGCGCCTCGGCCAGCAAGAGCGCCAGCTTCGGCTTCCAGGGCGTCGGCACCGACGCGGTCGGCAGCCTTGCCGGGCAGGCCACGGGCGCCGCGCAGGCTACCGTCCAGCAGGCTCGTGCTCAGGCGACCGGCGCTGCCCAGGGTGCAATTTCGCGCGCGCGATCGGCGGGTGGTTCGCTCAACGGCTCGGCCTCGGGTTCGGCCTCGGCCAATGGCTCGGGTTCGGCCAGCGGCTCGACCTCGACCGACTAAAGTTTCGGCTTCGCTGGACGCGACGGCCCGCTGCGCCCCTCCCGGCAGCGGGCCGTCGTTGCGTCCGGGGGCCAGCGCTGGCTAAAGCGGCCCCCGTGACCGAGACCGTGATCGAAACCGTTCCCGACAGCGAGCGACGCGGCCTGATCGGCGCGCTCCCCGCCCCGGTGCGCCCGCTCGCCAGCCTGATGCGCCTCGACCGCCCGATCGGATCGTGGCTGCTTTACTGGCCGTGCGCGTGGAGCGTCGCGCTCGCCGGGGTCGGCGGCCAATGGATCCTGTTCGCCTGGCTCGGCCTCGGCGCCTTCGCGATGCGCTCGGCGGGCTGCGTCTATAACGACATCGTCGACCGCGACCTCGACCGCCAAGTCGAGCGCACCCGCCTCCGCCCCCTCGCCAGCGGCCGCACCCCGCTCCGCGCCGCCTGGGCGCTGGCGATTGGCCTCTCGCTGGTTGGCCTGATCGTCCTCCTTCAGCTCCCGCGCACCGCCCAGATCGCTGCCCTCGCCAGCATCGTGCCCGTGGCCGCCTACCCCTTCATGAAGCGCATCACCTGGTGGCCGCAGGCCTGGCTCGGGCTGGTCTTCTCATGGGGCGCGATCACGGGCTGGCCGGCGGTCACCGGGGCGCTGACCGCAACTCCCTTCTGGCTATGGGCGGGCAGCATTTCCTGGGTCATCGGCTATGACACGCTCTACGCGATCCAGGACATCGAGGATGATGCACTGGTCGGGGTGAAATCCTCTGCCCGCCGCCTCGGCCGCCACGCCGCGCTCGGGGTTGCCATCTTCTACAGCATCGCATTGGTCGGCTGGGGCATCGCGCTGTGGAGCGTCGAGGCGAATCTCTTGGCACTGGCCGCCCTCGCCCCCGCCGCCGTCCACCTCGCCATCCAGGTCGCCCGCACCGACCCCGCCGATGGAGCGCTCGCGCTCGCCCTGTTCCGCTCGAACCGCTTTACCGGATTATTAGTGTTCCTCGCGATGCTGGTGGTCGGCTTGTCGGCACCGGCGTGAAGCCCTAACCGCCACGCCATGCTGACCCCCGATCAAGCCCGCACCGCCGTCCAGTCGCTCGTCGAACAGGCGCGCAAGGCCGGGGCCGATACCGCCGACTCGGTCTATGTCGGGGGACGCTCGCAGTCGGTTCAAGTGCGCATGGCCGCGCTCGAGGATGTCTCTTCATCCGAAGGCGAGGAGGTCGGCCTGCGCGTCTTCCGCGGTCGCCGTTCGGCCAGCGTCGCCTCATCGACGCTGGCCCCGGACGCGCTCGCCGCCTTGGTCGAGCGCGCGCTGGCCATGGCCGCCGAGGCTCCCGAGGATGAATTTGCCGGCCTCGCCCCCGCCGACCGCCTGCTTCGCGATGCCCCCGCCGACCTCGACATTTACGATCCGACCGAGGTCGATCCCGCCGCGCTGAAAGCCCGCGCACTCGAGGCCGAGGCCGCCGCGCTCGCCGTGCCGCGCGTGTCGAACAGCAGCGGCGCCAGCGCGTCGGTTTCCTCGTCGGTCATGGCGCTGGCCACCTCGGGGGGGTTCGCCGCCGCCTCGCGCGGGTCGGGCCACAGCGTCTCGGCCAGCGTCGTCGCGGGCGAAGCGGGGGCGCTGCAGCGCGACTATGACTATGACAGCACGCGCTTCCTCGCCGATCTCGACGATGCCGCCACGATCGGCCGAAGCGCGGGCCAGCGCGCCGCCGCCCGGCTCGACCCGGTCAAGCTTCAGTCGGGACGGATGGCGGTGCTATTCGACCCGAGAGTCGCAACCTCGCTGCTCGGCCATTTCGCCGGCGCGATCAGCGGATCGAGCATCGCCCGCAAGGCGAGCTTCCTGATGGACAGGCTCGGCACCCGCATCTTCGCCCCCGGAGTCACCATTCGCGACGACCCCCACCGCCAGCGCGGCCTTCGCTCACGCGCGTTCGACGGCGAGGGGCTCGCCACCTCCGCCCGCGACCTGATCGACGACGGGATTCTGACCAGCTGGCTGGCCGACAGCGCCGCCGCGCGCCAGCTAGGCATCGACCCCACCGGCCATGCGGTTCGCGGCGCCTCAGGTGCGCCCGGTGCGGGGCCGAGCAACCTGTTCCTCGCGGCCGGTTCGCGCAGCCCCGAAGAAATGCGCGCCGCCGTCCCCCGCGCAATCCTGATCACCGAGCTGATCGGCATGGGCGTCAACGGCGTCACCGGCGATTACAGCCGCGGCGCCGCCGGCTTCGTCATCGAGCATGGCGAGATCGTCGGCCCGGTCGCCGAAATCACCATCGCGTCGAACCTGATCGAGATGTTCGCGACGCTCGAACCGGCGAGCGACCTGACGCTTCGCCGAGGCATCGACAGCCCGACGATCCTCATTCCCGAAATGATGGTCGCGGCGGGTTAGGTAACGGTTACAGACTAGCCGTCAGTCGGCTTCATGGCCGCTGGCCTCTACCGCCCAAAACACGTGGGTAATTAGCTTGTGGATTCCGCCCAGTCCCTTAACGAAGACATCAGGCCGACCCTTGGCGTCGCGATGGATCGCGGTGCCCCATTCAGTCCGGCTGGTGCCAGCAGGTTCATACCCGGCTCGGAGCGCTTGCCCAACTGCGCGGATGCCGAAGTTGGTTGCTGGCGCAGCAAACGTCGCGGAATTCGTACCGTCTCCATGGTTGTACATGGCGGTCAGCGTGTCATAATCAAGCTGGTCCGGATGTTCATTGTTTGGACCGCCGCTCGGCGCCGGATCATTGGTGTAATCCATGCACGTGCCCAAGTTGGCATTTGAGAAATTCTCGTCCTGGTGATCGAGGCCGAAATCATGGCCAATTTCCTGACAAGCGACCATGTTTCGCCACTTAGGCTGATTGTAAGATCCTGAGGCAAAATAGCTGTCGTTGAGCTTGGTCGTTGCCTGATAGATATGGTCGCCATTCGTCCAGATATTGGCGATCCCGAGCCAGCCGCGCTTGCCATAAGCTGCGTTGCAGACGAGAATTTGAGTGTTGATCGGCGAGCAGCGTTTGGGATCAGCGGTGGATGATTGCGGATTCAACGTCAGGACAGTGCTCGTCTCCCAATCTGCAACCGCACCCGGAACGGGCCCGATTGCCGCTCCTGCCGGGGCGTTCTGCCACACTGCGCTGATGCTGCTGTTGACCCTGACCTTTAACCCCGACCCGTCAGTTGCCCAGTGATAGTTCAACCACTGGGTCGCCCCAACCGGCGCCGAAGCCGTCATGGCGACACCTGCGATCAACGCGGCGCGCAGCAATTTCCTGACCATGAGTTGTCCTCCCGCAAGCCGCGACCCCGATCGGACTCAACTCCCGCCGCAGCCCCACGCGAAAGTCGGCAGGAAGCTGCGCCTTAACGCATCATCCGTCAAGCCGACGCACGCACTCCCGCCCGCGCCAGTTCAATCTTGAGGCATTTGTCCTCGACCACCTTGAGCCCCGCCGCCTCGGCCCTCGCCGCTGCCTCGGCATTGCGAATGCCAAGCTGCATCCACACCGCTTTGGCCCCCGCCGCGATTGCCTCGTCGACCACCGGCCCGACGTCCTCGCTCTTGCGAAAGATGTCGACGATATCGATCGGCTCGCCGATCTGCGCCAGTTCGCGCCAGACATATTCGCCATGGACATGCTCGCCGGTGATCCGCGGGTTGACCGGGATCGTTCGATAGCCGCGATCTTGAACGAATTTCATCACGCCATAGGAGGCGCGGTCGGGCCGGTCGGAGGCGCCGACCACGGCGATCGTCTTCGCGCCCCGGAGCAGCTCGTCGATCTCGGCATCGGTCGTCAGGGGCATGGCAATCTCCTCGAAAGAGACAATGCTTCAGCGCGCGACTTTCTCCAATTGCGCTAGCAATGCCTTGGCCAAATTGGCAAACGCCTCCGCCGCCGGCCCCTCTCCCGCCGCTGGTGGCTGACCGGCGTCCGACGCGCTGCGCAGGCTGACCGACAGCGGCATCCGGCCGAGAAACGGAATATTCAATCGCGCCGCCGCCGCTTCGGCGCCGCCGCTCCCGAACGGATCCGAACTCTCGCCGCAATGGGGGCAGGCATAGCCCGCCATATTCTCGATCAGCCCGATCACCGGAACGCTGGTCTTGGCAAACAGGTCGATCGCCCGCTCGGCATCGATCAGCGCAAGGTCCTGCGGGGTGGAGACGATCACCGCCCCCACCGGCCGCGCCTTCTGGACGAGCGACAATTGCACGTCCCCGGTTCCCGGCGGCAGGTCGACGAGGATGATTTCGGCGTCCCCCCAGTCGCCGTCGATCAACTGCCCCAGCGCCCCCGCCGCCATCGGCCCGCGCCACGCCAGCGCCTGTCCCGGCGGCACCAATTGCCCGACCGACAGCAGGCGCACGCCGTTGGCCTCGACCGGGATCAACAGCTTCCCGCGCGCCTCGGGCTTCGCGCTGGTCCCGAGCAAGGTCGGCTGCGACGGCCCATAGATATCGGCATCGATCAGCCCGACGCGCTTGCCCGTCCGCGCCAGCGCGACGGCCAGATTGGCGGCCATCGTCGACTTGCCGACCCCGCCCTTGCCCGACCCGATCGCAACGATCGTGCGGCCCTGCTTGGCGGCAGTCATCGCGATCCGAACCTCGCTCGCCCCCGCTGCCAGCTCGCTTGCCTCAAGCCGCTCGTAGAGTGCCTCGCGCGCGGCCTTGTCGAGCCCGGTCCCGTCGACGATCAGCGTGACGACGCCGTCCGCTTCCTTGCGCGAGCGGATGCGGGTCTGGTCGTCGGATGGCATGGTCGAATTCATCACCAGCGGTTAGCGTAGAAGAACCTCCCTGCGCATCCCCTGTTTTTCCTCGCGCACCATCCCTATACACAATGCATGACCCGCATCTCATGGCGTTTGCCACTTCGCCTGCCCACCCGCCTGTTCGCCGACGGCAAGGGGCCCTGGGGCGGCGGGGAGCCCGACGATACGCCGGCGGCCAAGCCCTCCCCACCCAGGAGCGGGCCGAATACTCCGCCCCCAACGGTAACCGAAGGCCCATGGGGCGACCAGGCGCCCAGGCGCCGGCCGGACAGCCGCTTCGGCAATGGCGGCGCGCTCGACGACCTCCTCCGCCGCGGCCGCCAGCGCTTCGGCGGCGGCGGCCCGCGTGACCCCAACTCGACCTCGCTCCGCCCCGACGGATCGATCATCGGCTGGGCCATCGCCGCGCTCGTCCTGCTGTGGCTGGTGTTCACCTCGATGCACTTGATCGCCCCGCAGGAACGCGGCGTCGTCACGCGTTTCGGGCGCTACGTCTCGACCCTCTCGCCCGGGGTCGGCATCACCCTGCCCTCGCCGATCGACAAGGTCCGCAAGATCGACGTCGAGAAGATCCAGACGATCGACCTCGGCAGCGAGGAGAGCGAGACGCTGATGCTGACCGGCGACCAGAACATCATCGACATCGCCTATCAGGTCCGCTTCAACATTCGCAGCCCGGAGCAGTATCTGTTCGAACTTGCCCAGCCCGACGAAACCATCCGCCAGGTCGCCGAAAGCGTCATGCGCGCCGCAATCGCCAACGTCACGCTGCGCGAGGCGATGGGCGACAAACGCGGCGAGATCGAAAACCGGGTCCAGGATGAAATGCAGCGCGTCCTCGACGGTTATCGCTCGGGCGTGCTCGTCCAGGGCGTCGCGATCAAGCAGGCCGATCCGCCGGGCGCGGTCAACGACGCCTTCAAGGAAGTCTCGGCCGCCCAGCAGCAGGCGCAAAGCTACACCAACCAGGCGCGCGCCTACGCGCTCCAGCTGACCGCCAAGGCGCAGGGCGAGGCGGTCGCCTTCGACAAGGTCTATGGCCAGTACAAGCTCGCCCCGGAAGTGACCCGCAAACGCATGTATTACGAGACGATGGAACGGGTGCTGACTGGCGTCGACAAGACCATTGTCGATGCCCCCGGCGTGAACAGCTACCAGGCGCTCCCCCCCGTCCTCCGCAGCCTGCCCAAGGAGCCCGCCAAGTGAGCGCGCTCCTCCGCCGCCCGATCCTCGCCGCCGCGATCGCGCTCGTCGCGTTGCTGGTCCTGCTCAACACGATCATCGTCGTCCCCGAGACCAGGCAGGCGATTATCACTCGCTTCGGCAAGCCGATCTACATCCTCAATCAGTATCGTCCCGGCGCCCCGCTCGGCTCAGCCGGGGCCGGGCTCAACTGGCGAATCCCGTTCGTCGACAATCTGGTGTGGATCGACAAGCGCGTCCTCGACGTCGACATGGAGGGCCGCCAGGTCACCTCGACCGACCAGCAACGGCTCGAGGTCGACGCCTTCGCCCGCTACCGGATCATCGACCCACTGCGGATGTATATCCGCGCCCGCTCGGTCGACGGGTTGCAGGGCGCGCTCGTCCCCAACCTAGGCTCGGAACTGCGCAACGAGCTTGGCAAACGTCCGTTTGCCTCGCTGCTCTCGCCCGAGCGCGAAGGCGTGATGGAAAATGTCCGCACCGGCCTCAACCGGGTCGCGAAGCAATATGGCGCCGAGATCATCGACGTCCGCATCAAGAAGGCCGACCTGCCCACGGGCACCCCGCTCGACAGCGCCTATGAACGGATGCGCACCGCGCGTGAGCAGGAAGCCCGCTCGATCCGTGCCGAAGGGGCCAAGACGGCGCAGATCATCCGCGCCCAGGCCGATGCCGACGCCTCCAAAATATACGCCGACAGCTTCAACAAGGACCCGTCCTTCTATGATTTCTATCGCGCGATGCAGTCTTATCAGCAGACCTTCCTAGGCGATGGCGTGACCAAGCCCAATCCGACGACGATGATCCTCTCCCCGCAAAGCGACTATCTCAAGCAATTCTCGGGACATTAGACGATCCTCGGCCTTGGCCAGGATCGGCGCGCATCCCGCGTCGTTCAAATCGCGTTCATGCTTTCGACCTAGCGTCGTCGCCATGAACGCCTATTAAGATGAGGGTTTTTTCGAACATGAGTTTCCTCAAGGAGTCTCCCACCGTGCGCTACGCTTATGGAGTTGCCGGAGCCTTGCTGCTCGGCGGCACCGCTTTCTCGATCGCCACCGGCCCGGTCGGTGCCCAGGTCGCGCAGAATGCGCCCAACGCAATGGCGCCGCGTCCCGGCGCGCCGATGAGCTTTGCCGACCTTGCCGCGCGGCTTCAGCCGGCGGTGGTCAACATCTCGACGAAGCAGCGGATCACGGTCAAGCAACAGGCCGCTCCGTTCGAGGAGTTCTTCCGTCGCTTCGGTGGCCAGCCGGGAGTCGCCGGACCGGGCGATGGCGCGCCGGCCCAGCCGCAGACCCGCGAGACCGGGTCACTGGGCTCGGGCTTCATCATTTCCCCC
>JBDSGJ010000019.1:0-26715 GCA_039919075.1 Sphingomicrobium sp.
GCGGCGATCTACCGCCGACCCAACACGTCGAAGCCGGCCCCAGGACACAGGATATATCCCTATCTGCTGCGCAAGCTGGCGGTGACTCGCCCGAACCAGGTGTGGGCAACCGACATCAGCTATATCCGGCGGAGGTAAAGCCCAGTTCGTCTTGATTGACTTTCCGCCTCGATCGCCGATCGACGAGCAAACGTACAGTGGGGAACTCAACAGTCAGAAATTCAAGATTTTTTGTCGTAGCACAGGCAACTTCTCACCGGACGCAAGCGAAAAGCGATTTTATGCCCCCCCGCCGGGGTACCCTTCAAGTCAGTCACCCTTGCCTAAGTTGCAGCGTCGCTTTCCGACGCCTTCTTAGAGAGCTGACATAGGTCAACGCGATGGGCAGAGGCTTCGCTCTTTGTCGTGGCTGATCGCCTACGACCGGACGACGGTGTGGACATCGCTGTGGGAACGCACCGGAACATAGTCTTATTTCGATAGTAAATACAATACTTTAGGCTGAGAAAGTGGTGCCCAGGGACGGGGTCGAACCGCCGACACTGCGATTTTCAGTCGCATGCTCTACCAACTGAGCTACCTGGGCACGGCCTTGCGAACGCGTCCGCGCGGGCGGAGCGACCCCCTAACCGGCACTCCGGGGCCTGTCCAGCGGTTGATCGCCTTAACAGCGGGCAACCGTCTGCGAGCAGAGGCGGGGCGTGCGCTCCTGCTCACGCCCCGCCGCCACGCTCGACTTATTTATAGGTCAGTTCCTGAAGCAATTGTGTGCCACCGAGATGGCGGAACTTGGCCCGGGCACCGCTCGCCGAATCCTGCGCGCGGCTGGTTGTTGCCAAATACGCATTCATCTCCTTCTCGCGCGCCTCATCCTCGGCCGGAGTCGTAATGTGGTCGGTGATTGTCACGAGATAAAGATCCGGCTCGCTGGCGCGCTTGTTGACGTTAGCCAGGATGTAATAGGCTTTCACCCAGCCCTTGGACTTGGCGAAGTCGTTGGTCTTGCGCGCAGTGCTCGCCAGGAAATCGGCGTAATCGCCGAAATGGCCGTCGTCGATCGTGACTTCGGCGACGTTCCAGAAATTACCGCCCTTGAGCGGAAAATCCTGGGCAATGGCGGGGGTGGCGGCGAACAGGCTGACAGCGCCGAGGACGGCGAGAAATTTCCCGTGCATTTATGGACTCCCCTTGGACCCGTGCCGGGGAAATCCCGACCGGGTGGTGGACGGCGTCACATCACAGACTCACGCATACCGGCAGCGTCGTTCCGGACCCGTTTAAATCACCTCGGAGCCGTGGCGGCAAGCCCGATTTACGAGCGTGCGCATCGGCCTGGTTCTCAACTGACGGCTGGCACAGGCTCGCAATTGCCCGCCCGGTTAAACCGCTCGCGCGCTAATCGATTAGCTCGTCGGTGGGGTCGATCGGCGGGCCCGGGATCGCGTAGCCGTCGCCGAGCCATTTGAGCAAATCGCGGTCCTTGCAACCGCGCGAGCAGAAGGGAGCGAAGCCCGGTTCGGGCGGCTTGCCGCAGATCGGGCAGTCTTTAGGCTTGCTCGGCATGGCCGCCCGCCATGGCGAGGGCAGGGTCAGGGCGCAACCCCACCGCGCCGCCGACCTGCCGTGCGAGGCGCTCTATCCAGTGGGGCTCAATGGCGGCGACGACGGCCGGGTGCGCGACGAGGCGGATCGCCCCGGTCGCGCGGGCTGATCGCCGCAAGAGTGCGCGCGCTTCGAACCCGGCACGGTCCTGCGCAAGCTCGACCAATGACGGGCCACGCCTTGGTCTCACGATCTGGACGAAGCCGAAGCCATTGACCCCGGTTCGCTCGAACGGGCGCGGCAGCTCGGCATCGACCGCCGCGTCCTGTGCCAGCCGGGCGGGCTTGCCCTTCACCGACGGCAGGTCGATCCCGATCGATCCGCCAAGGTCGAGCCGGCGGATCGCCCGCGCTGCCACGGTTGCGCCGGCCAGCGCCAGGGCGTCGGGCGACAGCGTTCCATCGACGTCGATCAGGGTCATTGCCGGGGTTGGCGAGATGCGCAGCGATCCCCCGGGGAAAGCCACGGTGCCGCTGCGCGCTTCGTCGAGCAGGTCGGACCAGCCGGTTTCCTCGAGCGCATCGTGCGGCGCGGGGAAATGATGCAGTCGGCCGGCCAAACGCTCGACGAGTGCCGCAGCCTCGAGCGGCGCATAGTCGGTCGCGCGGGCGAGGGGTCGCTTCCACGGCTCGTTCCCGGGAAAGGCCGATCGCGTTACCTCGATCGTCAGCGCCGCGCCCTCGCTTACGCCGCGCGGCGCGATCGGCATTAGGTATTCCTGCCCGCCAAGGTCGCGGGCGACCGCATTGCGGCCCTGCTCGCCGACCCGGACCAGCCGCGCGGCAAGCCGCGTTCCCGCCGGGATTGCGTCCTCCAGCTCCAACCGCGCTTCGACGATTTGTCCGCCTTCGAGCAGCACCGCCCGCGTTTCGCCGATGCCCTCCTCGACGATCCAACCCTCGGCAAGCTCAGCCAAGCGGGTAACCTGCGCTTTGCAGAAGAATTCGGGTTTCGGCGAGGGGAAGCCCGACCACTCCCGAATGGCTCCCGGCGATATGGCGGACATATACTTCGCCATAGCCCTGCAGCGCATAGCCTCCGGCCTTGCCGTGCCATTCGCCATGCGCGACATAATAATCGATTTCCGCGTGGGACAGGCGCTTGAGGGCAATCACCGTTTCGACCAGCCGGCTGCGCATCTGCGCACCGGGAATAGCGAGGGCGATGGCGGTCAGCACACGGTGCCGCCGCCCCGACAGCAAGGCGAGGCAGGCCCGCTCGGTCGCCTCATCCTCGACCTTGGGCAGGATCCGCCGTCCGACCGCGACCACTGTATCCGCGCCGAGTACCAGCGCTCCAGGATGGCGGGCCGCGACCGCTGCGGCTTTCGCGCAGGCCAGGCGGAGTGCGTGGGGGCGGGGAAGTTCGCCCTTTCGGATGGATTCGTCGAGATCGGCGGGATCGACTGCGTCGGGAACGATGCCGATGCGCGCGAGGAGGTCGAGGCGGCGCGGGCTCGCTGACGCGAGGACCAGTCTCACTTAATAGCCCGGCGGGCGCTCGCGGCCAGGCATGAAGCGGTAAGTGATCCGGCCCTTGGTGAGGTCGTAGGGCGTCAGTTCGACCAGCACTTCATCGCCGGTCAGCACGCGGATACGGTTCTTGCGCATCTTGCCGGCGGTGTGGCCAAGCACTTCATGGCCATTCTCGAGCGTAACGCGGAACATCGCATTGGGCAGCAGCTCCGCGATCTTGCCGCGCATTTCGAGAAGTTCTTCCTTGGCCATGCAATTCCTGAAGCTGTGTTGGGTGTGGCGCAGGCAATGCACCGTAAAGACGTGCGCCCCTTAGCGCCAAGCGACGCGGAAGGAAAGACGGGCGAGAAGTTGCCCTCCCGCCCGTCCTCCGCGTGATGATCGGTATATTAGTGAACGGCACCACCGGCCAGCGCCGCGAGCAGCAGCAACGCGACGATATTGGTGATCTTGATCATCGGATTGACCGCCGGACCTGCTGTATCCTTGTACGGGTCGCCGACGGTGTCGCCGGTCACGGCCGCCTTATGGGCTTCGGAGCCCTTGCCGCCATAATTGCCGTCCTCGATATATTTCTTGGCATTGTCCCACGCGCCGCCGCCAGACGTCATCGAGATGGCGACAAACAGGCCCGAGACTATTACGCCGAGTAACAACGCGCCCAACGCCGCAAAGCCATTGTCGCGCCCACCGACCGCGCCGATGACGAAGAACACCACGATCGGCGCAAGCACCGGCAGCAGCGACGGCACGATCATCTCCTTGATCGCGGCCTTGGTGACGAGGTCGACGGTGCGGGCATAGTCCGGCTTCGACGTCCCATCCATGATGCCCGGATTATTGCGGAACTGCTCGCGCACTTCCTCCACCACTGCACCGGCGGCGCGTCCGACTGCGGTCATGCCCATCGCCCCGAACAAATAGGGTAGCAGCGCGCCGAGCAGCAGCCCGACGATGACATAGGGATTGGAGAGGCTGAACATCACATTGGGGTCGGTGGTGATGCCGAGCGGCCCGGCGAACTCCTTCAAGTCGGCGGTGTAAGCCCCGAACAGGACCAGCGCGGCGAGACCGGCCGAGCCGATGGCATAGCCCTTGGTCACGGCCTTGGTGGTGTTGCCGACCGCATCGAGTGCATCGGTCTTGGTCCGCACGCTGTCCTCCATCCCGGCCATTTCGGCGATCCCGCCGGCATTGTCGGTCACCGGGCCATAGGCATCCAAAGCGACGACCATCCCCGCCAACGCGAGCATCGCCGAGGCCGCGAAGGCGACCCCGAGCGGCCCCGCTAGGTTGAAGCTGACGATCACGCCGGTGACGATCACCAGCGTCGGCAGAGCGGTCGATTCAAGGCTGATGGCAAGACCCTGGATGACGTTCGTGCCATGCCCCGCCTGCGATGCCGCAGCGATCGAGCGCACCGGGCGATAATTGGTGCCGGTGTAATATTCGGTGATCCACACGATCAGCGCGGTCACAACGAGACCGACCATGCTTGCCCAGAACAGGTTCATTGCCGGGAAGGACCGGCCAGCCCCCGTCGCCACGGTCTGGTTGAGATCGCCGTTCAGCGTGAACCAGAAGGCACCGAGGATCGCTGGCACGGCCAGCAGCGTGGTCGTCCAGAAGCCCTTGTAGAGGGCCCCCATTATCGACTCCTTCTTGCCCAGCTTGACCATGTAGGTCCCGACGATCGAGGTGATGATGCACACCCCGCCGATCAGCAGCGGCAGGATCATCATCGGCAGCAGCAGTGCCGAGCCCTTGAGCGCAAGCGCGATCGAGACCATTGTGATGCCGACCGTGACGACATAGGTTTCGAACAGATCGGCGGCCATTCCGGCGCAGTCGCCGACATTGTCACCGACGTTATCGGCGATCACGGCGGGGTTGCGGGGATCGTCCTCGGGGATTCCGGCCTCGACCTTGCCGACCAGATCGGCGCCGACGTCCGCCGCCTTGGTGAAGATGCCGCCACCGAGACGGGCAAAGATGGAGACAAGGCTGGCACCGAGCGCAAGCGCGGTCAGTGCGTTGACGACGTGGCGGTCATCCGGAGCAAAGCCGCCCGGGCCCGTAAGATACCAGAACAGCCCGGCAATCGCGAGCAGGGCGAGCCCCGCAACGAGCATCCCGGTAATCGCGCCCGAGCGGAAGGCAACGGTCAGCCCCTTCTGGAGCGACGTGCGCGCCGCCTCGGCGGTGCGGACATTGGCGCGCACCGAGATATTCATCCCGATGAAGCCGGCGACGCCCGACAGCAAAGCGCCGATCACGAACGCGGAAGCGGGCAGACCGCCGAGGAACACGAATACCAATACCGCGACCACCACGCCGACCACCGCGATGGCGGTGTACTGACGGCGAAGATAGGCCGAAGCGCCTTCCTGGATGGCGGCGGCGACTTCGACCATGCGCGCATTGCCGGCCGGTTCGCGAAGCACTTGCTGGCTGGTCAGCACGCCATAGAGCACGGCGATGATGCCGCAGACGATGGCTACATAAAGCAGGTTCATGGTCGAATTATCCCCCTGACGGGCGCCATGTGTCCGAATGCGGACCGACGCTATTTGGCGCGGTGTCTAGGGGGCTGCGAAGAAGCTGGCAATATGGGCTTTGCGGCCCGCCGCGTCAGCGCAGGAGCAGCAATGCAGAGGTCATGCCCGCGACGATGCCCGACAGCGCGATGGCGAGGCGACGAAGGTCAACTGTGATGCTCATGGCCAAGATGCTCCGGCAGGTCGACCGGTTCGCCGTCGTCGTGAAGCGCGATCCCTGCGCCCGCGACGAGGCTGCCGATCCGCACCAGATGCGCTCCGGAAGGTAAATTTTTCATTACTTTTGCCTCCTCTCCGGGCGGAAGCGCGGCGAGCAGGGCATAGTCGTCGCCGCCCGTCGCCGCGAACATGCGTGCCGCGCGGTCGTTGCCGCGTTCGGCGCGGAAGGCTTCGGACAGCGGTATCGCTTCAAGGTCGATGATGATGTGTACCCTGCTCGCCTCCGCCATGCGCTGTGCGTCGATCAGGAGACCGTCGGATACGTCCATCATTGCCGTCGCCTCAGGCGCAAGCGCCCGGCCCTCGGGGATCAGCGCGCAGGGCGTGCGATAAGCTTCGACCAGCGGTCCGTCGGCGAGCGGATCGAGCAGGAGCCGGGCGACACCGGCAGCGCTGTCGCCAAGCTTCCCGATGAGCCACAGTCCGTCGTCGGGTCGCCCCCCGGCACGATCCGGAACGCGCCTGCCCGCCCGCCCGATCGCGGTCAGACCGAGCACCCGCGGCGCTCCGTTCGGAAGCGCGATGGTATCGCCGCCGAGCAGCGCGCAATCATAGCGCGCCAGCGCCGCGCCAAGCCCGGCAACGAACCGCCGGTCCCACTCCCCGTCGCCGAGGCAGTAGCCGAGCAGTGCCCCGACCGGCGTCGCTCCCTTGGCTGCGAGGTCGGACAGGGTGACCGCGACGAGCTTCGCGGCGACCGTCTCGGGGGGATCGGCGGGCAGGTAATGGACCCCTTGCGCGATCATGTCGTGGGTCACCACAAGCTCGCCAAGCAGCGCTGTGTCGTCTCGCAGTCCCCTGGCCTCGGGGGCGGTGGCGATGGCACGTAACCCGGCGATGAAATCGAGTTCAGCGGTCATGCGCCACAAGCCGTATCGTTACCCTGGGCCTTGCCCGGGGTCTGCCTTCTTCCCCTACGGACGGCAGGCGGATCCCGGGTCAAGCCCGGGATGATGGCAGGGGGTTCACCGCCCCCTTCATCCCCGAGCGCCCTTCGCGACCGCATCGAGCAATCCATTGACGAACCCGCTCTCTTTCTTGTCGTAGAACGCCTTCGCCACATCGACATATTCGTTGATGACGCTTGCCCGTGGCACGTCGGGCCGGGCGATGAGCTCATATGTTCCGGCGCGCAGTATCGCGCGCATCGGGCGATCAAGCCGCTCGAGCGCCCAGCCCTTGGCGAGGTTCGCGGTGACCAGCGCGTCGATCTCGGCTCGGCGCGCGTCGACGCCCTTCACCACGTCGTCGAAGAAGCTTTGCTCGGCCTCGGCATAGGTCGCACCCTCGATCGTCGCGCCGAGGCGGTGCTCGTGGAACTGGTGAAGAAGTGGCGCAACTGCGGTCGGCTCCATTTCGAGCTGATACAGGGCCTGGACCGCCGCGAGGCGAGCGGCGGAGCGTGACTGGGATCGACTGGTCATCAGGCGCGCTTAGCGGGCGTCTCGCCAGCGAGGAAGGGGGCGAGGGCCGCCGCGACCTGATCAGGTGCGTCCCACGGTGCGAAATGGCCGACGCCGGGCAGGCGGATGATGTCGACCCGATCGATCAGCCGATCAAGCCCGTCCAGTTGCAGGGGCAGCAGCGCCTTGTCGTCCATCCCCCAGATTATTCGCACCGGAATATGGATCTTTGGAAAGGCGGCAAGCAACCAGTTGGGTAGCGGCACGGTGACCCCAGGGGGTGGCACGATCAACTGGGCCGCGCGGTACCAGTTGAGCATTCCGGTCAGCGTCCCGGGCTGGCTCCATTCGGCGATATACTGGTCGCGCTCATCCGAAGGGATGGTGGCGAGATCGACATGGCTGCGGAAGCTCTTGTCGAAGAAAGCACCAAAGCCCATTGCTTCGACCGCCTTCTCGAACCCCGGGGATCGAAAGGCCGTGATATATTGCGAGGCAGCGCGCTGATCGGCGTCCTCGATCAAACTCTTCTGAAAGATGACCGGGTGAGGCGCGTTGACGATCGCTAGCCGCGTAATGCGCGGATTGCCCTTGATCGCCGCCGCCCACGCCGCCGCCCCGCCCCAGTCGTGGCCGACAAGCGCGAAGTCGCCGATGCCGAGTGCGTCGGCCAGTGCAAACAGGTCGGCGACGATGCGCTCGATGCGATAGGCGTCGACGTCCGGCGGCGCGTCCGAACCACCAAAACCGCGCTGGTCGGGCATGACGAGACGGAAGTGATCCTCGAGCAGCGGCACGACGCTTCGCCAGGTGCGGTGCGATTCGGGGAAGCCGTGGAGGAGGATGACGGGCGGCGCGTCTTCGGGCCCGGCTAGTGCGACGTTGAGCGTGATTCCGGTCGAAAGCGCGACGTTTCGCAGATCGGTCATGGATAGCTGACGGTAAGCGGTACGTCCGGCAGCGGGATATGCTCGGCCTCGTCGCCCGGGACGAGCGGGAAGCGGCCCGACCGCCAATCCTCCTTCGCCTGCTCGATCCGATCGCGCGATGAGCTGACGAAGTTCCAGAACACATGGCGCGGGGTCGCGAAAGCGCCGCCGCCAAGCAGCATCGCCCGCGAGGCTGCACTGGCCCGAAGCGTGGCGCGGTGGCCGGGGGCGAGAATGACGAGGTCGAACAGCGCGACGAGAACGCCGTCGATGGTGGCGGCACCCTCGGTCAGCAGAATCGCCCGCTCGTCGGCCTCGGCCTCGATCATCACCGTCGCGTTGGCGCCGAGCATCAGGTAGGCGTAGATCGTCGGCGAATGGCAGGTGGTGGCGGCGCGAACTCCCCACAGCTCGCCCATCAGGACGCGCGCCGAAACACCTGCACCCTCGACCAGCGGAAGCGCGTCGGGCCGGACATGCTCGAACGCGGGCGCAATTTCCTCCTTGCCGTCGGGTAATGCGAGCCAGGTCTGCATCCCATAAAAGCCGGGCCCCGCAGCGCGCTTGTCATCGGGCGAGCGCTCGGAATGAACGATTCCCGAGCCTGCAGTCATAAGGTTGATCGCGCCGGGCTCGATCGTCTGGAAGCTACCAAGGCTGTCGCGATGATTGATCGCGCCGTCGAACAAATAGGTTACCGTCGCGAGATTGATGTGCGGGTGGGGGCGAACGTCCATCCCCTCGCCTGGCGCGAGGCGCGACGGGCCGAACTGGTCGATGAAAATGAATGGACCAACCATCGTCCGGCCCCGAGTCGGCAGCGAACGCCTGACCTTGAACGCGCCAAGGTCATGCGAGACTGGGGTGATGATTGTTTCGATCGGCGAATCGGACATGGCGTCTCCTCGCCAGTCCCTAGCAGTTCAGCTGTAAAGCGTCAGGCGGCCCAGGCTGGCTGGAGGCGGTTGCGGTGGTTGATCACCACCTGCGAACCTTGCGAGCGCATGCTGGCCTCGGCGAGCGGAAGCGCGGTCGAGCAGAAGGCGCACTCGGCCGACATCCGCCCGATCAGCCAATGGGTCCGGCCGCATCCGGGGCAATGGTTGACCTCATGCTCTCGATACACAGCATGATAGCCGCGACCTGCCGGATTAAAGGCGGCGCGCAGGTCGGCAGGTGTCGAGATGGTGGCCATAAAATCTTCCTTTCGCGCTGGTTGAACGGCCGATCGGGCGACAAGTTTCATCGCTTCTGCGGATTCTACGCAGGCTAGAGAGCGCGCAGTGCCATCGCGGGACGGGCGGTCAGCGCGGGCAGCGCCGCGAGCAACGCAGCGCCAACCGTGACGACCACTGCCCCGATCGCCAGCGCAGCGAGACTGATCCAGTCCGGTCGGAAGGCGAGGTCGAGCATCGTCGCGAGCAGCACGCGCGCAGCGCCGATCCCGGCGGCGAAGGCGGTCGCGGTGACAACGATCCCGAGGAGTGCAAACTCGGTCGCCTGGGTGGCGAGGACTTGGCCGCGCGTGGCGCCGACCAGCTTGAGCAGGACGAGGTCGCGCGCTCGCGCGCGGCGGGTGGCGACCACCGCTCCAGCGAGTACGATCACCCCGAGCAGCAGTGCCACCCCCGTCGCCACTCGAACCGCGCCGGCGAGCGCGACGAGCAGCGTACGCACCTGCGCGACGATGTCGGCGACGCGGATCGTGCTGACCATCGGCAACTGGCGAGCAAGCTGCTGCTCGAGCGCGGCGGTCCTCGCACCGGGGGCAGGCGCGACGGTCGCCATCAGCGTGAACGGCGCCTGCTCGAGCACCCCGGGCGCGAAGATGATTGCGAAGTTGAACCCCATCGAGCGCCAGTCGATCTCGCGCAGCGAGGCGATCCTGGCTTCGATCGGGCGGCCGAGGACGGCAACGGTCAGCGTATCGCCGACCTTGAGCTTGAGCGCGGTCGCGGCGTTGGCGTCGAGGCTGATCAGCGGCGGGCCGCGATAGTCGGCGGGCCACCACTCCCCGGCCGTGATCCGGTTGCCGACCGGCAAGTCGCGCGCAAAGGTCAGCCCGCGATCACCCTTCAGAATCCACGCGCCCTCGGGGATGTCGCCGAGCTCGGCGACCGGCACGCCCTTGACTGCCGTCACCGGACCGCGGAGCGAGGGCACGAGGCGAAGCTCGGCGCCCGGCGCGGTCGTGGCGGCTAAGGCGCGAAAGCGGGCTTCGTCGGCGGCAGGAATGTCGATCAGGAACAGCGCCGGGGCGCGGCTCGGCAGGTTGCCGTCGATCTCTGCCAGCAGGCTCTGTGCGACGCTCGCCAGCGTGACGAGCAGTGCCAGCCCGAGGCCGAGCGCGACCGACAGCCGCACCGTCGCCGCGCCGGGCCGGTCGAGCGCCGCAATTCCGAGCCGAACGATTGGCCCGCCACGATGGCGAAGCGCGCGGGCGGACCGCCGGACGAGCAGGCCGATCGCACCGAACATCAACCCGAGAACGAGGATCGCCGCGACCCCGCTGGCGGCGAAGCGCGGGTCCTCGGCACTCGCCACCGCCAGCCCCGCTGCGCCAAGCAGTGCGAGGGTCGGCACGACCAGCGCGAGCAGCCGCTGCCGCGACGAGCGCGCCTCGGCCCCCACTTCTTCGACATCACCGCGCAGCAGGCTGGCCGGACGGGTCGCGACCGCCGCCGCCAATGGCCCCCACACAGCGCCGATCGTCGCCAGCAGCCCGAACGCGGCAGCTTCGGCCAAGGCGAACCACTGGGGATGCGGAGCGGGCGCGATCGGCAGCCGTGACCCGATGGCCGAACCTGCCAGCGCCGGGACGACCGCACCGACCGCTAGCCCGATAAGGATCGCCGCTGCCGCGATCAGAGCCACTTCGATCCCAAGCATGGCGGCCAGCTCGCGCCGCCCCGCGCCGAGCAGCTTGAGCGTCGCCACCGTTGCCCGCCGCGACGCCGCGAAGGCGCTCGCCGCGCTGGCGATGCCGAGCCCGCCGATCGCGAGTGCCGCCAGCGCGACGAGCAACAGCATCTCGGCGACGCGCTCGACGAAGCGCCGCGTTCCCTGCCCGGCGTCGTTGCGGTCGGTGACCGACCAGCCGCCGTCGGGAAAGGCCAGCTGGAACGCCTTGCCCACCGCCTGCGGATCGCTCGTCGCCGGCAGCAGCAGGCGATAACTGCTATTCGTCAGGCTCCCGGGCTGGACCAGCCCGGTCGCCGTCAGGCCCGCCGCATCGACGAGCATCGGCGGGGCAAACGCAAAGCCCGACATAGCCGGCATCTGCTCGATGATCCCCGATACGGTCATGGTCGAATAGCCGATGCGCAAGCGGTCGCCGACGCGAAGGTGGAGCCGCTCCGCCAGCTCATGTCCGACCGCGACCCCGGCCCCGGCGGGGCGATGCCCGCCCGGCGCGAGGACAAGCTGTCCGGCCAATGGCCAAGCCGAATCGATGCTGCTGAGCTCGCCCAGCGCGATTTTGTCTCCCCCCTCCTTATTGCCCGGCGCCACCGCCATTGCGCGAAGCGTCGTGCTCGCCGACACGGGCCCAAGCCGCCGCAGCGCCGCCAGCTCATCGGCCGACGCCGGCCGCTGGGCCGACCGGACAACCAGATCACCGCCAAGCAGGCTGCGCCCATTCCCGGCGATCGCGCTGTCGATCGACGAAGCGAGGCTGAGCACTGCCGCAATCGCCGCCACGGAGATGGCGAGGCACAGCCACATCAGCCCGAGCCCGCCCAGCCGCAGCCCGCCCGGCCCGCCGCGAAGATCGCGCCTCGCCATGCGCCAGGCCTGGCTCATCGCGCCTGCCCGTCGGCCAGCTCGATCCGTCGTCCCGCCCGATCCGCGACCGCCGCGTCATGCGTGATGACAAGCAATCCCGCCCCCGCCGCGCTTGCCCGCTCGAACAGCAGGTCGATGATCGAGCCGCCGGTAACCGTGTCGAGATTGCCCGTCGGCTCGTCGGCCAGCAGCAACCGCGGGCGCGGCGCCGTCGCCCGCGCAATCGCGACGCGCTGTTGCTCGCCCCCCGACAGCTGTGCCGGATAATGGGTCAGCCGATGCCCCAGCCCGACCGCGCGAAGCTCGGCCTCGGCGCGCGCGCGCGCGTCGGGCACGCCGGCCAGTTCGAGCGGAACCGAGACATTTTCGATCGCCGTCATCGTCGGCAGCAGCTGGAACGACTGAAGGATGATGCCGATGTCGCGCCCGCGCATCTTTGCCAGCGCATCCTCGCCAAGCTCGCTCGCGTCTTGGCCGAGCAGCCGCACCGTCCCGCTCGTCGCCTTCTCGATCCCCGCGACCACGGCCATCAGCGAGCTTTTGCCCGATCCCGAAGGCCCGAGGATGGCGAGGCTCTCGCCGACCTCGAGCCTGAGCGAAATGCCCTTTAATATCTCGGTGCGCACATCGCCCCGGCCGAGGGTCAGGCGGACATTGGCGAGGTCGATCAGCGGTGCGGTCATCGACCGCAGCTAGGGATGGCGAGCGCCGCGAACAATGGTAGGGTCGCCGAATGATCCTCGCCGCGCTTGCCCTCGCCGCTGCCGGGTCCGCTTCAGCGTCCCCACCAAAGCCCCTTGTCCTCGCGTTCGGCGACAGCCTTACTGCGGGCTACAACCTGGAGCGTGGGCTCGGTTTTTCCCCCCAACTCGAGGCCAGCCTGCGCCGCCACGGCATCGCCGCCAGCGTTGCCGACGGCGGCGTGTCGGGCGATACCACCACGGCGGGCGTGGCTCGGCTCGAATGGACGCTCGACGGTCTCCCGCGCAAGCCCGACCTGGTCATCCTCGAGCTTGGCGCAAACGACATGCTGCGGACGTTGGACCCGGCGATTCCGGCGCGTAACCTTGAGATAATCATGACCGAACTCGACCGGCGGAAAATCCCGGTGCTGGTCGCGGGAATGAGGGCCACGCCCAACCTCGATCCAACCTATCGCACGACCTATGACGCAATCTTCCCGGCCTTGGCGCGCCGGCATCAGGCTAAGATCTACCCGTTTTTCCTTGAGGGGGTCGCCGGGCAGCCCGGGATGCAGCAGCCCGACGGGCTTCATCCGACCTTCGCCGGAATCAAGCGGATCGTAACGGGGATATTGCCGAGCGTGATCGCGGCGCTGAAACGGTAAGGACGAACGATGTGTTCGCGCTACACCTGAAGTCCCGCGAGATTGATCGGCTCGGCGAATTCGGCGCCGAGCTTGTCGCCGGCGATCCACTTGACCAGCGCGCTGGCGCGTTCGCGGCCGGGCAGCATCAGCCAGATGCGCGCGCCAACTTCATAATGTTCGCTTGTCGCGGCCATGAAGCCGGTCGCGGAAATATTGACGATGCGCGCTTCGCAGCCTTCCTCGCCGAGCGGTCGCACGCGCGCCTCGATCGCCACCGCAACACGGTCCGCACGGCGACGATCGCCGACATCACTCACTTCCGAAATCCGCGCCCGCATCGTTCGCACCCCAAAATCCCGATACGAAGGAGCAGCCGCACTTGCGAGGCTCATGAAAGTGGCTCGGTAAAGTTGATCCCGACCCGGCCGTCGCGGACCCAGCGTACCTGGCCGGGCATCGCCTCCTGGTCAAGCAACTGGACCGCGACGCGCTCGCCGATGTGCGGCACTTCGTCAAACCACAGCATCACCCCGGCGTTCGACACATTGCCGATGCGCACCGGGCTGCTGCGCCCCCGCCAGCACAGCATGGCGCGGCTATTGTCAGCCGCGACGCGCGGTTCGGCGCGCTGCTCGAACATCCGGCGCACATGGCGCGGGATCATCGTTCCGGTCAGACTGAAGCCCATCGCGTCCCTCATTCGAAAATATGGACAGCAGTTTAGCGCCAAGGAGCTTAACATCTGGTTCGCATCGTCCGTTGGATGATTCAGCGCGCCGCTGTGGCCGTGGCGACACTGGCGAGCGCCATTCATCCTGTGTAAGCCTCGCCCGGGGCAAGACATTGCAACGCGGCGCTGGCCGATTGAAACGACGAGGTTGGCATGAGGCACGCGAACAGGTTGCGAATGACGGTTACGGCGCTGGCGCTGGTCAGCGCACCGCTTGCCGCACAGACCATGTCGCCGGCCGGGCGCGATCCGATTGCCCCGATCCCCGGCCCGCCTGTCCTGAGCCAGCCGATGCCCGGTCAGCCGGTCTCGATCATGCCCCCTGTCACCGCGCCCCCATTGCCGATGCCAGCCCCCGCGCCCGTCGTCCTGCCGCCGCCCTTCTGGCCGATTGCCGATGCCCAGGAGTTGCTGTCGGTGATCCAGTCGGTCGCTGCCGAGGGGCTCTCGCCGAAGGATTATGCCCCCGCCCGGCTGGCCGATGCGATCGCCTCGAACGATGCAAACCGCGTTGCCGCTGCCGCGACGACAAGCTTCAATCTGCTCTCGTCCGATTTCGCCTTCGGCCATGTGCGCGGCGAGGACCGGATCGACTGGCACGTCGCCGATCCCGACATGAATGCCGCTCGCCAGCGCGAGCTGCTCGACGGCGCGCTTGCCCAGCACCGCATCGGCGATGCGCTTCGCGGGCTGCTCCCGACGCATCCGCAATATGGTGCGCTCCGCATCGCGCTTGCCGATCCGATGAACGCGGCTCAGGCGAATGTCATTCGCCTCAACATGGACCGCTGGCGCTGGCTGCCGCGCGACCTTGGCACTCGTTACATCATTGCCAACGTCCCCGCCTACACCGCTACGCTGGTCGAAAACGGGGTTGCCATCTCGCGCCACAAGGCCGTTGCCGGAGCGATCAAGACGCCGACCCCGCAGCTCTCCGCAATTGCCACTGGCGTCATCCTCAACCCGTGGTGGGAAGTCCCCACCAGCATCAGCAAGGAGGTCGCCGGCAAGAAGGGCTTCGTCGCGGTGCGCGATCCGGTCACGGGCGCTGCCCAGCGCTGGCGCCAGCCGCCCGGCCCGGCCAACGCGCTCGGTCAGATGAAGTTCGTGATGCCCAATCCCTATGCAATCTACCTCCACGACACCAACGCCAAGAGCCGCTTCAACAGCCAGGTGCGAGCCTTCAGCCACGGCTGCGTGCGGACCGACCAGATCGGCACGCTGGCGCGGTTGCTTCTGGCCGAGGACAATGGTCCGTGGGATGCGGCCAAGGTCGCCGACACGCTCGCCAGCAAGAAGTCGGAGAAAGCGACGTTTGTGAAGCCGCTGCCGGTGTATATCGTCTATTTCACCGCCGCCGCTGCACTCGACGGGTCGATTGTCCATTATGACGACGTCTACAAGCGCGACGGGACGGTCATCGCCGCGCTGCTCGACCAGCCGCGTGCCGCGAAGAAGTCGACCGCGGCAGAGGCTGCGCTGGCGACCAACGCCGCGACGGCCGCGGACACCGCGTCGGCAGCCGCGTCAGCACCGAAGACAAAGCCCGCGCCGGTCAAACTCAGGAATGACCCGCTCAGGCCGCGCGAGCCTGTTCGAGAACGCTAGCTCAGCAGCAGCCCGCCATCGCCTTCGTCGACCTTGACTATTGAGCCATCGTGGATCGTCCCAGCGAGGATCGCGTCGGCGAGCGGGTCCTGGAGATATTTCTGCACCGCCCGCTTGAGCGGTCGTGCGCCATAGACTGGGTCGTAGCCGACGCGCCCCAACCACGTCCGCGCGGAGTCGCTGAGCTCGAGCCTGATCTTGCGATCCTCGAGCAGGTTGCCGAGCCGCGCGATCTGGATGTCGACGATTGGCCCCATGTGTGACTGGCCAAGCCGGTGGAAAAGGATGATCTCGTCGAGCCGGTTGAGGAACTCGGGCCGGAAATGGCCGCGCACGACCTCCATCACCTGCGGCTCGACCTTCTCGACCGCATCCTCGTCGCCGAGCGCCGCCAGATATTGCGAGCCGAGGTTCGAGGTCAGGATGATGATCGAGTTGGTGAAGTCAACGGTGCGCCCCTGTCCATCGGTCAGCCGCCCGTCGTCGAGCACCTGCAACAATATGTTGAACACATCGCCGTGCGCCTTTTCGACCTCGTCGAACAGCACCACCTGGTAGGGGCGGCGGCGCACCGCCTCGGTCAGAACGCCGCCTTCCTCATAGCCGACATAGCCCGGCGGCGCGCCGATCAGCCGTGCGACGGCGTGCTTTTCCATATATTCGCTCATGTCGATCCGGACCATCGCGGCCGAATCGTCGAACCGATATTCGGCCAGCGCTTTGGTCAGTTCGGTCTTGCCGACCCCGGTCGGCCCGAGGAACAGGAAGGATCCCAGCGGCCGGTTGGGGTCCTGCAACCCCGCGCGCGCCCGGCGGACGGCTGCGGAAACGGCCTTGACGGCGGCGTCCTGGCCAATCACCCGGCGACCGATCAGCGCTTCCATCTGCAGCAGTTTTTCGCGTTCGCCCGACAGCATCCGCTTGACCGGAATTCCGGTCCAGCGACTGACCACGGCGGCAATGTCCTGATCCGTTACCTCCTCCCGCAGCATCGCGCCTTGGGTCGCGATGGCCGCGTCGGCGAGCTGCTTTTCGAGCCCTGGAATCCGCCCATATTGAAGCTCTCCCGCGCGCGCGAGGTCGCCCGAACGTTGCGCCTGCTCAAGCTCGATCCGTGCGGCATCGATCTGGCCCTTGAGTTCGGCTTCGGCGCCGATCTTGTCCTTTTCGGCCTGCCAGCGCTGGGTCAGTTCGGACGATTGCTGCTCGAGGTTCGCAAGCTCGCCCTCAAGCGTCGCCAGCCGGTCCTTCGACGCGCTGTCGGTCTCTTTCCTGAGCGCCTCGCGCTCGATCCTGAGCTGCATGATCCGGCGGTCGAGATTCTCGATCTCCTCGGGTTTGCTCTCGACCTCCATCCGCAATCGCGACGCCGCCTCGTCCATCAGGTCGATCGCCTTGTCGGGCAGGAAGCGGTCCGAGATATAGCGGTTCGACAGCGTCGCCGCCGCGACCAGCGCCGCATCGGTTATGCGCACGCCGTGGTGAAGCTCATATTTGTCCTTGAGCCCGCGAAGGATCGAGATGGTGTCGGGCACGGTCGGCTCACCGACGAACACCGGCTGGAAGCGCCGTTCGAGCGCTGCATCCTTTTCGACATGCTTCCTATACTCGTCGAGCGTGGTTGCACCGATCGCGTGAAGTTCGCCGCGAGCGAGCGCCGGCTTGAGCAGGTTCGACGCATCCATCGCGCCTTCGCCCTTGCCCGCGCCGACCAGCGTGTGCATCTCGTCGATGAACAGGATGATCTGCCCCTCGGCCTGCTTGACCTCGTCGAGCACGCCCTTGAGCCGCTCCTCGAAATCGCCGCGATACTTGGCCCCGGCGATCAGCGATCCCATGTCGAGCGATAGCAATTTGCGGTCCTTGAGCCCGTCGGGGACGTCACCATTGGCAATGCGCAGCGCGAGCCCTTCGGCGATCGCGGTCTTGCCCACACCGGGCTCGCCGATCAGCACCGGGTTGTTCTTGGTCCGCCGCGCAAGCACCTGGATCGTCCGCCGGATCTCCTCGTCGCGGCCAATGACAGGGTCGAGCTTGCCGTCGCGCGCGGCCTGGGTGAGGTCGCGCGAGAAGCGCTTGAGCGCGTCGTAGCGGTCTTCGGAGGCGGCACTGTCCGCCGTCCGCCCGCCGCGAAGCTTGTCGATCGCAGTGTTGAGCGCCTGCGGAGTAACCCCCGACCCGGCGAGCGCGGTGGCGACGTCGCTGCCCTTGGCCATGAGCATCGCCAGCAGAAGCCGTTCGACCGTGACGAACTGGTCGTTCGCCTTTTTCGCGATCGCCTCGGCCTGGTCGAGCAGGCGGATCGTGTCGCCGTCCATCGCGGGTGCGGAACTGGCCCCGCTCCCGGTCACGACCGGGATCCTGGCGACGAGCGCGTCGACCGCCGATTGCGCGGCTTTCGCGTCGCCGCCAGCCGTCTTGATCAGTCCCGCCGCCATCCCTTGCTCGTCGTCGAGCAAGGCCTTGGCGAGATGCGCCGGCGCGATCTGTTGATGATGCTCGCGGACGGCAATTGTCTGCGCCGCCTGGACAAATCCCCGTGCGCGCTCGGTCAATTTCTCGAAATCCATCGAACCCTCCTTAGCGACCAGAAATAGTGTGGCATTAGGGCAACACAAGAGGTTGCGGCTCGAGGACGCCAAAACCGAGCTATTTGCTTGGCTTGCCAAACGCCGTTCCTCAATCTCGCCTTAGGGCGCATTTGGAACGGATCTCAAACGAAGCGCGGAAATGGCTTCTTAAGCATCTCCCTTTATCCGGCCATTGAACCCTTCGAAGAGATTAACGCCTGTGACGAATCATCCCTTGTGCGCCCGCTCGCCCGGAGGTCCGGTCGCCGCTGCCGATCGCCGCGCGGCGCTGGTTCTGCTCGGGGCATTGTTCACTTATGGCCTGATACTCCAGTTACTCAGCGGGGCCTCGCTCCACGCCCTGACGAGCGTCGCAATCCTCTATGAATCGATGGCCACTGTCAGCATCCTCGTCGTTGCCGCGCTGTCCGTTGCGATCTGGCTGGTCATCCCAGCCTCTCGGTCGAACGTCGAGACCAAGCTATTCTGGCTGATCGTCGGGGGCGCGACAGCCTGGCTGCTGTTTCCCTTTTACGCCATGTTCAAGGAGATGGTGCTACCGACCCGCGGCTTTCCGTGGGACCGAACATTCGCTCATGTCGGGCGGTGGCTGTTCGGCGTGTCGCCTTGGACGCTGGCCCATGCCGCCTTCGGGAGCATGGCGGGCGCGCGGCTGCTCGACTTCTTCTACGCCATCTGGTTGCCGCTGGTATTTATTTTCCCGCAGGTCACGGCAGTCCTGTTCAGCGATTCCACGACTCGCTTCCGATTGATTATCAGCTGGCTTGGCGCGTGGGTGGTGATCGGAACGCTTGCTGCATGGGCGTTCGCCTCTGCTGGACCAATTTACTTCAATTCGCTGATCGGCCCCGACCATAGTTACGCGCTGCTCCAGCTGCGACTTTCGGAACTTGGCCAATTGGCCGCCGCGCAAGGCAAGCCGATCGCCGCGCTTCAGTTTCAGCCGCTGCTGCTGAGCGCCTATCATGCCGGCGGGTACGGTCCGGCGGGCGGGATTTCGGCGATGCCGTCGATGCATGTCGCGATGGCGACGCTGCTCGCGATCGCGGGCTTCCAGTGCAACCGCGCGTGGGGCACGTTGTTCAGCGTCTATGCGCTGCTGATCTGGGTCGGCTCGATCTTCTTCGGCTGGCATTATTTCGTCGATGGGCCAGTCGCTGCGTTGATGATGATTGCGCTGTGGAGAGCGAGCGCGCCGCTGGCGAACTGGCTCTATCGGCCTGCTCAGGGTATGGCCGCCACGGGCACAGTTGAGGTCGCCCTCGCCGCGCCGTCGAGTTCGGTGACGACCGCGGCGCAAGGCGAGCTGTCGCCCCGCCCGTCGCCGCCCCATTTGCGGAATTTCTTCGAATCGACGTGGAAGCGCAGGCCCTTGTAGAAGCCGAGGCCGACATCGTAGCCTGTTCCGCGCCAGAGATGGATGGCGCACAGTCCGCGCACCAGTCCCTCGCGGCTGGTAGGGCGGAGCGGGACGAGGTCCATTGCATAGAGCAACGCGTGCGCACTCTGCGGTGCTCCATGGGCGCAGGCATTGAGCACCGGATTGCGGTAGACCGAAACCGGCTCGACCGCTCCGACGACGGGGACGACGTGCGCGCGGACATAGGCGAGCGTCTCGACCAGATTGGGCCATAGCGCTTCGGGCGGGACCTCGAACGGCTGCGCGGCGCAGCGCTGCCAGTCGGTCGCGGTGCGAAGCATTTGCCATGTCGGAACGATCCCGGCGACTCCGCGCGCGGTGAGGAACATGTAGAACGCCGCCACCGCCCGCGCCCGGGCGGGATCGGCGGCGATCCACGCGCGATAGCCCGGCTCGTCTTGCCCAGCGGTGATATAGTCCGCTGCCGGGTCGAACCGTTGGGCCGGCGCGGCGGCGCTCGTCAGCAGCAGCACGGCAAATGCAATCAACCGCTTCATCCGCGCGACCCTACACGACGCGAACCGCTTGAAAAGCTTTGCTCGTCCGGGCACATCGGGGCGATGGAACGACCGATCGACGTCACCCTCCCGCACAGCCTCGGCCGGCAAGTCGCTCGCCAGCGGCTGGCGGACAATATCCACAAGCTCGGCGACCATATCCCCGGAGGAGCGGCCGAGGTGACCCACAACTGGGTCGGCGACACACTCAACCTGACGGTTTCCGCGATGGGCGCGACGGTCAATGCGACGATCGCGGTCGAGGAGCGGCAGGTGCGCTGCCACATCATGCTGCCTGGGATGCTCAGCCTGTTCGCGCGCCCGATCGAGGCGATGCTCAAGGCGAAAGGCTCCGACCTGCTGCTCGAGGACAAGTCGAAGACGTGAAGGAGAGCGGATGCGCCATGTCGCGGTGATCGGGTCGGGCCCGGCGGGCTTCTATACCGTCGAGGCGCTGATCAAGGCCTATGGCGACGGCGTCCGCATCGACCTTATCGACCGGTTGCCGGTGCCCTATGGCCTGATCCGCTTCGGGGTCGCGCCCGATCACCAGTCGATCAAGGCGGTGTCGCGCCGCTATGACAAGGTCGCCGAGGAAGCCGGGGTTCGCTTCGTCGGCAATGTCGCGGTGGGACGGGACGTGACCATCCCCGAATTGCGCTCACTATATGACGCCGTGGTGCTTGCCACCGGCGCGCCGCGCGACCGCCCGCTCGACGTTACCGGCGAGGAGCTTCCCGGCGTGATCGGATCGGCGGCGTTCGTCGGCTGGTACAATGGCCACCCTGACTTCGCCGACCTTGCCCCGCCGCTCGATGGCGCGTCGGCGGCGATCATCGGCAATGGCAATGTCGCGCTCGACGTCGCGCGCATCCTCGCGAAGACCCGCGCCGAATTCGCCGGGTCGGACATTGTCGAGCATGCGCTGGACGCGCTCGATCATAGCGCGATCCGTACGATCACACTAGTCGGCCGCCGCGGGCCGCACCAGATTGCGATGACGCCCAAGGAGCTGGGCGAACTCGGCCACCTCGATGCCGCAGTCCCGCATACCGACCTCGCCGACTTCCCCGATGCCGAGAGCGACGCCGCGCTCGACCCGGGGGTGCGCAAATCGGTCGGGCACTTGCGCGACTTCACCGCGCTCGAGGCCGACAAGCCTAAGCATATCGAGTTCGACTTCTTCGCTCGCCCGCTGCGGATCGAGGGCGATGGGCAGGCCGAGCGGCTGATCGTCGAGCGCACGCGTCTCGACGAGCGCGGCGCCAGCGTCGGCACCGGCGAGACCTACGCCATTCCCGCCTCGCTTATCGTCAGTTGCATCGGCTATTCGACCCCGCCGATTGAGGGCGTTCCCTATGACGATAGCGGCGGACGCTTCGCCAACGACGCGGGCCTGATCGACGACGGACTTTACGCGGTCGGCTGGGCGCGGCGCGGGCCGTCGGGAACGATCGGCACC
The DNA here is from genome assembly GCA_039919075.1 of Sphingomicrobium sp. Classification (GTDB taxonomy): domain Bacteria; phylum Pseudomonadota; class Alphaproteobacteria; order Sphingomonadales; family Sphingomonadaceae; genus Sphingomicrobium. Next base: position 21,608 of record JBDSGJ010000019.1, read on the forward strand.
AACCGACCCGACGGCTATGAGATCGCCGAGCGGATCGTCGCGGCGATGCCCCCCGGGGGCGATGGCGGCAAGGGCGGCGGCGACGGCCTCGACCGCCTGCTGAATGAGCGCGGAGTCCGCGCGACGAGCTTTGCCGACTGGCGGACGATCGAGGCGGCGGAGGCGGCGGCGGCGCACGACGGCTCGCCGCGCGCGAAGATCGTCCGCCACGAGGACTGGCTTAAGACGCTCGCCCACTAGTCCTTGCGCTCCCTCCGGGCCGCCGCTAGGGACGCCCTCGCCCTGCACCGGACCGAAAGTCCGGACGAGCCCGCGTCGGGGAGTAGCTCAGCCTGGTAGAGCACTGCCTTCGGGAGGCAGGGGCCGGAGGTTCGAATCCTCTCTCCCCGACCAATAAAATCAATAGGATAGCTGGAAAACTCACCCCTCGCTGGGGTCCCGTGTCCGAGTTATGTCCGTGTAACGTCGATCCACCGGGGCAAGAAAAAGCCCCCGCGTCGCTTGCAGGCGATGCGAGGGCGAGCCGCTTCCAGGGAGGAAATTGGCAAGCGAACGATACCCCAACCGGGGAGTCCGCGCAATGAACATGCACTCCCCCGTCATCGCCGTTCCCGACCGCTATGACGCGGCGCTGACGGCACTCGTTCCGCTCAACGAGCCTGAGCATATCAGGCGCTTTCGCAAGCGGCTGCTGGCCGCCCGCGACCTGGCGACTCGCGGCCTTTGCAACTGCACCGCGCACACCGACCAGGCGCTCAGCCTGTTCGAAATCATTGTGCAGGTGGCAACGGCGCACGTCTTTCGACTGCACGACCTTGGCGGGCTTGAGGACGCCGCAAACCTTTGCCTGCGGCTGCTTGGCAACGCCTCCACCCTCGACCGGATGGGAGGCTTCGATGCTCAATCCAATTAACGATGACGCCGCCTGGGCACCGTTCGAGGCTGCTGCGGAAAACCTCGCTTTCGGCAACAGCGGCTTGGTCGAGCAATGGCGCAAGACCATGCCGCTGCTCAATCCCGCGACGTGGCAGGGGCAACCAACGCCTGAGCGCGAATGGGCGCTCACCGATTGGATACCGTCGCGGCAAGCGACCTATCTCACCGGCCCCGGCGCATCGGGCAAGTCGCTGCTCACGCAACAGCTATGCACCTGTATCGCCCTGGGCTTGCCGTTCATGGGCGTGGAGACCCGCCAAGCCGTCGCGCTCTATCTCACCTGCGAAGATGACGAGATTGCGCTGCATCAACGCCAGAAGGCTATCTGCGAGGCGCTAGGCGTGCCGTTGAGTGCGCTCGACGGCAAGCTGCACCTGGTCTCGCTCGCGGGGCATAACCCTCACTGACGTCACGCCCTCCGCGAGCAATCTGCCGATCCGCGTCAAAGGGGGGGCACCGGACTTATAACCGCAGCCACGGTTCCTGCTGTGGGCTGCAGTCGGAGGAAGTTTCATCAGATCGAGTTTGTCGTTTTTTAACCTTGCCCTCAAGCGGTCCAGTTTGAGGATGCGTTTGAGGTAAGCGCGAGAACCGCGAGCTGCGCCAGGCCAATGAGATACTGCGCAAGGCGAGCGCGTATTTTGCTCAGGCGGAGCTCGACCCCCTCCGCCTGCCTTCCAACGTTGCTTCGCATCGCCGGAACCTTGTAGGCAGGCTCCGCCCGTTCAAGCAATGATCGCGCTCAACGATGATCAGCGTGCAGTTCATGGGGTCGAGCCGATCTGCAATGTCCTGCCGATCGCCCCGTCAACCTACCATGCACACGATGCACAGCGACGTGATCCATTGCGCCTGTCGGCGCGGGCGCGTCGCGACCTTGCACTTCGGGTCGAGCTGCGGCGCGTGTTCGATGCCAACTACCGCGCCTACGGTGTGCGCAAGGTCTGGCGGCAGCTGGTGCGCGAGCACGACTGAGCAATTCTGTTCCCTTGTTTGACGCAAAATGCGGCAAATGACCCGGTATTCTTTAGCGCGCACCGGCATCGGGCTGCTAGTCTCTCCGCCTATAAGCGCTTTTACAAAGGCGGCTGCGGCCGAACGAGCCGCCAAATGGCAGAGGAACTCCCCGTGATCAGGCCTCCACTCGCGACTCCCGACCAAGTTCATATCGAGTCACGCGCAATCGCTCTACTTGCACGCACCGATGTGCAGGGCATCTGCCGAAGGGCCGCGCAGCATTGGATCGATGCGCTGTCGCCCAATCCCGAGCATCGCAGTTGCTTCGAGGCTGAGTTCGAGCAGGCCGCATTTTGCGGCCTCATGAATGCCGTGAATGCCGACCCGACCCGGCCCCGCATCCATGCCTTTGGGCGGTTCGCCCATAACCTCGGCGGCCACTCGGTGCCGGCAACGAAGAGCGGCCACCCCAACCCCGACTATATCTACCGCTTCATGGCTCTCGAGGGAGGCGCGCGTTACATCTTGCGCGGTCGGGTGTCGGGTCAAATGCCCACCGCGGTCGAAATTGGGATGCTGACGGCCGAGCAATTCTACCAACACAATATCTCACGCCGGGCATTGGTCATCGCGGCCGATGGGCATTTCACCATCACCATCGATCCCGATCCAGCGGGCGGGCGGGCTAACCATTTCCGATCGACGCCTGAGACCCGCCAGTTGCTGATGCGCGACGTAATCGGAGATCTTTCGCAGCAGCGACCGCTCGAGATCTGGGTAGAATCGGTCGAGCCCGCTTCGGCAGCGCTGCCCGACAGCGACGATGCCATCGCGGCATCTTGCGAAGTCCATATCCGCAAGCATATCGACGACCTCATCTGGGTTTACAACCAGCTCATCATCAAGGCTTCGCCGAACCATTTCGAGACGCCGGCGATCCACAAAAGCGGGGTCTACGGGGTGAGCCAGGCCTCTTGCGCGGTCAATTTCGACCTTGCCGAAGAAAATGCCTTCGTGATCACCCTCGGGCTCGGCAATGCGGCCTATGCCGTTGTGCCGGTCAGCAACTATTGGGGAGGGGTCGGGCGCTCGCTCGACCGCCAGGTCACGCTTGGCACCGGACGTGCACGCCCAGATCCCGACGGACGCTACACTTTCGTCGTGTCGCACAGCGACCCCGGAGTCCCCAACTGGGTCGACCCAGCCGGGCTCCATCAAGGCGTCCTGTTTCTCCGCTGGGTCGGTTTTGATCCAGCCGATCAGCGTCTTCCTACGCTTGATGCCCGCCACCTCGACCTGCGCCAAGTCGACGCGCTCCTAGCCGAAGGTACGCCGCGGCTCTCGGCCGCCGATCGCCAAGCCCAACTGGCGCGCCGTCGGCGGGACTATCTCGGCGTCATGTCTTGACGACTCCCTTAGTGTCCACCGTCAGCGGCGAAGGGCCAAGGGCGGGCTTTGCGGTCGGCTTCGCCTGTACAATCGGGCCGGGCATCGTCTCTTTGATCCCGCTCGCTCCAGTTGCAGCTCTGCCGGCGCTGTCGGCCCATTTCAGCGCGGGGCCCAACCGCGGACTCTTTGCCCAGTTGGTCGTAACCGCGCCCGCGGCGGTCCTTGTGCTTACCGCGCCATTCTCGGGCTGGCTCGCGGAGCGGCTGGGAAGCCGCCTCGTCCTCATTCTATCGTTGCTCCTGTTCGCTGTCGCGGGCGGGAGCGGTCTCATTGCCGCAAATACAGCGCAGCTGGTCGCCGGACGCCTGATTCTCGGCCTTGCAGGAGGTGGAATATTGAGCAGCGCCCTGGCGCTGATCGGCGCCAATTTTACAGGGAATAAACGCGACTGGGTACTTGGCTTTGCGACTTCGCTTTCTGCGGTCGTTGCCATCGTCGCCCTGATCGGTGGCGGATTGCTCGTTGATGCTGCGGGCTGGCAGGCAGCACTTGGCCTCTATCTCATTGGGTTGCCTGCGGCCGGGATGGTGGCCCTTGTGCTGCCGCCCTCGCCTGCGCAACCGCTCGCCGAGCGACGCCGGTTCGAAAGTCGGACCTTTGCCGGACTGCTTCCCATACTGGCGCTGCTGATCATCTCGGCGATCGCGATATTCATGCCAAGCCTTCAGGCGTCCATGCTGCTATCCGAGCGCTTCCACCTCAACGGGGCACAGACCGGGCTCGTCCTTTCGTCGAGCGCGCTCGTGGCGATGATCGCCGCAGGGCTTTACGGCTGGCTCCGCCGCTTTCTCTCGATCAATCAGGTCTTCGCCTTCAATGCCCTGTGCTTCGGGTCAGGCATGATCGCGATCGCACTGGCGACGTCACCGTTCGTCGTCGCGTTCGGCTGCGCACTCATCGGCGTTGGCGGCGGCACGACCGAACCGGCCGGCGCATCGGCTGCGCTGTCGCGCATGCCCGCAAACCATCATGGCCGTGCCAGCGGGATCGTCGTGAGCAGCGTGTTCCTGGGGCAATTCCTGAACCCGCTCGCAATCGCACCGATTCGCCAGTGGGGCGGGCTCACCGCGGCCTTCCTCGGTTTCGGCCTCCTTATGCTTCTTCTAGCGGCCGGGCTTGCCGTCATCCATCGCCGCAAGCGGTAACTGCGTCCTTAATGCCCTACGGAGCCGATCAGACGGTTCGCACCCGTTCTGCGCGAAATTGGAATCGGGTGGGATAATGACCGGGCTTCGCCGGCGAGGGAAAAGCGGCACGGCGACCGGCCCGGGAATGCTACTTCGTTTGGCCAAGAAGGGCGCGTTTGTCTGGCCGGATCCACATCCAGGATGAACGAACTCGCTGATGCTCGACCCGAGTCTTCGGAGTGGCGGGGATGATCTCCTGGCGGACCCAGTGCTCGGCGACCCATCGGCATGCTGCTTGGACATCCTGCCGCCTTAGCAACGCGAGTGCCCGCGTTTCGATATGCAGCTGGTCGGCTGTAGCAAGGGGAAGACCGGAACCGTTCACGGCAATACTTTCTGACGAGGCTCGAGCGATGCAACCTAGCGCCGATCTGGACGCTGCGAGCCGTTTACATTGTAACATTCTGGGTCAGACTGTTGGTCGGCTTGGGTCAATGGACCTCGGGCGCGCGCACCGCGTTGCGTCGGAACGCAACCGGAGACGTTCCGGTCCAGTTGCGGAAGGCGCGTTCGAACGACTTTTGGTCGGCAAAGCCAAGCTTCCGGGCAAGTTCAGCCGATGAGCCTCGTCCAGACTCG
>JBDSGJ010000020.1:0-93915 GCA_039919075.1 Sphingomicrobium sp.
GCAACGATCGCTCGGTCGGGCTGCACACGCTCGATCACCTCACCCACAACGTCAATCGCGGGCGGATGACCCATTGGGCGCAGTTCTACGAGCGCATCTTCAACTTCCGCGAGATCCGCTATTTCGACATCGAGGGCCAGTCGACCGGGCTGTTCTCGAAGGCGATGACCGCGCCCGACGACAAGATCCGCATTCCGTTGAACGAGAGCCAGGACGAGCACAGCCAGATCGAGGAGTTTCTGCGCGATTACAACGGCGAGGGGATTCAACACCTCGCGCTCACCACCGACGATATTTTCGCGTCGGTCGACGCGCTGCGCGCCAATGGCGTGCGCTTTCAGGACAGCAACGACGCCTATTTCGACCTCATCGACCAGCGGCTTCCGGGCCATGGCCATGACGTCGAGGAAATGCGCAAGCGACGCATCCTGATCGACGGCGCACCCGAGACCGGGGGCGGGCTGTTGCTGCAGATCTTCACCGAGAATATGGTCGGGCCGATCTTTTTCGAGATCATTCAGCGCAAGGGCAACGACGGCTTTGGCGAAGGCAATTTCAAGGCGCTGTTCGAAAGCCTCGAGCTCGACCAGATGCGCCGCGGCGTGATTCCGTCCGGGCCCGACGCATGACCGGCTACCTGACCGGCTTCGGCAACAGCTTCGCGACCGAGGCGGTTGGCGGTGCGCTTCCGGTCGGGCGCAATTCGCCGCAGCGTCCAGCGTTCGGGCTGTATGCCGAGCAATTGTCCGGCACCGCCTTCACCGCGCCGCGTCACGAGAACCGGCGCAGCTGGCTGTATCGGCTGCGGCCGAGCGCCAGCCATCCGGCATTCGTGCCCTATGCCAGTGCTTTCGACGAAGCGCCCTCGGGCGAGCCGCTGGCGCCCAACCGGTTGCGCTGGTCCGCGCCGCCGACCACCAACGACGAACCATGCGATTTCGTCGATGCCCTCACCCCGATGCTCGGCAATGGTTCGGCGGACGCGCTCCAGGGCTGCGCCGTCCACCGCTACAGCGCCAATCGCGACATGGACCGCCGCTGCCTGTTCGATGCCGATGGCGAATTGCTCATCATTCCCCAGGCCGGGCGGCTCGAGTTGCTAACCGAGCTTGGCCGGATCGAGCTCTCGCCCGGCAGTATCGCCCTCATTCCGCGCGGGGTGCGCTTCCGCGTGCTGCTCCCTGACTCCACCGCGACCGGCTATGTCGCCGAGAATTATGGCGCGTTGCTGCGCCTGCCGGAGCTTGGCCCGATCGGCTCGAACGGCCTCGCTAATGCGCGTGATTTCGAAACCCCGGTTGCCTGGTATGAAGATCGCGACGGACCGTTCGAGCTTATTCAGAAGTCGGACGGGCGCCTGTGGTCGACGATGCTTGATTACAGCCCGCTCGATGTCGTCGCGTGGCATGGCAACCTTGCCCCGTGCCGCTACGACCTCGCCCGTTTCAACACCATCGGAACGGTAAGCTTCGACCATCCCGACCCGTCGATCTTCACCGTCCTGACGTCACCGAGCGACACGCCGGGACGCGCAAATTACGATTTCGTGATCTTCCCGCCGCGCTGGATGGTGGCCGAGGACAGCTTCCGACCGCCGTGGTTTCATCGCAACTTGATGTCGGAAGCGATGGGGCTGATCCACGGCGCCTATGATGCCAAGGCCGAGGGGTTCGCGCCCGGCGGCCTGTCGCTCCACAACCGGATGAGCGCACATGGTCCCGACCTCGCCAGCTGGCGCGCCGCGACCGAGGCCGACCTTGCTCCGCACAAGATCGAGGGGACCATGGCGTTCATGGTCGAAAGCTGCTGGCCGTTCCGCCCGACTGCGGCCGCGCTGGCGAGCGCCCAGCCCGACTATGACGGCGCGTGGGAATCCTTTCCCAAGGCCGTCATCCCGGACTGATTGCGCTCAACCGCGCGGGAACAACTTAATGTTCTTCGTCTTCGCCGCCGGTTGCGACGCCAAGATCATCTTCCGACGTGGTCAGGTCGACCTCGTCGTCGGCGCTCGGCTCCTCATCCTCGTCGGGAACCAAATCCTCGGCTGCGAGGTCCTCGTTTTCCTTGATCTTTTCGGGCGTTGCCGCTGCCTCGAACGCCATCGGCTGCTTCGACTTCAGCACCGCGTCGGGCACGAAGGCCGCGCCGCACGCGATGCAGGTGACGGGCTCGTCCTTGCCGAGATCATAGAAGCGGGTCGAACATTTGGGGCAAGTGCGCTTGTGACCCCATTCGGGCTTGACCATCTGGCCATATCTCCAATTTGGTGAGGCACGAGGCTGAAGGCCCGGCCATTCGCCGCGCGCCTTGCCATAGGCATGTCGCCCTGTCAAAGCGCCGCCGTGTCCGATCCCGCGCCTTCAGCCTCGCCCCTGGTCATCACCGTCGACGGCCCCGCCGCAAGTGGCAAGGGGACGATCGCGCGGGCACTGGCGGCGCATTTCGGGCTCCCGCACATGGATACCGGGCTGCTCTACCGCTCGGTAGCGCTCAGCCTGCTGCGCTGGGGCGGCGACCCGGCAAGCGAATTTGAAGCGGTCCGTGCCTGCCGCATCGGTCTCGTTCCGCCCGACGATCCCGAACTGCGCAGCGAGATTGTCGGCGAAGTCGCCTCGCGCATCTCGGCCTTTCCCGCCGTCCGCGCCGCGCTGCTCGAGCGCCAGCGCGATTTTGCCGCGCAGCCGGGCGGCGCGGTGCTCGACGGGCGTGATACCGGCACCGTTATCGCGCCCGATGCCACCGCCAAGCTGTTCGTCATCGCCTCGCCCGAAATCCGCGCCGAGCGCCGCACTGCGGAGCTGATCGCGCGCGGCCGCACCGTTCACCATGACGAGGTGCTGACCGATATCCGCGCCCGCGACGAGCGCGATTCTGGGCGAGCAAATGCCCCGCTGGCGAAGGCCGAGGACGCGCTGCTGCTCGATACCGGAGCGCTCGGGATCGAGGCCGCCGCCGCCGCGGCAATTGCCCTCGTCGAGCAGCGCATCCGCTAGGCGCGATCCCCAAGCAGCGCCGACTGCTTCTGCTAAGGCGCGGGTTCCAGACGATTTTTCATAGAGCAGAGCCTGCCGTTGGTCGAAGAGACGTGGCGGCTACCTTGGGCGCGCCGTCTGACACCAACCGGTCCAGTCATCTTCTCGGGAAAACCCATGCGCACCTCGCTCGCCGCTTCGATATCGCTCATTGTCATGGCATCGGGCCTTGGTGGCTGTGCCACGTTGAGGACTCGCGAAGCGGTGCCGTCGCCGCAGCTCGCCCAAGCTATGGCGCCAAGCTCGCACGACTTGCTGTTCCAGCTGTTCAAGGACGACGACGAGGCAAGCCTCAAGCTCAATCCGATGAACGCAATCTATCGTGGCGACCTCCGTTACGCGGACAGGTTCGGCGATTATGTCAGTGACGCTTATTACGACGCGACCCGGCGCCAGGCGCAATCATCGCTGGCGCGGCTCCACGCGATCGACCGGGCGACCTTGAGCGAGACAGATCGACTTGCCTGGGACGTGTTCGATTACACCACTCGCGACACAATCGAGGGCCTTTCGCCGCAGATATTGCCTCTAACCAGCGTTCGGCCGCTCAACCATTTCTTCGGCTTCCAGAGCGCTTATCCGACCTTCGCCAGCGGCAAGGGCGGCGCGCCGTTCGCCACGCTCGCCGACTATGACAACAATCTCAAGCGCCACGCCGGCTATGTCGCGTGGATCGACGGGGCGATCGCGCGGTTCAAGGAAGGCGAGGCGAGCGGCGTCGTCGAGACCAAGCTGACCATCCGCAATGTCATCGAGCAGCTCGATAACGAGCTCAAACTAATGCCCGAGGATTCGCAATTCTTTGGCCCGGTGATGCAGTTTCCGGCAAGCTTTTCGGCGGGCGACAAGGTCCGGCTGACCGCAGCGTATCGCGCGGCGATCACCGACCAGCTGCACCCTGCGACCAAGCGGCTGCGCGATTTTCTCCACGACGAATATCTTCCCAACGCACGCGACGGAGCGGGCGAGATGTACATGAAGGGCGGGGAGGCGCTCTACCGCTACCAGATCCGCTCGACGACCACGACCGACATGACGCCCGAGAAGATCCACGCGCTCGGCCTGACCGAAGTTGCCCGGATTACCGACGGGTTCAAGGGGGTGCAATCCGAAGTCGGCTTCAAGGGGACGCTGCCGCAATTCTTCGACTATATGCGCTCCAGCCCCCGCTTCCGGCCCAAGTCGCGCGATCAGATGGCGGCCGACTTCCACGCCATCCAGGCGAAGGTCGAGGTCGAGCTTCCGCGGCTTTTTTCGATCATGCCCAAGGCAAAGCTGGCGATTCGCCCGTACGACCCGACGATCGAGAAGTTCCAGGCGGGCGGGAGTTACGAGCAGGGCACGCCCGACGGGTCGCGGCCGGGGACCTTCTATTACAACGCCTTTGACCTGCCGTCGCGAAGGACGTGGGAGGACACCACGCTTTTCCTCCACGAAGGCGAGCCGGGCCATCACTTCCAGATCAGCCTCGCGCAGGAGAATAACGCGCTGCCGCCGTTCATGCGCTTCGGTGGAAACACCGCCTACGCCGAGGGTTGGGCGCTTTATTCCGAATCGCTGGGCTACGACATGGGCTTCTACAAGGACCCCTATGCGCGCTTCGGGACGTTGAACGACGAGATGCTTCGCGCGATGCGGCTGGTGGTCGACACCGGCATTCACGCGATGGGTTGGACGCGCGAGCAGGCAATTGATTATATGCTCGGCCATTCGGGGATGGGCAGGACCGACGCCACCGCCGAGGTCGAACGATACATTGCGATCCCGAGCCAGGCGACGGCCTACAAGGTCGGCGCGCTGACGATCCAGAGGTTGCGCAAGCGCGCCGAGGCCGAGCTTGGACCGAAGTTCGATATTCGCGATTTCCATGCGCAGGTGCTGATGACGGGCGCGCTGCCGCTAAGCATCCTTGAGGCAAAGATCGATCGCTGGATTGCAGCGAAAAAGGCCGCGGATTGATCAACCGCATTGGCCATCGTTTCGACATGGCCGGAGACCGAATGATAGAGCACTAGGATCTTGGTCATCGCGCATTTCCTCATGAAACTGGGTAAGCTGTGGCGTCATGCGGCATCGACCAGGACGATTTCGCTGTCCTCGATCGCGGTCACTCGGAGCACGTCCTCGTCGCGGATCGCGGCGCCGTCGCGGGCATTGACCCGCGTGCCGTCGATCTCGACCGCGCCGGTCGCGGGGACGAGATAGCCGCGGCGCTCCTTGCCGAGCAAATATTCGACCGTGTCACCGGCCTTGAGCGTCGCGGCGACGACCCGCGCATTGGTGCGGATCGGAAGCGCGTCGCCATCCTCGGGGAAACCGCTGGCGAGGACGACGAACTGTCCGGCGCGCTCACCCTTGGGGAAGGGGCGCGCGCCCCAGCTCGGTGACTCGCCAGTGGAGGTCGGTTCGATCCAGATCTGGAACAGCCGCGTGGTGGTGTCTTCCTGGTTGACCTCCGAATGGCGAATGCCAGTGCCCGCGCTCATCACCTGGACGTCGCCCGCTTCTGTGCGGCCATGGTTGCCGAGGCTGTCCTGGTGCGTGATCGCGCCCTCACGGACATAGGTGATGATTTCCTTGTCGCGATGCGGATGCGCGGGGAAGCCAGTATTCGGGGCGATAGCATCGTCGTTCCAGACGCGCAGATTGCCCCAGCTGGTCCGCGCCGGATCATAGTAGTTGGCGAAGGAAAAATGATGCTTGGCGTCGAGCCAGCCGTGGTTGTCGCCGCCGAGGCTGTCGAAAGGGCGAAGGTCGATCATTTGGCATACTCCAATATTACGAGGCCGACGTATCGGACCCCGCGTCCGACGTCGGATATAGGGCTGTTCGACTAGTTGGATTAGTGCGATAAAATCGGAACGATCGTTCGAGAAAGTTGAATAGTGACCAGTCCCGGAACGCCCACCTTCGATCAGCTGCGGCTGTTTCTGGCGGTGGTCGATAGCGGCAGTTTCGCGGGCGCGGGTCGCCAGTTGGGCCGCGCGGTGTCGGTGATCAGCTATGGTATCGCGAAACTCGAAGCGCAGCTTGGCCTGCTGTTGTTCGAGCGCGAAGGCACGCGGCGACCGAGGCTGACCGAGGCGGGACGCGCAGTGCTGGTCGAGGCGCGCGGCGTGTCGCAAGGGGTCGATGACCTGCGTGCCAAGGTCAAGGGACTGCTCGACGGGGTCGAGGCCGAGGTCAATCTGGCGGTCGACGTGATGTTACCGGCGCATCGCCTGGGGCAGGTGCTGCGCGCCTTCGCGGTGCGCTATCCGACGGTAACGATGCGGCTTCATGTCGAAGCACTGGGCGCGGTCATGGCGCTGGTGCTCGACGGCCACGCGGTGGTCGGCATCTCCGGGCCGCTGTCGGCTGGGGTGCAGGGAATCGATAGCGTGGCGGCGGGATCGGTGGCGATGGTTCCGGTCGCGGCGCCCGATCATCCGCTGGCGCGGATGGCGCGAATCACGCCGGGGGCGGGGCGCAAGCATGTCCAGCTGGTGCTGACCGATCGATCGCCGCTGACCGAAGGGCGCGATTTTGGAGTATCGAGCCCGCGCACCTGGCGGCTTGCCGATCTCGGCGCCAAGCACCAGCTGCTGCGTGAGGGGATCGGATGGGGCAATATGCCCCTCCCGCTGATCGAGGCGGATCTGGTTGCGGGCACGCTCACCCGGCTGGCGATGCCCGAGCGTCAGGGGGGCATCTATGGATTTGCCGGGATCTGGCGGCAGGACACTCCGCCCGGCCCGGCGGCATCGTGGATGCTGGCGAAATTCGTCGAGCTTGGTCAGCTCGATGTCGAGGAGCCGGGGATGGCGGATGCCTGACGGGTTCAGATGGCAAACTCCACGTCGCGGGCCGAAGCCGCGTCGCCCGGCGTTGACCCGATCGATCCTGATGTGCCATTGGCGCCTTTCAGTGCCTCGTGCAGGAAGATCGCGAAAACTGACTTCTATTGCAGTCAAGTCATTGAAATGCGGGTGTAGCTCAATGGTAGAGCAGAAGCCTTCCAAGCTTACGACGAGGGTTCGATTCCCTTCACCCGCTCCACCGCTCGCACGCCTCGACTTGTCGAAGTGACCGTCGCCTAATTGGCCGCCGCAAGGTCCTTGGCCGCCGCGCCGCTAGTCCAGTCGCGGTCGCCGACGAAGCGCCACACTTCACGGCCCGCACTGTCGTAAAGGATCGAGGTCGGAAGCACTGGCGCACCCGCCTGATCGCTCATCTTCATGTCGGCATCCTGATAGGTTTTCAGCGTCCTGATGCCGTGCGTTGCAAGGAAGGCGGTGACCGACGCCAGCGGCGCCATGTCCTGCGACAGGGCGACAATCGCAACCTTGTCCTGCTTCGCGGCCAGCGCATCGAGCGTCGGCAATTCCTTGACGCACGGCACGCACCAGCTCGCCCACAGGTTGATCAGCAGCGGTTCGCCCTTGAACTCGCTCAGTGCGGTGTCCTCGCCGTCGCCGTCCTTGATGACGATGTCGGGGATCGGCTGCCCCGCATGGCTGCGGTCGAGCCCCTTCTTTGGCCCCGCGTCGGCGACCACGGCTGCGGCAACCGGCGCGGCTTGCCGCTCCGCCGCCTTTTGCCTATCGCAGCCGCCCAGTACGAGCGACCCCATCAGGAACATGACGATCAGCCGCACGAGTAATTCCAATAGCATGTGGGGCGGGCGCTTTGCTGACGGCCCGGCCGCGGTGATGCGCGAGATAAATGCCTCGATCGCAATCGACAAGCGATTGTGGCGCGAGGATATCGCCGCCAGCCGCGCCCATGCCGCGATGCTTGCTACGCAGGGCATCTTGTCCGCCGAGGACGCCGCCGCGATCGACGCGGGGCTGGCGACCGTCGCGACCGAGATCGCCGACGGCAAGCTGGTTGAAGACCCCGCGCTCGAAGACATTCACATGCATGTCGAGCATCGCCTGTCCGAATTGATCGGGCCTGCGGCGGGCCGCCTCCACACCGCAAGGTCGCGCAATGACCAGGTCGCGACGGACTTCAAGCTGTGGGTGCGCGGCGCGATCGACGAGGCGCTCGGCGGTATCGATGCACTCGAAGCAGCGCTCATCGCCCGTGCCGAGGATCATGCTGCAACGGTGATGCCCGGCTTCACCCATCTTCAGTCAGGCCAGCCGGTGACGCTCGGCCATCACTTCATGGCCTACCGCGAAATGCTCGTCCGCGACCGCAGCCGCTTTACCGACGCGCGCACGCGGATGAACGAATCGCCCTTGGGCAGCGCCGCGCTCGCTGGAACCGGCTTTCCGCTGGACCGTGCCGCCACCGCCACCGCACTCGGCTTCGACCGCCCGACCGCAAACAGCCTCGACGCAGTCTCCGACCGCGACTTCGCCGTCGACTATCTCCACGCCGCCGCGCTCACCGCCGTCCACCTCTCGCGGCTGGCCGAGGAAATCATTCTGTGGGCGTCGCAGCCATTCGGCTTCGTCAAGCTGCCCGACGCCTGGTCGACCGGCTCGTCGATCATGCCCAACAAGCGCAACCCCGACGCTGCCGAGCTCGTCCGCGGCCATAGCGCCCGGATCATCGGCGACCTCGTCGCGATGCTGGTTCTGCTCAAGGGGCTCCCGCTGGCCTATGCCAAGGATCTTCAGGACGACAAACCGCCGGTCTTCGACGCCCACGACCTCCTCGCGCTGAGCCTTGCCGCAATGGCCGGAATGATCGCCGACCTCGAGTTCGTGCCCGCCAAGATGCGCGCTGCCGCCGCCGCCGGTCACGCCACCGCGACCGACCTAGCCGACTGGCTGGTGCGCGAAGCCGACGTCCCGTTCCGCGAGGCGCACCATGTCGCGGGCCGCGCCGTGGCCGCTGCCGAGGCCACCGCCAAGCCACTCGACGATCTCACTTTGTCAGAGCTGCAAGCCGTCGACCCGCGCATCACCGTCTCGGCACTTGGCTGCCTATCTGTCGAATCCTCGGTCGCCTCGCGCACGTCGGTCGGCGGAACGGCTCCTGCCCGGGTGCGCGAAGCAATCGCCGCCGCCCGAGGTTCCAGGTGAAGCGCTTTGTCCGCCTTGGCCTGTTCTTCACGCTTGCCGGCTGCGGCAAGATTGTTCCGCTCACGCCTGCGCCGGGCCATCGGCTCCCGGTCAAGCCGGCGATGGCGTTGACCACGCCGACCGCCGAGGACTTGCTCCAGCCGCGCACCGACGCCGCCCCCGCGCGGGTCGACGAGCTGGTCCGCAAGTCCGCGCCGCGCCGCGCCGACCGCTTCGACCTGCCCCCGCCCGATGGCGGCGCCCCGACCCTTCCGGCGGGCGCCACGCCGCCGCCGAGTTCCTCCGAAAAGACTGGACCTGAAACCCCCAAATGAGCGCCATCCGCCCGATCCGAAAGGCCGTCTTTCCCGTCGCCGGGCTCGGCACTCGCCTGCTCCCGGCGACAAAGACGATGCCCAAGGAGATGCTGACGGTCGTCGATCGTCCACTGATCCAGTACGCCGTTGACGAGGCGCGCGAGGCGGGGATCGAGCAGCTGATCTTCGTCACCGGGCGCGGCAAGTCGAGCCTCGTCGACTATTTCGATCTGGGGTTCGAACTCGAGGCGACGATGAGCAAGGCGGGCAAAAGCCTGTCCTCGCTCGACGGATCGCGCACCACCCCGGGCGAGCTGATCTCGGTCCGCCAGCAACAACCGCTCGGCCTTGGCCACGCGGTATGGTGCGCGCGGCACATCGTCGGCGACGAGCCGTTCGCGGTACTCCTGCCGGACGATCTGATGGTGGGCGGCGCGCTCAAGCAGATGGTCGAGGCGTATAACAAGGTCGGCGGCAACATCGTCTGCGCCGCCGAAGTCGCGCCCGACAAGACGGCAAGCTATGGGATCGTCTCTCCCGGCGAGACCAGCGGCAACCTCACCGAGGTCCTGGGTATGGTCGAAAAGCCCAGGCCCGAGGATGCCCCTTCGCGCCTCGCTATCATCGGCCGCTACATCCTCCAGCCCGAAGTGATGACCATCCTCGACGCCAAGGAGCCCGGCGCCGGGGGAGAAATCCAGCTGACCGACGCGATGGCCAAGCTGATCGGCGTTCAGCCGTTCCACGCGGTCAAGGTCGACGCAGTGCGCCACGACTGCGGCGACAAGGCCGGCTTCGTCCTGGCGAACTTGGCGATCGCGATGGACAGCCCCGAACTCGGCCCGAAGATCGCCGAATATCTCGCGAGTCGCTAGGGCCGCACCAGACCCGTCAGCCGCAAACGCTCGCTTTCGCTTGCTGCCAGGGCGATGCGCATTTCGCCGAGCTCGATCGCGCGAGTCACGACCCGCGCATCGAGCGACGCATTGTCGGCGCGCAATTCCTTGACCGCGCGCGCGCGCGCCAGTTGCCGCGCGATTCGCGCCAGCAGAACTTCGTGCTGGAACGGCTTGACGACGACATCGTCGGCCCCGGCCTCGAGCGCCCTGACCGCCCCCGACCGGTCGCTTCGCCCGCTGATCAGGATCACCGGCAGATCGCGAAGGCTCGAATCGTCGCGGATCAGCCGCGTCAGCTCAATCCCGCTCATCAGTGGCATCGCCAGCTCGGCCAGCACCAGATCGACCGGCAACCGATGCAACTCGGCTACCGCCGCCTGCGCGCTCTCCGCTGCCGCCACCCGATACCCCGCCTCGCCCAGCCGGCGCGCCAAAACCCCCATCGCGCTCCGGTTGGGCTCGACGAGCAGCAGGCGGGGGCCTTCGCGGCGGGAGGGCGCAGGGGACTGTTCCATTGTCGCCCGCGATTAAACGCAAATGGTTAAGACCGGCTTAGCTGATTTATGCTGAGCGCCTGATTCACGCTTTCGGCAGAAGCGCGAGGCGCTTCCACCGCTAACGATCAGGCTCAGGCCTCCAGTTCGATGTCCCAATAGAGATAATCGCGCCAGCTCTGATGGAGATAATTGGGCGGGAAGCGCTTGCCATGGTCCTGCAATTGCCAGCTGGTGGGACGGATCGGGTCGCGGTGGATCGGCATCTGTGCCTGGCGCGGGGTGCGGCCGCCCTTCTTGAGATTGCACGGCGCGCAGGCGGTGGCGACATTCTCCCACGTCGTCCGCCCGCCTTGCGCGCGCGGCACGACATGATCGAAGGTCAGCTCCTTGTGGCTGCCGCAGTAAACGCAGCGGAAGCGGTCGCGCAGGAACAGGTTGAAGCGCGTGAACGCCGGATATTCGTTCGGCTTGACGAACTGGCGAAGGGCGATGACCGACGGCAGCTTGAGCGATCGCGTCGGCGAATGCACCTCGCGATCATAGAGCGAGACGACATCGACCCGCTCGAGGAACATCGCCTTGACCGCGGTCTCCCACGGCCACAGGCTCAGCGGATAATAGGACAGCGGCGTATAATCGGCATTGAGCACCAGCGCCGGACAGCCGTCGGGATGTCGCATAAGGTCGGGATGATACACGCGCGCGCAAACCCTTTCCTTGGGTCGAACCTTGCACTTCCCCGGCCCCGTCGCACGCAAGGAGGAGAGGGCGAAGCCCGCTTCCCTTGTGACGCGCCGGATGCCAAGCCGGCGTGACATGGTGATGACAGCACGGCGCATGATTCCACGTCAAGAGGCCGAATGACGAAAGGCGCGACAATTAGTCGTTTTGCCCCGTCGCCGACGGGGCTGCTCCACCTCGGGCACGCTTATTCGGCGGCGCTCGCGACGGAGGCGGAACGCTTCCTGTTGCGGATCGAGGATCTCGACCCGGGCCGCAGCCGACCCGAGTTCGTTGCCGCGATCGACAGGGATCTTGCCTGGCTCGGGCTTGCTCCGGCCGAGCCGCCGCTGGTTCAGTCCGGGCGGTCGATGCATTATCAAGTCGCGCTCGACCGCCTGCGCGGCGAGGGCCTGGCCTATGCCTGCTATTGCACGAGGGCCGACATCGCCGCCGCACTGACCGCCCCCCATGGCCTGATGCCGCACTATCCCGGGATCTGCCGGGACCTTCCCGACGATCCCGCGCGGCGGCTCGAAACTCCGCATAGCTGGCGGCTCGACGTAACCAAGGCCTTGTCCCGAACGGCCCTCCCGACGTGGCGCGAAGCCGATACCCTCCACGGCGGGAGCCGCGCCGACCTCGACGACATCGTCCTTGCCCGCAAGGACGCCCCGGCATCCTATCACCTCGCCTGCGTCGTCGATGATGCCGCCTCGGGCGTGACATTGGTCACGCGGGGCGAAGACCTGCGCCCCTCGACCCTGGTCCAGCGCCTCCTCCAAACCCTCCTTGAGCTCCCCGAACCAGACTACCGCCACCATCGCCTCGTCGCCCACGCCGACGGCCGCCGCCTCGCCAAGCGCGATCAGGCGCTGTCCCTCGCGGCAATGCGCGCAGCGGGCGTCGACGGCCCCGCCCTCGTCGCCGACCTCCGCGCCAACCGCCTCCCCCTAGGATTCGCCCTCACGCATACCTAAATGGGCTCCATGACCATCCTCCTCATCCTCGCGCTCGTCGCCGCCATGGGCGCGACTGCCTATGTCCTCGTTCGCGGCGTCATCGCCATGGCCAACGGCAAGGAAAACACCGGAGCGAAACAGCAGGAATGGATGCGCAAACGCGTCCTCTACCAGGGCATCGCCATCTTCATCGTCGTGCTGATCATCGCGGCGGCCGGCGGCGGGCGCGGCTGACCCGAACCGGGTCGGTCAGGCGCAAACATGGTCAAGCTGAACAAGATCTACACCCGCACCGGGGACGATGGCACATCAGGCCTCGTCGATGGCTCGCGCATATCGAAGGCGAGCCCGCGCATGGCTGCGATTGGCGATGTCGACGAGGCCAATAGCGCGCTCGGCCTCGCGATTGCCCACCTCGGCGACCACCCGCTGTCGCCCGCGCTCCTGCGCGTCCAGAACGAGTTGTTCGACCTCGGCGCCGATCTCGCCACCCCGGTTACCGACGAAGCCGATCCCGACTGGGCGCTGCGCATGATCCCCGAGCAATCGGCGCGTCTCGAGCGCGAGATCGACGCGATGAACGAGACGCTCTCGCCACTGACCAGCTTCATCCTCCCCGGCGGATCGGCAGCTGTCGCCGCGCTCCACCTCGCCCGCTCGATCGTCCGCCGCGCCGAGCGGTCGGCGGTCGACCTCGCCAGCGCGGAGCGGATCAATTCCCCCGCCGCGACCTATCTCAACCGACTGTCGGACCATTTGTTCGTCGCCGCGCGTTCGGTCGCGTCAGGTGAGGGAGGCGATGTGCTGTGGCGACCCGGCGCGACCAGGGACCAGTAACCGACACGTTGGCGGCGCGCTTCCACGCGACCCGCCAGCTGACGCTCGACCTCGCCGCGCCGCTCAGCGATGCCGACGCCACCATCCAGCCCGACCCCGACGCCTCGCCCGCGAAATGGCACCTGGCGCACGTCACTTGGTTCCTCGAAACCTTCATCCTGCGCGACCTCGGCGTCGCCCCGTTCGATGACCGCTTCGCCTTCCTCTTCAACAGCTACTATGAAGGCGAAGGCGAGCGCCACGCCCGCCACCGTCGTGGAATGCTGTCGCGCCCGACGCTCGACCACATCCGCGACTGGCGCGCGCATGTCGACGAGGCGATCGAGCGGGTAATGCCGACGCTATCGCCCGAGGCACTGACGCTGGTCGAGCTCGGGATGCAGCATGAGCAGCAGCATCAGGAGCTGTTCCTCACAGACATTCTCGCGACCTTCGCTGCCAACCCGCTCGAGCCCGCCTATGCCGAGGCACCCCCCACCGAACCAACTGAATATGCCCCCGCCACCTGGACCAATCATCCCGGCGGCATCGGCATGGTCGGTGCCGGCGAAGGCCTGTTCGCGTTCGACTGCGAGCAACCCCGCCACCGCACGCTGCTCCATCCCCACGCGCTGGCCACCCGCCCCGTGACCAATTCCGAATGGGACCAGTTCATTGCCGACGGCGGCTATTCGACCCCCAGCTTGTGGCTGTCCGAAGGCTGGGCCTGGGTCGGCCGCGAGAGCATTTCCGCCCCGCTCTACTGGCATGACGATGGCACCGCCTTCACCCTCGCCGGACGCCGCCCCCGCGACCCCGCCGCCCCCGTCGCGCACATCAGCTTCTACGAGGCCGAGGCCTTCGCCCGGTGGGCCGGGGCCCGCCTCCCGCGCGAGGAGGAATGGGAGGCTGCCGCGATCGCCGCCGACCCGCGTGAAGGCCAGCAACTCGACTGGGCAACCGCCACCATCCCGGCGCTCAAATCGACCCTGTTCGGCGCGGTCTGGGAATGGACCGGATCGGCCTTCTTGCCCCATCCCGGATTCACCCCCGCAACCGGCACCGTCGGAGAATATAATGGCAAGTTCATGAGCGGTCAGTACGTCCTCAAGGGCGCCAGCTGCGCCACTCCGCGGGGCCACTCGCGCGCCTCCTACCGCAATTTCTTCCCGCCCGCCGCGCGCTGGCAATTCACCGGAGTCCGTCTTGCTCGAGACTGTTGAAACCGCCTGCGCCGACGCCGACCCTACTCCTGCCGAGGCGATCGACCCGGCCTTCCGCGCCGACGTGCTGCGCGGGCTGGCCGAGCCGATTCCTTCGATCCCGGCACGCTGGCTCTATGACCGGCGCGGGTCCGAACTGTTCGACGACATCACCCGGCTCGAGGCTTATTATCCGACCCGCACCGAGACCGCGCTGCTGACCCGCGTCATGCCCGAGATTGCCGCCGCGCTTGCCCCCGGAATGGCGGTCGTCGAGTTCGGCGCCGGATCGGCCACCAAGACCCCGCTGCTGCTTCGCGCCATCCACCCCGCCGCCTATGTCCCGATCGATATCAGCGGCGATTATCTCCACCAAAGCGCTGGGGTCGTCGACGAAGCCTTCCGCTTCCCCGTGCTGCCGGTCGTCGCCGATTTCACTCGCGAGCTGACCCTCCCGCCCGAAATCGCGGCCCTGCCGAAACTCGGCTTCTTCCCCGGCTCGACGATCGGCAATTTCGTCCCCCGGAGCGCGACCGACCTGCTGCGCCATTTCCGCGCCCTGCTCGGCACCGGGGCGAAGCTGCTGATCGGCATGGACCGGATCAAGCCGATCGATCGGCTGATTGCCGCCTATGACGACCCCGAAGGCGTAACTGCCGCCTTCAACCTCAACCTGATCACCCGCATCAACCGCGAACTTCGCGGCACCATCCCCGATGGCGCGTTTGCCCACGAAGCGCGCTGGAACGACATGCTCGGCCGGATCGAAATGCATCTCGGCGCGACCCGCGACACCGACTTCACCGTCGAGGGTCAGCCGTTCCACTTCGCGCAGGGAAGTTCGATCCACACCGAGAACAGCCACAAATATGAAGCGCGCGGCAGCCGACTGCTGCTCCTCGCCGGTGGCTGGACCCCGCTTGCCGAATGGACCGACGCGGCCGGCGACTTCGCGCTGATCCTGGCCGAAGCCCAACCCAACCGCTTCGCGCCGTAAGTTGTGCCGCCATCACCGCGCCGCTAGGACGCGCCAATGAACATCGTCATGTCGCTTTTCTCGATCGCCATCCTGCTCCTCAACGTGCTGTGGTGGATCATCATCATCCAGGCGATCCTCAGCTGGCTGCTCGCCTTCAACGTGCTCAACACCTCCTCGCCAGCAGTCCGCCAGATCGCGCTTGCGCTCGAGAAATTGACCGGCCCGCTCTACCGACCGATCCGCCGCATCCTGCCTGACTTCGGCGGGATCGACTTTTCGCCGATGGTCGTGCTGCTGCTCATCATGGTCATCCAGAAACTGCTCGCAGGCGCAGCGATGGACATTGCCACCAGCGCGACGGCCTGAATGACCGCGCGGATTATCGACGGAAAGGCCGCCGCCGCGGCGCTCCGCAGCCAGGTCGGCAAGGCGGTCGCGCGCTTCGCTGCCGAGAAGGGCCGCGCGCCCGGCCTTGCGGTCGTCCTCGTCGGCGAGGATCCGGCAAGCGCGGTCTATGTCCGCAACAAGGGCGTGGCGACGCGCGACGCGGGAATGCTCAGCTTCGAGCACCGACTCCCCGCCGACACACCCGAAGCCGACCTGCTCGCGCTGGTCGATCGGCTCAACGCCGATCCGGCAGTGGACGGAATCCTCGTCCAGCTCCCGCTCCCCCCCCACATCGACAGCGGCAAGATCCTGCTTGCGCTCGATCCCGACAAGGACGTCGACGGCTTCCACCCGATCAACGCCGGGCGCCTCGCCACCGGAATGCCCGGATTCGTCGCCTGCACGCCCCTCGGCTGCCTCAAGCTGCTCCGCGCCGAACTGGGCGATCTCAGTGGCAAGTCGGCAGTCGTCATCGGCCGCTCGAACATCGTCGGCAAGCCGATGGCGCTGCTCCTGCTCGGCGATAGCTGCACCGTGACGATCGCCCACAGCCGCACCGCCGACCTCCCCGCCGTGGTCCGCCAGGCCGACATTGTCGTCGCTGCGGTCGGGCGGCCCGAGATGGTCAAGGGCGATTGGCTCAAGCCCGGCGCAACGGTGATCGACGTCGGCATCAATCGTGTCCCGAGCCTGACCGATCCCATGAAATCGCGCCTCGTCGGTGACGTCGACTTCGCCTCGGCCAGCGAGGTCGCGTCGGCCATCACCCCGGTCCCCGGAGGGGTGGGGCCGATGACCATTGCCTGCCTCATTCGCAACACGCTCGTCTCGGCCGCTCGCCGCGAGGGCTTTCCCCTGGAGAAGAGCCTGTGATCCTATTGCTCGCGTCCGCCTCGCTCGCCGCCGGCGCCCCCACCGCGATCGACGCCGAACGCGCCTTCGCCCGCGACGCGCAGCGCATCGGCCAATGGGCCGCCTTCCGCAAATATGCCGCGCGCGACGCTGTGATGTTCACCCCGCAAGCGATCTGGGCGCGCGACTTTCTCAAGGACCGCAAGGAGCCGGTCCGCGCAATCGCCTGGACACCCTCGGCCTCGGTCATGTCGTGCGACCGAAGCGTTGCGGTCAACGCCGGGCCCTATAGCGCCCCCGGCGGCAAGCATGGCCGTTTCACCACCGTCTGGCTCAAGGGCAAGCGCGGCTGGGAATGGATCTATGACGGCGGCGAGACGACCGCCCAGCCGGTGCCGACCGGTCCGGTCCCGATCGTCAGCCGCGCCGCCTGCACCGGCCACCCGACCGGCGCGCCGATCGCCACCCCGCCCGCCCTCTCTCCGCCGAGCACCGGCAAGCCCAACGACTATGGTCGCGGCGAATCGGCCGACAAGACGCTCGGCTGGGACTGGAAGGTCGAAAAGGACGGCGCGCGCACCTTCCGCGTCTATCAATGGACCGGGCATCGCTACGCCCAGCGAGTCTATCAGCGCGTCTCCCCCTAGGTGTTCGCGCTGTTCACCTCGGCGCTGCTGAGCTTCCTCGTCATCATCGACCCGCCCGGCTGCGCCCCGATCTTCGCCTCGCTGACCGCCGGGACCAGCGCCGCGCATCGCCGCAAAATGGCGATTCGCTCGGCGGTGGTGGCGTGGAGCATCCTCGTCTTCTTCGCGCTGCTCGGACGGCCGTTGCTCACGACGCTGGGTATCACGCTCGCCAGCTTCCGCCTCGCGGGGGGGATCATGCTGTTCATCATCGCGCTCGAAATGGTATTCGAGCGCCGCACCGCGAAACGCGAGGCGCGCGCGACCGAAGTCGATGCCGAAGGCGCCGATGACATCTCGGTCTTCCCGATGGCGATCCCGATGATCGCCGGCCCGGGCTCGATCGCGACCGCCATGCTGCTGACCGCGCGCGCCGAGGGGCCTGTCCAGAGCGCGATCGTGTTCGGGGCGATGACGCTGGTCATCCTGCTGACGATGCTCGCTTTGCTCGCCGCAGGTCCGCTGATGCGCCTGATCGGCGCCAAGCTCGAGGCGATGATCACGCGGCTCCTCGGCGTAATCCTCGCCGCCCTTGCCGCCCAGTTCGTGATCGACGGGATTCGCCAGAGCTTTCCGGGACTGACCTAGCCGATGACACGGTACATCCGGTACGGGTTGTCCCTTGGCAGGGCGATCGGCTGAAGCCACCCCGGCACCTGCCCACGCTCGAGTTGGCCGTAGAAGCCCTTGGGTGCCTCTGCCATGAAGACCGTCGTCTGCGACAGGCCGGGGCAGGTCAGGACGTAGGTCGAATGGTAGCGCGTGATGATCGCATGCGCCGCGTCGGCAGTGCCGCGGAAGGCATGCATGATGTCGGCGATCTGGTCGCCGTTGCGATGATAGGGGCCGGCGATCGAGCTGTGGTGGGTGACCGTGATCACCCGCGGCGCGAGGTCGACGAAGGTGAACACCACCCCCGCCGGCTGCTGCGCGACGGGCTTGAGCGCCCACATCGTCGGGCACAGCCGATTGGCACGGTTGATCGCCCGCTCGCGCGCGGTGACCGGCTTGCCGGGAGAGAAGTTCATCGCCAGCGGCACCAGCCCGCCAAGCCCGAGCATGACGATCGCACTGGTCCCAAGTACCCGCACGATGCTGTTGTCCGACGCGAACGCGCGCGGCGCGAACAGCCACGGGATGGCGACCGCTCCCGGGATGGCAAGCATCTGCGCCGCGGGTCCGGCGCGAGTCTGCCAGCATAGCAGCAGCGTCGCCGCAAGCGCGGGCGCGGCGACCGACAGCAGGCGCCGTCGCTGCGCGCGGTCATGGCGCAGACGCCAGCCGAGCAGGCCGTAACCGATCAGTCCGGCGACCGGCAGCGCGATGATCAGCATCGCGATGTCCCAGCCGTTGGCCCACACCGGCCGCGCCTCGCGCACCCGGCTCAGCCACAGCCGGTCGACTTCGGGCGACACGCCCTCGAGCCGCGACAGGCAGTGCGGCCACATCAGCGCGTGGAACGCCGCGAGCAGCGCACCAGCGCCAAGCGCCAGCATCAGCCGCCGCTGCCACGTCTCCACCCGCGCGATCGACAGCCCGAACAGCAACGCCCCGCCGAGCAGCGCGTCGGACAGCCACACCGGCGACAGCGCGTCACACACGGGCAAGCGGTTGGCATAGGAGGCGAAGGCGGCGAAGCCGAGCGCGCAGCCGCCGCCGATGCTCACCGCAAACGCCGCCAGCCGGTCGCGCTCATCGCGGTCGTCGACCCATGCCAGCACCATCGCCACCCCCGACAGGGCGATGTAGATGATCATCTCGAGCCCGATCGACAGCGACACCGCCGAGGCCAGCCCGGCGGTGACTCCACCCCTTGCGCGTTTCGGGTCTGCCATGCCGGCGCCCCCGATCGCGAGTAGCATCAGCTGCCAGCCATGATGGTCGATCCTGAGCGGGGTGGTCATGCCGAGCGTCGATCCGGCGAAGAACAGCGCGACGATCGCGAGCGGGTAGGCAGCCGGCGCAACTAGCCGCCGCGTCGTCAGCGCCAGTGCCAACATCAGTGGCAGCAACGGCAGCAGCGGCGCGATTCCGACTGCGATTCGCTCAGCCTCGGGCCCGCCGACAAGAGGGCGAAGTGCCAGTATCATCCCCGCGATCGGCAGGTCGACGATCCGCGACCAGTGGATGTTCGCGCCATAGGGCGGATTCATCTTATACTGCCGAAGGTCGAACCAGTCCTGCCCGGCAAGCAGTGCACGGACCTGACTCATGCGCATATTGTCGTCGGTGTCGCCGAGCGCGAAGCTGCGGATCCGGCCGATGTTCTGGAACAGGAACCACGCCGACAGCCCGAGCCACGCCGCGACCACCAGCCACCGCCAGTGACGCTCGACAAAGATGATTGCGCGCGCGACCTGCTCGTCGGCCCGGCTGGCCTGCTTGATCACGGTTTGCATCGCGTTCCCCGCCCGATTAACGCATCGCCTCTAGCCGCGCGTCCGCTCCGGGCAAAGCGCCTTCCAGCGATGCCGAGCATATGACGGGAATGATGATCAGCCGACTGACCGACCGACTGACCAAGGAGCAGCGAACGGTTGGACTGCAACTGGTGCGGTTCCTCGTTACGGGCGGCTTCCTGACCTTGCTCTACGCGGTGATCTACTCGCTCGTGGTCGGCGCGAACCTACCCGTTGCCCCCGCGCGCCATGTGCAGCTCGCTAACCTTGCGGGCTACCTTGTCGCAATGCTGCTCGGCTACACACTCCACAGCCGGTTCAGCTTCCAGGGTCATGGGAGCCGCGACAATGTCCGCCGCACGACCTTCCGTTTCTTCATCGTGTCGCTGATCAGCTTCGCGCTGAATGCTTTCTGGACCTGGCTGTTCGCAACCCGGCTTGGTTTCGAAAAGCATGTCCCGCTGATCCCGATTTCGTTCATCACCCCGGCGGCGACCTTCCTGCTCAACCGCAAATGGGTGTTCGCCTGATGGACCGCTCGATCTACGACCATATGGCCGAGCACGACCAGACCCACTGGTGGTATACCGCGCGGCGGCGGGTACTTGCCGCATTTATCGGTCGCGAGATCAAGCTTCCGGCGGACGCGCGCATTCTCGAGATCGGCTGCGGTACCGGCCATAATGTCCCGATGCTGCGCGGTTTCGGGACGGTCGATGCGGTCGAGATGGACGATGCGGCGCGGGCGGTGGCGAGCGAGCGCACGGGCATCGCGGTCGTCGGTGCCTCGCTCCCCGGGCTCGAAGGGATTGCCGAGCGCCACTACGATCTCGTCGCGATTCTCGACGTGATCGAACATGTCGCCGACGACCGCGCCGGTCTCGCGGCGATAGCCCGGCGGTTGAAGCCCGGCGGCAAGGTGCTGATCACCGTCCCTGCGCACCAGTGGATGTGGAGCGCGCACGACACGCTTAACCACCACCACCGCCGCTATTCGAAAAAGGCGCTCGCCGCGCTGGTCGCCGATGCCGGGCTCAAGCTTGACCGGATGAGCTATTTCAACAGCCTGCTGTTCCCGCTTGCCGTAGCGGCGCGGCTGGCGGGTAAGGCGACGGGGCGAGAAGGGGGTGAGGACACGGTTCCACCCGCGCCGGTCAACCGGCTGTTCGACGCGCTGTTCGGGGCCGAGGCCTATCTGCTCGGCAAGGTCCCGCTGCCGCCGGGTCTGTCGCTGGTCGCGGTGGCTTCCGCCACCTGACCAAGCCTTGGCGCGGGGCGTGCGTCACCCCCGGTAATTGCCTCGACGATGTACAACGGGCGCTGCTTGGCCTGACTGTAAAGCCGCCCGATATACTCGCCCATCAGCCCGAGCACGAACATCTGCACGGCCCCGAGCACGACCACCACCAGCATGACCGAGGTCCAGCCCGGCGCCGACCGGCCGGTTAGCCAGCCGTAAAGGATATAGGCGACGATCAGCAGCGAGCCGAGCGACAGTGCCAACCCGGCGTGGCTGGCCAGCTTGAGCGGCGCCGAGGAGAAGCTGGTCAGCGCATCGAGCGCGAATCGGACCATCTTGCCAATTGGATATTTGCTTGTGCCCGCGAAGCGTTCGTCGCGGTCATAGGGCAGGGGGACCTGTTTGAAGCCGATCCACGCGACCATTCCGCGGATGAAGCGCGCCTGTTCTGGCATCGCCAGCAGCACGTTGAGCGCGCGCCGGGTCATCAGGCGGAAGTCGCCCGTGTCGAGCGGAATCTCGACATCGGTGGCGCTAGCGAGCAGGCGGTAGAAGCCGTGCGCGGTGGCTTTCTTGAAGGCGCTTTCCCCGGCGCGGCTGCGGCGAACGCCATAGACCACGTCGGCGCCCTCGCGGCGCATCGTCTCGAGCATCGCGCCGAGCAGTTCGGGCGGGTCCTGCAAATCGGCGTCAACGATCATCACATGGTCGCCGCGACTGAGATCGAGCCCGGCGGTAAGCGCCAGCTGGTGGCCATGATTGCGCGACAGGTTGACCGCAACAAGGTGTGGGTCGTCCGCCGCGAGCTGCTCCATCAGCGCCCAGCTTGGATCGCGCGAACCATCGTTGACGAGCAACAATTCGTAATCCTCGCCGAAGCTGGCGCGCGCCGCCGCGCTCAGCCGCTGGTGAAGGACGGGCAAGCACTCGGCCTCGTTGAAGCAAGGCACGACGATCGAAAGTGCGGTCATGGATTGACGCGATAGAGGGTCGAGGCCGGTCCGCGCCAGAGCGGAGTCAGGTTGGTTATCAGGCCACGGTCATAGGATGGCGGGTCGACCAGCCAGACATAATCGAATTCGGCCCGCGGAAAACGCGACAGCGCGAAGTTGATCGGCCAATGCTCGCGGTTCGAACAGCGCGAAGGGCGGACCTGCTCGGACGGGTCATAGGCGAACCAGCCGAGCTTCGCCGCGTTGCGAACGCCGAGCAGCTTGGCGTCGACCATCGGCCACTGGTCGTTGCTGAACCCCTCGCGTCGGACGATCACCATCGCGCCGAGATGGGCATTGCGCGGGAGGGCCCAATTGTCATTGCAGCGATGCCCGACCAGGGTCAGCACGCGTGCGCCGGGCTCGACCCGCTCGAGCGCCTCGAGCGTTGCCGACTGGTCGAGCGAAGCCAGCGCCAGGCTCAACGTAGTCCCCGCCAGCCGCACACCACAAAAAACAAGTCCGGCAATCGCCAGCGCGCGCGCGGTTGGCAAATGGGTGTCGGCCTTGAAGCGCATCGCCAGCAGGATTACCGCGAAGATGAACGGTACCAGCCGCATATCGGCATAGGCCGAGCCGAAGATGATTCGCGGCAGCAACAGATAGACCGCGATCAGCACCAGCGCCGAAAAGACCATGTTGCGCGAGAAGGTCAGCTTGCGGTGGCACAGTACGACCAGGAACAGCAGCGCGACCACGACGAGGCTTGCCTGATCATACCAGTCCCAGCGGTCGCGCAGCGCCATCGTTACCCAGCGCCACTTGATCTTGAAGTTGAACCAGTCGGTGGCAAGCGAACTGCTCGCGCCGCTTTGCCAGTAGAGCGTCAGGAACAGCGGCAAGGCCATGACCGACGCATGAAGCGCGCCCTGCACGCCGGCCATGAACCAGCCGCGCCCTCGATCATGCTGGCGGACCGACTCGGCGGAGAAGGCGAGCAGCCCGAGCAGCCCCCAGCCATAGGTGTGGACCACCCACAGGATCAGGCTGATCGGCACAAACAGGATCAGCCGCAGCCGGGTCGCGTCGAGCCGGGCCATCCGCAGCCACAGCCCGAAGGCGAGAAAGGCGAGCGCCATCGACAGCGAGAAGTTGACGAACCCGAACAGGAAGGGGTGACCATAGACGAACGGCAGCGCGAACAGCGCGGTTGGCGGGATACGGTGATGAACCTCGCGCGCAACCCACAGGAAACCCGCTACCGTAAGCGGCGGGATCGTCAGCACGATCAGCTTGGTGGCGAGCTCGAGCCCGAAAATATTCGCCAGCGGCAAGACCAGCAGGTCGACTCCGAGATTGCCGAGCAAGGTCAGATGATAGGTGTAATAACGCTGCAGCGCGGCCGACTGGTCAAGGTCGATACTTACCCGGTAGCGGCCGAGATGGCCGAGCAGGTCGACCAGCGGCGGGATCGGCGGATAGAGCAAGGGGATCGTCGCCAGCATCACCATCACGCCCGCGAACCAGCGCGTCTCCCACCACTGGCGCGGCAGATACGGGGTTTCGGGGGCGGCCGCCGTGATCAACGGCAGCCGCACCGCCCGAGCCGACCCGACGGCACGATCATCGGTCGCGGCGTCCGAGCAGGCGAAGCCGAAGCGCGTTCAACTTGATGAACCCTTCTGCATCGCGCTGGTTATAGGCACCGGCATCGTCCTCGAAGGTCACAACCTTCTCGCTGTAGAGGCTGTTGGGCGAGCGTCGGCCTGTGATGTGGGTGGCGCCCTTGTAGAGCTTCATGCGGACCTCCCCCTCGACCTTGGCCTGGCTGTGGTCGATCGCCGCCTGGAGCATCTCGCGCTCGGGGCTGAACCAGAAGCCGTTGTAGATCAGCTCGGCATAGCGCGGCATCAGCTCGTCCTTGAGGTGCGCCGCGCCGCGATCGAGGGTCAGCTGCTCGATCGCGCGGTGGGCGGCGTGAAGGATCGTCCCGCCGGGGGTCTCATACATCCCGCGCGACTTCATCCCGACGAAGCGATTCTCGACCAAGTCGAGGCGGCCGATGCCGTGGCGTTTGCCGAGTTCGTTCAATTTCATCAGCAAATTGGCTGGCGTCAGTGCCACGCCATTGACCGCCACTGCGTCGCCGCGCTTGAACTCGACGGTGATTTCCTCGGGCGTATTCGGCGCGGAGATCAGATCGTCCGTACGCGAATAGACATAGTCCGGCACCTCGACCCACGGGTCCTCGAGCACCTTCCCCTCGGACGAAGTGTGGAGCATGTTGGCATCGGTCGAGAAGGGACTCTCGCCGCGCTTGTCCGTGGGCACCGGGATCTGGTTCTTCTCGGCGAACTCGATCAGCGCAGTGCGGCTGGTCAAATCCCATTCGCGCCAAGGAGCGATGACCTTGATGTCGGGCGCCAGCGCATAATAGCCGAGCTCGAACCGCACCTGGTCATTGCCTTTGCCGGTCGCGCCATGGGATACGGCATCGGCCCCCACCTCCCGAGCAATCTCGATCTGGCGCTTGGCGATCAGCGGGCGCGCAATCGAGGTGCCGAGCAGGTACAGCCCCTCGTAGAGCGCATTGGCGCGCATCATCGGGAAGACATAGTTGCCGACGAATTCCTCCTTGAGGTCGTCGATGAAGATATGTTCGGGCTTTACGCCCATCAGCTCGGCCTTGGCGCGGGCGGGCTCGAGTTCCTCGCCTTGCCCCAGGTCGGCGGTGAAGGTTACCACCTCACATTGGTAGGTCGTCTGGAGCCATTTCAGGATGACGCTGGTGTCGAGCCCGCCCGAAAAGGCGAGCACGACGCGGCGCAGGCGGTCGGCCATCGAAGCAGAATCCCCGTTGAGTTCAACGCGCGGCCCCTGCCACCGAGCGCGCCACCATTCAAGCGCGATACAGGCTGGTGCGCTTAATGGCGCGCAATCTGTTTCAAGGAGCCGTCATGATGAAGAAGAATCTGCTTGCCGTGGTTGCCGTCGTCGCCACCCCGCTTGTCGCCCAGACCATGCCGATGCCGATGTCGGCTCCGGGCGTTCAGCGTCCCATGATGCGCGGGGCGATGGGCGACAAGGTCCAGACTCGCGCGGACGTTCTCGCCCGGGTCCAGCGAGGCTTTGCGATGCTCGATGCCAACCATGACGGCGCGCTCGACCAGGCCGAACTTGCTGCCGCCGCCAAGCTGTGGGACGCGGCGCAGGGCCAAATGAAGGGTGCGGGCGGGATGATGCACATGCCGATGGACCGCAACGCGATGTTCGACATGATCGACACCGACCATAATGGCGCCATCAGCCGCGACGAATTCGCCCGCGCGCCAATGCCCCATGACGGCATGGGCAAGGCGACCGTGGGCATGGGAATGGGCAAGGGAATGAACGGCGGCATGGCGCGGATGTGGTCGATGGCCGACACCAACCATGACGGGAAGGTCACCCAGGCGGAAGCAAATGCGGTGGCGCTCCAGAGCTTCGACAAGATGGATGCCAATCACGACGGCAAGCTGACCGCCGACGAACGAGTCGCCGCACGTGGAATGATGCACGCTGGTCAATAATGTTGTTACCTCGGGTTTGACCGGGGGCCTGTCTTCCTCCCCGTTCAAGGCAAGGAAGGCAGGTCCCGGATCAAGTCCGGGATGACGGGTGGGTGCGATAGCGGCCTTCCGCCTCGATCATATAGTCCCGCGTGATCGGCAGGGCATAGCGGTCGCGAACATATTGCACCTGATAATTGCAGGCGGCGCCGCTCTCGAACATCACGATCCCGCCGGCGAGGTAGAACTCCCACATGCGGTAGAAGCGCTCGTCGTAAAGCGCGACGATCTTGTCCTTCGCCGCCTCGCATCGTTCGAGCCATGCGCGCAGCGTATAGGCATAATGGACGCGCAGCATCTCGACGTCGCTGGCGATAAGCCGGACCTTCTCGCTCGCCGCCGACATCTGCGACAGCGACGGCAGATGATAGCCTGGAAACACCCATTTGTCGGTGAACGGATCGGGCGGGCCGGCACTGCCGAGCTTGCCGATGGTGTGGAGCAGCATCACTCCGTCGCGTTCGAGCAGCCGCTTGCAGGTCGCGAAAAACTCGTCGTAATGCGCCACGCCGACATGTTCGAACATGCCGACCGAGACGATCCGGTCGAAGCTGCCGGTGAGGCTGCGATAGTCGATCAGTTCGAACTTGACCTTGTCCGCGACGCCAGCCGCAGTGGCGCGATCCCGGGCGACCTTGAGCTGCTCCTGCGACAGCGTGACCCCCAGCACCTCGACCCCCGCTACCCGGTTGAGGTAGAGCGCCATCCCGCCCCAACCGCAGCCGATATCGAGCACCCGCTGCCCCGGCTTGAGGTCGAGCTTGGCGGCGATATGCGCCTTCTTGTCGGCCTGCGCCTCCTCCAGGCTGCTCTGAGGGTCGGTGTAATAAGCGCAGCTATATTGGCGGTCGTCGTCCAGGAACAGCTCGTAGAGCTCGTCGCTGAGGTCATAATGGTGGGCGACATTGTTACGCGCCTTGTCCGCCGGGTTGCGGCGGAACAGCGCGAGCAAACGGTCGATCTTGCCCTGCGAAATCAGCTTGCGGCCCTTGCCGCCATCTTCCCAGCGGTTGGCGCCGACGATCATCTCGAGCAGTTCGAGGATTGTGCCGTTCTCGATCACGAGGCGGCCATCCATATAGGCCTCACCAAAGGCCAGCCGCGGGTTGCGGGCGATGGCAAAGGCGACCGTGCGATCGTTGAAGCGGAGGGTCAGGTCGGCGCCGCCGCCGGGGCCGAAACTCTCGCGCTTGCCGTCGGCGCCGACCAGGGTCAGCCGCCCGCGCTTGACCAATGTTCCAACCAGTTTGCCGATCAGCGACATGCTCACTCCTCATCCACGACGCGGGGTAAAGCCGCTCGGCAGACGATGCGCAAGCGCCTGCTGCTGGACAGGCGGGAGGTCGCCCGCCATGCCGAGGCCCATGACCAGCCCCACCGCCGATCCCACGACTGCCTCGCCGCTCCGCCTGGCACCACTCCCGGCGTTGGTGTGGCTCGGTGGGCTGATCGCCGCGCTGGGCCTCTACTGGCTCGATTTCGGCGTTGCGCGGACGCATTCGGGGCTGACCATCAACGGTCATGCGCTGTGGGGGCGCGACTTCGCCAATCTGTGGTCGGCCGGCCAACTAGCGATCGAGGGGCGGACGGATCTGCTCTACGACGTGCGCGCATATCAGGCGTGGCAGGCGGCGCACCTCGGCCCGGGAATCGTCGAGCATAATTACAGCTATCCGCCGACTTCCTTGCTCTACGCGCCGCTGTTCGGAGCATTGCCCTATGTGGCAGCGTTGGCCTTATGGTCGCTGTTGTCGGTCGGCGCCTTCCTG
The DNA here is from genome assembly GCA_039919075.1 of Sphingomicrobium sp. Lineage (GTDB taxonomy): Bacteria > Pseudomonadota > Alphaproteobacteria > Sphingomonadales > Sphingomonadaceae > Sphingomicrobium. The sequence goes on from JBDSGJ010000020.1 coordinate 27,294, forward strand.
CTCGCAGCCCGACCCTGGCTGGCGCGGACGGATATGGCGCCCGGCTGGGCGCTGGCGCTTCCGGCGACGATCGTCTGCCTGTGGGCCGGCCATTATGGGCTGATCTTCGCGGCGCTGTGGCTGTTCGCCTGGGACCGGCTCGACCGCGCGCCGTACAGGGCGGGGGTCGCGATCGGGCTGATGCTGATTAAGCCGCACCTCGCAATCCTCATGCCGCTGGTGCTGATCCGGCGCGGGGCGTGGCGCGCGCTTGCCACCGCCGCGCTGACCATGGGGTTGCTTGTCGGCTTGTCGATCATCCTGTTCGGGGTCGCCCCATGGCAGACCTATCTCGCTTCGACCGCAAGCTTGCAGCTCAGTCTCGTCGGTTCATCGAACATGCTGTGGAGCTATATGATGCCGACGCTGGCCCCGGCGCTGTTCGCCGCAGGCCTGTCTCCCGCTCTGGCCTGGACGCTCCACGCGCTGGTCGCGGTGGCGGTGACCGCAATCCTGCTGTGGCGCCTCCCCGCCGCCGATCACCGCGCCGCGATGCTGACCGCAGTCGCGACCTTCCTCGTGCTGCCCTATGGATTTAACTATGACCTCACGATCGTCGCGCTCGCGGCGCTGCTCATGTTCGCCGAAGCCGCGCGGAATGAGGACCGCCCGAGGGCATGGATCGCCGCCGCAGCGCTCGCCCTGCCTTCGACGATGGTCTACCTTGCCGCAATGGGGGTTCGAGTCGGGCCGATCGTCCTTGGCGCGCAATTCGCCGCCATGCTCCGCCGCAAGCGATAGCGCTTAGTCGGCCTCGAGTGCAGCCTGCTTTTCGTCCGCCAGCCGATCAAGCTCGGCGCGGCTCTTTTTCTCTGAAGCGGTCTTGAGCTGACCACAGGCCGCATCGATATCGCGCCCGCGCGGCGTCCGCACCGGGGCCGAGATGCCGCCCGCGAAGACGATGCTCGAGAAGCTGCGGATCCGCTCGGGCGTCGAGCATTCATAGGCTGCGCCCGGCCACGGATTGAACGGGATCAGATTGACCTTGGCGGGAAGGTCGTACTGCTTGATCAGCCGGACCAGTTCGCGCGCTTCGGCGTCGCTGTCATTCTTGTCCTTGAGCATGACATATTCGAAGGTAATCCGCCGCGCATTGTTCGCCCCGGGATAATCGGCGCACGCCTGGAGCAGCTCCTCGATCCCGTACTTGCGGTTGATCGGCACGATCTCGTCGCGCACTTCCTTCGTCACGGCATGGAGCGAGACCGCAAGGTTGACCCCGATCTCCTCGCCCGCCCGCGCCATCATCGGGACGACGCCCGAAGTCGACAGGGTGATCCGCCGCTTGCTCAGGCCAAGCCCATCGCCGTCCATCACGATCTTGAGCGCATCGCGAACATGCTCGAAATTATAGAGCGGCTCGCCCATCCCCATCATGACGATATTGGTCAGCATGCGGCCTTCGGGCGAAATCTTCTCGTCTTGCCGCTCGGCGGCGAGTGGCCATTCGCCGAGCGCGTCGCGCGCGAGCATCACCTGACCGACGATCTCGGCGGGCTCGAGGTTGCGCACCAGGCGCATCGTCCCGGTGTGACAGAAACGGCAGTTGAGCGTGCAGCCGACCTGGCTCGACACGCACAGCGTCCCGCGATCGGCGTCGGGGATGAAGACCATTTCATAATCATGGCCATCATGGGTCCGCAGCAGCCACTTGCGTGTGCCATCGATCGACACCTGCGCCTCGACCACTTCGGGACGGGTGATCACGAACCGCTCGGTCAGCCACGGTTGCTGGGTCTTCGCGATGTCGGTCATCAGCGCGAAGTCGGTGACTCCACGATTATAGACCCAATGCCAGATCTGCTTGGCGCGAAGCTTGGCCATCCGCGGTTCCAGCCCCGCCTCCGCAAGCGACGAGCGGATCGCCTCCCGCGCACGCCCGATCAGCTCGATCCGGCCATCGGCGCGTGGCACGACCGAGCGCCCGACGGGGACGGGATCGATCGGGCCGGGAATCGGCATCAACTGGGTATCGGCGCTCATGATGAGCTGCGCATCTAGCAAGGCTGGCCCAATTTTTCCAGTCGCCGTCAGCCGCGCCGCACAGAACAGGCCGCCGCCGCATCGATCGCCCCGGCCGCTCCGGCCAGCGCATAGCGGTCGACGAAGCGCCCGCCACCCGGCGAGCGCGCCTTGATTCGCATTGTGGGGGCAAAGCGCACTGCCGACATGATCGCGTGCTCCTGAGCCGGGCCACGGCTCCACGCGAAACGGTCGCGCGCCACCAGCAGGAACGGCTGATCGCCGACCGTCAGCAAGACTGTCGAATCGGGTCGCACAGGAAGCGTCAACTGCGCCGCGAACTGGCCGCGCCGGGGCCCTGAGCGGTCGAATACGAAGGCGGCGTGCGGCTGGCTCAGCGGGTCACGATCGATCCGTTCCGACCGCCCGACCGCTTCGCACGACGTTCCGCGGTCGAACGCCGCCCAGCCGCCGGAACTGAACACCGCTAGCGGCGCCGCGCCGATCAGCACCAGCGCGCCAACTGCCGCCACCCAGCTCGATCCAATGCCCCTGCCCATCGCTGGTGCCTACCGCGAATGGCTTCCGGGCGCATCCTCAATCCCGGTATTTGCCGCATGCTTGCGTCGCTGGACCCGATGTGACAGAGATTGGGCGCTCGGCCTTTCGCATCCCGTGGGGAACATGCGCCGAGTCTCAACCAGCTGACATGGCTTTCGCGTCGATCCTTGCTGCGCTCGCGGAAGAACTCGCGCTGTTCGTAGCGGTCGGGTTTCTCATCGTTGCGCTCAACGATCTTGCTGTCGACCTGATCTATTTCGGTCGCCGCCTATGGCGCGCGCTCGCCATCTACAGCCGTTATCCGCGCGCCTTCGCCCAAACGCTGCCGCCGCCCGCACCGGGATGGCTGGCCGTGTTCATTCCTGCCTGGGACGAAAGCAGCGTGATCGCGCCGATGCTTCGCGAATCGCTCAAGCGCTTCGACGCGGGCGACTACCGCCTGTTCGTTGGCCATTACGCCAACGACCCCGCCACCGCCGCCGCGATTGCCTCGGTCAAGGATCAGCGGATTGTTTCGGTGCAACTCGCGGTGAATGGCCCGACGACAAAGGCAGACTGCCTAAACCATCTCTACGCCGCGCTCGGCACAGAGGAAGCCGCACGCGGCCAGCGGGCGAACGCCATCGTGCTTCACGACGCCGAGGATGTGGTGCATCCCGACGAGCTAACGCTGTTCGCCGCGCTCGCCCCGCGCGCCGCGGCGGTCCAGTTGCCCGTGGTCCCGCTGCCCGACCCGACAAGCCCGTGGATCGCGGGTCATTATTGCGATGAATTCGCCGAGAGCCACGGCAAGGAGCTGGTTGTTCGCGAGGCGGTCGGGGCATCGATCCCGCTCGCCGGGGTCGGCTGCGCAATCGAGCGAAGCGCGCTCGACCGGCTCGCCGCGACTCACGGCGGGCGCCCGTTCGCGCCAGACAGCATGACCGAGGATTATGAAGTCGGGCTGCGGCTCGGCGCGCTGGGGCTCAAGACCCTGTTCGTGCGCATCCCCGCGGCCCCCGGCGACCGCGCAGCAATCGCGTCGCGCGGGCATTTCCCGGCAACGCTTGATGCCGCAGTTCGCCAGAAGGCGCGCTGGATCGGCGGAATCGCGCTGTCGGGGTGGGATCGGCTCGGCTGGCAGGGGGGGCTTGGCGAGCGCTGGATGCGGCTGCGCGATCGCAGCGGCCCGTTCGCCGCGCTGTTGATGGTGGCGGGCTATGTCGCAGTGATCCTGTGGGGTCAGCTCGAGCTCGCGCAGGCTCTCGGCGCCCCGATCGAAGTAACCCTCGGGCCGCGCCTCGAACTGCTGCTCAAGGCCAATTTCGCACTGCTTTCCTGGCGAATGGTCATGCGCGCGGGTTTCACCACCGCGGCCTACGGTCCGTGGCAGGGTCTGTTGTCGATCCCGCGGCTGTTCGTCGCGAATATCATCGCAATCCTCGCCGTTCGCCGCGCGCTGGCGCTCCACGACGAAGCCGGCCCGCCGCGCTGGGACAAGACCCATCACATCTTCCCCAAGGAGCTTGGCGCATGACTGCATCGACTCGATTCCTCGGGTTCGCCGTGCTCGCCTGGGCCGGGGTTCGCGCGGTCAGCCTCGGGCTTGTTCCGGGCGGGGGGGCGATGGCCAGCCTCCCCGCGCGCGCGCCATTGCCCCCCGTCGGAATGACCGAGTTCGCACCGCTCGACCCGCTTGGCAGCGAGCCCTCAGCCGCCGCCACTCCTGATGCACGAACCGCCGTGACTCCGCCCGCACCCTATCCGGCTCCATATCCGGCGTCCTATCCCGCACCTTATGGGGCGCCCCCTCCGGCGAGGGTCTATGCCATGCCGACCTATTATCCCGTCGTCACCCGCCGCGCCCAGTCGGCGGCGCGGATCCGCTATATCGACGACGCGCTGATGCCGGAGCCGCGCCGCTTGCCGTTCAGCGGCGAGCCCGAAGTTCCCGCTCCGCCGCCCATGCAACTGGCGTCCGCAGCAATGCCGGTGGCACATGGGGAAGCGCCTGGCGCCGATGCTCTTGCCGGACCACTGACCCGCCGCGCGAATCGGCTCGAGCTTTCAACCTGGGCGATGACTCGCGGCAAGCCGGGGCAGATTCTTGGGCCGAACAGCCTCGCCGCCAACGGCGCAACGCTGGGCGGAAGTCAGGCCGGGGCGCGAATGACCTATTGGATCGACCGCCATCTTGGCGCGAGCCTGCGCGTCAGCACCCCGCTCGGTGGCGCGCGTGGCGGCGAAGTCGGCCTCGGTGTCCGCTACCGTCCGTTCCTCACCATCCCCTTCGCGCTGACCGTCGAGCGACGTCAGCGTTTTGGCCGCGCCGGTGGCCGCAACGACTTCGCCATGTTCGCCGAAGGCGGCATTTGGGACCAATCAATGCCCGCGGGCTTCCGCCTCAACGCCTATGCCCAGGCGGGGGTCGTCGGGATCAAGACGCATGATCCGTTCGGCGACGGTGCCTTCACTCTTACCCGGCCGCTGTGGCGCAATATCTCGGGCGGGTTCGGCATGTGGGGCGGAGCGCAGCCGCACCTCTACCGCGTCGACGCAGGCCCGCGTCTGACAATCGCGATGAAGCACGGCCTCAAGGTCCACGCGGACTATCGCCAGCGGCTCGCGGGAACGGCCTTCCCCTCGTCGGGCCTCGCAGTCACCATCGCGGGCGATTTCTGACCAGCGTCCTCCCGGCATGCGCCGGGATCACGCGCAGCGCCGGGACGACAAGCACCGCCATTGCGAGCGCCGCGCCCCTTCCCTAGCGTTGCTGCAAGCCCATGCACATCTACCTCCCCATCGCCGGAATGTCGGTCAACGCACTACTGATCATTGCGCTGGGCGCACTGGTCGGTTTGCTGTCCGGGCTGTTCGGGGTCGGCGGCGGTTTCCTCACGACCCCGTTGCTGATCTTCTACGGCATCCCGCCGACGGTCGCGGTCGCCTCGGCCACCACACAAATCACCGGCGCCAGCGTCTCGGGCGCATTGGCCCACTGGCGGCGTGGCGGGGTCGACCTCAAGATGGGGCTGGTGATGGTCGGAGGCGGGGTGCTCGGATCGCTGACCGGCGCCGCGCTGTTCCGCATCCTCCAGGCCACCGGCCAGGTCGATGTCGTCGTCGGCTTCCTCTATGTCATCCTGCTCGGCTCGATCGGCTTGCTGATGCTGAAGGACGCCCTGTTCGCGCTCGGCTGGCTCAAGCGCGAAGTCCCCAAGGTCCAGCCGCGCCACAACAGATGGATCGCAAGCCTGCCCTTCCGCTCGCGCTTCTATGCTTCGGGACTCTACATCTCGCCGATCGCCCCCGCCTTGCTGGGATTTGGGGCAGGCACGCTGACCGTGCTGCTCGGGGTTGGCGGCGGCTTCATCCTCGTTCCCGCCATGATCTATCTGCTCGGCATGGCAGCGCGAGTCGTGATTGGCACGAGTCTCGTCATGATCCTTGCGGTCAGCGCGGTGACCACGCTGATCCAGGCGGTGTCGAGCGGCGCGGTCGACATCGTGCTCGCCGCGCTTTTGCTCCTGGGCGGCGTGGTCGGTGCCCAATATGGCGCGATCCTCGCGACGCGCTTGAAGCCTGACCTGTTGCGCCTTGCGCTGGCGCTGATCATCCTCCTCGTCGCGGTCCGAATGGGGCTCGGCCTCGCCTGGCGGCCCGACGAGATTTTCACAATCGAGTTGTTGTGAAGCAGCTTCTGCTCGTTCCGGTAGCGCTACTTCTGACCGCCGCCGCGAAGCCGCAGCTGGTGCCCGACGTCTCGGCGCGCGAAGTCCAGATCCGCTACAGCTTCACCGGCGCGCAATTGCTCCTGTTCGGCGCAATCCTCTACCCGGACGGCAAAATCCCCGATCGCCCGGCCGACATCGTCATCGTGTTGCGCGGCCCAGATCAGCCGATCCTCATCCGCGAGAAGCAGAAGATCGCGGGGATCTGGATGAATGCCGACCAGAGCCGCTTTCGCTCGGCGCCAAGCTTCTATTCGGTCGCCTCGTCGCGCCCGGTGCGCGACCTCGTCGATGACCGAACCGCCTCGATCTACGAGCTTGGATTGCCCCATCTCCAGCTGTCGCCCGGGGGCGGCACGCTGCCCGACAAGGTCCGTAGGTTCGAAGCCGGGCTGCTCGACCTGCGTCGCCGTGAGGGGCTCTATGCCGAAGATCCACATGGGGTCGAGCTTACCGGCGGCGTGCTCTACCGCGCGGCGATCACGATCCCGAGCCAAGTCCCGGTCGGCACTTACACCGCCGAGACATTCCTGATCGAGCATGGCCGGGTGCTCGCCGCCGCCACGCGTGACATCCACATCGGCAAGTCGGGCTTCGAACGCTATGTCGCGCTCGTCGCCCGGCGCCATGCCTTCGCTTATGGCCTGCTAGCGGTGTTGCTGTCGCTCGCGCTCGGCTGGGCCGCCGCCGGTCTGTTCCGCCGCCGGGGCTGACCGGACTAACTCGATCTTAACCGGGCTTGGCTAGCGCTATCCGGACGCAATTCCGGACGAGAGCATAGCCATGGACGACACGCCAAGCCTGAAGCAATTCCTCGACGAGATGACCGCCTATGGTGACGGCGAGACGGCACACGTAATCGTTCCGCAAATCTCCAACGAGCCGCAGCCTGCGATTGGCCAGGTGTTCGAGATCGCGGGCTCGGGCTCGCAGATCCGCATGGCAGCGGCTGCCCTCAACAAGCTCTCTACCCATCCCGATCCCTCGCTGGCAATGTCGGGCCAGGTCGGGAGCCAGGTCAAGATGAGCGTCGCGGGAAGCTGGCTGATCGCCAATGTCCGCACACTTCGGGCGGCCGAGGAGGGGATGGTCGTCGCCCACGTCGATTTCCTCGGCGAGGGCAAGATGACCGACGGCGGCCGACTGACCAGCTTCCGCCGCGGCGTCACCCGCTATCCGATTCCCGGCGACGAGGTGTTCCCGGTGTCGACGATCGACATGCACGGCATATTTGCCGCCGATGACAGCCCCAACATCGAGATCGGCACGGTCTATCCGACCGAGGACATCCGCGGGACGCTCTATGTCGACCCGATGTTGTCGAAGCATTTCGCGATCCTCGGTTCGACCGGCACCGGCAAGTCGACCTCGGTTGCACTGATCCTTCATCGCATTTCGCAATTGTCGCCCGAGGGCCACATTTTGATGATCGATCCGCACGGTGAATATTCGGCGGCGTTCAAGGATTGCGGCGAGCTGTTCAACGCCGATAATCTGCAATTGCCCTACTGGCTGCTCAATTTCGAAGAGCATTGCGAAGTGCTGCTGACCACCGACGGCGCCGAGCGCCAGCGCGATGCCGACATTCTCGCGAAATGCCTTCTCGCGGCGCGGACCAAGGGCAAGACCGGGGACCAGTTCGGGCGGATCACCGTCGACTCGCCGATTCCCTATCTCTTGTCAGACCTCAATACGATTCTCGTCAATGAAATGGGCAAGCTCGACCGCGCGGGCGACACGCTTCCGTTTCAGCGGCTCAAGACCAAGCTCGACGAGTATAAGGCCGACCCACGCTACTCGTTCATGTTTTCGGGAATGCTGGTCTCGGACTCGATGGGGACATTCCTCGCCAAGCTATTCCGCCTACCGAGCCATGGCCGTCCGATCTCGATCGTCGACGTGTCAGGCATTCCGTCCGAAGTGACCTCGGTGGTCGTCTCGGTGCTGGCGCGGATGGTGTTCGACTATGCCATCTGGTCGCGGACCGAGGCGCAGCGCCCGATCCTGCTAGTCTGCGAGGAAGCCCATCGTTACGTCCCCAAGGACGACAAGGCGAGCGGCCAGGCGGTGCGCAAGATCCTCGAGCGGATCGCCAAGGAAGGCCGCAAATATGGCGTGAGCCTCGGCCTCATTACTCAGCGGCCGTCGGATCTCGCCGAAGGCGTTCTGTCGCAGTGCGGCACGATCATCGCCATGCGCCTCAACAACGAGCGCGATCAGGCCTGCGTTCGCGCCGCCATGCCCGAAGGTGCGCGCGGTTTCCTCGATGCGATCCCGGCGCTGCGCAACCGCGAGTGCATCGTCTGCGGCGAAGGCGTCGCCATCCCGATCCGGGTCCGCTTCGACGACCTCGAACCCGAAAAGCGCCCCGCCTCGAGCGACCCCAGCTTCGCCGCCTTGTGGCGCGAGACCGGCGGCGAGGACGGCATCATCCAGCGCACCATCAAGCGCTGGCGGGGACATGGGCGATAGGCGCAAGATTCGACACTAGCCGGAAAATATCCAGCAGTAGATCGACCCGCCGACCTGCGGCTATTATTTTACCACGAACGTCGGAATGCGCCGATTTATGGCGGTGAGATTGAAGGGATGCTCAATCTGATTTCAGCGATGAGGCTGACTGCGAGCGCAAGCGTTAACCACACCATCACGAGATCGAATACCTTGACTTCGTCCGGGAATGCTACCTGCGCAAACAGGATCATAAGGCCGGAAAACCAACACTCAAGCTGGCTGAAAAAGCAGGGGACATGTCACTTCGTACCGCCAAGCTCGCATGCCGCTGCTCAAAGGGAGAATGATCTGCAATTATGCAATCCCGCATCACGGATCAGCGCAGCACCTTCGTACGGTCGACATGCTCGTCAACGATCTCCTGCGAGTCACGGATGATTTTTCGCCGCGTCGGTGATTGCGTCGTAAATGCGATCGAGGTCTTCATCATCGACACAAAATGGCGGCATGACGTAGACGGTGTTTCCGAGAGGTCTGAGCAGCAAATTTGCTTCACGAAACATTTTCAAAAGTCGTGGGCCAACGTCCGACAGGTACAAGCCCCGGCGATCGCCAACCTCAAGTGCGGTGATTGTGCCGATTGCTCGGGCGTTGTGGATCCCCGGAAGAGTGCGCAAAGCGTCGAGCCGGGACGCCTGTCGTTGAGCGAGGTCGGAAACCCGCGCCAGCACCGGCTCCTCGCGCCAGATGGCAAGATTGGCGTTGGCAGCAGCGCAGGCAATCGGGTTGGCGGTATAGCTCGACGAATGATAGAACATCTTCGCCCGGTCCTGTGACAGGTGCGCTTCGAAGATCGCCTCGCTCGCCATGGTGACCGCGAGCGGAATCGCTCCGCCGGTCAGGCCCTTCGACAGGCATAATATATCAGGCGTGACGTTGGCCTGCTCGCACGCCAGCAACGTACCGGTGCGGCCCCATGCGGTCATTACCTCGTCGGCGATGAACAGCACGCCATGGGCCGTGCATATCTCGCGCATCGCGGCGAGGATCTCCGTTGAATAGATCAGCATGCCGCCGGCACCGAGGATCAGCGGCTCGACGATGAACGCGGCAGGTTGCTCTTGGCAGGCTGCCTCGAGCGCATCGAGCGTCTCCTGGCCGCCCACGGTCGTAGGAAAGGGGATCGTGCCGACATCGAACAGCAAGGGCGCATAGGGCGCGTTGAACACTCCGCGCGCACCGACCGACATCGCGCCGATCGTGTCGCCGTGATAGCTATGCTCGAGCACCAGAATGCGGTGCCGGGGTTCGCCCCGATTGGCCCAGAAGCCGAGCGCCATCTTGAGCGCGACCTCGACGCTGGTCGATCCGGAGTCGGAGAAGAACACCCGCGTCAGCGAGGGCGGCATGATCTCTCTCAAGCCGCGCGCCAGTGTTTCGGCGGGCTCGTGCGTCCATCCCGCAAAGATGATCTGGTCGAGCCGTGACACCTGGTCCGCGATCGCCGCCATGATCCGCGGATGGGCATGACCGTGCGTCGTCACCCACCATGACGAGATGGCATCCACGATCCGCCGACCGTCATCCGTGTAGAGCGCGGCACCCTCGGCATGGGTAACGAGCGGGATCGGTTCACCAAGCCCATGTTGGGTAAACGGATGCCAGACGGGCGAATCGGTCATCGGAAATCTTCCGTCCGAAAATGATCGGCAAACGCGCGCGCGAGCGAAGCGCGATCAAGCGGATCGAGGAATGGCAGTCGCCCGAGACGCTTGACCCCGCCAATCTGGGCGATCGTCGCCTCGCTGTCTTCGACCGCATGGCCGACGAAAGCGACCCCGAGGATGGGCACGCCCCGCGAGCGAAGTGCCTCAATCGTCAACAGGCTGTGGTTGATCGTTCCGAGCGCCGTCCTGGCGACGATCACAACCGGAAACCCCCACCGGGCGAAAAGATCGGCAAATGCTATCTGGCGCGTCACGGGGACCAAGGCACCGCCAGCTCCTTCAATGATGAGCGGCCGGGGCAGCGGCGGAACGAGCCGGTCCAGATCAATATCGACGCCTTCGATCTCGGCGGCACGGTGCGGCGAGCAGGGCGTAGTCAGGCGATAGGCTTCCGCAAGGAGCTTTTCGCCTGGCAGATCGACCAGCACGCGCACCCGTTCTCGGTCGGTGTCGCCGTCCAGTCCCGCCTGAATTGGCTTCCAGTAATGGGCCCCCAGCGCGGCGGCGAGCGCCGCCGCGAAGACCGTCTTGCCGACATCCGTATCGGTGCCGGTAACGATGATCGGACCGATCGTCACCGCAACACATTCCCCAGCGCGTCCGCAAGAAACTCGACATCCTGGATCGTCGCATTGAGCGTAAGCGAGAAGCGGAGCCGAGACGTTCCGGCCGGGACTGTCGGCGGCCTGATGCCGCGGACGTCGAACCCGGCATTCTGCAGCGCCTCGGCGATCTGCATCGTGTGGGCATCATCGCCCAGCACGAGGGGCAGGATCTGCGACCCCGTGGCCACAACGCCAAGTGGTGCGAGTATGCGCTCCGCCCCGGCAATGAGGGCGTGCAAGCGCGCACGTCGCTCGGGCTCGTCAGCGAGAACGCGCAGTGACTCTCGCACCGCGCTCGCCATCAGCGGCGATGGCGCGGTCGAAAAGATAAAGCCGCGACCGCGATTGATTAGAAAATCGCACACGATGCGCGGGCCGCACACCAGCGCGCCTTCGCATCCGAGCGCCTTGCCGCACGTCCGGAGCGTAATGACATTGTCCTGCCCCTCAAGATCGGCGGCAAGCCCACGCCCCTGCGATCCGAACACACCCGTGGCATGCGCCTCGTCGATCAGCAGCACGGCCTCATGACGCGCGGCAATGATTGCCAGATCGCCAAGCGGCGCGCGGTCGCCGTCCATGCTGTAGAGACTCTCGACCGCAATCCACGGCCGGCCCGTGCCGCCCGCCGTGCGCCACGCGACGATCGCATCCTCAAAACGTTGCGCGTCATTATGGGGGGCCACCATCGCGGTGGCCCGGCCAAGGCGCATCCCCTCATGGGCGCTGGCATGAACCAGCGAGTCGTGAACGACGAGGTCACCGCGCTGCGGAAGGGTCGAGAACAAGGCGGCGTTGGCGGCGTAGCCCGTCGAGAAATACAGCGCGGCCTCGCTGCCGAAGAATGCCGCCGCCTCGGCTTCGAGTGCTTCATGTTCGGGATCGTTGCCGCGGAGCAGCCGCGATCCGCCCGAACCCAACGGCACGCCGCGCTCAATCGACCGTCTGACCGTATCGAGGAGGCGCGGTGCGCTGGCCAGCGCGAGATAGTCGTTGGAAGCGAAGTCGATGCCGCTCCGCGCGCGCAGCGACCGCAGCCGTGCAAGGCTTTGCAGCGAAACAAGATCTGCCTTCAACTCATGAAAAGGTGTCAGCCCCATCCCGGTGGTGGCCAGAAGCCCTGATTCTCGGTCCATGACGCCCCCCATGCCCGGCGCATTGTCTGCCTTTCCCGATGAGGGCAAGCCGGGCAACGCAGATGTTTCCGGTAAGCGCATTCTCGAACTCGCCAAACTGCTTGGCATGACGGTCAGGGCATGCTTCTAGACCGACGCTTCGCAGCGCAAATTTGTCATTCCTCAGGATGTAGCCACAATGACCCGCACCGACTGGACCCGCGCCGAACTTCGCGCGCTGTTCGAGCTGCCCTTCACCGACCTCGTCCTGCGTGCCGCCGAGGTCCATCGGGCCCACCACGCGGCGGGTGAGGTTCAACTCTGCACCTTGCTCTCGATCAAGACCGGTGGTTGCCCGGAGGATTGCGGCTATTGCTCGCAATCGGCCGGGGCGAAGACCGGGCTTAAGGCCGAGAAATTAATGGACGTCGACGCCGTTCTTGCGGCTGCGAGCGAAGCCAAGGCCGCTGGATCGCAGCGTTTCTGCATGGGGGCAGCATGGCGCGAGCCCAAGGACCGCGACATGGATGCCGTTTGCGACATGGTCGCGGGGGTCAAGGCGTTGGGGCTGGAGACATGCATGACGCTCGGCATGCTGTCGCCCGGCCAGGCCTCGCGCCTCGCCGATGCGGGACTCGATTATTACAATCACAATATCGACACCTCGCCGGAAAATTACAGCAAGATCATCTCAACTCGCACCTTTCAGGACCGGCTCGAGACGTTGGAACAGGTTCGAGCGGCCGGAATGGCGGTGTGCTGCGGCGGAATCGTCGGGATGGGCGAGAGCCGCGAGGACCGCGTCGGCTTCCTCCACACGCTCGCCACCCTGCCGCGACACCCGGAGAGTGTTCCCGTCAATGCCCTCGTGCCGATCAAGGGGACCGTGCTCGGCGATTTGCTGGCCGACACGCCACTCGCGAAGATTGACGACATCGAGTTCGTTCGCACTGTCGCGGTCGCGCGCATCACGATGCCGCTAAGCATGGTCCGTCTCTCGGCTGGTCGCGAGAGTATGAGCGAGCCGACGCAGGCGCTTTGCTTCATGGCCGGGGCCAACAGCATCTTCACGGGCGACAAATTGCTTACCACCGCCAATGCTGGCGACGATAAGGATGCGGTGCTTTTGGCGAAGCTGGGGCTCAGGCCAATGCAGGCTAAGGAACCGATGCGCAGTTTGGAAGCCATCGAATAGTCTGACTTCCTCGCGGGAGGGCATTCGCGGAGTCTTCGATTGCAAGCGCCACGGTCGCCTCGCGGGCCGACCATCAATTGGTCGGTCTGATTTTAGAACGCCGATTGACAGCGCGCGAGTAGCGGGACTTGATCATCGCGCCGGACCGTCGGCTTGAAGGAGGCACATGGCGACAAACGCCCGACAGGGTTCTCTCGACGTGGCGCTCGCCCATGGTGAACGCCTGGTGCAGGTCGATCCGAATCTCGCGCTGGCGCAGATCGAGCAGATCCTTCTCGTCGTGCCTGGGCATCCACAGGCACTCCTTCTTGCCGGTCGCGCGCACCGTCTGGCTGGGCGCCCGGGTCAGGCGCATGCGCTATTGGCGCCATTAGCCCGGGCTCAGCCGCGATCGGCGGCGACCGCCTTTGAGCTTGGCCTTTCCTGCCGCGCACTTGGCAAGAGCGAGGCGGCCGTCGCCGCGCTGCGGAATGCCGTCGAGCTTGATCCGGGGCAGCCGGAGCCGTGGCAGGCGCTCGCCGAGGAGCTGCATCTGGCCGGCGACGAGGCGGGTGGCGACGAAGCACAACTGGCCGGCATCCACGCTTCCGTCGGCGATCCAGATCTGATGAAGGCGGCCCTCGCCATTTCGGAAAACCGGCTCGCTCCGGCCGAAGCCTTTCTGCGCGGTCGGCTCAAGCGGCGGCCGACCGACGTTCCGGCGATCCGCATGCTCGCCGAGATTGCCGGACGGCTCGGGCGTAATCGCGATGCCGAAACGCTGCTGACCCGTGCACTCGAGCTGGCGCCGAGCTTTGCGCCTGCTCGCTTCAACCTGGCGACCGCGCTTTACCGCCAGTTCCGCGCCGCCGAGGCGACTGCTCAGGTGGATATCCTGCTCGCGGGGGACCCTGCCAACCCGGCGTTTCGCAATCTCAAGGGCGCGGCGCTGGCGCGCAATGGCGACTATGCGGAGGCGGCGGAGGAATTTCGGGCGGTGCTCGAAGCGCGCCCCGATCAGCCGCGCGTATGGCTCAACTATGGCCACGTCCTCAAGACGCTCGGGCGCCGCGACGACTGCGTCGCCGCCTATCGCCACGCAATCGCCCTGTCGGCTGTGCTCGGGGAGGCGTGGTGGAGTCTCGCCAACCTGAAAACCGTGCGCTTCACCCCCGACGACATCGCCGCAATGAACACGGGGCTCGAGCGCGACGACCTTGGCGACGACGACCGCTTCCACCTGGAGTTCGCGCTTGGCAAGGCGCTTGAGGACGCGCGACGCTACGAAACTTCGTTTGCGCACTATGCCGAAGGCAATCGCCTGCGCCGCGCTGCTTTTCCTTATGACCCGGCGCAGACCACCGCGCTCGCGGCGCGATCGCGCGAGACCTTCACTGCCGATTTCTTCAATAGTCGCGGAGGCTGGGGGGCCCCCGATCGCGACCCGATCTTCGTGCTGGGGATGCCGCGCGCCGGATCGACGCTGATCGAGCAGATTCTTGCCAGTCATGCTGACGTCGAAGGGACGCAGGAGTTGCCCGACATCCAGGCGATTGCCCGCCGGCTGGGCACCGAACGGAGCGGGGGCAGTCATCTCGCCGGGCTCGGCGAGCTAGACCGCGATGCAGTCGCCATGCTCGGCCGCGAGTATCTCGATCGCACACGCCCGCAGCGCAAGAGCGGGCGACCATTGTTCATCGACAAGATGCCCAATAACTGGGCGCACGTCGGGCTGATCCACCTGATCTTGCCGAATGCGACGATCATCGACGCGCGCCGCCACCCGCTTGCCTGCGGCTTTTCCAACTTCAAGCAGCATTTCGCGCGAGGCCAAGCCTTCTCCTACGACCTTGCCGACATCGGGCGTTTCTATGCGGATTATGTCAACGCCATGGCTTATATCGATGCAGTGCTCCCGGGGCGCGTCCACCGCGTGCTTCATGAAGACATGGTCGCGAACAGCGAGGTCGAGATACGGCGTCTGCTCGAGGCGGTCGGGCTGCCATTCGATTCCGCCTGCCTGCGCTTCTGGGACAATGACCGCGCCGTACAGACGGCCAGCGCCGAGCAGGTCCGCCGCCCGATCAGTGACGAAGGCACCGACGCGTGGCAGAATTATTCGCAATGGCTCGATCCGCTTCGAGCATCGCTCGGCCCGGCGCTCCACGATTGGAGAGGTTCTTGGCCGACTGTTGCCGCAATGCAACATAAAGTGGATTGACGCTGCGGCGGTTAAAGTGGAGCGTTGTCGAGCCGGATACGAGCGCACGAGGGCGTCGGATCGGCCACGACAAAGGGGCCCAGCGGCAATGAACGACACGGTTTATCGGCATCGTCACATGCGGGCCGCTTATGCTGCGCTTATCGGATCGACGATGCTGGCCGGGGCGCATCCCGCGCTTGCCCAGGGACCCGCCCCCGCTGTCACGACGGTCGACAATGGCGAGATTGTGGTCACCGCGCAAAAACGGTCCGAAAGCATCCAGAAGGTGCCGATCAGCATTCAGGCGCTGACCAGTGCGACCCTCGAGCAGCATCAGGTGCAGAGCTTCGACGACTATGTAAAATTGCTCCCGAGCGTCAGCTTTCAGACCTTCGGGCCGGGCCAGTCGCAGCTTTATTTCCGCGGCATCTCGACCGGGGGTGACGGGCTGCAGTCGGGTCCGCTGCCGACTGCGGGCGTCTACATCGACGAAGTGCCGGTCACTACGATCGCCAACACCGTCGACATCCACGTTTATGACATCGCTCGGGTCGAGGCGCTGTCAGGACCGCAGGGCACATTGTACGGCGCAAGTTCGCTTGCCGGCACGCTCCGGCTCATCACCAACAAGCCGAGCACGAAGAAATTCGAAGCTGGCTACGACCTTGAACTCAACAAGTTCGGCAAAGGCAATGTCGGGGGGACCGCCGAGGGCTTCGTCAATGTGCCGATCAGCAGCACGGCCGCGGTTCGGCTAGTCGGCTTTTACGAAAAAGACGGCGGTTTCATCGACAACACCTTCGCCAATCGCACATATCTGCGTCCCAACACCTCGTCCGGACTCGTCGACGAGGATAATCACCCAATTGTGACCAACGCTCCGCTCACCATCAACAACGGCAAATTCGCCAAGAAGAATTTCAACGACGTCGAGACCTATGGCGGCCGGGCCGCGCTGAAAATCGACCTCGACGACAGCTGGACCGTCACGCCTGCGGTAATCTACCAGCATCAGGTCGCCAACGGCACGTTCCTCTATGATCCCCGCGCCGGCGACCTGGAAGTCCACGACTTCACCCCCGATCAAAACCGCGACCAGTTTTACCTTGCGTCAATGACCGTCCAGGGCAAAATCAGCGACTGGGATTTGACCTACGCGGCTTCGCAATTTGGCCGCACCGTCGATAATACGCAGGACTATTCGTACTTCAATGTCGCTTACGACAGTACCTATACGGATTATAATTATTACAAAGATGCGCTGGGCAACGATATCGACCCGACGCAGACCTTTCACTCGCACGATCGATTTACGAAAATGTCGCACGAGCTGCGCGTCAATTCACCTGCCGATAACCGTTTTCGCGTGACCGCTGGGCTGTTCTATCAGCGCCAGACCAACCGGCATGTCGCCGACTATATCCTCCCCGGTCTGCCAAACGCCGTGAACCCCTACAGTCCCCCGGTCGGCGAGCCCTATGACGTATTTTATACCAATATTCACCGCGTCGATCGCGACTATGCTGCGTTCGGCGAAGCGTCGTTCGACATCCTTCCCCATCTGACCGCAACCGCAGGCATCCGCGGCTTCATTGCGCGCAACTCGCTCGACGGTTTTTCGGGCGGCTCGGGCACGGTCACTCGTCAGATCGAATTGTTCGGCTGCACGGGAACGACTGCACAGCAATGCCCCAACATCGACAAGAAGTATAAGGAGAACGGCGAGACTCATAAGGCCAATCTGACTTGGCAAGTCGATCGCGACCGCATGGTCTATGCGACCTATTCGACCGGGTTCCGCCCGGGCGGAAACAATCGGGACGCCTTTGCTAACAATCAGTTGCAAAGCTTCCCGCCCTTCAAGGCAGACACGATTACGAATTATGAACTTGGCTGGAAGACCAGCTGGCTCGACCGAACCCTGCGCATCAATGGCGCCTTGTTCTGGGAGGATTGGAGCAAGGTTCAGTACAGTCAGCCCGGCCTCCTCGGCATCTATTACACCGTTAATGCCGGTACGGCGCGCTCGCGTGGCGTCGAAGGCGATATCAACTGGACACTCCAGCATCACCTCACGCTGTCCGCTGCGGGCACCTACGTCGATGCCCGGTTGACCAAGGCATTCGTCGGCACCAATGAAGCCGGCAATCCGGTCGTGCTTGCCCCGAAAGGCACTCGTCTCCCGGTTCAGCCGCGCTTCAAGATCGCCGGCACTGCACGCTACGATTTCGACCTCGGACCGAAGCGGGCATTCCTACAAGGCACGGTCAACCATCAGGGGGGGACGACCTCCTACTTGACGACCGACGGCGAGGCGTTGCTTGGGCCGACCAAACAGTTCACCACGTTCGACTTCTCGGCCGGGCTCAGCTTCAACAAAATGTCGGTCCAGTTTTTCATTCAGAACGCCTTCGACAAGCGTGGCATTCTCAGCAAGAACAGCGTCTGTACGCCGGGGATTTGTGGCGCCTATGCACGCCTCTATCCGGTCAAGCCGCAGTTGTTCGGGGTGAAGGTCGGTCAGCGCTTCTGATCGTGCCAGAAGATTTCATGCGTCCCCTCGGGAGATCGAACGTCCTTAGGTACTAGCCCCACGATACGTGACACCTGTCTCGGAAGGACGCTTGCGGCGAGGCGAAAACCTAGCCAAGATCAGCTAGTTCGAACAGGGGTTGGCTCATGCTATTCAACGTCGCCGGCTGGGCCTTCCTATTGGCCACGGCGGCGTCTCCTGGTCTTGCGGCGCCCGAACCAACAGCCGCCGATCTCATTGCGAAAGATCTCGCTGCGCGCGGCGGCGCCACGGCGCTGGCGGCAATCAATACCCTTGAATTCAACGGCAAGTTCATCGCGCCGGGCGACTTTCAGCTGACGTACCACGCTACGCGTGCCCGCAACCCCGGCGGCGACCGAATGCGCGACGATCTGACGGTCCAGGGCCTGACCATCGTTCAGGCGTACGACGGCCGATCGGCGTGGAAGGTCAATCCATTTCAAGGCCGCAAGGATGCCGAACGAATGTCGGCAGACGAAGCGCGGGCGCAGGCCGATGCTGCCCGAATGGATGGGGTGCTGCTTGCCTCGCTCCACGATGGATCGACTGTCCGCTATCTCGGACGCGAGGATGTCGACGGCACGAACGCCTACAAGTTGCAGGTTCGCCAGAAGGATGGTGACCAATATGACTATCTACTCGACCCGGACACGTTCCTTGAAATCCGCGCGACGGAGACGCGCCAGGTGCGCGGGGCGCAGACCGTCACCGACTATGAATTTGGAGATTATGAAAAGGTCGGCGGAGTCTATTTCCCGATGGCGATCGACAGCTGGCAACCCGCCCAGCCCGACCAGCGCGTTCGGATATTGATCGCATCTGCGACCGCCAACCCGCCCCTTGATCCGTCCAGCTTTGTCCAGCCGGGCAGCCAGGCCGCTGCCTCCCCGGTCGCGCCCGATGCGTCGCTGAAGCCCTCTGCCAAGCCGGTTACCGCACCCGGTGGCGCCCCGGTCACCACGCTGCCGTCGGCACGCTGAGAAAGTTGATCGTCATGCGCTGCTCGTCGATTGCCCTGCTTTTCCTCACCGTCAGCCCGGCTGTTCTGGCGACACCGTCTTCGACCCCCGTCGTGGACACGGGCACGGTATCGGGCTTGGGCATCCGCAACATTGGCTCCGCAACCATGTCAGGGCGAATCGCGGCCCTCGCGGGACATCAGGAAACAGACGGCAAGATCACGCTGTTTGTCGGCGCCGCTTCGGGCGGAGTGTGGAAGTCCGAGGATAGTGGCACTACTTTCCGTCCGGTGTTCGACAAGGCTGGAGCGCAGTCGATCGGCGCGCTCGCGATCGATCCAGAGGACCCGAACACTGTGTGGGTCGGCACGGGTGAGAGCTGGACCCGCAATTCGGTCTCGGTCGGCGACGGTATCTGGAAATCAACCGACGGCGGTGAAAATTGGACGCGGTCAGGCCTTCCCAAGGCCGAGCGGATAAGCAAGATCGTTGTTGATCCTTCGAATAGCCAGGTCGTTTATGCCTGCGCGCCAGGCCCTCTGTGGAGTGACAGCCCCGACCGAGGCCTTTACCGCACAACCAACGGCGGTTTGACGTGGATCCAGATTTTGAAGGGTCCGAACCTGTCGACCGGCTGCTCGGCGATCACGCTCGACCCGTCCAACCCGCACCACCTTCTTGCCGGACTGTGGGACTTTCGCCGCAAGGGCTGGACATTCCGGTCGGGCGGTGACGGCCCGGATGCGCCGTCGGGAAGCCGCATGATGGAAAGCCACGACGGCGGCTTGAGCTGGTCTCCGCTCAATGCCGCCACCCGCAGCGGCCTGCCGAAGGGACCCTGGGGACGCGTCGAAGTACTCTTTGCACCGTCCAACTCGAAGATGGTCTACGCATTCATCGAGAACGTCCGCTCGGCCCTTTACGCCTCAAGCGATGGAGGAAAAAGCTGGGAAGAGCGTGACCGCAGCCAGGGCATGGTGTGGCGTCCCTTCTATTTCAGCCGCCTTGTCGTCGATCCCAGAGACGATCAGAAGCTCTACAAGATGGGCTATTCGGTGATCGCTTCGGACGACGGCGGGAAGAGCTTCGCCAACGCAGCGGGTGCCAGCCATGGCGACTGGCATGACGTGTGGATCAATCCGACCAACAGCAAGGAACTGGTGGGCGCCGACGACGGTGGCCTGTGGTTCAGCCATGACGGTGCCAACAAATGGTGGAAGGGCTATAATCTTCCCATCAGCCAGTTTTATCATGTCAGTGTCGACGATCGCGATCCCTACCAGGTTTACGGCGGGCTCCAGGACAATTCGAGCTGGGTCGGCGACCAGGAATATCCCGGCGGAATCACCAACTCACGCTGGGAGAATCTGTACGGCGGTGACGGCATGTGGACCTTCGCGGACCCGACCGATCCGGACTATGTATATGCCGAATATCAGGGCGGGACGATTGCCCGGATCAACCGAAAGACCCACGACGGACCATCGATCCAGCCGCTCCCCGGCTACAAGGAAAAATTGCGGTTCAACTGGAACACGCCGATCGCGCTGTCGCCAACCGACAAGACGACGCTTTATATCGGGTCGCAGTTCCTGTTCCGCAGCCACAACCATGGGACGAGCTGGGATCGCATCTCGCCCGACCTCAGCACGAACGACCCGATGCGGCAGAAGCAGGAGCAATCGGGTGGCATTACGGTCAACAACAGCGCCGCCGAGACCAGTGCGACGATCTATTCAATCTCTGAGAGCCCGGTCGCTGCGGGCCAGATCTGGGTCGGTACTGACGACGGCAATGTCCAGCTGACGCGTGACGGCGGCGCCCACTGGACGAACCTCACCCGCAATCTGCGCGTCGCCGCGGGCAGTTGGGTGTCGTGGGTCGAGGCGAGCCGTACCGACCCGGCAGTGGCTTATGTCGCCGTCGATCGCCACACCTTTGGCGACTTTGCCCCGTATGTCTTCCGCACGCCAGACTATGGCCGCAGCTGGCAGCCGATCGTCGGCCCCGCTACCGAAACCGTTACCGGCTATGCCTGGGTCATCAAGGAGGACCCGAACAGCCCAAACATCCTTTATCTCGGGACCGAAAAGGGCCTGTTCACCTCTCTTGATCGCGGCGCAAGCTGGGCGCGGTTCCGCCCGGGCGGGTTCCCCAATGTGGCAGTGCGCGACATTGCTTTTCAGGCGCGCGACGGCGACATGGTGCTGGCGACCCACGGCCGTGGTATCTGGATCGTCGACGACATTTCGCCCTTGCGTTTGCTTGACCGCCGAACGCTGGCCAGCGACCTGACGCTGCTCCCCTCGCGTCCAGTTGAACAGCGCATCCGGGGAAATGGCGGCTGGGCCGAGGGTGACGCAATGTATGTCGGCCAGAACCCTCCATCAGGCGCGCAGATCAGCTATTATCAGCGCACCCGCCAGGTGATCGGCCGGATGAAGGTCGAGGTGCTCGACCCCAATGGCGCGCTGGTCGACGAACTGCCTGCATCCCGGCGGAAGGGGATCAACCGGATCGGCTGGTCGATGCAGACCAGGCCGCCCCAGGTTCCCCCGGCCGCCTCGATCGCTGGTTCCTCGACACAAGGCCAGCGCGTAATGCCTGGCCGTTATACGGTCCGGATCACCAAAAATGGGACCGTCCAGACGATGCCGCTCGACGTCGTGCTCGATCGCCGCGCAACCTACACGCTGGCAGATCGCAAAGCGCAGTATGACGCCGCTGAGCGGACCAAGGCGCTGTTCGCGCGGATGAGCACGCTTGCAGCAAAGATCGCTGCGGCGCGCGAGGGCGCGGAAAAGATCGCGGACGACAAGACCACGCCTTCGGCGACACGCGCCCTGGCCGAAAAAGTCGCGGCGCGTGGCGACATATTGCGCAAGGAAATCGCTGCGACGACCGAGGGCGGGGCAATCACCGGCGAGGAGCGGCTCCGGGAACATACCGATACAGTTTACGGTGCCATTACCGGAAGCGAGGGGGCTCCAACGAGCTATCAACTGGCACGGGTTGCAGCGCTTGAACGCGAATTGACCGATGTCGAAGCCGAGTTCGCCGCGTTGCAGCTGAGTGATCTCAAAGCGCTCAACGGGTTGCTCCAGGGCAGCGGCAAACCGCCGATCAACCTCGCGGCGGTGAGTTTTGACACCGACGAGGCGCGTGGTGGGCGGTTGAATGCTCTGGCTTCGGGCCTTTTAGGAACTCGCTTTCTTGGCAATGTCATGAAGCTTATGCCGCTTGGTGAGCGGGACTGACCCTGAATACGGTCAATCCGGCTAGTCCTCGATCAGTGAAGCGCCGAAGCAATTTACGATGTTGATCGGTTTCGCGGCAGTGACATGGCTCGATCGTGAAAGGAGCCCGTGAGCCAAACGCCGCCGCTAAGCATCGCACTCTGCTAACGGAGAATGGTGGGCAGTCATCAACCCCCCTGGGCCCGCCCCTAGCCCTCGTCCCCCATCCTGAGCGCGGCGATGAACGCCTCCTGGGGGATGCTGACACTGCCATATTCGCGCATCCGCTTCTTGCCCTCTTTCTGCTTGTCGAGCAGCTTGCGCTTGCGGCTGGCGTCGCCGCCATAACATTTCGCGGTGACGTCCTTGCGCAGCGCGGCGATGGTCTCGCGGGCGATGACCTTGCCGCCGATCGCGGCCTGGATCGGAATCTTGAACAAGTGGCGCGGGATCAGGTCCTTAAGCCGTTCGCACATCTGGCGTCCGCGTGCTTCCGCCGTGCCGCGGTGGACGATCATGCTCAGCGCGTCGACCGGCTCGGCGTTGACCAATATGCTCATCTTGACGAGGTCGCCGATGCGATTGCCGATGCTGTGATAGTCGAAGCTCGCATATCCACGCGAGATCGACTTCAACCGGTCATAGAAATCGAACACCACTTCGTTGAGCGGCAACTCATATTTGATTTGCGCCCGCGTTGACTTGCCGTGACCGACATAAGTCAAATCCTTCTGGATCCCGCGCCGGTCCTGGCACAGTTTAAGAATCGCGCCGAGATATTCGTCGGGGACATAGATGGTCGCCTCGATCCACGGCTCGTCAATGCTGACGATGCGGTTGATGTCGGGCATGTCGGCCGGGTTGTGGAGCTCGATCGTCGCGGCGGGTTCGGTCTTCGAATGCGACAGTTCGATCTTGTAGACCACCGACGGCGCCGTGGTGATCAGGTCGAGGTCATATTCCCTCGTGAGTCGCTCCTGGATGATCTCCAAATGGAGCAGTCCCAGGAAGCCGCAACGGAAGCCGAAGCCCAACGCCGCGCTGGTCTCCATTTCGAAGCTGAAACTGGCGTCGTTGAGGCGCAATTTGTAAAGCGAATCGCGCAGTTTCTCGAACTCGGCGGCGTCGACCGGGAACAGCCCGCAGAACACCACCGGCTGGACCAGCTTGAACCCCGGCAGCGCCTGCGCCGTCGGACGCTTGGCGTCGGTGATCGTGTCGCCGACCGCGGTCTGTGCGACTTCCTTGATCTGCGCGGTGATGAAGCCGATTTCGCCGGGGCCAAGCTCGGGCAGCTGGTCGATCTTGGGGCGGAAGCAGCCGACTCGGTCGATGATGTGCTGGGTTCCGGCGGCCATGAACTGAACCGCCATGCCCTTCTTGATCACCCCGTCGATGACCCGGATGAGGATCACGACGCCGAGGTAAGGGTCGTACCATGAGTCGACCAGCATCGCCTTCAGCGGAGCGTCGCGATCGCCCTTGGGCGGGGGGATAACGTCGACGATCGCCTGGAGAATTTCGGGGATGCCGATCCCGCTCTTGGCGCTGGCCAGCACCGCGCCGCTAGCGTCCAGCCCGATGATCTCCTCAATCTCCTCGCGCACCCGCTCGGGCTCGGCGGCGGGGAGGTCGATCTTGTTGATGACGGGGACGATCTCATGGTCATGCTCGATCGACTGATAGACGTTCGCCAGTGTTTGCGCCTCGACCCCCTGCGCCGCATCGACCACCAGCAGCGCGCCTTCGCACGCGGCGAGGCTGCGTGATACTTCATAGGCAAAATCGACATGCCCCGGCGTGTCCATCAGGTTGAGCGTATAGCTCTCGCCGTCCTTGGCGACCCACTCGAGCCGCACCGTCTGAGCCTTTATGGTGATCCCGCGCTCCTGCTCGATCTCCATATTGTCAAGCACTTGCGCGGTCATCTCGCGGTCCGACAGCCCGCCGGTTGCCTGGATCAGCCGGTCGGCCAGCGTCGACTTGCCATGGTCGATATGCGCGATGATGGAAAAATTGCGGATGTGCTTGAGATCGGTCATGTCGCGCCGCCTCTAGCCGGGTCCGCGCCCGCTGTCAGGTCCGCCGTTGGTCGAAGTGGCGATGCGCTTGGTGGAGAAGGGCAATTGCGCTTGCCGAACAAGCCGTTACCCACGCTCAGATCATATCGTCGGGACCTCGTCACATGGGTATCAAGCTTGCCGTTCTTCTCGCCGCGACCGCGCTTTCGGCGCCCGCCACCGCGGCAGTTCCTGCGGCGCCCGTGTCGAGCCTGGTCCGGCAAGTCGCTATTCCACACAGCATGTTTCGCCTTGCCAACGGCCTCACCGTCATCGTCCACGAGGATCACAAGGCGCCGATCGTCGCGGTATCGACCTGGTATAATGTCGGGTCGAAGGACGAACCCGCGCGCAAGACCGGGTTTGCCCACCTCTACGAGCATCTGATGTTCAACGGCTCCGAGAATCTGCCTGGCGATTATTTCAAATATCTTCAGGCGATCGGGGCGACCGACTATAACGGCACGACCTTCTTCGACCGCACCAACTATTTCGAAACGGTGCCCGCCGGCGCACTTGCGCGGGCGCTGTTCATGGAAAGCGATCGCATGGGTCACATGCTCGGCGCCGTGACGCAGGGCGTGCTCGATAACCAGCGCAGTGTCGTCCAGAACGAGAAGCGCCAGAACGACAGCCGTCCCGGTGCACTGGCGGATTACGACCAGCTCGACATCCTGTTCCCCGCCGGTCACCCCTATCATCACAGCGTGATCGGCTCGATGGCCGACCTCGACGCCGCCAGCCTGGCCGACGTCAAGCAATGGTTCGTCGACAAATATGGCCCCAACAACGCCGTGCTGGTGATTGCCGGTGACACCACTGCTGCCCGGGCGCGCCCGCTGGTCGAGCGCTATTTCGGTGCCATTCCGCGCGGTCCGGTCAACCATCCGGCGATGGCGGGTGTCCCGTCGCTGGTCGCACCGCGCACAGTCGCGCTCAAGGATGCGCTTGCCTATACCATCATTCAGCGCAGCTGGGCGGTGCCGGGTATGCTGTCGCCGCAGATTGCCTCGCTCGATGTCGGCGCGTCGATCCTTGGCGGGCTGGCCAGTTCCCGACTGAAAAAGACACTTGTGCGCGACGAGAAGGTTGCGCTCAAGGCGAGCACCAGCCTCCAGTCGCTCCAGCGCGCCAGCATCTTCGAGACTGACCTCGACGTCCGCCCGGGGCAGGACCCCGTCGCCGTCTCGGCGCGCGCCGATGCGATCATGGCGGACTTCATCGCCCACGGCCCGACCGCCGACGAAGTTCAGCGCGCAGTCACGGCAGAAGTCGCCGGCCGCATCCGCAACCTGGAAAAGGTCGGCGGGTTCGGCGGCAAGGCTGTAGCGCTCGCCGAGGGTCAGACCTTCGCCGCCGACAGCAATTTCTACAAGCAGACCCTCGCCGCCTATGCCGCCGTTACCCCGGCCAGCGTCCGCTCGGCGATGCAGCAGTGGCTGACCCGCCCGCCGCTGACCATCACCATCTCCCCCGGCACGCGCGACGCCTATGCCGAGACCAAGGTCGCCGACGCGTCTGTACCCAAGGTCACCGATTCCTTGCCGAAGCCGACGCGAGTTCCCCCGCCGGTCGGCCAGCTGGCCGCGCTGACGCTTCCCGCGATCATCCACGACCGGCTGTCGAACGGAGTCGAGGTCGAATATGCCCAGCGCTCGGCGGTCCCGCTGACCCAGATGGCGCTGTCGTTCGACGCCGGCAACGCGGCCGACCCGCTGACCCGGCGTGGGCTCGGCGCGATGACTATGAACCTGCTCGAGGAAGGTGCGGGCGGGCGTAACGCGCAGCAAATCGCCGAATCCGAGGAGCGCCTCGGGGCCGAGATTTCCGCCGGCAATTCCGCCGATCGCTCGGCGGTGACCTTGTCGGCGCTGACGCCTAATCTGGCCCCGAGCCTCGATCTCCTCGCCGACATCACCCAGCGCCCGGACTTCGATCCGGTCGCGGTCGAGCGCATCCGCACCCTCAAGCTGACCGGCATCGCCCAGATTCTCAAGGACCCGACCCAGGTCTATCGCCGAGTGCTCGGTGGCGTGCTGTATGGTACCAACCATCCCTATGGCGGACCGTCGGGGGGCGACGCTGCAGCAATCGCCAGATTCACCCCAGCCGACCTCGCGGCTTTCCAGCACCAGTGGCTGCGACCCGAGACGCTAAAGATTTTCATCGTCTCGGACCGTCCGCTGGCCGAACTCAAACCGCTTCTCGATGTGCGCTTCGGTCACTGGGTTGCCCCCGCCACCCCGCGCGGAGTCAAGGCCTTCACCGCCCTGGCACCGCGTCCGACCGCGCCCCGCATCTTACTGATCGATCGGCCGGGTGCGCCGCAATCGACGATCATCGGCGCGCAATTGCTGCCGGTTGATCCGCGCAGCGACACGGTTGCGCTGGACACCGCCAACAATGTGTTGGCGGGCGATTTCCTGTCGCGCACGAATATGGATCTGCGCGAGACCAAGGGCTGGTCCTATGGCGTCGGCGGCGGGCCTCAACTGCTTGCCAACGCCACCGCCTATGCCCTGGCGGCTCCGGTGCAAGCAGACCGCACCGGCGATGCGCTGCTCGCGCTGGGCAACGACATGACCGACTTTCTCACAACCAAGGGAATGACGAAGGAGGAGCTCGACCTCACCGTCGCGAACAGCATCAACGGGCTGCCCGGCGAGTTCGAGACCGGCGGGGCGCTGCTCGGCGCGATGCAGCAAAGCGAGTTGCTTGGCCGTCCCGACGATTATTACACGTCGCTCCCCGCCCGCTATCGCGCGCAGACTACCGCCGGGGCCGACCAGGCGATCCGCGCCGCGCTCGACCCCAACGGGTTCACCTGGATCGTCGTCGGCGATGCCGCCAAGGTCCGCCCCCAGCTCGAGAAGACCGGGCTGCCGGTCGAGGTGGTCGAAGCGAAATAGGTGCGATCTTGGCGCAAGCGCGAGCGCTTACCGCACCACCCGCGTGACATGCCCCATCTTGCGCTCCGGCCGCGCCGTGCCCTTGTCGTAAAAATGCAGATGGGCGCCCGGTTCGGTCAGTAGTGCGAGCCATTGCTCGATCTCGTCGCCAAGCAGATTGTCCATCCTGATGCTCGAGCCGGTCAACTCGGTTGGGCCGAGCGGCAGCCCACAGATTGCCCGCACATGCTGCTCGAACTGCGAGGTTTCGGCGCCCTCGATCGTCCAGTGGCCGCTGTTGTGGACACGCGGCGCTATCTCGTTGACGATCGGACCTTGAGCGGTCGCGAAAAACTCGACCGTCATCACCCCGATATGCCCCAACGCTTCGGCCAGCGCGCGCGCCATCGGCAGCGCTGCGTCGATCCCGTCGAGCCCGGCCGGGACGTCCGACCGGCGCAGGATCCCGCCTTCATGCGAATTGCGCGGCACGTCCCAGCAGGCGATCCGTCCGTCGCCTCCGCGCGCCATCAAGACCGAAAATTCGGCGCTGTAATCGACCGCAGCCTCGGCCACTGCCGGCTGCCGCCCGATCGAGTCCCAGGCCGCCCTGGCCTCGTCCGCCGCGCGGATCCAGGCCTGGCCCTTGCCGTCATATCCCAGCCGTCGGCTCTTGAGGACAATCGGCAGGCCGAGCGCGGCTACGGCGGCCACGACATCGTCAAGGCCGTTGATCTCGCGCCACTCCGCAACGCGTGCGCCATTCGCCTCGATGAAACGCTTCTCGACCGCGCGATCCTGCGCGATGGCGAGCGATTTCGTCCCCGGCCTGAGCTTGTCGCCAAGCGCCGCCAACGGCGCCACCGCCAGATTCTCGAATTCGTAGGTGACCACGTCGACCCCGGCCGCGAACCGCGCCAGCGCGTCGGCGTCGTCAAACGCAGCCTGGGTGAAGCTGGCTGAGACCGCGACCGCGCAGCCTTCGTCGCGGTCGAACACATGCACCTTATAGCCCAGCGGAGCGGCCGCCAGCGCAACCATCCGGCCGAGCTGCCCCGCCCCGATGATCCCGATCGTTCCGCCCGGCGCGACCCGCATCATGACCGGGTCATTCGGGCGCTTCGCCGACCGCCTCGGTCTGCGCCGCGCGCCATGCCTCGAGCCGCTCCGCCAGCGCCGCATCGCCGAGGGCAAGGATCGAGGTGGCAAGCAGCGCCGCGTTGATCGCCCCCGCCCTGCCGATCGCCAGTGTACCGACCGGTACCCCGGCGGGCATCTGGACGATCGACAAGAGGCTATCCATCCCCTTGAGCGCCTTCGATTCGACCGGCACCCCGAGCACCGGCAGGCGAGTCATCGCCGCCGCCATCCCTGGCAGATGCGCCGCGCCGCCAGCCCCGGCGATGATCACGCTCAGCCCGCGTGCCGCCGCCCCGCGGGCATAGTCGTAAAGCCGTTGCGGGGTGCGATGCGCCGACACCACACGCTCCTCATGCGAAATTTCCAGAAGGTCCAGCATCTCGGCGGCGTGTCTCATCGTATCCCAGTCGGATCGACTGCCCATGATGATCCCGACCTTGACGTTGTCCCCGGCCATGCCCGTCGCCCACTATCCCATTGAACGGCGGGTCTAGGCATGGCGGCCGACTGGCGCAATCCGGGACAGCGGATGAAAGCCGCGTTTCGTGTCGTTTTGATCTGGGTTATGATTTTCTGTATAACGACGTCAACAAGGGGCAATCGGTGCACGAAGTTCGCAGCACAGGCGGAGTCGAATGTGAGCTGGCCGAGCTGCGCGCGCGAATCGCGCAGCTCGAGCAGCGCTGTACCGAGCTCGACCGGCTGGCCCATCTGGATACGCTGGTTCCGGTCCCCAATCGGCGCGGTTTCCTTCGCCAGCTCGAACTGACCATCGCCCGCTTCCAGCGCTACGGCGATCCGTCGGCGGTGCTGTTCGTCGACCTCGACGGACTGAAGATGCTCAACGATGTGTTCGGCCATTCGGCGGGCGATTTGGCGCTGATCCATGTCGCCTCGCTACTCGCGCGCGGGGTGCGTCAGTCGGATTGCGTCGGACGGCTCGGCGGCGACGAGTTCGCCGTGCTGCTCGATCGTGCCGACGCAGCCAGCGCCGAGGACACCGCAGCCAGATTGGTCGATAGCATCGCCGGCGAGGAATTTTTCGTCGAGGGCAATCCGGTGCCGCTGTCGGTCGCGATTGGCTTCACGCTGATTGAGGCGAACGATACCCCGGCCTCGGTCCTCGCGCGCGCCGATCAGGCGATGTATCAGGGCAAGGCTGCGGCTTAGTTCTTCCCGGTCGCCCTAGCGCTCGCTGAGATAATAGCGGTCCTCGACCGAGAAATCATCGCCCAGTTTATACACGATTGGCTGGCCGGTCGGAATTTCGAGCCCGACAATGTCCGCATCAGCGATCTTCGACAGATATTTCTCGAGCGCACGCAGTGAGTTGCCATGTGCGGCGACGATCACCCGCTCGCCCGCCTGCAGTGCCGGGGCGATATGATTTTCGAAATAGGGCAGCACCCGGTCGATCGTCGTCTTGAGGCTCTCGGTTTTCGGAATGTCGATCCCGGCATAACGGCGATCGCTCGCGACGTCATATTCGCTCCCCGCTTCGAGCGCGGGCGGCGGCACGTCGAACGAGCGCCGCCAGATCTTGACCTGCTCCTCGCCGACCTTGGCCACCGTTTCCGCCTTATTGAGACCGGTCAGGCCGCCATAATGGCGTTCGTTGAGCTCCCACGCCTTGGTCACCGGCAGCCACGACCGGCCCATCTCCTCGAGCACGAGGTTCAGGGTTCGGATCGCGCGGGTCTGGAGCGAGGTGAAGCAGCGGTCGAGGTCGAGGCCCTTGTCCTTCAAAAGCCGCCCGGCAGCCCGCGCCTCTGCAACCCCTTGATCGGTCAAGTCGACGTCCCACCAGCCGGTGAAGCGATTTTCGAGATTCCACGCCGACTGGCCGTGGCGGAGCAGGACGAGCGTCGGCATCAGGCCTTGCCCTTCGCAAGCTCGGGGAGAATCGCGTGAAGTGCGTCGAGGCAAGATCCAGCAAGATATTTCGACCGCTCGGGCGACCAGCCATAAAGCTCGTCGGGAAGATCAGAGTTGTCCTTGAACGGCATTTCGAGCGTCATCGAGACGCAGCCGAAGCGCTCCGCCAGCTGGGTCGTCGACATCGTCAGATTGGCCTTGCCCGCTGGCGGCACTTCATAGCCTTGCCGCGTCTGGAAATCCGGCGAAATACGCTCGAGCGCCGTCGAGAAACTGGCGAACAGCGCGCCCTGCCGATCGGTCAGCGAGGGAATGCCCTCGAACCCGGCAAGGAAGTTGGCCGGGATCGCTTCGTCGCCGTGAACGTCCATTGCGAACGCCGGCGGGCTGGCGTCCATCGCATTGCGCACGCACAAGACTTCGGGGCTGCGCTCGGCGGTCGGGGCATGCCATTCGCGGTTGAGGTTAACCCCTGCCGCATTGGTGCGAAGATGGCCCCGCCGCGATCCGTCGGGGTTCAGGTTGGGCACGACATGGAAGGTGCAGTCGCGGCGCAGGATACGCGCGACGGGGTCGTCCGAATCGGTCAATTTCTCGAGCGCTCCCTCCATCCACCATTCGGCCATCGTCTCGCCCGGATGCTGGCGCGCATAGAGCCACACCGTCAGCGCGCCCTCGCCGATCGTCAGGCAGTCGATGTCCTGCCCGTCGAGGCTTTTCCCAAGCGAGCGATATTCGACCCCGGGAAGCGCCGCGACCGTGGACACCAGGTCATGGTGTCGCTCCATCGAATAAGGCGCGAAATAGGCCAGCCAGACGAGGTCGGTTTCGGGGGTGAAGCGAATCGTGAGCGTCGTCCCGTCGAAGCTGGTGCCCTCGATCCGGGTCCAGTCCTCGCGGTCCATCGATACGCAGGCGCGATAGTCGGGCCAGCCCTTGGGATAGGCCGAGGCCCCGGCATTGATGATGTTGAGCGTCACTTCGCGCCCCGCCCCGCCCGCCAGCCGGAAATGAAACCATTGGAAGAAATCGCTCAGATGATCGGTGACGATCTCCAGGCTGGCACTGTCCCCGTCGATCGCGACGACCCGGATATTGCCCGCGTCGAACGCGCTGGAGATGCTGATCGTCATGAGATTTCCTGAACGGGGTGGGATGCGGGGCGTGATAGGCAAGGCGTCCAGCGGTGGGAACCCGAAAATGATTGGCGGCTTGTGCGGTAAGAGGTCGCGCCGAGGCGATCTTTCGCGCAAGGGGCAAATATGAGCGAAGCATCACGGCCAGTCGTCCTCGTCACCGGTGGCGGCGGCTATATCGGGAGCCATGCCGTCCTTGCCCTGCGCGACTCCGGCTGGGCGGTGGTCGTACTCGACGACGAGAGCAATTCCACCGGCGTGCTGGTCCCCGATGGGGTGCCTTATGTGAGAGGGTCGATCGCCGACCGCTCCCTCGTCGCCGCCCTGCTGCGCGACCATCCGATTGGCGCGATCATGCATTTCGCCGGATCGATGCTGGTCGCCGAATCGGTCACCGACCCGCTCAAATATTATCGCAATAATACCGTCGCGACGCTGGTCCTGCTCGAGGAAGCGGTCGCTGCGGGGGTGGCCCATGTCGTCTTCTCTTCGACTGCCGCAATCTATGGCGCGCCCGAGCGCTTGCCGATCGAGGAGGGCGACCCGAAGCTGCCGATCAACCCCTATGGTGTGTCTAAGTGGATGACCGAGCAGATGCTCGCCGACGCCGCCCGGGTCCACGCGTTCAACTATGCCGCGCTTCGCTATTTCAACGTCGCCGGCGCCGACCCCGCGCTGCGCGCCGGCCAGATCGGCAAGACCTCGACCCACATCGTCAAGATCGCGACCGAAGCCGCGCTCGACAAGCGCCCCCATGTCGACGTCTTCGGCACCGACTACCCAACTCCCGACGGGTCGTGCGTGCGCGATTATATCCACGTCTCGGACCTTGCCGCCGCGCATGTTGCCGCGCTCGAGAAGTTGGTTGAGAGCCCGGGCGAAAACCTCCTGCTCAACTGCGGCTATGGCAAGGGCCTCAGCGTCATCGAAGTGCTCGACGCCCTCGATGTCGTTGTCCAGCGCAAGGTCCCGCGCGTCATCGGTCCGCGTCGCCCGGGGGACCCACCGCAGCTCGTCGCCTCCAATCGCGCGCTGATCGAAACGTTGGCCTGGACCCCGGCCCACGCCGATATCCACCAGATCATATCGGACGCACTGGCGTGGGAGCGCAAATTGGCCGACGGGATTCCGATTTGAAGGCACGCGTTGCGCTCGCCCTCGCCGCTGCCCTCGTCTCGTTGGGCGCGGCGCCCCCGCTCGCGCCGCTGACCCCCGCCGAGCAGGTCGCCGCCAACAGCGTTCGCGCGCATGTCGAATTCCTCGCCGACGACCGTCTGGAAGGTCGCGACACCGGCTCGCGAGGCCATGAGATCGCCGCGCGCTACGTCGCCAGCCGCTTCCGCGAAATGGGGCTCGAGCCCGGCGGCAGCAACGGCGGCTGGTTCATCGACGTGCCGCTGCGCCGTGCGGTCAACGCGGCGCAAAGCCCGCGCATTGCTCTTAACCGCGATGGCCGCTCCACTGCATTGCGCTGGGCGCGCGACGTCTCGGTCCGGCCGAGCCTGACCGAGCGCCACCGCATGAGCGACGCGCGAATGCTGTTCGTTGGCTTCGGCCTCGACGAGCCCCTGCTCGGGTTCGACGATTATCGCGGACTCGACGCGCGCGGCGCAATTGTCGTCGCGCTCTCCGGTACTCCGACCGGATTGCCGTCCGAAATTGCCGCACATCTGGCGACGGTCAAGGCGGAGACGGCGCAGGCGCATGGCGCGGTCGGGCTGATCGAGGTTGGCGCCGACGGTCGGCGCGAAGTCGATGTCGCGCGTGATTCGACCCGAGGGGTGATGAATTGGGTCGCAAGCGACGGCTCGACGGGCGACTCGCGACTGGGTGCCATCATCTCGCTGTCGCGCGAGGGGCAGCAGCACTTGTTCGACGGAGCGCCACGCAGCCTATCGGCACTGGTCGCCGAAGCGAAGACCGGTCGTCCGACCGGCTTTGCCCTCTATGGCCGCCTGTCGCTGCGCGCCGACAGCGACTGGGTCGACTTCACCAGTCCCGAAGTCATCGCCCGTCTCCCCGGCGCAGACCCAGCGCGGGCCACGGAAAATGTCGTACTCATGGCGCACCTCGACCATCTCGGGGTCAAGGCCGATGCCAAATCGAACGAGGACCGCGTCTTCAATGGCGCGCTCGACAATGCCGCGGGAGTCGCGACCATGCTCGAGGCGGCGCGCGAGTTCGTCGTGAGCGGCAAACCGCCCGCGCGCTCGATCCTGTTCATCGCCAACACCGGTGAAGAAAAGGGCCTGCTCGGTGCCGACTATCTCGCCGCGCACCCGCCGGTCCCCGCCACGTCGATCGTCAGCGTCGTCGACCTCGACATGCCACTCCCGCTCTATGAATTCACCGACGTTACCGCATACGGCGCCGACCACTCGACCGTCGCGCGGACCGTTGCCGAGGCTGGCGCGAGCATGGGGATCAGCGTTTCGCCCGATCCGATGCCGCAGGAATCGATCTTCATCCGCTCGGATCACTACCGCTTCGTGCGCTCGGGCGTCCCCGCAATCCTGTTGATGACCGGCTATGCCAATGGTGGCGAGGCGGCGTGGAAGCATTTCCTGGCCAAGGTCTACCACAGCCCCGCCGACGATCTGTCGCAGCCAATCTCGTGGCGCGCGTTGGCGCGGTTCAGCTTGCTCAACGCTCGCATCGCTCGCGCGCTGGCCGATGCCCCCGAGCGACCGCGCTGGTACGCCGGCGACTATTTCGGCGACCGCTTCGCCCCGGGTCAGGCACGGGCCAAGCGGCTTGTGCCTTGACGCAACCATGGCCTCCCACTAGGGGACCGCTTCGGTTTCGGCCGCACCCATCGTCATTCAAACCGCAAGCAGGCGTTCCCGGCCATGAAGATTCGCAATTCCCTGAAGTCGCTCAAGTCGCGCCATCGCGATTGCCGGGTGATTCGCCGCCGTGGCCGCACCTATGTCATCAACAAGACCAACCGGCGGTTCAAAGCTCGTCAAGGCTAAGCGCCGGGGGCGCTTTGACCGACGAGTCGTCAAGACTAAACTAGGCAAGGCCGCGAGCATCTGCGGCTTTCTCTCTTCGACCTACCGGATCGCCCGGTCGCTCACCAGCGCGACCGGGCGTTCGGTTGCCTGGACCAGGCTCCGCTTTGGCGGCGCACTCCACCAGACCGCGACGACCACCGCGCCCCACCGCTAGAGCTGTTCGCCGCGCTCGCCGAGCGGCTCCCCGCGGATGCGCGCATCCTGTCGTTCGGCTGCTCGACCGGCGAGGAGCTGGCTTCGCTGCGCCGCCTGATGCCGGGCGCGACGCTTGTCGGGGTCGAGATCAACCCGCGCGCGCGCCGCATCGCGCGCCGCCGGATGGCGGGCGACCCCTTGGCAAGCGTAGTTGAAGCGCTTCCCGACGAGCCGTTCGACGCGGTAGTGGCACTCGCCGTCCTTCAGCGTGAACCCCACCGCATCCTCGACAACCAGATCGCCGACCTGTCGCGAACCTATCCCTTCGCGCGCTTCGACTCGGCGCTCGAACGGCTCGTCGAGCGTCTCCGCGAGGGCGGCCTGCTGGCGGTGTATCACGCCCATTACCGGGTCGAGGATAGCCGCGTCGCCGCGCTGGTGTCGCCGCTACCGGGCATCCCGTTCCTTCTCGCCCCCTTGTTCGACCGCCACTCGCAGCGTTACGAACCGACCCCCGCCGCCGCCTCGCTGTTCGTCAAGGACGCCGACAAATGCGCCGCGATCGCCCCCGCCTCGGCGAAGAAATGATCGCGGCCCCAGCGCCGCGCGAGGCGAAACACCGCGACATGCCGCGCAATCGCCAGCCCCTGGTCGAACTGCAGCCGCGACTGGTCGCCGGCGACCGACTGGCCGATGCCCCAGCGAAACGCATTGTCGAGCACCGCACCCGCCGCAGCCGCGCCCGTCAGCCGCTCGATCAGCGAATCGCCCGCGCCCTCGGCTCTGCCCACGCCCTCGGCTCTGCCCAGTAGGTACAGCCGTTCAAGCGGCAGCGCGCCCAGCGATCCAGTTTCAGCGACGCTGCCCAGCGGGACATGATATTTGAGCAGGTCGCTCGCGACGCGCTCAAGTCCATCGGTGCCGCGCTCGAACAGGGTCAACGTCTCGCCCCACAGCTTGAGGCGCGGGATTCCCGGATAAATTACCGGCCGCCCATCAGCCTCGAACCGGATCGCGCACAGATCGTCGCCGAGGACTCGAATGCCTTCGCGGTCGAGGAAGGTCGCCATCGTGGACTTGCCTGCCCCCGACCCCCCGCTGAACGCCGCCGCGCCCCCGCTTGCCAGCATCACCGCATTGGCGTGGAGCGGGAAATAGCCGCGCTGATGAAGTAGTGTCGCCATCACCGTGCCGAGCAGCCACACGCGGATGTCATTGTCCCCACGCTCCGGCGGCGCCACGATCTCGATCAAGCGTCCGCCGTCGACGGTAAACGCCATATCCTGAAGGTGGAGTTCAACCTTGTCGCCACCGCCATTGAGCCAGCGCGGCGCGGCTGGCGGGGGCGCAACACCACGCACCAGCCTGATGGTGACATCGGCCGGTCCCGCGCCGGGCGACAATTCGGGCAGGGCAAGGCTGCTGGCTAGCTTGAGCCCAAATGCGTGATAATGGTGCACCTCGCACCCCCTAAGTTGCTTTAGATTGAAAGGCGATATGACCCTCATCACCGAAGCCAGCCTGATCGTTCGCAACGACAAGATTCCGACCGGCGAGATCGACGGGGAACTGGTCGCGCTCGATCTTGAACGGGGCGACTGCTTCGGCATGGACCGGGTCGGCACGCTGATCTGGGCGATGAGCGCCGCGCCCGTTCAGGTCGCGACCATCATCGACCGGCTGACCGAAGACCATGAGGTCGACCGCCAGACCTGCCGCGACGACGTGCTGCCGTTCATCGGCGAGCTCGCCGAGGCCGGGCTGGTCCGCCTCGTGGAGGAATGAGGCCCGTCGCCGCCCCTCCGGTGCACGCACAACCCTACCGCCGCCTGTTCGCCGATGTCAGCGCCAAACTTGGGTCGCGCCTTGCCGTCGCCGCCTTGCTCATGGCGGTGGGCGCCTTGCTTGAGGGTATTGGCCTGCTAACTTTGCTCCCGCTGCTCGCGCTGGCAGCTCCGGGGAGGGCCGTGCCGCCGTGGCTTGGCGGTCTGGCGGGCCGGGTCGACCTGTTCCTCGCCGTGCTCGCGCTGTTCGTCGCGACGATGGTGCTGCGCGCCCTGGTCCTGCTGGCTCGAGATCGCGCCACCGCCACGCTCGAGGCCGACTATGACGTTAGCCTCCGCATCCGCGCGGCGGCGACGCTGGCCGAGCGCGGCTGGCCGTTTGCGGCCGGGGTCGGCCAGGCGGGAATGCAGACCCTGCTCGCCAACGACGTCCCGCGCAGCACGCTCGCGCTCCATCAAGGCTTGTCCGCCGTCACCGCTGCCTTGATGCTCCTCGTCCAGCTCGCCGTTGCCGCCAGCCTGTCGCTGCCGATGGCTGGCGGCGCGCTTGTCCTGCTTGCGCTCGGGCTCCCGTCGCTGATCGTCCTGTCACGCCGCGGCCAGCAGGCCGGGGAGGAGATCGTCGAGCGCCAGGAGGAGAGCGCGCAGGCCGCCTATGGCTTCCACGCCGGGCTCAAGGCGGCACTGGCGCAAGAGCGGGTTGGCGACTTCCTGCGCGCCTATCATGGCGTCCTCGACCGGCTCCGCGCGCTCTATGTCGGCTATGCCAGTGACATGGCGCGGTCTCGCGCGCGTCACGCTGTCGCCGCCGCCGCTGCCGCCGCCGCCGTGATCGGGGTCGGCCATTTGCTCGACCTCGAACTGGCACCGCTGGTTGCGCTGCTAATTCTGTTCGCGCGGATGAGCGGCCCGGCGCAGGGGATACAGCAATCGCTGGTCGGCATCGTCGCGCTGTCGGCCTCGTTCGCCGCGATCGAAGCGCGGCTCGGCCCGCTGTCCGATCCACCGCGAGACGGGGCGGACGACGGCGAGGCGCTTGACTGGCAGTTGCTCGAAGGTCGCGCGCTGGCGCTGGGCCGAGGTCCCGGGAGCGGATTGGCCCCCGCGACGATGACCCTCAAGCGCGGCGAGTGGCTGGCCGTGACCGGTGCGTCTGGGGCGGGCAAGACGACCCTGCTCGACATCGTGGCGGGACTGCTGTCGCCCGATTCAGGCGAGTTGCTGGTCGATGGCGCGCCACTCACGTCCGCTCATGCGAAGGCGTGGCGCCGATCGCTCGCTTATGTCGGGCAACAGGAGTCGCCGTTTGAGCGCACGGTCCACGAGGCGCTCGGCGGTGCTTCCGAAGAACGCAGTTGGGAAGTGTTGCGGCTGGTCGGGCTCGAGGCGCTGGTCCGGCGCTCGCCCGAGGGGCTGGCGATGCCGCTCGCCGATCGCGGCGCGCGGCTGTCCGGCGGCGAGCGCCAACGGCTGCTGATCGCCCGCGCGCTACTGCGCGACCCGCACCTCCTGTTGCTCGACGAGGCGACTGCGGCGATCGACGTCGGCGGCGAACGCGCGCTGATCGAGGCGCTGCGAGCAGCGCGCCCGACGATGGCGGCGCTACTCGTCGCACATCGCTCCGAAAGCGGCGCGCTATGCGACCGCTCGCTGCTTATCGAACCGCCGCAATGAGTCCGGCGCTTCAGCTGGTCGTCGCCTGCTGCCGCTGGCCTGACGACGAGCGACGCAGGGGCGCGATTGTGGCGGCGGCGCTGGCGGTCGGCGAGTGGGACGAGGTCGTTCGACTTGCCGCGCGCCACCGCGTCGAGCCGCTCGTCGTCAACGGGCTGATGTCGGTGAGTGTCGCGGTCCCCGCAGCGCTCGCCGCCTCGGTCGAGCGCTTCGCCGCCACCTCGCTCCGCGATATCGCCGAAACGCTGCGCATCGCCGCCGCATTGGACCAAGCCCGGATCGAACACCGCTTTTTGAAAGGTGCCGCGCTTGGGGTCGCCGCGTTCGGTTCGCCGCTGCTGAAGCGCAGTTGGGACATCGACCTGCTCGTTGCGCCGTCCCACGCGGTCGCAACCGCCGCCTGCCTCGCCGCGCTTGGCTACAGCTCGGTCATGCCGCCGCGACCGCTCGACGAACTTGAATTCGACCGTTGGCAACGCGTCTCGAAGGAAGCCGAACTCCGCTCGCCGCGCGGATCGACCGTCGAGCTTCACTGGCGCGCCAGCGATCATCCGGCGCTCCTCCCCCACGTCGGCGCCCACAGCCCCGAGCGGCGCGTCGCCCTGCTCGGTGGGCACGAGGTTGCAACTTTCGCCGACGATCTCAACCTCGCGTATCTGGCGGTTCACGGCACCTGCCACGCCTGGTTTCGCCTCAAGTGGCTCGCCGATTTCAACGCCTTCCTCCAGAACATCGCCCCCGCCGACCGACCCGGGGCACTCGCCCGCGCCGGAGCCTTCGGGGTCGGGCGCGCCCTCGACGCCGCGCTGATCCTGTCGAACTATTTGTTCGGAAACGATCAACGACAACGGACGGGGTCCGCCGACCGCATCGCGCGCTCCTGCCGGGCCGCGCTCGCCGAGCCCGACGAAGAAATCGCGTCCACGTTTGCCCTGCCCATCCGCTGGCATGTCGCCCCGGGCATCGCCTACCGCTCGCAGGAACTAGCCATTCGCGCGCGGGGCGTGCTCGACCGGATCGATTACCCGCTGCCGCGCCGCTGGCAATTTCTTTATCCGATCCTGCGCGTTCCATTCTGGATTGCCCGCTCGGCCTGCCGCCGACGGATCGAAAAACGGCCCTAGCCGTTGATGTTATTAGCTGTTAAATGGCTGTTTCCCAAATTCGGGCGTTGTCCATTCAGCCCCCTGTTGCCGAGGTTATTGTTATGCCCAACATGAAAACGACGAAAACCGCCTGGAATGCTCCGAAGCTGAAGCGAATCGCCGCTAACCTGGCGGAGAATTCGAGCAACAATGGGACAACCGACATCGGCAATCCTGCACGGTCGTAATCGCTTCACCGTTGAAGATGGGTGACGGTCGTCGGCGGCATTTGGTCGTGGGTGGCCGACGTCCCAGTTCCCTTACTGTGCGACCGACTTAGTGTTGAACTAGACTGCCATTCGGCCGAGTTCGGCGCTGTGGCCTCGGGCTTTGGATTCTTCGCCGACTCTGCAGCCACACAACGCCCTCCGTTCGCGCCGGCTATGCGCTCGGAGGAGAATATTGCTCTTGTCGGTGACCTGCGCATCGATAATCGCTCCGAGCTCCTCGCGGACTTGTCTGGCGCGGGCAACGAACATTCCGCCACCGATGATGCCGGCCTCCTTCTTGCGAGTTGGCGCCACTGGGGGCCTGTAGCGCTCGACCGCCTCGTCGGCGACTTTGCCTTCGCCCTATTCGACCGCAAGCTCGACCGGCTTTATCTCGTGCGCGATTTTGCTGGGCAGCGGCCGCTCCATTTCACGCCGATCGACGGCGGAATCGCTTTCGCCTCCACTCCCGGCGCACTCGCCCGGCTGAACGGCGCGGCCAAGCTCCGGTTCGACGAGTGGGCGGCTTATACCGGGGTTATTCCGCAGTCGGGCGACGGGAGCATGTTCGAGGGTGTTCGGCGGGTTGAACCGGGCCATCTGGTTATCATTGACCGTGGCCGGATCCACCCTCCCTTTCGCTATTGGCAGCCGTGCCTGACGCCGTTGCGCATCGGCTTCGAGCAAGCCGTCGAGCAAACTAGAGCTTTGCTCGACCGTGCGGTGAGCGACCAGCTGCGCAATTCTTATCGAGTTACCGCAGGCCAGTTGAGCTCGGGACTGGACAGCGGCGCAGTGATGACCAGTGCCGGCGAACAATCCACCCGCCCGCTCCTCGCCATTACCGGCGAAGCGCTCGAGCCCGGTCCACCTCCGCCGCACACCCATCATGTCGGCGAGGGCCGCTACGCCGCAATGGTCACCGCGCGCTATCCGCTGATCGAGCATCGCATCGTCCGAGTTCCGACGCCGCCGATGTTCGGCACCATGACGACATGGAACGCCCTGCTTGATCAACCCGTGCGCAGTTTCGAGAACATGCATTGGCTCGACGCCACATATGCGGCTGCGGCGGAGGCCGGCGCCGGTGTCATGCTGACCGGAGCGTATGGCAATTTCAGCATCTCGTTCGACGGCATCGCCCGCTTTGCGGAACTTGCGCGTGGCGGGCGAATCTTGACATGGCTGCGCGAAGCAAGGCGGTTTCGGCAAGACAGTGGTGCGCGGTGGCGCGGCGTGCTGGCCTATTCGATCGGCCCCCACCTGCCCGGCTTGGCCTGGACACTGGTAAAGCGCGCGTCCGGTATCCGCGCCTATGAGGCCTTGGACGCAGCCTTTCTTCGCGGTGACAACCCGGTGATTAATATCTTGAAATCGCGTGCCCAGGCGGACGGCTTCAAGCTCGACGATCAAATGGCGCGAACGACGCTCGAGGGTCGGATGATGGGCATCAATTGGGTCGACAATGCCCTTCTGACCCACGCCTTTCGGCGCCGCTGGAAAGTCGAATCACGCGATCCAACCCAGGATAAACGCCTTGTCGAATTTATCCTTCGCCTGCCTTCCGAGGTGTTCCTCCGCAACGGTCGCCCACGCAGCCTCGGCCGCGAAATGCTGCGCGGGCGGGTGCCGGACGAGGTGCTCGATCTCAAAACTCGCGGAGTCCAGGGCAATGACTGGTTGAAGGCGGCGCGCGCAAGTCACGACGATTTCGCGGCGGAACTGGATCATCTCGAAGCAACGTCGGCGCTAACCGACTTGCTCGACGTCGCGCGGATGAGGGAGGCACTAGCGCAATTGAACGGAGCCGGGAACGATTTGGCGACAATCATTGCC
This sequence comes from Sphingomicrobium sp., assembly GCA_039919075.1. GTDB lineage: Bacteria > Pseudomonadota > Alphaproteobacteria > Sphingomonadales > Sphingomonadaceae > Sphingomicrobium. The sequence continues at coordinate 68,492 of JBDSGJ010000020.1, forward strand.
TTGCGTGGCTCATTCCTGCGCACGCTTGGCCTTGCTCACTGGGCGCGGACGCGCTTCTTTGGCTGATCCTCGCCCGCGATCCCCGCTCTATGCTGAAGCGCTAGCTGCGCTCGCTGTCGCGAGTCTCACCGGCCGAATCGTCAGCTTCGGGAAACTCGCGCGATGGAGCGTTCGCCGTTCGGTGCCTCGGCCCAAGCTCGATCCGGTGGAACTTGCCGCGATCCAGCGAACGCTGACCGCCTGGGCTCGACGAGTGCCGTTTCGAAGCAAGTGCCTTGAGCAGGGGCTGGCGGCGTCCTGGATGCTATCCCGACGCAACATGGCGGCCACGCTTTACTACGGCGCGGCTAACATCGACCATCAACTGAAGGCGCATGTCTGGGTGCGATCGGGCGGGATCGACGTTATTGGCTGCGAGAATTCCTCCGATTTCGCCATTCTGTCGCAATTTTCGAACGACTCATCTTCATCCCCTGTTCAATCATCACTATGTAACATGGCAGGCGAGGAGATGAGTGATGACCAGTAAATTGGTTGCGAAGGCAGCGATGGGAGCGGCCGTGGCCGTGTTCGTTGCTGGTTCTGCCGGTGCGGTCGTTCAATCGACCGCGGGCCCGACTACGCCCAAAAGTTTCAGCTATGAGCTGCGCGACGGCAAGCGCGTGCCGAAGGGTAACCGCGTGACCAATGCCGATGGCAGCTGGCGCGAGGAAGTCCGCCAGGGGACGTGCGTGACGATCAAGGAAAAGACCGCCGCGGGTGACTATAGCGAAACGCGCAAGTGCGATTAGGCTGAGCTTGGGATCGCAGCACTTCAGGCGGCGGGCTTCGTGCCCGCCGTTTTCTTGTCGGTCGTTGCTTTGGGCACATCGCACTGGGGCAGGTTCAGTTCCTTGAGGTCGCCACAGGGACGCACCTGCGCACTCCCCTCGGGTGCGATGTAGATCGCCCAATTCTTGCCGTCGGCGCAGGTCGCACGCCACATCGCCATATTCTTATAGTCGGTGACGAATTTGGATTCGGTCAGTCGCTTGCAGACATTGCCCGAGTCATAGATTGCGCGCTTGAGCCCGATCGCGCGGTTGAGTTCGCTTGCGGCGGCCAGTTGCTGCTGCGCCTCGCCATGAACCTTGATTTCCTTGCGTACGGGCGCGGTGGCGGGATCCGACGATCCGCATGCCGATAAAAGCGTCAGCCCGGCAATGCTTGCGACGATGCGCTTCAACTTCTGTCTCCTTCTTGCCTACCGTAGCGCGTTGCTGGAGTCGGTCCTAGCCGTCGGCGCGGCGCTGCCGGAGCATCGCAGCAGCGGCCCCCGGGGACACGCCCTCGGCAAGCGCGACGAAGATTGTATCGTCACCGGCAATGGTTCCGGCGACCTCACCGAGCCGGGCCACATCGATCGCGTTGGCGACCAGGTTGGCCGATCCTGGCGGCGTCCGAAGCACAAGCAGCGTTCCGGCGGTGATGATGTCGGTGACCCACTCGCCAAGGATCCGTCCGAGCCGGGCGTCATCGGCAAGGGCGCCGCCGGGGGCGCTGCCAAGCGAATAGCCGCCGCGCACCTTGACCGCGCCGAGTGCTTCGAGATCGCGCGAAACAGTCGCCTGAGTCGCGGGGACGCCCACCTCGGCAAGCCGAACGACCAGCTCCTCCTGGCTGCCGACCTCGCCCGCGCGGAGCCAGTCGGCGATCAGCCGCTGGCGCTGACCCTTGGTGACCGCAGTGTCAGTCAAGGCTCGCGTCGGCGCAGACCATCAGCCGGCGCTCGCGTCGGCGCAGATCATCGTGCCGATCCCGGTGTCGGTGAACAGCTCGATCAGCAAGGCGTGCTCCGCGCGCCCGTCGAGCATCACCGCGCTGCCGACCCCGCCTTCGACCGCTTCGGCGCATGAGGTCAGTTTGGGGATCATCCCGCCGGTCACGGATGCATCGGCGATGGCATTGCGGGCCTCGGCGGCGGTCAACTGCGCGATGAGGCTCGACGGATCGTCGGGGTCGGCGAGTAGTCCCGGTGCACCAGTAAGATAGATGATTTTCTCTGCCTTCATCGCCACCGCAATCGCCCGCGCGGCATCGTCGGCGTTGACATTGTAAGGCTGGCCCGAGGTATCCGCGCCGACGGTCGAGACGATCGGGATCAGCCCGTCGTCGAGCAGCGCGCGGAGCAGCCCCGCGCGGACGTTGGTGACCGTGCCGACGAACCCCAGCGCAGGGTCGAGCGGCTCGGCCTCGAGCAGGCGCCCGTCCTCGCCCGCCACCCCGACCGCGACCGGCTCCATGACATTCACCGCCGCGACCAGTTCGCGGTTGATCTTGCCGACCAGCACCATGCGAACGATGTCGAGCGTCTCGCCATCGGTCACGCGCAGCCCGTCGCGGAACTCGGGGACGAGACCGGCGCGTTTCATCTGCGCGTCGATCTGCGGTCCGCCGCCATGGACCAGCACCGGCCGGATCCCGACCGAGTGGAGCAGCAGAACATCCTTCGCCAGGCTTCGAGCGCGCGCCGGGTCGGTCATCGGCAGCCCGCCGACTTTCACCACCATCGTCTTGCCGGTGTAGCGGCGGATGTAGGGCAGTGCCTGGATCAGCAGCGCGGCGGTATCGTTGGCATCCATCATGATGTCAGGCTATTCTCTTTGATGTACCCCGGGCCGAGGTCGACGCTGACCGCGCGCCCCTCGCCTTCGCCAAGGCCAAGGTCGATGATGATCTCGATCGTGTCGCCATGCATATGCTTCGCGAGGGCCTCGCGGTCATGCTCGATCTCGACCCCGCCGTCGGCGACCTTGATCCCCCCGTAAATCACCGAGGAACTTTCGCTCTCGAAGTGCGCGCCGCACGCGCCGGCCTCGCCGAGTAGCCGTCCCCAATAGGCATCGGCGCCATACCAGCTGCACTTGATCAGCTGATTATTGCCGATCGACCGCGCGATATGGCGCGCCTCGCCGTCGGACATTGCGCCGGTGACGTGGATGGTGACGAGCTTGGTCATCCCCTCGGCATCGCGGCCCATCTGGAGCATCAGGCTCTCGCACACCTGGAACACCGCGTCCTCGAACACGGCCATGTCGGTTGGCGGCCCGGCGCGGCCGCTGGCGAACAGCATCGCGGTGTCGTTGGTCGAGGTCGCGCCGTCGGTGATCAGGCAGTTGAAGCTGGCGTTGGCGGCGCGCGCGAGAATGTCCTGCAGCGTGTCGCGCTCGACGGCGGCGTCGGTGGTGAGGAAGGCAAGCATCGTCGCCATGTTCGGAGCAAGCATTCCGCAGCCCTTGGCCATCCCGCCCACACTCCACCCATCGCCTTCGACCAGCGCTTCCTTGGAGCGGGTGTCGGTGGTGAGGATGGCGGTGGCGGCGGCGTGGCCCCCGTCAGCATCGAGCGCCTTGGCCAGCGCCGGGGTCGCGTCGAGTAATTTGTCGATCGGCAGCCTGATCCCGATCAGCCCGGTCGAGCAGACGAGCATTTCGTTCGAGGCGCACGCCACCGCTTTTGCGGCGGCAATGGCCATCGCCTCGGCATCGGCGCGGCCCGGCGCGCCGGTCCCGGCATTGGCATTGCCCGAATTGACGACCACCCCCGCCGCCATCCCGCCAGTCGCGGCCAGCCGCTCGACGCAGGCCTCAACCGGAGGCGCGCGGAACTTGTTCTGGGTGAACACCGCAGCGCAGGGCACCGGCCGGCCATCGTCGGTAACGAGCAGCGCGAAGTCGGGCTTGGCAGTCTTGACCCCGGCGTGAAGCCCGGCGGCAAGGAAGCCCCGGGGGGCGGTAACGCTCATGGATAAACTCCCGAAGTTCCGAGCCCGGTGGCTTCGTCGAGGCCGAGCATTAGATTGGCGCACTGAATCATCTGCCCCGCAGCGCCCTTGCCGAGATTGTCGATCGCCGCGATCGCGACGATCATGCCGGTTCGTTCGTCGTAACGCGCGGTGACGAAGGCGGCGTTCGACCCGCTCGCCCACTTGCTGTCGGGCGGACCGTCGGTGACGCACACGAACGGCTCGTCGGCATAGGCTTCGCGCAATATCGCCAGCGGATCGCACGGGCCGGTGGCCCGCGCGTAGCAGGTAGCAAGGATTCCGCGGCTCATCGGCACGAGGTGCGGGGTGAACAGCGGCTCGCCGCCCAGCATCATCCGCATTTCGGCGGTGTGCCGATGCGACAGCAGGCCATAGGCGCGCATCGAGCCCTCGACCGCGCAATAATGAGTTCCGGCACTTGCCGCCCGCCCGGCGCCCGACACACCCGACGCCGCGTCGATCACGAGACCGTCGCGCGACGCCACGCCCGCTTCGACCAGCGGCCGCAGCGCAAGCGTCGCGGCGGTCGGATAACAGCCTGGCGCGGCGACAAAATCGGCGCCTTGGATCGCCGCGCGATGCACTTCGGGCAACCCGTAGACGAAGCGATCGAGCAGATCGGGACGCTGGTGCGGCTCGCCATACCAGCGCGCATAATCCTTGCTGCTGTCGAGGCGGAAGTCCGCACCAAGATCGACGATCTTCGCCCCGCAGCCAAGGAAATCGTCAGCCAGCCTTTGTGTTTCCCCATGGGGCAGCGCGGCAAAGACGAGGTCGCAGCCCTTGAGCGCGCCTTCCGCATAAGTCTCAAAGGCTCTGCCGACATAGGCGATACCGAGATGCGGGTGGACCGCAGCAACCGACTGACCGGCATTCGACGAGGCGAACAGCCGAGTCGCCTCGATCCCCTCATGTTTGGCGAGGATTCGAAGGAGTTCGCCACCGACATAGCCGGAAGCGCCGAGGATGGCGGCGGTGATCATGGATAGTGTATGCAAGAATATGCATAATTATGCAAGTAACCAAAGGTCGCGCGGGTTAGCTTCTTGGCACAGGCTCGGTCAGCTCGCCATCTTGCGACGCGTGGTCAGCGCTGACGCCATGTCGCTGGCCCGCGCATAGCTGAGTGGTCGACCGAACAAATAGCCCTGGATGATGTCGCAGCCAAGGTCGCGCATCCGCTCGAAATCCTGCGCCGTCTCGACTCCCTCGGCAGTGACCGACATGCGGAACGACTTGGCGAGCTGGACGATCGACTGGATGATCGCGACATTCTCAGGGCGAGTGCCGGCCTCGCGAACGAAGCTGCCGTCGATCTTCAGTTTGTGGAACACCGCCTTGTTCAAATAGCCGATCGACGAATAGCCGGTTCCGAAATCGTCGAGCGCGATCCCCACGCCAAGCGAACGCAGGCGCTTGAGCACATCGATCGTCGCGCCACTGTCGCCGATGAACACGCCTTCGGTCACTTCGAGCTCGAGCCGGTTGGCCTGCACCTTGTAGCGCGCCAGCGCCTGGCTGACGAGGTTGGGCAGCGCGGGCTGGATCATCTGCTTGGGGCTGATGTTGATCGCCAGGGTGAGCGGCTCGGGCCATGACGCAAGCGCTCGGCATGCTTCCTCGATGACCCACTCGCCGATCGTCGGCATCAGCCCCGATTCCTCGGCAACCGGGATGAAAACCGGAGGGGGGACGAGTCCGCGCTCGGGGTGATTCCAGCGGATCAGCGCTTCGAAGCCGACCAGCTTCTGGTCCTTGGCGGCGACGAGCGGCTGGTAGAGCAAGTGGAACTGCTTGAGCGCGATCGCCTGGCGCAGGTCGGACTCGAGCCGCACCCGGCCTTCCTGTTCGGACTGCAATTCGGAGGAGAAATATTTGGCGACGCCGCGCCCGGCACCCTTGGCCTCGTACAGCGCAAGATCGGCCTTGAGGATCAGGTCATCGACCGTCGCGCCATCGATCGGCCCGAAGGCGCAACCGATCGAGACACCGATGATGATTTCGGTCTGGTCGATCATGTAGGGCTGAGCGATCGAGCGGATGATTCGGTCGGCAAGGCTCTCGATCTTGCGCCGGCTCTGCGCGTCGGGAAGGACGATGGCGAATTCATCGCCGCCCATCCGCCCTACGGTGCCGTCGGTGCCGACCTCGTCGCACAGTCGCTTGGCAACCGCCTGAAGCACCGCGTCACCCTTGGGGTGGCCGAAAGTGTCGTTGACCGGCTTGAACCCGTCGAGGTCGAGGAACATGATCGCGCAGGGCACATTGCCCGCCATGGCCCCGCGCAGCGCTTCGCCGAGCAGTTGGCGGACCCGGCCGCGGTTGGGTAGTCCCGACAGCACGTCGACATTGGCAAGGTGGGTCAGCCGCTCCTGCGTATGGCGCACTTCGGTGATGTCCGAGCCGACCCCCCGGAATCACTCGAAGCGGCCGGCGGTGTCGATGATCGGGTCCCCTGCAATCGAAATCCAGCGCGTTCCGCGTGCGGTCGCGAGTTCCATCTCAAGCGAGGTAAAGGTCTTTTTCTCGAGCAGCACCCGGCCAAGCTCCGCATGGCCGCCGAGTAGCGAGGGCAAGGAATGGCCAAGGATTTGCGACGAGGGCCGACCAAGCAACGCGGTCATCCGGCTTGATATATAAGTCACGCGATTGTCGCTATCGACCTGCCACAGCCAGCCGACTCCGCGCTGCTCATATTCCTGGAGCAGCAGCGAGGCGCTTTCGCTCTGCGAGCCGATGTCGGCGTTGATCTTGAGCTGGTGGAACGCCCAGCGAGCGATCGCGAGCACACCGAACACAGCGACACCGAGCGTGAACAAAGTTGCCAGCATCTGCACGAACGGTACCGTGTGGCGACCGACCAGCAGTTCGCCCGACAGCCCGACGACAAACAGTGTCAGCCAGGTCGTGGCGCAGGCGGGGATGACGACCAAGCCAAGCGCGGCCGTACCGAGCGCTGCAGTGAGCGTTGCGAGAATGATCTGGGTCGGGCCGTCGAGACCCGGGAACAGCAGCACCGGCAAGGACAGCCACAGCAGGGCGCGCGCCGCGACGTCACCCACCAGCTGCCACTGCGGCACTTTTCTGCCCGAGCGGCCGACGTTGGTGATCGCCTGGTTGCAAGCGACCCGGGTCGCGAACAGGTTGGCGCCGACGACAATGATTGCCCAGCCGCCCAGATAGGGCAGCGGTGCGACGCGCCATAATGCGACAACCGCGCAGAGCATCGCAACGATGTTGGCGAGCGCAAAAAATGGCGCCAGCTGACCACGCGAGATCAGCTGGATGTCGCGCAGGGGCGACCCGCTGTCGGGCGTTTCCTGGCTGGTAAGGCCAAGCGATTCTCCACCCGGGAGCCGGGCAGCAACCATTCTTTTGTAACGATCTGGTGCTTCGTACATTCCCGCGTCCACTCGGTAAGATGTGGCGATTAGCGGGAGCAGGGTTTAAAGCGCGTTAAAGTCGGCGCTCTTTTTGTGGTTATTTCTGCAGGCCAAGCGGATCGAGCTCGCGGGTCACCAGCGGATGATAGAGCGGGCGGGCGCGCGGGTAGAGCGCGGCAGCAATCGGGCGGCCCCAGGCTTTGTCCTTGGCAAGCGACTTGAACAGCGGCTTGACGAAGTTGCCGCGCCCGTTCGACAGCAGGAAATCGTCAAGGCTCGCGCGCGCCGGGTCGAAGCGGTTGGCGACAGCGAGATAGAGCCAGGCGAAGCGGAGGTCGCTGTTGCGGCTCACCCCCAGCGCGAAGCCGTGGTCGATTGCGGCAAGGCGCGCGGGCGGCAGCTTTCGCGGCAGATGGGTCAGGAAGCGGAGCCGCTCGTCGGTGTCCCACCGGGTCCAAGCGGCGACATCCGGTGCGCCACCGGAGACGAAGGCGGCGACCGCCTTGTCCTGCTCGGCGAAGGCCGCAGGGTCGGCGGGGATAGCATTGGCCGGAACGCCCGGCTGATAGACCCAGTCGTCGAGCTTCAGCCGATTTTCGAGTGCCCGATCGCCCTTGACTAGGTTGGCGCGGATGTCGGCGAGGAAGATCGACGAGGTCACCGGCTGGAAGGCGTGCCGGTCGAACCAGCCCTTGAGATAGGCGTCGAACCGATTTCGCCCGACGTTCGCCTCGATCATCCGCAGAAAGGCGGCGCCCTTCTCATAAGCGATGTCGGTCGAACCATCGTCGGGGTGGCGACCCGTAAGGTCCTGATGAAGCTGGGTGTCCTTGCCGCTGGGTCCGCCATTCTCGGCGACTGCCTTGTCTTGCGCGCCGATGCCGAGCGCGACCTGCTGCGCCGCCACCTTCTTGCCGTAGAGCGATTCGACGATCCGCCGCTCGGCATAGGTCGTCATCCCCTCGTTAAGCCAGATGTCACCCCACGTCGCATTGGTCGCCAGATTGCCCGACCAGCTGTGCGCCAGTTCGTGCGCGACGAGGCTGACAAGGCTTTTGTCGCCGACGATGAAGGTCGGGGTGAGGAAGGTCATGTTGGGATTTTCCATCCCCCCGAACGGAAAGGATGGCGGCAGGACGAGGACCTCATAGCGACCCCATTTATAGGGGCCGTAGAGCGCCTCGGCGGCACTCACCATCTTCTCGCTGTCCGAAAGTTCGGCGGCAGCGTCGGGAAGGGTCGCGGGCTCGGCCCACACCCCGGTGCGCGGGCCAAGCGCCTGGAAGGCGAGGTCGCCTACCGCGATTGCGATGTCATAGGAGGGAACGGGATGGACCATGCGATAGGCGAAGCGCGCCCGGTCGGGCGGCGGCGGCGAAGGGTCCGGGCGGTCGTCCTTCTGGCCGCTCATCACTGCGATGAACCCGGCGGGGACGGTAATTTTCGCTTCCCAGCTCTGGCGAATCCCGGGCGAATCCTGGGTCGGGATCCAGCTGCGATTCTCGATCGACTCGCCCTGACTGAACAGGAAGGGCAATTTCTTGCCCGCAGTCTGCTCGGCGCTGAGCCACTGCAGCGCGCCCGAGTCGGGGGCGGACTTGTAGTGGACAACGATCTTGCGCGCGGCGCCCATTTGGATGGTCACCGGGGCCCCCAGCTTCGGATCGACCGCGCCGATGCGATAGGCCAGCGGCTGCCCCGCCCCATCGTCGATCGAGGCGATTTCGAGCCCCTTGTCGTCGAGCGTCACCGCCGCCACGCCGGGCTTGGCATCGATCGACAGGGTCGCCGTGCCCCCTATACGATGCGCCGCCATGTCGACCGTAAGGTCGAGCGCGAGATGCGTGACGCGCGCCTCGAGCGGCCTGGCGAAACTGTGCGGATCGGCGGCATCGGCGGCGGTCAGGATCGGCGCAACAGCTTCGCTTGCGGCAGTGGCGGACGGCCTCGCGTCGCCGGGACCCCCTTGCTGGCAGCCGGACAGAAGCAGCCCGGCAAGAGCCACGATACGCATGGAAATCATCTACAAACCTCAGCTGCCCTTGGCGACCGCAGCATAGACCGAGTTGACCGGCCGCGCGAAGACCCGGCGCAGCATTGGTTCGAAGAAAGACAGCGGCGCGCTGTCATAGGCTGGATCGAACGCGGTCTGGTCGTAGAGCGCGCAGAACCGCGCAGTGTCCTCGAAATGGGCGTGGCCGCGAAGCCCCTCGCGCAAATCGCGATCCATCCCGAGGTAATGGAAGTAATAATATCCCTGGAAGACGCCGTGGTTGGCGCACATCCAGTGGAGCTTCTCGGACACGAACGGGCGCAGCATCGCCGCCCCGATCTCGGGATGGTTATAAGTCCCCAGCGTGTCGCCTATGTCATGAAGCAGTGCCATCACGACATAGGGCTCCTCCTCGCCGCCGCGATGCGCGCGGGTGGCGGTCTGGAGGCTGTGCTGGAGCCGGTCGATCGGGAAGCCGCCGAAATCCCCGTCGAGCAATTGCAGGTGGGTCATCACGCGATCGGACAATTGTCCGGCGAAGGGGATAAAATGGCCGGCAATGATCCGCCAGTCCTCAACAGTCCCCTCCTCCATCGCGGTGAAGGAAGCGCGGTCGGGGGGATAGTCATCCATGACCCTGAGAATGCGCGGATTTTTGGAAGGGAGCAAGCCATACCCACTTGGCGCTATTCCGGGCTTGACCCGGAACCCGCCTTTTTTCTTCCACTATCGATCAAGCCAGGCAGGGCCCGGATCAAGTCCCGGGTGACGGTGAAAGCCGTGGTCCCCAAACGCTACTTTTTCCGCGTGAAATCGACTGCGACGACGTTGCTGCCGTCATCGACCGGCACGACGACGGGCGAATCATTCTGTGGCTCTTCGTGCGCCTCATGTTCGGCGGGGGCGCCGTTGGGCTGGAACTTTAGGCTGAAGTCGACCGCCGGATCGACGAAATCGGTCACCGCCGCAAACGGCACGATCAGCGTCGAGGGCACGCCGCCGAACGACAGGCCGACGGTGAAATGATCCTCGCCGACCTTCAGGTCCCAATAGCGGTGCTGGATGACGATCGTCATCTCCTCGGGGAAACGCTCCATCAGATGCTTGGGAATCGACACCCCCGGCAGACGCGTCTTGAAGGTAATGTAGAAATGATGTCCGCCGGGCAGCGCACCCGTCGCCTCGACCTCGCGCAGCACGCGGCCGACGACTTCACGCAACGCCTCCTGGACGATCTCGTCGTAGGGGATAAGGCTTTCGGGCGTGTCGTCGGACATGATCCCGTGGTAGCGCGGCCCCGTCCCCGGTCAAGCGGAGTGTAGCAATGCCGATCGATGCGAGCCTACCTTATGATAATGATAACATCTTCGCGCGAATTCTTCGCGGCGAGATGCCGTGCAACAAGCTGCTTGAGACCGAGCACAGTCTGGCCTTCCACGACATCAGCCCGCTGGCGCCGATCCATGTGCTGGTCATTCCCAAGGGCGCCTATGTCGCGTGGGACGATTTCGTCGCCAAGGCGAGCGACGCCGAAATCGCCGATTTCGCCCGAGCGGTGGGCGCCGTGGCCAAGGCGACGGGGGCCTCGACGCAAGGCTATCGACTGCTCGCCAACACCGGCAAGCGCGGCGGACAGGAGGTGCCGCACCTTCACGTCCACCTGTTCGGCGGGGCGCCGCTCGGGGCGATGCTGGCGCGCTAGTGCACTTGCCTCACCACGGTTAGCCGCTAGGCTCCGCTCGTGAACGGAATGTCCAAGGGGACGAGCATGTTATTCGACCGCGTTAAGTCAATGGACGCCATCCTCGCGACCGCCGAGAAGAAGGGGCTGCACCGCTCATTGGGCGCGTTCCAGCTGACCATGCTCGGGGTCGGCGCGGTCATCGGCACCGGGATTTTCGTACTGACCGCGGTCGCCGCGCAAAAGGCCGGGCCGGGGATGATGCTGAGCTTCTGCATCGCCGGCTTCGTCTGCGCGGTCGCGGCGCTGTGCTATTCCGAGCTTGCCTCGATGGTTCCGGTCGCGGGCTCGGCCTATACTTATACCTATGCCGTGATGGGCGAGTTGCTCGCGTGGATGGTCGGCTGGGCGCTGGTGCTCGAATATGCGCTTGGCGCAAGCGCGGTTGCGGTCGGCTGGTCGAACCATCTGGTCGGCGCATTGGCCGACAGTGGGATTCACTTCCCCGCGCTGATCAGCAACGCCGATGGGTTGATGGCCAAGGTCGCGCTGGCATTCGGCTCAGCGGCCACGCCCGACCTGCTCGCCGCTGCCCAGAACGGCGGCTTCATCAACGTGCCCGCCGTCGTCGTGGTGATTGCCGTAACTGCGCTCCTCATCAAGGGAACGACCGAAAGCGCGATGGTCAATGCGGTGCTGGTGGTGGTCAAGCTGATCGCGCTGACCGCGTTCATGGTGTTGACGCTGCCGGCGATGAAGTCGGCCAACTTCCACCCCTTTACCCCGACCGGCTTCGGCAATCTGACCAGCGGCACCGGCTATGTCGGCGCCGCCGCCTCGATCTTCTTCGCTTATGTCGGCTTCGACGCGGTGTCGACCGCAGCCGAGGAAACCAAGAATCCGCAGCGCAACGTGCCGATCGGGCTGATCGGCAGTCTGCTGATCTGCACGACCATCTATCTGCTGGTTGCGGCCGGCGCGATCGGCACCGTCGGCGCGCAGCCGGTGACCTCGGCGGCGGGTGCCTTCCTCGCCCCCGGATCACCCGAAATGGCGGGCCGCTGCGCAGCGATCGTTGCGGGCGGCGCGACCGAGCCTCTCGTCTGCTCAAAGCATGCCCTCGTCCATGTCCTTCAGACGATCGGCTATCCGGCGGTCGGCTGGCTGGTCGGGCTCGCCGCGATCGTCGCGCTGCCGTCGGTGGTGCTGATGATGATGTTCGGCCAGACGCGGGTGTTCTTCACCATGGCGCGTGACGGGCTGCTGCCGTCCGCCTTCGCCAAGGTCCACCCGAAGTTCAAGACGCCCTATGTCGTGACTGCGGTCACCGGCCTGTTCGCTCTTATCTTCGCCGGACTTTTGCCCGTGGGCAGCCTCGCCGACTATTCAAACTCGGGCACCCTCTTCGCCTTCGCGATGGTCGCGCTTGCGGTGTTGATCCTGCGGGTCAAGGACCCGGCGCGCAAGCGCAGCTTCCGCACCCCGATCGTATGGGTCGTCGCGCCCGCCGCGATCATCGGCTGCATCGTGCTCTACGCCGCGCTCGACACGACTTCGAAGCTGGTGCTGGTCGGCTGGGGCGCGATCGGGCTGATTGTCTACTTCGCCTATAGCCGCAGCCGCAGTCATGTCGGCCTCGGGCTGGAAGAGGTCCACGAGCTCGACGCCGACATGCCGCCGCTGCCGGTCCCGCCGATGCCGGGCGCGCACACACCTGGTGGCAGGGACGCCTGATCGGCGCGGCCGGGGCCCCGCTTGGGGTTCGGCCGCGAGCCGACTATAGCTCGGCGATGAGCCACACACCGGGCAGCGATTGAAATGGCGAGCGAACCCGTCCGGCTGATCGACACGGCGCCGGTCGATGCCGTCCCGGTTCCGCCGACCACCCGCTATCCGATCGGGCGCGTCCGCGGCGCGGTCGGTACCGGCGGCAAGGGGCCGGCCAAGCCGATCCTTGAGCGGGTCAAGCTCGACAGCCCTTTCTTCGCCGACAAGAACCGCGCCTTCTGGCTGCTCCAGTCGGCCGGCTGGACGGGCTATTTCATCCTCCGCTCGCTGAGCGGCGTTGCCAATTCGATGGGCCTGATGTTCCTGGTCCATACGCTGTTGCTGACGGCGACGGGCTATTCGCTGACGCTTCTGATCGGCTCGCTCTACCGGCGCCTGATCCAGATGCCCCCGCTGTGGACCGCCGCGCTCAGCCTCGGCACTGTAGTCGTCGGCTCGGCGGTCTTCTCGTTCATCGAGACGTGGAGCAACGCGACCTTCGTCCGACCCGATGCGCGGCCCGTGGGAATCGAATATCTCGGCGCGATCCTGCTCGATTTCGCGTTGCTCGCGGCGTGGTCGGCGCTTTACTACGGGATCAACTATTACCTGCTTCTTGAGGAGGAAATCGAGCAGCGCGAGGAGATGGAGAGCCAGGCATCGTCGGCGCAGCTGGCGATGCTCCGCTATCAGCTCAACCCGCATTTCCTGTTCAATACGCTGAATTCGATCTCGACCCTCGTCCTCCTTCGCCAGACCGAGCGCGCCAATGCGATGCTGTCGCGACTGGCGAGCTTCCTGCGCTATACGCTGATCAACGAGCCGACCGCGCAGGTCACGCTGGCACAGGAGGTCGAGACGTTGAAACTTTACCTCGAAATCGAGAAGATGCGCTTCGAGGACCGGCTTCGTCCCCATTTCCGCATCGACGCCGAGACCATCGGCGCGCGCGTCCCCTCGCTGCTGCTCCAGCCTTTGGTCGAAAACGCCATCAAATATGCCGTCACGCCAAGCGAGAATGGCGCCGACATCTGGATCACTGCCTCGCGTGAAGGGCAATGTGTGCGGATCGAGGTTGCGGACAGCGGTCCGGGCGATGACGCGCATTCGACGTCGACCGAATCCACCGGGGTTGGACTGGCCAATATCCGCGACCGGCTGATGCAGGCCTATGGCGCCGGCCATGGCTTTCGCGCGCAGGCGAACGATAAGGGGGGCTACAGCGTTATCCTCGAAATTCCGTCCGAGAGCGAGTATCGACCATGACCATCCGTACCATCCTCGTCGATGACGAGCCACTCGCGACGCAAGGGCTCCAGCTGCGTCTGCAGGCGCATGAGGATGTCGAGATCATCGCCACCGCCGCCAATGGCCGCGAGGCGATCCGCGCGATCAAGACCGACAAGCCCGACCTCGTCTTTCTCGACATCCAGATGCCGGGGTTTGACGGCTTTTCGGTCATCCAGGGCCTGATGGAGGTCGAGCCGCCCTTGTTCGTGTTCGTCACCGCTTATGGCGACCATGCTTTGCGCGCGTTCGAGGCGCAGGCGGTCGATTATCTGATGAAGCCGGTCGAAGAGGACCGGCTTGCAGCGACCATGGACCGCGTTCGCCAACGGCTCGCCGAGCGCCGTGGCGCGGAGGAGGCCGGCCGGCTCAAGGAGGCGCTGGAGGAACATGCTCCCGAAGCGGCGGAAACGCTTGCCGAGGACACAGCTGCGGAGGGCCATGCCGCCAACCGCTTCGAAAAGATGATCAACATCCGCGATCAGGGGCAGATCTTCCGCGTCGATGTCGACACGATCGAGCGGATCGACGCGGCGGGCGATTATATGTGCATCCAGACGGGCGACAATACGCTGATCCTTCGCGAGACGATGAAGGACCTTGAAAAACGCCTCGACCCGCGCCGCTTCCAGCGCGTTCATCGCTCGACGATCGTCAACCTCGACCTCGTCAAACAGGTCAAGCCGCACACCAATGGGGAGTGTTTCCTGGTGCTCGATTCAGGCGCGCAGGTGAAGGTGTCCCGCTCCTATCGCGACGTCGTTGCGCGGTTCGTTCACTGATGGCGTCGCTCAGCCGATAGCGCCCAAGATTGCGCAGCGCGGTGGGGGCGCTAGGGTGCGGGGATGATCAGTCGAGCACTCGCCCCCGTACTCGCCCTCGGGCTATTGTCCGCCTGCAACGCCGCGCTTCCGCCCGGCAACCTCGCGGGTAACGAATCCGCCGCAGCAACGCCCGACGGCGTGGTCGAGAAGGTTCCTGTGGTGGCGATCGCCGCCGACACCAGCTTCCTCAGCGATGAAGAAAAGCAGGTCGTCAACCTGCTGATCCAGGCCGCCGACCTGATGAGCCCGATCTATCTGCGCCAGGCATCCGCGGACAACCCGGCCGTTCGCTCGAAAATCGAGGCGTCGGGCGACAAGGCGCTGCTTGCCAAGTTCGACGCCAATATGGGCCCATGGGACGAGTTCGAGGACGGCAAGCCGTTCGCCGGGGCCGCCGCCAAGCCGGCTGGTGCGGGCTTTTATCCCGCCGACCTGACCAAGGCGCAGTTCGACGCCTATTTGCTGGCGCATCCGGGTGACAAGGCGGCGCTGACCAACCCCTACAGCGTGGTCGAGCGCAAGGGCGATCAGCTGGTCGCGGTGCCTTACCATGTCGCCTATCAG
This sequence comes from Sphingomicrobium sp., assembly GCA_039919075.1. Classification (GTDB taxonomy): domain Bacteria; phylum Pseudomonadota; class Alphaproteobacteria; order Sphingomonadales; family Sphingomonadaceae; genus Sphingomicrobium. The sequence continues at coordinate 83,796 of JBDSGJ010000020.1, forward strand.
CAGTGGCTCGAGCCCGCCGCCAGGCTGATGGAGCAGGCCGCAGCGATCACTACCAATGCCAGCCTCAAGAAATTCCTCACGCTGCGCGCCAAGGCGTTCCGCACCGACGATTATTTTGAGAGCGAACTGGCGTGGATGGATTTGAAGGATACGCCGATCGAGTTCGTAATCGGGCCGTACGAGACCTACACCGACGGGCTGTATGGGCTGAAGCCCGCGTTCGAGGCGTATGTCGTGCTTCGCGACCCCAAGGAATCGGCTGCGCTCGACGTTTACAAGAGCCACTTGCGCGACCTCGAGGCGAACCTGCCGGTCCCCGAGGAATATAAGAATTTCAAGCGCGGGTTCGAATCGCCGATCTCGGTCGGCGACCAGATCAGGGGCGGCGACGACAATCTCCACGGCGCGCCGTCGATCGCCTTCAACCTGCCCAATGACGAGCGCGTGCGCGAGGCCAAGGGCGCCAAGAAGGTCATCCTCAAGAATCTCGTCGATGCCAAGTTCGACAAAATCAGCGGACCGATGGCGAGCCTCGTCCTGGTCCCCGAACAGGCGAAACTCACCACCAAGCGCTACATGACGCTCAACACCGTCTTCCACGAAATGTCGCACAGCCTCGGGCCGGGATCGATCATTGTCGGCGGTCGCAAGACCAGCGTCGACAAGGAGTTGAAGGAACAGAACAGCGGCCTCGAGGAAGCCAAGGCCGACATGCTCGGCATCTGGGACATCCTCTACATGGAAAAGAAGAGCATCCTCCCTGCCGCCGAGCGCGACCAGAGCTATGCCAGCTACGTCACCGACCTGTTCCGCCACATGCGCTTCGGCACGACCGAGGCGCACGCGCGCGGTTCGGCGATGCAGTACCGCTACCTCGCCGACCGGGGTGCGATCCTGTGGGATGCGCCGGCCAAGCGCTTCCGCATCGACACCGCCAGGATGGAGCCCGCGCTCGCCGCGCTGATCCGCGACGTAATCACCCTCCAGGCCAAGGGCGATTATGCCGGGACGGTGGCATTCATGATGAAATGGGCAGTGGTCGATCCCAATGCGCAAGGCGTGATCGCGACGATGACGAAACTGCCGGTCGATATCCGCCCGGTCTATCCCGACAAGGTGTGATGATGGGCAAGTTCGAAACCTTCGCCTTGCTGCACGTGCCCGGCGACCCGGTGGTGCTTTTTAACGTGTGGGACGCGGGCAGCGCGAAGGCGGTCGCGGCGGCGGGAGCGAAGGCGCTCGCCACGGGCAGTCACCCGGTGGCCGACGCCAACGGCTGGCCCGACGGCGAGCAGGTCCCGCTCGACTTCGTGTTCGCCAATGCGACGCGAGTGGTCGGCGCCACCAGCCTCCCGGTGTCGGTCGATTTCGAAGGCGCCTATTCGGTCGATCCCGGGCTCGGTGCGGCCAATGTCGCGCTGCTCGCTGCGACCGGCGCGATCGGCTGCAATTTCGAGGACCAGGTCATCGGCGGCGAGGGGCTGCATCCGCTCAAGCTCCAGGCCCAGCGAATAACGGCAATCCGCAAGGCCGTCGGCGCGTCCTTCTTCATCAACGCGCGGACCGACCTGTTCCTCAAGCACAAGCCCGAGACTCACGATGTCGCCATGCTCGATGAAGCGATCGAGCGAGCCCGCGCCTTTGCAGACGCTGGCGCGAGCGGCTTCTTCGCGCCGCGCCTCGGCGACCTCAAGCTGGTCGAAAAATTGTGCAAGGCCTCGCCGCTTCCGGTCAACGCAATCGCCTTCCCCGGCGCCCCGACCCGGCGCGAATGGGCCAATGCCGGGGTCGCCCGGATCAGCCACGGCCCCTTCCCGCACCGCGCGCTGATGGCGCAACTCACCGACAACGCGCGCGCCGCGATCGCGGGCTAGCGATAGCGCCCATGACGCTGCTCGTCGCCCGCTCCGTCTCGTGCGTGCGCGGCGGGCGCTTGCTGTTCGAAGCGCTCGACCTGACCATCGGCGCGGGCGAGGCGGTTCACATCAGCGGGCCGAATGGATGCGGGAAGTCGAGCCTGCTGCGGCTCGCGGCGGGCCTGCTGGCACCTTCAGCCGGGACGATTGAGCGGCGCGCCTCCCTCGCACTCGCCGACGAAACGCTCGCGCTCGACCGCGACCGAACGCTCGGCGAGGCACTCGGCTGGTGGGCGCGGGCTGACCGAGGCGATCTTGCCGCAGCCCTCGATCGGTTCGGTTTGACCGGCCTTGCGCCCGTCCCCGTTCGCCTCCTCTCGACCGGCCAGGCTCGCCGCGCCCGGCTCGCGCGCGTCGCTGCCAGCGGGGCGACACTGTGGCTGCTCGACGAGCCGCTCAACGGCCTCGACCGCGACGGGATCGAACGGCTCGATTTTGCCATCGCAGCGCACCGCGCGCGCGGTGGTGGGGTCCTTGCGGCAAGCCATGTCGCGCTTGGCGGCGCGTGGCGCGAACTGGCGCTCGGCCGATGATCGCAGCGCTCATCTGGCGTGAGCTCCGCCGTGGCCTGACCGGCTCGGCCTGGCTTCCCGTCGCATTCTTCCTGGTCGTCGCCGCGCTGGTTCCGTTCGCGGTCGGACCCGATGCGCGGCTGCTCGGGCGGATCGGGGGGGGCGCGTTGTGGATCGCCGCGCTGACCGCCGCACTGCTCCCCATCGAGCGGCTGATCGAACCCGACCGTGCCGACGGCGTGCTCGACCAACTCGCGCTTCGCGGGGTGGCGGAGGAGGCCATCGCTGCGGCCAAGATCGCAGGGCACTGGCTCGCGTTCGGCCCACTGCTGCTGCTCGCCACGCTCCCCGCTGCGCTGCTGCTCGGGCTCGACGGGCCAGCGCTCGCCCGCTCGCTCGTCGCGCTCGCGATCGGCACCCCGGGCCTCGCGGCGCTTGCGGTCGCGGTCGCCGCGCTTACGGCGGGACTGCACCGCGCAGGGGCGCTCGCCGGACTGCTACTGCTCCCGCTCGCCGTGCCGCTGCTGATCTTCGGCGCGGCGGCGAGCGGGGAGGGCGGATCGGCCTTGGCGCTCGAGGCAGCCGTGTCGCTGCTGCTGGTCGCCGGGGCACCATTCGTGACCGGCGCCGCGATCCGCGCCGCGCGGACCTAGTCCTTCGACCAGCGCGCGAAAATCGCAGTGGGAAGGAGGAGACTGCGCGCCTCCTCGCGAACCGCCATTTCGCCGACCTCGACCGTGCCGCCAAGGTGGGCGGTCAATTGCTTGAGCAACTCGCCGATCGCTAGTGCCGACATGCGGACGGCATAAACCGTCAGCACGAGGAAGCGGCTGTTCGAATCGAGCAGGCGGACGCAATCGGCGAGCAGCAGGGCAAGATGCTCCTCGAGCCGCCACATCTCGCCCTCGGGCCCGCGCCCGAATTTGGGGGGATCGAGCAGGATGCCGTCATAGCGCCGCCCTCGCCGCACTTCGCGCGCGGTGAATTTGGCGGCGTCGTCGACGATCCAGCGGATCGGGCGCTCGGTCATCCCCGACAGCGCGGTGTTGGCGCGCCCGCCCTCGACCGACTTCTTCGACGCATCGACATGGACCAGTTTCGCCCCGGCCTCGCTTAACAGCAGCGTGCCCACCCCGGTGTAGCCGAACAGGTTGAGCACCTCGGCACCGTCGGCCCGAGAGCGCATAAAATCCCATTGCGGGGCCATGTCGGGGAAGAAGCCCAAGTGGCGGAAGGGGGTCAGCGAGGCATGAAAGCGAACCTCGCCCCGCGCCAGCGCCCAGCTTGGCGGGACTGCTCGATGCTGAACCCAGCGCCCGCCGCCCTCCTCGTCCGATCCGGGAACGAAGGTCGCATCGGGGTCCCAGTCATTGCTCGCCGGGGTCCACATCGCTTGCGGCTCGGGCCGAACCACGCGGACCGGGCCGTAGCGCTCATATTTGCGTCCATGGCCCGAGTCGATTAGCCCGAAATCGGCCCATGGTTCGGCAATGATCGTCGTGAGGTCCATGGAGCTCAGGCGGCGAGCGCGAGCTTGCTGCCGATCGAGGCGATCGCCACAGGGCCGTCGTGGAGTGCTGCCCCGGCAGCGCGCGCGGCGGCGACATCGACCGCGCGAAGTTCGGCGACCAGCTCCTCGGCAGGCACGATCCGCCCGAACACTTCGATCGAGCGCGCCATCTGGTCGGCGCGCGACTGGACCGACTCGAGGCTCATCAGTAGCCCCGCCTCCATCTGCGCGCGAGCGCGGGCGAGTTCAGCTTCGGACAAATCCTCCGCCGCCTGCGCGACGATTCCACGCGCCAGCGCCATCGCCTCGCCCGCCTTGGCGCGGTCGGTCGCGCAGTTGACCGCGAACAGCCCGGTATCGGCGAACCCCTGTCCCCAGGCGTAGACCGAATAGGCGAGCCCGCGCTCTTCGCGCAGCTGCTGGAACAGTCGCGACGACATGCCCCCGCCGACGGCATGGGTGAACAGCCCGAGCGCCGGAGCGGCGGGGTCTGCGGCGGAAAGGCCGGGCATTGCGAACGCCCAATGCGCCTGCTCGAACGAGCGGCGATCGTGCCGAGTCCCGCCAACGAAATGGCCCGCTGGAACGACCGGCGCGGCGCCGGGCGCAAGGTCGCCGAACAGTCGCTCCGCAAGCGCCACCATCGCCTCCGGGTCGACCGCTCCACTCGCCGCGATGACCAGCCGCTCGGGCCGATATTCGCGCTCCAGCCATTCACGGCAGTCCGCGGGGGTCGCCGCGCGGATCGTCGGCTCGCGGCCGAGCACAGGACGGGCGATCGGCTGGCGGCCGTACATCGCCTCGAACAGATGGTCGTGGATGAGGTCCTCGGGCTGGTCGAGCGCTTCTCCCAGCTCCGACAGGATGACCATCTTTTCGCGCTCCAACTCATCCGCATCGAGCGTCGGCGCGCGCACCAAATCGGAAATCAGCTCCATCGCCAGCGGCACGTCGGCGCCGAGCACCCGCGCGTGAAACACCGTCTGGTCGCGCGCGGTCCAGGCATTGAGCGAACCGCCGACATCCTCGATCGCCTCCGCAATCGCGCGCGCGTCGCGGTTCCCTGCGCCCTTGAACACCATATGCTCGACCAGGTGAGCAAGCCCGCCAAGCCCTTCGCTCTCCGATCGCGACCCGACGCTGGCATAAATGCCGACCGAGGCCGACTGCGCCCCCGCCATCGGGTCGACCGCGACGTTCAGCCCATTGGCGAGACGGTGCATTGCCGCGCTCATGGCTTGGCGACCAGATGCTTGCGCACCGCGATCAGGTAGATCACCGCCGCGACGAGCGCGAACAGGAACCACTGCACCGCATAGCTTCGATGATTGTTCGGAATTTGGTCGAGCGAGGGCGCGGCGGCGGGTTGCAGCCCCGGCGCCGCGCCATCGGCGACAAGGTGCATCCGGCTGACCGCATCGGGGCCGATGATGCCGCTGACCGGGCCGCCCTTCCAGCTGGCGCCCGCCTTGGGGTCCTTCGACCAGCCGATCAGGACCGCCATTCCCGGCCCTTCGGCGCCGGTCCGGCAATCGACCACCTGGCCGAAGCCGGGCTCGCCGCCCTTGCTTGCGCTGGCGACCGTGCGGCGCGCGACCACTTCAAGGCAATTGCCCGTGGCGTAGCGATAGAGCGGCAAATTCTTGCTATCGACCGGCACTGTTGGGAAGGCGATCGGCGGGAGTCTCGACGCCTGCGCATAGCGCGCGATGATCGCCTCCTTCCACACGGCGCGCTGCAGCTGCCACACGCCAAGCCCGATCATCGTCGCCACGGCAAGCGCAACGATGAGCGTCGGGATCAGCGGCAGTCGGCGGATCATGAAACGATCTTCCCTTCGCGCGCGGACTGCGCATGGATCTGGAAGATGAGGAGCGCCTTGGCGATCCGCAACCCGCCAATGGTCAGCGCGATCCCGATCGGCACCCAGATGATGTGGACCCAGTATGGCGGGCTCTGGGCAAGCTCGAGCCAGATCGCACCGATGACCAAAATCGCGCCGACAATCAGGATGAGAAACGCCGCCGCGCCATCACCGACATTGAACGAAGCAAAGTCGAGCCCGCAGTTGCTGCACTTGGACGCAAACGCCACCGGCCCTGCGAAGAGCGTCGCCGCGCCGCAGCGGGGGCAAAGCCCCTTGAGCGTCGCGGCGGCGAGGGTCGGCGCCCGAAAACGCTCGGCTTGCGTCAACCGTGGATCGGCGCGCCCCAGCCGCCCCAGACATAGATTGAGACGAACAGGAACAGCCACACGACATCGACGAAATGCCAGTACCAGGCCGCCGCCTCGAACCCGAAATGCTGCTGCGGGGTGAAGTCACCCTTGTTGGCGCGGATCAGGCAGATGATCAGGAAGATCGTTCCGACGATGACGTGAAAGCCGTGGAAGCCGGTCGCCATGAAGAAGGTCGATCCATAGATCGAGCCCTTGAAGGCGAACGGTGCATGGGCATATTCCCACGCCTGGATGCTGGTGAACAGCAGGCCAAGCAGGATCGTCGCGGCGAGGCCGACCTTCAGCCCCTTGCGGTCGCCATGGATCAGCGCGTGGTGGGCGTAGGTGACCGTCGTTCCCGAGCACAGCAGGATCAGCGTGTTGAGCAGCGGGAAAGCGAACGGGTTGAGCACCTCGATGCCTTTGGGCGGCCACTGCCCGCCGACCGCTTCGGCCGCACTTGGAAAAAGCGAGGCGTCGAAAAACGCCCAGAACCAAGCGACGAAGAACATCACTTCCGACGCGATGAACAGGATCATTCCATAGCGCAGGTGGAGCGACACGACGGGCGTGTGGAACCCTTGATGCGCTTCGGTAATCGTGTTCTTCCACCAGCTGAACATCGTGACCAGCACCATCGCTAGCCCGGCGAGGCAGATGAACTTCCCATAGGGATTGGCGTGGAGCCACATCACCCCGCCGCCGGTCAGCGCCAGCGCCGAAAAGGCGCCGATGATCGGCCAGGGATCCGGCGCGAGAATATGATAGTCGTGGTTCTTGGTGCCGGCCATCGTCATGTCCCTAGTGTCTTGCCGAACCGCCTCTAGCTGGCCGCCGCGGGCTTTTCCACCAGGTAAAATGTGTAGCTCAGCGTGATTTCGTCGATATTGCGCGTGTCGGGGTCGGTCTTGAGCTTGGGATCGACGAAGAACACCACCGGCATGCGAACATGCTCGCCGGCCTTGAGCGTCTGTTCGGTGAAGCAGAAGCAGGCAATCTTGTTGAAATATTTTCCGGCCTGCGCAGGAGTGACATTGAACACTGCCTGCCCGGTGATCGTCCGCGCGGTCAGGTTGGTCGCGTCGTAGAAGATCTGGGTCCTGGCGCCGGGTTTGACCGTCACCCGCTCCTGCTCGGGCTCGAACCGCCACGCCAATTTCTGGTCGACATTGGAGTCAAAGCGCACCCCGATCTGTCCCGCGATCGCGCCCGGAGCCTTGAGCGCGCGACCGGTAGTGCCGTCGAACCCGGTCGCTTCGCAGAAGATGCGGTAGAGCGGGACCGAGGCGAAGGCGAGCCCGACCATCGCCGCGACGAACAGCGCGGCATAAAGTGCAACTCGCCGGTTACGCGAGTCGAGCGAGGGTGCCGCTGCGCTCACCAGTTGAGCTTGATCTGCGCTACCGAAATGCCGAACACCAGCACGACGAAGGCGCCGAGCAGCAAGGCGGTGATCAACGACCGCTGCCGCTGGCGTTGGCGGGCGACGTCCTCGGGCCGGGTCATGCGAATCTTGAGCATTCGTGCATGTTCGGCCTGGCGCAAGCGCACCTGCTCGGCGGTTTCCTCGGTCATGATGATCTCCCCCACAGGAGATGATCAGCCACGATCAGCGCAAAAGCAATAAACAAGTATAGAATAGAGTAAGCGAACAGGGTTCGTTCGGGCTTCATCAGCGACTGGTCGGTCTCGCGGCTGGCGGCCACGCGCAGCGCCAGCACGAGGAAGACAGCGTTCAGGACCAGCGCCCCGACTCCGTAAGTCGCCCCGGTCAGCCCCAGCGCCCACGGCGCCATTGCCACCGCAATCATCGGTAGCGTGTAGAGCGCGACGTGGCGGCGGGTCGAGGCGATGCCGGCCGTCACCGGCAGCATCGGCACCCCGGCAGCGGCGTAGTCGGACTTGATATAGAGCGACAGCGCCCAGAAATGCGGCGGGGTCCACAGGAAGATCAGCGCGAACATCAGCAGCGGAAGCGCGCTGACGTCGCCCGTCGCCGCGACCCAGCCGATCAGCGGCGGAAAGGCGCCCGCAGCGCCGCCGATCACGATATTCTGCGCGGTGCGGCGCTTCAGCCAGACGGTGTAGACAAGGACGTAGAACAGGATCGACACCGTCAGGATCGTGGCCGCGAGGAGGTTGGTCGCAAGCCCCATCAGCAGCACCGAGAATGCGCCCAGCCCGACCCCAAAATGGAGCGCAGTCTGGCGATCCATTCGCCCGGCGGGGAGCGGGCGGTTCGCCGTCCGCTTCATCTTGGCGTCGAGGTCGCTCTCATACCATTGGTTGAGCGCCGCCGCAGCACCGGCGCCGAGCGCGATGCACAGAACGGCGGTGAAGGCGAGGACGAGCGGCAGGCGAACAGGCGCGGCAAGCAGCCCGCACAGCCCGGTGAACACGACCAAGGTCATCACGCGCGGCTTGGTCAGCGCGAGCAGATCGCGCCAGTCGGCGGGAAGCGCCTCGGCGTCGAGTGTCGGGGTGATACTGGTCACGGGGTCCCCATAGGGATTTGTGCCCCGCGTGGAAAGGTCCGGCGCGGCGGGATTGTGCGTCGGGGCAAATTCGCTAGCGTGATGAGATGCTTAGCCGAATCGCCCTGCTCGCCGCGTTGCTCGCCGTTCCCCTTGCAGCGCAGGTCCCGCCCGCTCCGCCGATGACGGTGCCGGTAGCCGACCTGGTCAAGGTGGCGATCGAGACGAGCGAGGGGCGGATCGTGGTGGCGCTCGACCGGGGGCACGCGCCGCTGACGGTCGCCAATTTCCTGCGCTATGTCGATGCCAAGCGCTACGATGGACAAAGCTTTTATCGAGCAATGCCCTATGACAAGGGCGGCCTGATCCAGGCGGGGATCACGAGCGATGCCAGGCTGCTATCCAAGCCCGTGGCGCATGAACCGACTTCGGCGACGGGGTTGAGAAATGTGCGTGGGAGCCTAGCGATGGCGCGGCTGGAGCTTGGCACTGCACAGAGCGACTTTTTCATTCTGACCGAGGATATCCCCCAGTTCGACGCGAACGCGAGCGACCCGGGATTCGCGGTGTTCGGGAGCGTGGTCGAAGGGATGGACATCGCCGACCGAATCTTTGCCAACCCGAAATCACCGACCAAGGGGGTTGGCGTGATGAAGGGACAGATGCTCGATCCGGCGGTGAAGATCCTCCGCATGAGCCGGGTCAAGTGAGCGACCACATCGCGCGAATGTGCACACATGTTCGTGGTACTGACGATGTTTTTTGGAGGCGCTGTTCTGCCTCTAATCGAGTTCAATAAGCAGTAAGAAAGGGCGGTTTGAGGCTTGGCAGGAAGGTTCGACTGTAGGAAAGTGATTTGTGACGGCTGGTTTGGGTGGTTAGCGTTCGGGCAGCTTTTGGGGACATTAGCCCGAATACCAGTCGTTCACGGAATGCCGTGCATCCGATCCTTCTCTGTCCCGAGCCTCGCGCTAACGTTGACGAATCCGGCTCTCCGGACCGCCCGCGTAGCCTCGCGGACACATCGAACCGGCGTATCGACATCCGTAAGGATTTCTGCCCCCCTTCTTACTTCATACCCATTTTGATTTAAGGCATCAGTGAGTTGGCGAGAGTTAAGGCCGACATCAGTAATCCAGTAGGCGCACCGCCCCTGATTTGCAGAAACCCAAACGCCGTAGCTTTGCGAAAAGTCAGGCTGACCGGCAGCGGTCAAGACGGCCGTGCTGAAGAGGGTGGCAAGTAGCATCGGCGAAGATGGTTACACCAATGGGCAATGTCCGCAACCGGGAACCGAACTGACATCGCTCAACGTCCAACTTTGGGTCGAAACCGGTCGCTCACGCTTGCCGCCCTCACGGGGACAAGCCCCGTGACGTCGATCCTGTCCCCGGATCAGGTCCGGGGCAGGTCGTCCGGCTTTCGGCGTCTCAATAAATAAGGGCCGCCTTGCCTTCGCAAGACGGCCCTTATTTATGTGCGCCTCAAGCT
>JBDSGJ010000021.1:0-21250 GCA_039919075.1 Sphingomicrobium sp.
CGCTATCAACCGCTTCGTCGCCGAGCAGAATGCCAACCCCAAACCCTTCACATGGTCCGCTGATCCAGACCGGATCATCGCCGCCGTCAAACGCGGGCACCAAGTGTTAGATTCGATCCACTAGCGAAACAGCTGATTTCAGCATTCGGCCCCCGGTCTCGGAATACCCGCGAAGCGTTGAGTTACCACGAATCGCTCCGGTCACAAAATTTCTACGGTCTCCCTCTCGAAGGCGAAGCTTCGCGATCCGGCAATTACCTCAGACCGGGAAGTCCCGTTCGGGAATCCCGAAAACATTTTTCTGGCAAAATGACTAGACGAGCGTTCGGACCATGGGCTCGCGGTCCCAGTGCCGCCTGGGTGCCACTTTCGGGAAATCCTTCAGCGAGACTACGCCTGCGTCGGGCTCGACCCCGGCGCGGACGAGGAGCGCCTTGGCGCCGGGGTTGGCACCGATCGTCTTGACATGGGCGTAGGCGTCCATGACGAAGCCGACCGCTGCGCTGTCTTTCGCGAGTTTCGCCGCGCCGTCGTCGCTCAGCACCAGCGCGACTGCGTCGAACAGTACCGACGGCGATCCGGCCAGCTGTCCGTCGGCCGGAAGGATGCCTGTGGTGACCGCGATCCCGCCGACCTTGGGCGCGACCATGAACGGGGTGCCCCCAGCCTTGCGGATCGATTTGGCGAGCTTGTCGATTTCGTCGCCGTCGGAGTCCTCGGCAAACAGGATGGCGATCTTGCGCCCTGTCATTGGCGGGTCCCCGGCCTTGACCATCGACAGCGCGTCCGACGGCGGCATGTCGAGCGTTGGCGCTGCGGCGGGGTTGGGCTTGGGCAGCTTCATCGCCAAGCCATCGGCGACCCGCGCGGCGAGATCCTGATCGACGTTGAGCAGATTGCCGAGGATGCGTTTGCGGATTGCGGGAACCCCAACCTTCGACAGTTCAAATACCAGCGCCGAGGCGATGTGCGCCTGCTCGATCGGCGCCTGCGAGCGAAAGAACAGGCGCGCCTGGCTGAAGTGATCCTTGAACGTCTCCGAGCGGTTGCGCAGCTTGGTGTCGGGGTCATTGCGCTCGCCGGTGACGGTGAGGCTCGAGAAGCCAGCGGCGCTCTCGCGCGGGCCGCCCGGCTCGCCGCCATCGGCAAGGCTGTTCGGCTCATAATTGGCGCGGCCCGTGGGGACCATCGTCTGCATCATCCCGTCGCGCTGCATATTCGCGAACGGGCAGCGCGGGGCGTTAATCGGGATCTGGTGAAAATTGGTCGTGCCAAGCCGCGACTTCTGCGTGTCGAGGTAGGAGAACAGACGCCCCTGGAGAAGCGGGTCGTTGGTGAAGTCGATCCCCGGGATGATGCTGGTGGGGAGGAAGGCGGACTGCTCGGTCTCGGCGAAGAAATTGTCGACGTTGCGGTCGAGCACCATCCGCCCGACGATCGTCACCGGGAGAACTTCCTCTGGGATCAGCTTGGTTGCGTCGAGGACGTCATAGGGTTGGGCGGCGGCGAAGGCTTCGTCGAAGATCTGCAGGCCAAGCTCCCATTCGGGGAAATTGCCCGCGTCGATCGCTTCGAACAGGTCGCGGCGGTGATAGTCGGGGTCGGCGCCGGCGATCTTGAGGGTCTCGTCCCAGCAGGTCGACTGAAGCCCGAGCCTGGGCTTCCAGTGGAATTTGACGAACTTCGCCTGACCCTTGGCATTGACCAGCTGGAAGGTGTGGACGCCGAAGCCCTCCATCATGCGCAAGCTGCGCGGCAGGGTGCGGTCGGACATTGCCCACATGATCATATGGGTTGATTCGGGCATCAGGCCGATAAAGTCCCAGAAAGTGTCATGCGCGGAGGCGGCCTGCGGATAGCCGCGGTCGGCCTCCATCTTTACCGAGTGGATGAGGTCGGGGAATTTGATCGCGTCCTGAATGAAGAACACCGGGATATTATTGCCGACGAGATCCCAGTTGCCCTCCTCAGTGTAGAATTTGACCGCGAACCCGCGCACGTCGCGCGGCGTGTCGACCGATCCTGCGCCACCGGCAACGGTCGAGAAGCGAGTGAATAGTTCGGTCCGCTTGCCGACCTTCTGAAAAGGCGCGGCCATCGTCAGTTCTGGGATTGCCCGTGTGCATTCGAAGAAGCCGTGCGCGCCGGTTCCTCGTGCGTGGACCACCCGCTCAGGGATGCGCTCATGGTCGAAATGAAAGATCTTCTCGCGAAGCACGAAATCCTCGAGCAGGACGGGGCCGCGCGCGCCGGCCTTGAGGCTGTTCTGATTGTCGCTGATCTTCAAGCCGTGGTTGGTCGTGAGTCCGCCGAACCGCTGATGAGTCTCACCGCCGTTGCCGACCGTCCGCCCGCGAGCCGGCACCTTGGGCTTGCCTTTGCCGCTAGCCGTCGTCTGCTTCTTGCTCGTCGCCGGGGCGCCCGGTGGGGCGGAGGCCAGGCGGTTGGCGGTGACGGGGCTCGGCGGGATCGACTTGGGCATATCGGCACTCCTGGAAAGCTACCCATCAAACGCGCCCCGCCGGGAAGCGGCGCCGCGCGCGGGAAAATTTTTCAAGTGAGGCGCTGAGGGCCGCGCGGTTGACCCGGCGGGCGATTCGGGTGTTGCTGAGCAATGATCGACTGGATCACCTTGCGCGGTCTCATCGCGGCGCTGGCGGCAGGAATGCTGATTGGGATCGAGCGTGGATGGCGGCTGCGGGACGACCCTGCCGGGTCGCGTGTCGCGGGGTTCAGGACCTTCACCCTGCTCGGCGCGGGCGGCGGGCTGAGCGCGCTGATCGTCGTCGGCCTTGGCCCGCTGGTCGGGGCGGTGCCGTTGGCGGGGATTGTCGCAGTGCTGGTGATCGGTTTTGCGCGCGCGCCGCACGCCAAGGGTGAGCGCGACGCGACGACTCTGGTGGCAGCGATGATCACGCTCGCACTAGGGCTGCTCGCGGCAAGCGGTCGCCCCGGATTTGCCGTCGCGGGAGCGGCGGTGGCCACGCTGGTGCTTGCGCTGCGCAGCCAATCGCACCGCTTGCTCGACCGGCTGAGCCGCCGCGACATTGATTCGCTGGCTTATTACGCGGTGGTCGCCGGGGGCGTCCTGCCGTTCCTGCCTAATGCGCGCTTTGGGCCATATGGCGCTTGGAACCCGTTCAAGCTGTGGCTGGTGGTGGTGCTGGTGACCGGCTTTTCGTTCGCCGGTTATATTGCCAACCGGCTCATCGGAGAGCGCAAGGGCACGTTGGCGACGGCAGTGCTCGGCGGGGTCTATTCGTCCACCGCGCTAACCTCGTCGCTCGCGGCGCGGATGCGCGGTGGCGAAGAGGGTCCGCTGACCGCCGGAATCGCGATCGCGACCGCAATCATGTACGTCCGCGTGCTGATCCTCGTCGGAGTGCTGGCGGCCCCGGTGCTGGTGTCGATGCTGTGGATGATCGGGCCAGCAATGATCGCGGCGTGGGCGGTGTCGGCGTTCGCCTGGCTTCGCTCGGGCGAAGAGAGCGCGGGGCATTCAAAGTCGCCGGGCAATCCGATCGCGCTGCTGCCCGCGCTTGTCTTCCTGATCGCGGTGGCGGGGGCGGCGCTGCTCGTGCGCTGGGCACAAGCCGATTTCGGCGAGCGCGGCGTCGGCTGGTCGCTGTTCATGGCGGGGAGCTTCGATGTCGACGCGGCGATTGTGACGCTGGCGGGACTCGCCACGGGCACCATCCCGCCGAAGCTGGCAGCGATCGCGCTGGGCGGGACTGTAGCGGTCAATATGGCGTTCAAGATGGCGGTGACCGGGGTCACTGCGCGAGGACGCGGGACGTGGGCGGTGGCGGCGCTCGGGGTCAGCCTCGTGGTGCTGCTCGCAACGCTCGGGTGGACGGTTGTCAGCGGCGGGGCGGGCCGCTAGTCGCCGCGCTTCGACTTCCGACGCAGGATCACCCATGACCGACAAGCCGCTCGACGTGCTCGCCATCGGCAATGCCATTGTCGACGTGATCAGCGATTCTGATGAGGCGTTCCTTTCCGTGCAAGGACTCGACAAGGGGTCGATGCGGCTGATCGACGAAGGCGAGGCGGTGCGGCTCTATGGCGAGATGGGGCCGGGGCGCGAGTCGAGCGGCGGATCGGCGGGCAACACCGTTGCCGGGCTTGCGGCGCTGGGGCTGAAGGCAGGGTTCATCGGGCAGGTCGCCGCCGACGAACTCGGCCGGATTTTCGCGCATGATCTGCGCGCGACGGGAGTTAGTTTCACGACCCCGACGCGCGATGATGTGGGGCCAAGCGCGCGCTGCCTGATCCTGGTGACGCCCGACGCGCAGCGGACGATGAATACCTTCCTTGGCGCGGCGCAGCGGTTGCCTGCGACGGCGATCTCGGCGGCGGAAGTCGCGTCGGCCAAAATCCTCTATCTCGAGGGTTATTTGTGGGACCCGGAAGAGCCCCGAGCCGCGATGGAGGCGGCGATTGATGCGGCGCGTGCTGCGGGAACGAAGGTGGCCTTCACCCTGTCCGACAGCTTTTGCATCTCGCGCCACCGCGACGGATTTCTCAAGCTGATCGACGACGGGCGGATCGACCTCTTGTTCGCCAATGAAGACGAGATTCTCGCGCTGTCGGGCGAGGCCGAGTTCGAGGCGGCGGTCGCGGCGGTTGCGCCCAAGGTGCAAGTGCTGGCGGTGACCCGCAGCGAGAAGGGCGCCATTGCCGTGGCTGGTTCGACGCGCGCGTCGGTCCCCGCCGAGCCGATCAAGAAACTGGTCGATACGACGGGTGCGGGCGATCTGTTTGCGGCGGGCTTCCTCGCCGGACAGGCACGCGGCGCAAGCCTCGAGACCTCGCTCAAGCTTGGCGCGATCGCGGCGGCCGAAGTCATCCAGCATTATGGCGCGCGGCCGCAAGCGGACTTGAAAGCGCTCGCGGGCGACCTGCTTTCATAAACATAAGGGGACCAACATGACGGCCACGCGGAGCGAAACCGACAGTTTCGGGGCGATCGACGTCCCCGGCGACAGCTATTGGGGGGCGCAGACCGAGCGCTCGATCGAGAATTTCCCGTTCGGCGAGCGTGAGCGGATGCCGGTCGAGATCGTTCACGCGCTGGGCTTCGTCAAGCAGGCCGCGGCACGCGTCAACGCGCGCATCGGCGGGCTCGACGCGGCTTTGGCGGAGGCAATCCAGCAAGCGGCGGGGGAGGTTGCGCGGGGCGACCTCGACGGGCAATTCCCGCTCGTCATCTGGCAGACCGGTAGCGGCACCCAGTCGAACATGAACGCAAACGAGGTCATCGCCGGCCGCGCGAACGAACAACTTGCGGGCAAGCGCGGGGGCAAGGACCCGGTCCACCCCAATGATCATGTCAACAGGGGCCAGTCCTCGAACGACAGTTTCCCGACTGCGCTCCATGTCGCGGCGGCGCGCGGGGTGGCCGGCCGACTGCTTCCCGCGCTCAAGCTGATCCATGCGCGGCTCGACCAGCTTGCGCAGCAGTGGGACCATATCGTCAAGATCGGCCGGACGCATCTGCAGGACGCCACCCCGCTGACGCTCGGCCAGGAATTTTCAGGCTATGCGCAGATGATCGCCGACAATATCGCCCGGGTCGAAGGGGTGCAGCCGCGCCTCTACCGGCTGGCGCAGGGCGGGACTGCGGTCGGGACCGGGCTCAATGCGCCCAAGGGGTTTGCCGAGGCCTTCGCGAAGGAGATGGCCAACCTCACGCGCCTGCCATTCACCTCGGCGCCGAACAAGTTTGCCGAGCTTGCCGCGCACGACACGCTGGTCGAACTGTCGGGGGTGATGAACGTCATTGCGGTGTCGCTGAGCAAGATCGCCAACGACATTCGCCTCCTAGGATCGGGGCCGCGCTGCGGGCTTGGGGAGCTCAAGCTGCCGGAGAATGAGCCGGGCAGCTCGATCATGCCGGGCAAGGTCAATCCGACGCAGTGCGAGATGCTGACGATGGTTTCGGCGCAGGTCATGGGCAATCATGTCGCGGTCACGGTCGGGGGCCTGCAGGGGCACATGGAACTGAACGTGTTCAAGCCGTTGATCGGGGCGAACGTGATTCGCTCGATCAACCTGCTAAGCGTGGGGATGGAGAGCTTCACCGAGCGCGCGCTGGGTGGAATTGAGGCCGATGAGGTGCGCATCGCCGAGCTGATGAACAAGTCGCTGATGCTGGTCACCGCGCTTGCCCCCGAGATCGGCTACGACAATGCCGCGAGCATTGCCAAATATGCCCACAAGAAAGGGCTGACGCTGAAGCAAGCTGGAGTTGAACTTGGGCTGGTCGATGAGGCGACGTTCGACCGCGTGGTGATACCCGAATCGATGCTGGGCCGTTAAAGTCCGAGGCTGAGCCGGATACCGGCGTTGTCGATCCCCGGATTCTGGCCGCTGGCGAGCGTCGCGTGGCTCATGTGGACCAGGCTCGCCTCGACGGTCAGCCGCGACGAGACGCGGACGCCCACGCCGAGTTCGGGTTCGAACAGCAGGCGGCTGCCGAGCGCTATTCGATCAGGCCGGTCGAAGCGGTCGGCCGAGCCGTTGTGGATGGCGATGCCAAGCCCCGGGCGGATGAAAATCCGGTCGCCGAATTTCCACGACAGGCCGACAGCGGCGTAGCTGGTGTCGCCCGCGCTGTTGAGCGCGCCGAAGACGTATGGCTGGAGGCCGAGGTTCGGGAAGATGCGACCGCCGCGATAGCCGAGCTGGACATCGACCCCTTGCTCGCGCCCGCCTTCGAGACTGAACGGCGTGCTGACGGCATGCTTGTAGAGCCCCCCAAACACTTCTCCGGCGTGGGCGGGGGCAGCGGCAACGGTTGCGACAAGTGCAATGGAAAGCAGGGTTTTCATACCTAGGGTTTTGAAGCCATTGCGGTTTCTCGTCAATGAACGACCTGCCATGCGCGGATCGAGTCGCTCGGGTGGAGCAGCATCAGAATGTTGAGCGTGAGATTGTCGCGGATCACGAACAGCGGCACCAGTTCGAGGATCATGACGGCGGCGGCTGCGCCCCACAGCGGCAGGCGGCGGGCGAGCAGAAAGCCGATAACCATCATCGCCATGTCGCTCGCGCTATTGAGGATTGAATCGCCCGAATAGCCGACCGCAGCGGTGGCGCTGCGGTAGCGGTCAATGATCCATGGTGAATTTTCGGCGATTTCCCAAGTGGCTTCGACAAGCAGCGCCACGGCGAGGCGGCGTTCGACCGGCCAACCGCGCACGACAAGCCATAGAGCGCCGTAGAACAGCAAGCCGTGGACAATGTGGCTCGCGCTGTACCAGTCGGCGAGCATTTGGCTGGTCTCGGGACTGGCCGAACTCGACACCCACAACTTGATCGTGCCGCAGGTGCAGATTGGCGGACGACCCATCGCGAACAGGATCGCGATAGCGAGCAGTGCGAGCGCAATAGTCGGAAGGTACGGGCGAAGGCGGGTCATTGCGCACGCCATAGCCTCTCGTGATTGCAAAAGCGTTGCTTGCCAATCGCGTGCCGCCGCGCGAAACGGCGTCGCGATGCTTCGCCTGTTCGGCCCTCACTGCGACGGTTCGCCAATCGAGGTCGGGGGAATGTCGCGCATCCCCGACGACGTCAGCTGGATCGACCTGCTCGAGCCGACGCGCGAGGAGGAGGCGCTCGTCGAAGCGTTCATCGGGTCCAACGTGCCAACGCGCGACGATCTGGCCGAGATTGAGCCGTCGAGCCGCCTTTATCAGCGCAATGGGACGCTTTACCTTACTCTGTCGACGCTGACCGGGATCGACGAGGGCGATCCGTCGTCGTCGCCGATCGGCTTCATCCTGACCGACAAGCAACTTGTCACGGTGCGCTATGCCGACCCGCGCCCGTTCCGCCTGCTTGCCGAGCATTGGAAGCGCGAGCCGGCGCTGGCGAGCGACGGCGGCCATATGTTCATCCGTCTGCTCGATGCGATCGTCGATCGGCTGGCCGACGAGATCGAGCGCGTTAGCGGCGAGATTGAGCGGATTTCGCGGCATATCTTCGCCAAGGAGATGGACGAGCGGCGAATCCCGGCGGCGCGGCTGACAGCGTTGTTGACGCGGATCGGGCGGTCGCAATCGCTGTTGGCGCGCATTCGCGAGACCGCGGTCAGCACCAGCCGCCTGATTCACTTCCTGGCCGGGACCAGCCGGGTGCGCAATCTGGCCGACGAGGAGGGCCATGTCGGCAGCCTGACCGCAGACACCGCCGCGCTGATCGACCATTCGAGCTTTCTCTCCGAGCAGCTGACTTTCCTCCTCGACGCCTCGCTCGGGCTGATCAGCATCGAACAGAATGCGGCGATGAAGCTGTTCAGCTGGGCCGCGCTCGTATTCCTGCCGCCAACGCTGGTCGCGGGTATCTACGGCATGAACTTTGAGCATATGCCCGAGTTGAAGTGGCTCTACGGTTATCCGATGGCGCTCGGCATCATGCTCGTCAGCGCGGTCGTTCCCTGGTATTATATGCGCCGGCGCGGGTGGATCTGAATTCGGTTTTGTGACGCTTAGGCAACCGTTTGACGAATCCGGACGTTGCAGCCCGCATGGCGTCATCCCCGAAGTCCAGGTTTGTCGAAATCGGGGACAGGATTTCGGCCTGGTCGGCCGACTTGTTTGCCCATCCGGCTATGCAGATCGGGGTAATTGTCTTCTGTATCGCCTGGTTTGTGCTCGGCCTCAAGACCGACCTACTGACCGCCGCGCTCTCGATCCTGGCGATCACCCTGACCCAGATGGTCCTCAACAGCCAGAAGGAGCGCGAGTGCGACGACCGTCGCCGCGACGTCGCACTCCATGCCAAGATCGATGAATTGCTGATCGCGATGAAGGGCGCGCGCGATGAAATGGCCGGGATCGAGGAACTCGACGTAGAAGAGATCGTCGAGCTTAAGGAAAATGCTCAGGAGCAATTGGACACCCTGGACGAGGCGCTTGACGACCGGGTCGAGGAAAAGCGCCCGCTGGCCTGACTCACTCGGCCTTTGCGGCGCTGCAGCAAGATTGCTAAGGCGCGCTCGAGATCCAATCGAGCAGCAGGACGAACCCATGATTCCCACCGGCCAGGACAGCCTCAAGACCCGTTCAACGCTGACCGCCGGGGGATCGACCTACGCTTACTACTCGCTTGAAAAAGCAAGCAAAGCGCTCGGGGACGTTAGCCGGCTGCCGTACTCGATGAAGGTGCTCTTGGAAAATCTGCTGCGCTTCGAAGACGGAGTCACCGTGACCAACGACGATCTCGTCGCGATGGTCGACTGGCTCAAGGAGCGCAAGATCAGCCGCGAGATCCAGTATCGACCGGCGCGCGTGCTGATGCAGGATTTCACAGGGGTACCCGCCGTGGTCGACCTCGCCGCGATGCGCGATGCGATGAAAAAGCTCGGCGGGGACCCGCAGAAGATCAACCCGCTCGTCCCGGTGCACCTGGTTATCGACCATTCGGTGATGGTGGACGAGTTCGGCACCCCCAAGGCGTTCGAGGACAATGTCGCGCTCGAATATCAGCGCAATGCCGAGCGCTATGAGTTCCTCAAATGGGGCAGCCAAAGCTTCGACAATTTCAAGGTCGTGCCGCCGGGAACGGGCATCTGCCATCAGGTCAATCTCGAAAATCTGGCGCAGACGGTATGGACCGGCCCCGACCAGTCGGGTGAGATCGTCGCCTACCCTGATACGCTGGTCGGCACCGACAGCCACACGACGATGGTCAATGGGCTCGGCGTACTTGGCTGGGGGGTCGGCGGGATCGAGGCCGAGGCGGCAATGCTCGGGCAGCCGGTCTCGATGCTGATTCCCGAAGTCGTCGGCTTCCGCCTGTCGGGTGCGCTGAGCGAGGGGATCACGGCGACCGACCTGGTGCTGACGGTCACCCAAATGCTTCGCGCCAAGGGCGTGGTCGGGCGGTTCGTTGAGTTTTACGGGCCTGGCCTTGATGCGCTGAGCCTCGCGGACCGTGCGACGATCGCCAATATGGCGCCCGAATATGGCGCAACCTGCGGCTTTTTCCCCATCGATTCGCGGACGATCGAATATCTCAAGCTGACCGGCCGCGACGACTCCCGGATCGAACTGGTCGAGGCCTATGCCAAGGCGCAGGGCATGTGGCGCGACGCAAGCTCGCCCGAGCCCTTGTTCACCGACACGCTCGAGCTGGACATGACCTCGGTGATGCCGTCGCTCGCCGGGCCCCGCCGACCGCAGGACCGTGTTGTGCTCGCCGACGTCGACGACCGCTTCAACGACGAACTGGAAGTGACCTACAAGAAGGCCACCGATCCGCGCGTCGCGGTCGAGGGAGCGGATCACGACCTTGGCAATGGCGACGTCGTCATCGCGGCAATCACCAGTTGCACCAATACTTCCAACCCGTCGGTGCTCGTCGCCGCCGGGCTGGTAGCGCGCAAGGCCCGCGCGCTGGGACTGACGCGCAAGCCGTGGGTAAAGACCAGCCTCGCGCCCGGGAGCCAGGTCGTCACGGCGTACCTCAACGAGAGCGGCTTGTCCGAGGACCTCGACGCGATCGGGTTCAACCTGGTCGGCTATGGCTGCACCACCTGCATCGGCAACTCGGGCCCCTTGCCCGAGCCGATCAGCAAGGCGATCAACGAGCATGATCTGGTGGCGGTCAGCGTGCTCTCTGGCAACCGCAATTTCGAAGGGCGCGTGTCGCCCGATTGCCGCGCCAATTATCTCGCCTCGCCGCCGCTGGTGGTTGCCTATTCGCTGCTCGGCACCGTCCGCGCCGACTTGTCTACCGACTCGCTGGGCAAGGGCAAGGACGGGCAGGACGTGTTCCTGAAAGACGTCTGGCCGACCAACGACCAGGTCCGCAGCCTGGTCGATGCGCACGTCCATTCGGCGATGTTCAAGGAGCGCTACGCCGACGTCTTCGCCGGCGACGCACGCTGGCAGGGGATCGCGGTCACCGGGGGGGCGACCTATGGCTGGCCGGCCGGATCGACCTATATCGCCAACCCGCCCTATTTCGAGGGCATGACGATGACACCCAAGCCGCTGACCGATATCGTCGATGCCAAGACGCTGGCGGTGTTCGGGGATTCGATCACCACCGACCACATCTCGCCGGCCGGGTCGATCAAGGCCGAAAGTCCCGCCGGTCGCTTCCTCCAGGACCACCAGGTCAGCCGCGGCGAGTTCAACAGCTATGGCGCGCGGCGTGGGAACCACGACATCATGATGCGCGGCACCTTCGCCAACATCCGCATTCGGAACAAGATGCTGGGCGGTGTGGAGGGCGGCATGACGCGCTACACCCCGACCAGCGGCGGACCGGCGGAAGAGCTGGCGATCTATGACGCGGCGATGAAGTACAAGGACGAAGGCACTCCGCTGGTCGTGCTTGCGGGCAAGGAATATGGCACCGGATCGTCGCGTGACTGGGCTGCGAAGGGGACGGTGCTGCTCGGCGTTCGCGCGGTCATCGCCGAGAGCTTCGAGCGAATCCACCGCTCGAACCTGGTCGGCATGGGGGTCCTTCCGCTGCAGTTCGAGGATGGCGTCGGGGCGAACACGCTCGGGCTCGACGGGACCGAAACCTATTCGATCGGCGGCGTTGCCG
Source organism: Sphingomicrobium sp. (assembly GCA_039919075.1). Classification (GTDB taxonomy): domain Bacteria; phylum Pseudomonadota; class Alphaproteobacteria; order Sphingomonadales; family Sphingomonadaceae; genus Sphingomicrobium. Next base: position 11,566 of record JBDSGJ010000021.1, read on the forward strand.
ACCTCACCCCGCGCCAGGACATCATCGTCAAGGTGACCAAGGCCGACGGGACCGTCATGGACCTCACCACGCGCTGCCGGATCGACACCTACAATGAGCTGGAATATTTCCGCGCGGGCGGGATCCTGCCGTTCGTGCTGCGGAATTTGGCGGCGTGAGAGAGGCGGTCAGCGGGTCGTGCCACTGCGGCGCAGTGACGATCCGGCTGGCCGAGCGGCCGAGCGAAGTCACTGACTGCAATTGCACCTTCTGCACCGCGCTCGGCTGGCGGCTGGTCTATGCGCCGTCGGAGGCAATCTCAATCGACGGACCGCTCGATTGCTATGTGCGTAAAGACCTGGCGGAACCCTGTCTGCGGGTCCTGCGATGCCGTCGCTGCGGGATAGCGACGCATTGGGAACCACTTTCCGCGCCGCCTCATGACCGCATGGGCGTCAACGCTGCGCTGCTTGATGACCCGGCTATCGACACGCTCCCGGTGCGGATGGTCGACGGGCTGAGCTGGACGGAATGATGCTTCCGTTTCTCGTCGCGGCCGCCGGATGGATCGGCGCCGTGGTGATCCTTGTCTCCTACTTCCTGCTGACCGCAGGGAAGCTGTCCGCGAAGGACGCCGCCTACCAGTGGATGAACGTGATCGGTGCGGCGGGGTTTATTGTCAATTCGGCGTGGAACGGGGCGTGGCCGTCGGCAATCCTTAACATCATCTGGGTCGGCATCGGCCTCGTTGCGCTTATCCGGATGATGCTAAGGCGGGCTCCAGCCACGCCCGAATGATCGCTTCGGCTGGGATGGCGTCGGTCCGCGCGTGGATGATGGCGAGGCCAAGCTCGGGATAATAGGCACGGCCGCGATCGGGCAGCTCGGCTGCGGGCACTACGACGAGGCGGCGATTGACCTTGCTCCGCCAATTCATCCGCGCGGTGTTTTCCTGGCCGACGAAACACCCCTTGGTGAAGCTGACCCCATGCAGCTCGGCGGCATTGCACTCAAGCCAGAGGAGGTCGGTCAATTCGGGGCCTTCGGCGACTCCGAGGGACAGGCGGTGGCCGAGATAGCCCGTGACGGGCTCGCCCGGCGCGCCAAGCCAGCGCTTGCCAAGCGCGGCGAGGCGGGGATCGTCGCCCGGTTCCGGCGACCAGTGCACCGCCAGCGTCTCGTCGCGCGCGATGATGATCGGGCGGCGCAGGCGGTAGATCGACAGGCGCCGGATGAGCGCGTCGGCGTCGTTGGCGTGGACGTCGAGGAGCAGGTCGTTGCCATCGCTCCACACGACGAAGTCGACGATCACCTTGCCCTGCGGCGTGAGCAGCGCGGCGTAGACGGGAAGCGGGCCGGTGACACTATTGGTAACGAGTCCGTCGAGGAACCCGCGCACATCCTCGCCCGACAGGCGGACGAGCGCGCGATCGGTCAGGGTGGATGCGATCATTCGCTTGAGGTAGGGGCGCGGCGTGACAATGCAATCGCTCACTATCCGCCGCCCCGACGACTGGCACGTCCATTTGCGCGACGGCGCGATGCTCGAGGCCGTAGCGGCCTTCACCGCGCGCCAGTTTGCGCGGGCGATCGTCATGCCCAACCTGTCGCCGCCGGTGAGCAGTGTCGTGGCGGCGATCGCCTATCGAGAGCGAATCGCGACTGCGGCGGGACCCGGCTTCACGCCGCTGATGACCTGCTACCTGACCGATGACGCCCACCCCGACGAACTCGCGCGCGGTCACAACTTGGGGGTGTGGGTCGCAGCGAAGCTCTATCCCGCCAACGCGACAACCAACAGTGCGCATGGCGTCACCGACCTGGCGCAACTGTGGCCCGCGCTCGAGCGAATGCAGGCAATCGGAATGCCGCTGCTGGTGCACGGCGAGGTGACTGATCCGCAAGTCGATATATTCGACCGAGAGGCGGTGTTTATCGAGCGCGTGCTGAGTGGCCTGGTGCGTGATTTCCCGGCGCTCAAGATCGTCCTCGAGCATATCACGACCGCCGAAGCGGCGCAGTTTGTCGCCGATGCGCCCGCGACTGTGGCTGCGACGATCACGCCTCAGCATCTGCATCTCAACCGCAACGCGCTGTTCGCTGGGGGACTGCGGCCGCACGCTTACTGCCTGCCGGTGGTGAAACGCGAGAAGCATCGCCTGGCGGTCCGCGCGGCGGCGGTTTCAGGCTCACCAAAATTCTTCCTCGGCACCGACAGCGCGCCCCATTCGATCGGTGCGAAAGAGGGTTCATGCGGCTGCGCGGGGATCTTCAACGCGCCGTTCGCGCTCGAAAGCTATGCGGCAGTATTCGATGAGGAAGGCGCGCTCGACCGGCTCGAAGGGTTTGCCTCGGCGCATGGCCCGCGCTTTTACGGATTGCCGCTCAACGAAGAGAGCGTCACGATTGACCGGGTTCCAGTGGCCGTGCCCGACCGGGTCGCAGGTCTCGTCCCGTTCCACGCTGGCCAGACGCTCAAGTGGCACCTCGCCAAAGCGGACGATCATTGAGGTTGTGAAACGGCCTCGCGAAGCGCATTCTGTGGCGCTTGGGGATGAGGGAGAGCATTCATGAAACGCTTTATGTTCGCCGTTGCAACCACGGCGGCGCTCGCCGCACCGGCCGCCGCCACCGACTTCACCGTCGTCGGCCAATCGAGCAGCATCAGCATGAACTACGCCAAGATCGAATGGACGAGCGCGGGCAAGATGGAGAATGGCGTCGTCAAATTCACTTGCGATCGCGGCGCGGTAAGCGGCGCGTGGATCTATGCGCCACGCGATGTCGCGACCGGGCAGGCAAGCGGCAAACGGATGCACAAGCCGTTCACCATCATCAAGGAGTGGGACAGGGTCTCGCCGTCGGTGTCGAAGGGAAGCTGGGATCTTGCCACCATCAAAACTGCGCGAATGAGCGGCGGGGGCGTATCCGCAATGGACGACTGGAGCGCGATCAGGGTCACCGGTCTCGACGCCGCCTGCTCGCCGACGAGCAAGGTCAACTACCAGGATATCAGTGTGTCAAAATAGCCAACTATAGGTTCGGCTCAACCGATCACGGCCCGGTAGAAATGACTGGATCGGGCTCCAACGGCTGCTCGGGCTCGCCCGGAAGCAGCGGCACTTCGGGTTCGCCCGGCTCGCTGGCGGGTTCGCCGGGAAGCGGCGGTGCGCTGGCCATCAGGCGATCGGGCCGGTCGGCATCGCGGGCGGTTCCGCGCCGGGCGAGGGCGGCGAGGGGATGTCGATATCGGGGGCCGGATTGGGCGATTCGGCGGGCTGGGCAGGAGCTGGCGGAGCGGTCGGTGTCGGTGGCTGGCCGGGCTGGTCTTCTGGCACGGGAAATCTCCTATGGGCTCTTGAGGAAACCCTTGGCGGCGATGCTGGTTGCGTTGCTGCTCGTCCCTCGCCCAGATCGCTTGCCCTTGGCCCTATCCTTGCTATAGGCCGCGCCCTTGAGCGTCCGCGCGGGCGTGGCGGAATGGTAGACGCAGCGGCTTTAGGTGCCGCCATCGCAAGATGTGGGGGTTCGAGTCCCTTCGCCCGCACCAACCGCCATGACTCGCGGGCGTCCGGGGGGCGTCCGCGGCATGGCGGTTCCGAGCGCAAGCGAGGGCCGTTCCCTGGCTAAAATATCAAGATAGAGAGTGAACCATGAAGACCGTCGAAACGCTAAACGAAGGCCTCAAGCGGGGCTTCATGCTGACCATCCCGGCCAAGGATATTGAGGCGCGGGTCGAGGGCGAGATCAAGCGCATGGCGCCGCAGGTCAAGATGCCCGGCTTCCGCCCCGGCAAGGTCCCGCCGAACCTCATCCGCAAGATGCACGGCGAAGCGCTCGCCGCCGACGCGCTCAACACTGCGGTGCAGGACAGCGTCCAGTCGCTGATGGCCGAGCAGGGCATTCGCCCGGCGATGCAGCCGCAGGTCGAGCTCGACGAAGGCTATGCACCGGGCAAGGACGCCGAAGTGCGCGTCAGCCTTGAGACGCTGCCCGAAATTTCCGAGGCCAAGATCGCCGGGCTGAAGCTTGAGCGACTGACGGCCGAGCCCGACGAGTCTGCGGTCGACGCGCAGATCAGCCAGCTGCTGTCGTCGCAGAAGAGTTTCGTCCCCGCCAAGAAGGGCCATGCCGCCGCGATCGGCGACCAGGTCATCATCGATTATGTCGGCACCACGGCCGACGGCGTCGCGTTCGAAGGCGGCACCGGCGAGGCAATGGCGCTCGAGCTTGGCTCGGGCCAGCTAATTCCAGGCTTCGAGGACGGCCTCGTCGGGGTCAAGAAGGGCGACAGCCGCGACGTCGCGGTGACATTCCCAAAGGAATATCATGCCCCCAATCTGAAGGGCAAGCCGGCGACGTTCGCCTGCACCGTGACCGAGGTGAAGGTTCCCGGCGAAGGGACGATCGACGATGACTTCGCCAAGACGCTCGGGCTCGAGAGTCTTGATCAGCTCAAGGGTCTCATCCGCGACCAGCAGCAGCAGGAGCTTAACGGCCTCACCCGCACGCACATGAAGCGCAAGCTGCTCGATCAGCTGGCCGAGAGCCACGACTTCGACGTGCCGCCGTCGATGGTCGATGCCGAATATGAGAACATCATGGCCCAGCTTCGCCACGAGGCCGAGCATGAGGAGGACACCGCAAAGGCGCTCGCCGAGATCGAGGCCGAGGCCGATGATTATCGCAAGATCGCGGAGCGGCGGGTCCGGCTCGGGCTGTTACTTTCGGAGATCGGCAGCAAGAACGGGGTTGAAGTCTCGCAGCAGGAAATGAACCGGCTGGTCGGTCAGGCTGCCGCGCAATATCAGCCGAAAGACCGCGAGCGGTTCATGCAATATGTCCAGCAGGACCCGATGGCCGCCGCCCAGCTGCGCGCGCCGCTCTATGAGGACAAGGTCGTCGACTTTCTGTTCGAGCAGGCGGAGATCAGCGATCGGGCAGTGACCCGCGCCGAGATCGAGGCCGATCTCGAGAGCGAGGAAGGCCATGTCCACGGGCCCGATTGCGGCCATGATCATGCCGCACCGGCCAAGAAAACAAAGGCCGCAGCGAAGCCCAAGGCTTCAGCCAAGGCTGCAAAGGCCGAACCCGCTCCCGAGGATGTCGTGACGACCGCCGACGCCGCGCCCAAGCCTGCCAAGCCAATCAAGGATGGTGCGGGCAAGGCGAAGGCGGCCAAGGCGGCAGCTCCAGCCAAGACCGAAGCAACGGCCGAAGCCAAGCCGGTCAAGAAGCCGGCCGCGAAGAAGGTGAAGGCTTAACCTTTGGCCGCCAAGGGGGGCGGCGCTCGGATTGGCGATGAGGGACGGAGCATGACGAAGCCACGCATCGCCGTGCTCCTTCCCTGCTACAACGAGGAGGCGGCGATCGAGCGCACTGTCGCCGGTTTTCGCGCCGCGCTGCCGGACGCGACGATCTACGTCTACGACAACAACAGCAAGGACCGCACCGTCGCGCTGGCCAAGGCTGCGGGGGCCGTCGTTCGAAATGAGACCGCTCAGGGCAAGGGCAACGTCGTTCGGCGGATGTTCGCCGACATCGACGCCGAGATCTACATCATGGCCGACGGCGACCTGACCTACGACCCCAAGGCCGCCCCACCGATGGTCGAGATGCTGCTCGCCGAGCAGCTCGACATGGTTGTCGGCACGCGCAAGCATGAGGCGGTCGAGGCCTATCGCGGGGGACATGTGCTGGGCAACAAGCTTTTCACGGGGCTGTTGTCCGGGCTGTTCGGGCGGAGCTTCACCGATATTTTCTCAGGCTACCGCGTGTTCTCGCGGCGGTTCGTGAAGAGCTTTCCGGTGCTCTCGGCAGGGTTCGAGATCGAGACCGAGATGAGCGTTCACGCGCTCGAACTGCGGATGCCCGTCGGCGAGATGGAAACCGTCTATGCCGCTCGGCCCGAGGGCTCGGCGTCGAAGCTTTCGACCTACCGCGATGGCTGGCGGATCCTCAAGACCATCGTCACCCTCTACCGGATCGAGCGGCCGGTGCTGTTTTTCGGCACGATCGGCTTTTATCTCGTGCTGCTCGGGCTGGCGCTCGCAGTGCCGCTGGTGATGACCTACCTCCAGACCGGGCTGGTCCCGCGCTTCCCGACCGCGATCCTGATTACCGGGCTCGGCATCGTCGCCACCCTGTGCTGGTTTGCCGGGCTGATTCTCGACACCGTCACGCGCGGTCGCCGCGAAGTGCGCCGCCTCGCCTACCTCGCCCAGCCGGCGCCAGGCCTTCACGAATAGCGCCCGCTTGAACCGGCGCGTCTTTGCCCCGATGTAGGGTCGAGCTTCACACCAAGGATCATATATGGACCACCAGGACATCCTCGCCGGCCTCGTTCCCATCGTCATCGAACAGTCGAACCGCGGCGAGCGCAGCTTCGACATTTTCTCGCGCCTGCTGCGCGAGCGCATCATCTTCGTCACCGGCGTGGTTGAGGATGGCATGGCCTCGCTGATCACGGCGCAGCTGCTGTTCCTCGAGTCCGAGAATCCGAAAAAGGACGTGTTCATGTACATCAACTCGCCCGGCGGTGTCGTGACGGCGGGCCTCGCGATCCATGACACGATGCAATATATTCGCCCACGCGTCGGCACCGTGTGCATCGGCCAGGCCGCGTCGATGGGCAGCTTCCTGCTGGCGGCGGGTGAGCCGGGAATGCGGGTCGCGCTAACCAACAGCCGCATCATGGTCCACCAGCCCTCCGGCGGCGCCCAGGGCATGGCCTCGGACATCGAGATTCAGGCGCGCGAGATTTTGCGAATGCGTCACCGGCTCAACACGCTCTACGCCAAATATACCGGCAAGCCGATCGAGGAGATCGAGCTGGCGATGGACCGCGACAAGTTCCTTGAGGCCGACGAGGCCAAAGCCTTCGGTATCATCGACGAAGTCTTCGACAAGCGTCCGGCCGCTGCCGATGGCGACACGACGGGTGCGGCACAGATCACCCCCGCCTGATTAGCCCGACGGGGGCGCGAGCAGCGGAACCGTAGGAACGCCAGTGGCTTGGCGCGCGTTTGCGCCCCGTCACAGGGAAAGGATTCCATCATGCGTTCTACCACTCTCATCGCCGCCGTCAGTCTCGGCCTCGCGCTAATGGCGTGCGGGAAAAAGGAAACGACTACCGTCATGACCAACGACGCGAGCATGACGACTGAGTCTTCGGACATTAACGTGGCCGCAAACATGGGCGCCACCGCCGCGGCGATGCCGGCGCAGGGCTTTACCGACACCGTCGCCGGATCGGACATGTTTGAGATTCAGAGCGGCAAGCTGGCCGAGACCATGGCGACCTCGGCCTCGCTTAAATCGATTGCCAAGATGCTCGTCGCCGATCACACCAAGTCGAGCGACATGCTCAAGGCAGCGGCCAAGAAGACGAGCCCGATGGTCGCCCTGCCGATGATCTTGCCCGCCGACCTCAAGGCCAAGCTCGATGCACTGAAAGCGGCCAAGGGTGCGGACTTCGACAAGCTTTACGTCGAGCAGCAGACCGACGGCCACAAGGCCGCGCTCGATGCCCTCAAGGCCTATTCGGCGGGCGGCGACCAGGCCGCACTCAAGGAGTTCGCGACGAGCGCCGTCCCGGTCGTCCAGGGCCACCTCGACAAGCTGATGGCAATGCCGAAATAGGCTGTTCGTGCCCCGACACTGCCCGCTCCTGATTGCAGGGGGCAGTGTTCGGTTCCCGTCGGCCGATCTTAACGCCTTTTCAACAGCGGCAGCTTATTCGTTGGCCATCCGTATCGCGAGAGGGCCGGGATGACCGTTCATTACAAGGGATGGCGGCTGGCCGCCTGGGCGCTGGCGTGGGGCCTCAGCGGCGCCTTTACCCTTTACAGCCAATCCGACGACGGAGCTATATTCGATACGGTCGCCGGGTGCCTCCTCCTCGCCATGGGCGCATTCACCGCATATGCCGCAATCGACACTCGCCCCGCGATCAGCAGCGATGCGAGCGGGCTCACCGTCCGCACCATGTTTGCGCGTCGAACGGATCGATGGAGTGACGTGCTGCTGGTGGCAATCGAGCACCGCGCCGTCCGCCTGTGGGGCATCATTCCGATCGGTCGCCGCAAATATCTCTCGATCATGCTGCAAGGTGGGCCTCTGGGTAGCAAACGAATGCGGCTGCTCGGGTCGTGGCTTTCGCTTCCGCCGGGCGGACTGAACCATTTGCGCGAATCAATTTTGGACGCGCGCACTGACGCCGGGGTGGCACCTACTATGGTAGGGCCCGGAGGCACGCCTGAGAATGGCGGGTTTGATCCCGACGCCGTGATCGCTCGCTATCTTGCTGCCAAGGCCGATGCGCCCGCTCCGTCGAACTCGCCGACGGCGCACGTAACCCCGCTTTCACCCGGCTCCGTGCGTCCAAGCTTCGGCCGGCGCGGCGTCGGAACCGCCACCCCCGTTGACCCTTTGACCCTCGCCCGCTAAAGGCCCGCTGGTCCGCAAGGGTCGCGATTCTGTCGCCGCCATGCTGGGCAAGAGCTGAACATTGCTCGACGACGCGATGGCCGGGTGGCTGATGCCACCCCGGACATCGCTTATTGGCGTCGGGAAAATAGTAACCGCCGGGGACTTCTCGGCCTAGAAAGGTGAAGGGCTTCATGCCAACGATCAACCAGCTGATCCGCAAGGGTCGCGAACCGCAGAAGGCCAAGTCGAAGGTCCCTGCGATGGAGCAGAACCCGCAGAAGCGCGGCGTCTGCACCCGAGTCTATACGACGACCCCGAAGAAGCCGAACTCGGCGTTGCGCAAGGTCGCCAAGGTGCGCCTGACCAACCAGCGCGAAGTGATCAGCTATATTCCGGGCGAAGGCCACAACCTCCAGGAGCACAGCGTCGTGCTGATCCGCGGCGGACGTGTGCGCGATCTTCCGGGTGTGCGCTATCATGTGCTGCGCGGTGTGCTCGACACCCAGGGCGTCAAAGACCGTCGCCAGTCGCGTTCGAAGTACGGCGCCAAGCGCCCGAAATAAGCTGGTCCTGCTGGCCGCGCCGCTGTGAGCGGGCGCGCCGCATCGTCTGAAGGAATTACCAATGTCCCGTCGTCGTCGCCCAGAGAAGCGCGAAATCCTGCCCGATCCCCGCTTTGGTGATCAAATCCTGTCGAAGTTCATGAATTCGATCATGCTCGACGGCAAGAAGTCGGTCGCCGAGAGCATCGTCTATGGCGCGCTCGAGAGCGTCGAGGCGCGCATGAAGCGTGAGCCGATCGGCGTGTTCCATGATGCGCTCAACAATGTGAAGCCGGGCATCGAAGTTCGCAGCCGCCGCGTCGGTGGTGCGACCTATCAGGTTCCGGTCGACGTTCGTGTCGAGCGTGCGCAGGCGCTTGCGATCCGCTGGCTCATCACTGCTGCTCGCGCCCGGTCTGAGAAGACCATGGCGGCGCGTTTGTCGGGTGAGTTGATGGATGCGGCTTCGAACCGCGGCAACGCGGTCAAGAAGCGCGAAGACACCCACCGCATGGCCGAAGCCAACCGCGCCTTCTCGCACTACCGCTGGTAGTTTTCGCACCTATATATCGGGGGGTGCCGGGTTTCCGGCTCCCCCAAAATCACCAAGGAAACCGACATGGCCCGCAGCCATCCGCTCGACCGTTATCGCAACATCGGCATCATGGCGCACATCGACGCCGGCAAGACGACGACGACCGAGCGCATCCTCTATTACACCGGCAAGTCCTACA
>JBDSGJ010000022.1:0-41893 GCA_039919075.1 Sphingomicrobium sp.
GAAGCACAGCAGCCTGACCTCGTCGGCGAGTTCCCTGGCGACCGCGATCACCGGGTCGCCCTCCTCGGTCGACCGCGCGGCGCGGAGGCGCTGGTGAACTTCGATCATGAAGGCATGAAAGTGAGCGCGGCGCTTGGGCTCGATTGCGATCTGCGCAAAGGCCAAGTCCATCAGCATCGACTTGCCGCGCCCGACCCCGCCCCACAGATAGACTCCGGCGGGGGCTTGCACGGCCTTCCGGCGAAACCTGGCAAGCAACCCCGGCGATCTGGCTGAACCGAAGCGGTCAAGCGCTGCGACAGCCTTGGCCTGGTCGGGATCGGGTTTGAGCTCACCCGCGGCGACGAGGGCCGCATAGGCTATCTGGACGGGTCCGCTCACGTCTTGTCGCGAATCCGTTTCAGCGTGCCGGTGAAGCTGTGCGTCGGCTGCCCGCCCTGCCGGCAATGCCCCGCCATGAAGACCATCCCGCCCCTGGTCTGGCCCACCAGCCGGACGAACGCGTCGAGCGGTTCACCGGTCATGGTGCGGGCGATGAAGTGAGTCGCGCAATCGAGCGTGACATAATGGCCGGGATCGCGCCCGATGATCCGCCCGCCGGCGAAAATCGCCATGTCGATAAAGGTCATCACCGCCCCGCCATGGATCGACCGGCCGAAGTTGAGCATCGCCGCGGTCGGGAGCATTCGCACCTGCACGACGCCGCCGCCGGCATCGCGATAGGTGAGCGGGCCGATCGTACTCGCGAAGCTGTGCGCCGGGATGTCCCCGAAGCTCAGCCAGCGTTCGTCACCAGGCAAGGAACTCAAGCGGCTCGCTCGGCAATCATCTTCTTGGTCTCGGCAATCGCCTTGGCCGGGTTCAGACCCTTGGGGCAAACATTCGCGCAATTCATGATCGTGTGGCAGCGATACAGCCGGAAGGGATCCTCGAGCTGATCGAGGCGCTCGCCCGTCATCTCGTCGCGGCTGTCGGCGAGCCAGCGATAAGCGGCAAGCAGGATCGCGGGGCCGAGGAAACGATCGGCGTTCCACCAGTAGCTCGGGCAGGAGGTTGAGCAGCAGGCGCACAGGATGCACTCATAGAGCCCGTCGATCTTGACCCTGTCCTCGGGGCTCTGCAGCCGCTCCTTGCCCGAGGGCGGCGGCGAGGCGCTCTTCAACCACGGCTGGATCGAGGCATATTGGGCGTAAAAATGAGTGAAATCGGGGACCAGATCCTTGACCACGTCCATGTGCGGCAGCGGGGTGATCCGCACTTCGCCCTTCAGATCCTCGATCGCGGTGGTGCAGGCGAGACCGTTCGTGCCCCCCATGTTCATCGAGCACGATCCGCAAATTCCCTCGCGGCACGAGCGGCGGAAGGTCAGCGTCGGGTCCTGCTCATTCTTGATCTTGATCAGCGCGTCGAGGATCATCGGCCCGCATTTGTCGAGGTCGATGGTGTAGGTATCGTATCGCGGATTGGCCCCGCTCTCGGGGTCGTAGCGATAGACTTTGAACGATTTCAACCGGGCGCCGCTGTCGGGGGCATGGCGGGTGCCCTTCTTGATGACGCTGTTCTTCGAGGGAAAAAAGTCGGCCACGAACGGCTCCTGCTGGGGAATGGACGAGCCGCTACCATGAGCCCAGCCCGGTTTCAAACACCTACCGTTTCAGCTGGTCTATTTTCTGACCTGCAGTCGCCTCACCGTGCCATGTCCCTGCATTGCGCGCGGTGCCTTGCCCTGACAGCCTTGCGCCCAAATTACCCGTCAGGCGCTCAAGCGCGGGTCGCCGCTTGCACGGTCGGGCAATCTCTGGGAGGTGGCGCGCATGAATGCGCAGCCTCACGACGATCACGGCCACGGCCATTTCCACCATCAGCCCGCCAACTTCGGGACCGCCTTCCTCGTCGGAACACTGCTCAACGTCGGCTTCGTCATCATCGAGGCGAGCTACGGCCTCATCTCGCACTCGGTCGCGCTGCTGGCCGATGCCGGGCATAATCTGTCCGACGTGCTCGGGCTGCTGATCGCGTGGGGCGCGACCGCGCTTGCCAAGCGCGGTCCGACCGCGCGCTTCTCCTATGGCCTGCGCCGCTCGTCGATCCTTGCCGCCTTGTTCAACGCGGTGTTCCTGCTGGTCGCGATTGGCGCGATTGCGTTCGAGGCGATTCAGCGCCTTCTCGACCCCGCCCCCGTTGCCGGTGGAACCGTGATGGCGGTCGGCGCAATCGGAATCCTCGTCAACGGAATCACGGCCTGGCTGTTCGCGCGCGGGGCAAGCCACGACCTCAACATCCGCGCCGCCTTCCTCCACATGGCAAGCGATGCGGTCGTCTCGCTCGGGGTCGTCATCGCGGGTTTCATCGTCGTGCGTACCGGCTGGCTATGGGTCGATCCCGCCACGAGCCTGATCGTCGTCGTCGTGATTCTCGGCGGCACTTGGGGACTGCTTCGCGATTCGGTCGGCATGTCGCTCGATGCCGTCCCGCCGCACATCGACCCTGCCGAGGTGAGCGCCGCCCTCGCCGCGCTGCCCGGAGTGGCGCAGGTCCACCACCTTCACATCTGGTCGATGAGCACCACCGAGGTCGCAATGACCTGCCACCTGGCGATGCCCGGCGGCCCACCCGGCGCGGATTTCCTTCAGTCCACCAACGTCATGCTCGACCGCGACTTTGCCATCCACCACTCGACCATCCAGGTCGAAGTCGACGACGCGCCCTGCTCCATGATGGCCACCTCGGCCTGATCGAACGGCTCGTCGGCGGTCAGCGGCGGTTCATCGATTAAACGCCAATCGCGCTTGATGATATATTGTGACATCAAGCGCGATGCTGCACTGCAGCGTTGAGCCATCGCCGCGCAAGACAGCGTTTCGTCCCAACAAGTGAGTAGCCCGTGATTCGCCTCCTTCTCTCGAGCGTCGCACTCGCGACCATGGCCACTGCCGCCGCGGCGGAGACGTCTGCCCCCTCATCGGGCGACATCGTCGTCACCGGTCGCCGGCTTGACGCCGCACGCGATTCGATTGCCCCGGCGCTCGGTGCGTCGGACTATGCGCTCTCCCGCGCGACGCTCGACAAGCAGCCCGGCGGCGCCAACCTCAGCCTCGCCTCGACCCTGCTCCAGGCCCCCGGGGTGACCCAGGACAGCTATGGCGCGATCCATGTCCGCAACGAGCATGGCAATATCCAGTATCGCCTCAACGGGATCATCGTCCCCGAGAGCATCTCGGGCTTCGGCGCGACCTTCGACCAGCGCATCGCAAGTTCGATCGACCTCATCACCGGAACGCTGCCCGCCCAATATGGCTATCGCACTTCTGGCGTGATCAACGTCAGGACGCAGGCCGGCACGTTCGCTGACGGCGGCGAGGTCGGTGTCTATGGCGGCAGTCGCGGCACCATCCAGCCGAGCGCGAGCATCAAAGGGTCAGCGGGCAACTTCAACTACTTCGCCAGCGGCTCCTACCTCCAGAACGACATAGGGGTCGAGAATCCGACCCCCGCCAGCAAGGCCATCCACGACCGCACGAAGCAATATCGCGGCTTCATCTACCTGTCAGACATACTCTCCGAGACCAGCCGCATTTCGGCCTTCGGCGGCACCTCGATCGGTCGCTTCCAGATTCCCAACGTGTCCGGCCAGGCGCCTGCCTTTACAGTCAACGGCGTGTCCAGGTTCGCCAGTGCCAGGCTCGACCTCAATCAGCGCGAAGTCACCCATTACGGCGTGCTCGCCTATCAGTTCGCAGGCGCCAACCTCAACGTCCAGGTCGCGCCGTTCGTGCGTTATTCGCAGACTCGCTTCACGCCCGATCCGAACAATGGCGACATCATTTTCAACGGCTTTGCCGACGCCGCCAAACTGTCGAGCGTCGCCGCCGGGGTGCAGGCCGATGGATCGACAAAATTCGGGACGGACCACACCGTCCGCTTTGGCCTGTTCTTCCAGAACGAGCGCACCCGCACCGCAGTGACCTCTCGCGTGCTTTCGATCGACGAGGACGGCGCCCAGTTGACCGATGCCCCCTTCCCCATCGTCGATCGTGGCGGTCGCAACGGGCAGCTTTACGGTGCCTATCTCCAGGACGAATGGTCGGTGACTCCCACCCTGACCCTCAACTATGGCGCGCGCTTCGATATCGTCCGCTCCTACACGCGCGAACAGCAGCTCAGCCCGCGCATCAACATGGTGTGGGTGCCGAGCAACACCGTAACCCTCCACGCGGGCTATGCGCGCAACTTCACGCCGCCGCCGCAGGAGCTGATCGGCGCGCCGACGCTTGCGCTGTTCGACGGCACGACCAAGCAAAGCGAGCTCAAGACCGCCGACCCGGTCCGCGCCGAGCGCGAGCATTATTTGGACGCCGGGATTGAACTCAAACCCGCGCGCGGCCTCAAAATCGGGCTCGACAGCTATTACAAGCTCAAGCGCAACCTGCTCGACGAGGGCCAGTTCGGTTCGGCGCTCGTCCTGTCGCCGTTCAACTATGCCAAGGGCTATGCCTGGGGGGTCGAGCTCAGCGCCAACTATGCGCGAGGGCCGGTCGATCTATACGTCAACCTTGCGCATGGCCAGGAGAAGGGCCGCAACATCAATTCGAGCCAATATTTCTTCGCCCCCGACGAACTCGCCAAAATCGACAACCGCTACATCTTCACCGACCACAGCCAGGACTGGACCGCGTCGGGCGGCGGCAGCGTGACGATCCACGACGGCGCGGGCACGTTCGTCCCGACGGTCGATTTCATCTACGGCAGCGGGCTGCGCAAGGACGATCCCGATCCCGTCACCGCCATCCCCAACGGGGGCAAGCTGCCCGCCTATTTCACCGCCAACGTCGGCATCGCCCAGAACTTTACCGGACCGGGCGCGCTCCAGGGCGTCACAGTCCGCGTCGACGTCGCCAACCTGTTCGACCAGAGCTATCTCATCCGCGATGGATCGGGGGTCGGCGTCGGCGCCCCGCAATATGGCGGGCGGCGAGGAATCTTCGCGGGGATCACCAAGAAATTCTAGGCCTTCGCCGCCGCCAGCACCTCGGCGGCATGACCCGGAACCTTGACCTTGGGCCAGACCCGCACGACCCCTCCGTCACTGATGAGGAAGGTTGCGCGCGCCATCCCCATATATTTGCGACCGTACATTGATTTCTCGATCCACGTCCCGAACGCCCCGCTGAGCGCGCCGTCCTCGTCGCTGACGAGCGGCACCTTGAGGTCATATTTGGCGATGAACTTGTCATGCTTCTTCATCGCATCGCGGGAGACGCCGACCACCCGGACGCCTGCCTTGGCGAAATCCGGAGCAAGCGCGGTGAAATCCTGCGCCTCGCGGGTGCAGCCCGAGGTGTCGTCCTTCGGGTAGAAATAGAGCAAGGTCGTTCCCGGCCCCGCAAGGTCGAGCGTCGATTCGTCGCTGAGCATCAGCTTCATCGCCGGAACGCGGTCACCTTGGTCGATCATGCTTCACTCCCTGCCAGAACGCCGCGACCCTTTGCCGCGCCGCGTCGTGCGCGGCAAGCAGCGTTGGCCAGTCGGGGCAGCCGCACGCCTCGGCGACCAGCGCGCGGCTTGCTTCGGCGGGCTCCCCGCCCGATGCGACGAGCCGCAGAATGACGAGCAGCCGGAGAAGCAACCGCTGATCGGCAAGAATCGCCTCGTCCATCAGCCCGGCCTCGACCAGCGCGGCGCTCGCGCCAGACAGGCTCGGCATCAGGCCGATCTTGGTCGACAGCTGAAGCGCGTGGATCGCGAATTCGAGGTCGACCAGCCCGCCCTCGCCGAGCTTAACGTCGAGCGGCCCTGATGGAGCCTTGTGCCGCGCCATGTCGAACCGCATCCGCGCCGCGTCGGCACGGATTGTCGCGGGTTCGCCGGGCATCCGCAGAAGCACATCAATCCGCTCGCGCAAGGCAGACCGCGTCGCCTCACTTCCCGTGACCGCGCGGGCGCGGCACAGCGCCATATGCTCCCACGTCCAGGCCTGATCGCGCTGGTAGGTGTCGAATGCGTCGATCTGCACCGCGAGCATGCCCTTCGCGCCTTCGGGGCGGAGGCGGGTGTCGACGTCATAGAGCGGCCCGGCGGCGGTCGGCACACTCAGCGACGCGACGATCCGGCTGGCGAGGCGGTTGTAGTAATCTGTGGCGGTCAGCGGTTTGGCCCCGTCGGACGCGCTGCCGAGCGGCGCATCGAACAGGAAGATCAGGTCAAGATCGGAGGCATGGGTCAACGCCCGCCCGCCGAGGCGGCCGAGCCCGAGAATGATCAGCTCACCCCCCGTAATCCGCCCATGGGTGGCAGCGAAATGTTCCTCGGTCGCCGCCTTCAGCGCATTGATCGCGCCTTCCGCCAGGTCACTGTAGCCGCGCGCGATGACGAGGGCGTCGCGGTGCGCGGTGACGAGCTGGACACCATAGGCGAAGCGTCGCTCGTTGACGATCCGGCGGGTGAGCTCGAGCGCGCGGTCGAGCGGCTCCCCGGCGATCACGGCGGTTAGTTCGGCCGCGATGTCCTCGGCCTCGGCGGGCGCGGCGAAGCTTGATTCGTCGATCAACCCGTCGAGCAGGTCGGGCCGAAGCGCGAGTTCATCGGCAAGGAACGGCGCGTGGCTCAGCAGCACCGCGAGCAGATGCGCCAGCGCTGGCCGCGCTTCGAGAAGGCGGAACAGATTGACCCCGCTCGGCACCCGCTCGACCAGGTCGGCGAGACGATTAAGCGCGTGCGGCGGGTCGCCCGCCCCGCCGATCGCCGCCATCATCGTCGGCAGCATCGCCTCGAACGCCGCCAGCGCGGCCGGCGAGCGCAGCGCCCGCGGCCGGCCCGAACGCCAGTCGGCGACGCGCCGCGCGGCGGTGTCCAGATCGGCGAACCCGAGCGCGGCGAGTGCCTCGCGGAGCAGCTCCGGATCGGCCGACAGCTGCACGCTACCCTCTCCGACCAGCGCATCGAACTGCGCGCTGACCGCACTGACATGCGGGCGCAGGCTGGTGATCAACGCTTCGCCATCGGCCAGCCCCGACAGCTGCGCGACATTGTCGAGTTCCCCGCGATCGGCGGGCAAGCGGTGCGTCTGCTGGTCATTGACCATCTGCATCCGATGTTCGGCAGTCCGCAGCGCGCGATAGGCCGCGGCGAGGTTCTTCGCGACTCCGGGATGAAGCCAGCCCGCCTCGACCAGTGCCGCCATCGCATCGAGCGTCGCCGGAACGCGCAAGCTGGGGTCGCGTCCGCCGTGGACGAGCTGTTGCACCTGCAGGAAAAACTCGGCCTCGCGAATCCCCCCGTTGCCGCGCTTGAGGTCGAACCCGGGGCCGATCTCGCGACCCTTTTCATAATGGTCGCGGATCCGCACCGACAGCTGGCGGATTTCGTCGATCGCCCCGAAATCGAGCGCGCGGCGCCAGATGAAGGGACGGATTTCGTCGAGAAAGCGCTGCCCCAGCGCCTTGTCACCCGCCGCCGCGCGGGCGCGAATGAACGCCGCCCGTTCCCACGGCAGCGCGCTGCTTTCGTAATGCGCGATTGCGGCGTTGATCGGAAGCACGATCGGGGTAATCTCCGAGGAAGGTCGCAAGCGCAGATCGACCCGCGCAACATAGCCGTCGGCAGTCCGCGCCTGCATCAGCTCGACCGCGCGGCGGGCAATCCGCGCGGCACTTTCGCCCGGGTCGTCGCGTTCCCGGAGCGGCAGCGTGTCGGGGTCGAACAACAGGATCAGGTCGATGTCCGACGAATAATTCAGCTCGCGGCTGCCGAGCTTGCCAAGAGCGAGTGCCGCCAGCCCGCGCGGTTCGGCGCCCGGCACCCGCTCGACGATCGCCTGGGAAATCGCCGCGTCGAGCGACGAATCGGCGAAGTCGGACAGCGCGCCGGTCACCCGCTCCAGCGGAAGTTCCCCGGCAAGATCACCGAGAGCGACCGCCAACGCCAGTGCGCGGCGGCGGCGGCGCAACATGGCTCCAGAATTGTCCGTACCGCCAACCAGCAGCGCCGCCGCAATCGCCGCTTCGCTCCCGTCATCGACGAACAACGATGCGAGCTCCGGGAGGAGGCGTGCCGAGTCCCGCAAGAAGGGTGCAAACTGCGTCGCCCGGAACAACGCCGCAGCGCGGATGGCGGGGTCAGGAGTCACATTCATGCCACACAACCTGCACCGCTTGCGATGAAAGGGGAAACATCCGGCGGTCCCGCCCGTTGATGCGGAAATGACCTACCCGCGCATATTGGGGAAGAACCCGGAGCCAGACACGATGGATCGCCGCCTGATCAGGATCGAATTTCCACCAGCCCAGGCAGGCATCGCGGCGGCCCTCCGGCGCGCATTTCGGGCCGCGCCGGGCAACCCCGAGCCGTGTGATGCCGATTTCGACGAGCTTCTGTCCCGCCTCAACTAGGCAACTCTCAACTACGGGACCGACCTGCGCACCTGTTGGTGCGGATCGTCAAGCGCGCCACCCGACGACCCATTATGATCGCGCGATAACTCCTCGACTTCGTTCATGATCGTCTGGAGCGCAGTCCGGTCGGGATCGGTGACATGCTGGCGACGCGAGGGCAGCTTGCCCCCGGTCAACAGCGCTTCAAGAGCGACCCGGCCGCGCGCAACGCGGCTCTTGATCGTACCCACCGCGCAGCCGCAGATTTCCGCCGCTTCCTCATAGGCAAAGCCGCCGGCGCCGACCAGGATCAGCGCCTCGCGCTGCGGCTGGGGCAGATGGAGCAGCGCACGCTGCATGTCGCCAAGTTCGATATGCTTGTCCTGGCTCGCCGGAGCGGCAAGGATCTTGGCGGCCGTGATATCGTCCCACTCACCCTTGAAACGCGCGCGGCGCATCTGGCTGAGGAACAGGTTGCGCAGGATGATGAAGGTCCAGGCGCGCATGTTAGTGCCCGCCTGGAACCGCTTGCGCGCCGCCCAGGCTTTCAGCAACGTCTCCTGGACAAGATCGTCCGCCAGGTCACGACTGCCCGACAGCGACCGCCCGAAGGCACGCAAGTGCGGGATTACCGCGCCAAGCTGATCCTTGAACTCGTCGTCAGGGAGCGGCACCGGCTCGGGGCGCGGTGGCTCGACATAATCATCGTCGTCTTCGTCGGTGATCACAGTCCCCACCCTTAAACCTATTCGCAGCCGATCTACGGCGACGCGACTTGCGCGCGACTTCGGACTTAATCCCTCAACGGGCGATGAACAAGATAAGCGCGAACGCGATCACCACAAGGATGAGCCCGTAACTCAAGACGTTGCGGGCGACCCCGGGCGTGCTTCCACCGCGCGCTTCGGTCGCGGTGAGATGTTCCTGCTCATTGTCGGCCATGCGTCATTTCGTCCTGGCAATTCATTCGGTTCGCAAAGGCAACGAATCGTGGCCGGGCAAGGTTCCGAAGCGACGTGCCGGGTTGATCAGGCCGCCGGCACCGTCGCCGCGTCGAAGAACAACGCCTGGCTGATCGCCGCCTTGACCGTTGCCCGCTGGAAAGGTTTCGTAATGAGAAAGGTCGGTTCCGGACGTGTCCCCGTGAGGAGCCGCTCGGGAAAGGCGGTAATGAAGATCACCGGCACCGAGAATTCGGCGAGGATATCCTTGACCGCATCGATTCCGCTCGAATCGTCGGCCAGCTGGATATCGGCCAGCACCAACCCCGGTGGGTGCGCGCGCGCCTGGGCGATCGCCTCGTCGCGGGTGACGGCAACCCCGGTGACATTATGGCCAAGGTCGCGGACGATCGTCTCGATATCCATCGCGATGATCGGCTCATCCTCGATGATCAGCACGTCGGCCAGCGTCTGGCGTTCGATCTCGGCCATAGCCTCGCCGACCAGCCCGTCGACATCGTCGGGACTGGCCCCGATCAGATAGGCGGTGTCGTCGCTCGAAAAGCCCTCTAGGCTGGTGAGCAACAATGCCTGGCGCGACAAGGGAGTAATCCGCGACAGCCGCGCGCGCGCGATCCCCTCGGCATTGTTGTAGCCGTCGCCGGGCTCCTCGCCCTCCTCGATATTGGCGCTCGACCAGATCGCGTGGAAGGTACGATAAAGACCAAGGCGCGGATCGACGTCCTTGGGAAACTCCTCGGGACTGGCGACGATCGCCTCAAGCGTGGCGCGGACAAAAGCGTCGCCATGCGCCTGGCTCCCGGTGAGCGCGCGCGCATAGCGGCGCAGGAACGGAAGGTGCGGAGCAAGGTCCTGACCAAGCGACATAGACGGTGGAACTCCTGTTTCGTGACGCGTCGGCCCTATTGGGCGTGGGTTGTCGGCGATGCAAGTCTCGGCGCGAAGCCCCGGAAACCATCACCCGCGCCTCGCACCGCGCAGCGCATCTTCGTCGGAACAAAGCAGCGTGGATTTGGTTTCCCACACCGGGACCGAACGCGCACTTCGCCCCGATTGACGACTGGCGGGCGCGATTCTAGGGCAGCGCATGTCGGTTTACGGACATAGTGCTGCTTTCACGACGGGATGCGATCGCGCATGCCACCCGAGGGGGACGAGAGGTTGAGTGGCAATAAACAGTCCGAACCAGGCAAGGGCGAACGGACCAACGACGACGAATCGCGCGATGAGAGGCAAGTGCCCGCAAGGCCCGCCAAGAAAAAAGCTGCTGGCCGTCCCGCCGATGTCGGCCGCGCCCTGCGCTCGGTCTATGACGACACGCTCCGCGAGGATATTCCGTCCGATCTCAAGGATCTGCTCGGGCGGCTCGGCTGATCCGAGTCGCGATATTGTCATGAGTAGCGCCTGATGCGCGCCGCGTTCGATCGACTGCCGACCGCGACGAAGCTCCTGCTGCTGATGTCGTTCGCCCTTCTTCCGCTAGGCTTGGCGATGATCTGGGCAGCACGCAGCGATATCGATCGGGCCAATGCCGCGCTCGACCTTCGTGCCGCCGAACAGGATCATGCCGTATCGCGGGCGATCGAGGGGCTGGTCGCACGTAACGCACTCGCGCTGCGCATTGCCGCCAACGCCGCGCTCGCCACTCCCGACGCCAATGATTGCGAGGAAGCGCGGCGCTCGCTCGCGATTGCCCCGGCGGTGTCGCGCAACTTCTCGATCGAGGGCAGCGATGGCAGCGAGCATTGCGTCACGCCATCTTTCGCGCCTTCGACTGGTGCCCGGTTCGCACCGCCCGGCGGCATCGCGCTGTGGCTCGACCCCGCCGGGCGCGCGTTGTTCGTTCGCGTCGGGGTGGTCGGCGGGATGGCGACCGACCGGATCGCCTTCGAAGAACTGTCGAGCGCGGCGCGCGACGTCGCAAACGATATTGTGTCGCTCAACCTCGATGACGGGATCAACAGCGCCGCCGTGATCGGGCGCAACGACCGGTCGAACCACCACGCTTTCGCCGCGCGCCACGAAGTTGCCGACGGCCAGCTTTCGGTGCGCGCATCGGTGCCGGTTACGGGCCTCTCGACGGGCGACTGGCTGTTGTTCCTCCTGCCGCTCATCATGTGGGTCGTTGCGGCATTGATCAGTTGGTGGCTGGTGTCATGGCTGCTGCTCCGCCCCCTGCGTCGGCTCGAGCGCGCCGTGGTCACCCACGACCCTGGCGCCGGTGCGGGCAATTTCGCACTTCCCCGCGGGATCGGCCCCGCAATCGAAATCCACCGTCTCGGCGAGGCCTTTGCGCGTTCGGTCGAGCGCAGCGAAACCTCCGAACGCGACATGGGCGCCGCGCTCGAGGGTCAGCGGCGGCTGGTCCGCGAGGTTCATCATCGGGTCAAGAACAACCTCCAGGTGGTGGCCTCACTGCTCAGCATCCACGGTCGTAACGTTACGGCCCCCGAAGGACGCGCGGCTTATTCTGCGATCGCCCGGCGCGTCGACGCGCTGGCCGTGGTCCACCGCAACCATTTCGCCGAGGGTGAAGATAATCGCGGGATCGCACTTCGCCCGTTGCTGACCGAGCTTGCTGCCGGCCTGCGTGGCTCGGCGCCAGACGAAGCGCGGCGGATGAGCATCGCGCTCGACGTCGATGTCGCCGCGACGACCCAGGACGTCGCGGTCGCCGCCGCCTTTCTCGTCACCGAAGTCGTCGAATTCGCGATGCTCCGCCTTCCCGAGGCCCCGCTCGAGATCGAACTTCGGCGGACAAGCGAGTTGACCTCGCGGTTGACGATCGAAAGCGCGGTGCTGACCGAGGCCGATCCCTCGGACAAGGACAAGGTCCAGTTCGAACGGGTCATCACCGGGCTGGCGCGTCAGCTGCGCTCATCGCTCGAGTATCGGCTCGGGCGGATGAGCGTCGAACTGCCCGTGTTTCCCGCCTGATCGAACTGATCGTTACGGGTCCACTCAACTATTTTGCTGCGGCGCGCGTTTTTCATCGAAACTGCTGGAACCGCTTCGCGAAAGAGGACGTTTAACACTTCGGATAGCGACCTTTGCCCCCCCGCTCTCGCTATCCGCTCAATGGGCCCGAAGCCTCCGACCCTCCCCCCCCCGGTGGTGGTTTCGGGCCCAAAAATTCAAAAGCCCGGTCGCAAGACTGGGCTTTTTTTTGGGCAGCGTTCGGCGGCTTTGCTCAGGCTTCGGTGATGGGCTCGGCCGGGATTGCTCGCCCGGCGCGCCAGTGAGTGATGCGGATCGCCAGGATCGCGAACTCATAGAGAGCGTAGAGCGGCCCCGCGAGAAGCATCATCGACACCGCGTCGGGCGGGGTCAGCACGGCCGAAATCGCAAGGACGACGACGATCGCATAACGCCGTGACTTCGACAATTGCTCGCGAGTCACGAGCCCCGCCCGCTCGAGGATCATCAGCAGGATCGGCAGCAGAAATGCCACCCCGAAGCCGAACAGGAAGCGCGTGACGAAGGTCAGATAATTGCCGACGCCCGGGAGCGCCTCCTGCTGCACCCCGCCGACGTTGCCCTGATAGCTCAGCAGATAATGAAGCGCGAAGGGCATCGTCACGAAATAGGCGAAGGCCGCTCCGCCGGCGAAGAAGAAGGGCGTCATCAGCAGGAAGGGCAGGAAGGCGCGCTTCTCCTTGGCATACATGCCGGGTGCGACGAACCGCCAGATCTGGGTTGCAAGCATCGGGAAGCTGATCATCAGCGCGGCGAAAAAGGCGACTTTCACCTGTGCGAAAAAGGCTTCAAAAATGTCGGTGTAGATCAGCTTGCCCTGCCCCGCGCGGAGCAAGGGCTGGACGAGGAAGGCGAAGATCGGCTTGGCGACCATCAGGCACAGCGCGAACGCCACGACCAGCGTTCCCACCGACCACAGCAGGCGCCGGCGAAGCTCGACCAGATGCTCAAGCAGCGGCGCCTTGCTTTCATCAATGTCGCTGATCATGGCAGCGCGCGCGGCGGCGGGAGATCAAGCGGCAGCGCAGGCTCCTCGGGTGGCGCGGCGTCGCTCATCGCCGGGGGACTCACCGGCGGGGGACTCACCGGCGGGGGCGCCAGCGGCTCGGGATAAAGGCTGGTCGAGGGAAATTGCGCCATGATCTTCGCATTTTCGTCGCGCCACTTCTTCTCCATCTCCTCAAGCTCGGCCTCGCGCACGATATTCTCGATCCCCGCAGTAAAGTGCCGTGCATAGCCGCGCGCGCGTCCGACCCAGCGGCCGACGATCATCATCACCCGCGGCAGATCCTTGGGCCCAATGAAAATCAGCGCCGCGACCGCGACGATCAGCAGTTCGGAGGAATCGATGCCGAACATTCGGCTTGCCTCAGCTGGTCGGCTCGCCCCCGGGCGGGACGCCGCGCGGCGGCGATGGCGGGTTGCTCTCGCCCGGCGGCGTATCGGGGGCCATCGGCACCGCGTCGGGATGCGCCCCAGGGGTCTTGGGCGGAGTGGGCTCGACCACCACCGTCGTCGGCGGGGTGTAAGCCTGGGGCGGCGGAGTGTATGCTTGCGGCGGAAGTTGACCCTGCTGCGGGGGGAGCGCGCGCGGGTCGGCCGGGTGATGCGCCGAATCCTCATCGGCCATGCCGGCCTTGAAGCTCTTCAGCCCCTTGGCGACGTCGCCCATCATCGAACTGAACCGATTGCCGCCAAACAGCAGCAGGACGACGACGCCCAGGATAAGCCAGTGGATGAGGCTGAAACCGCCCATATTCTTCACTCCGAAAATAGTTGGACCTATCTAGTCCTCATCTCCGGCACTTTCCAGCGAAAGGGCGAGCGCCTCCTCGTCAAGCGGGTCGAGCAGCCCTGCTGCCTTCAGATCGTCGATCCCCGGCAGGTCACGCCGCGAGCCGAGTCCGAAGTGGCTGAGGAAGTCGGGAGTTGTCGCGTAGAGCAGAGGCCGTCCCGGGCTTTCGCGTCGCCCCGCAGTCCGAGCCCAGCCAGCCTCCATCAGTACATCGATCGTCCCGCGCGAAATCTGCACGCCGCGAATCGCCTCGATCTCGGCGCGGGTGACGGGCTCGTGATAGGCGATGATCGCGAGGCACTCGGTCGCCGCCCGCGACAGCCGGCGCGGTTCCTCGCGAGTCCGGCGCAGCAAATGAGCAAGGTCCGGCGCGGTCTGGAAATGCCACCGCCCGCCGCGTGTCACAAGGTCGATGCCGTGGCCGATGAAGCGCTCGGCCAGTGTGGCGAGCGCGGCACCGACGTCGCCCTCGCCGACGTGACGCGCGATCTCATCCGGCGATAGAGGTTCATGCGCCGCAAACAGCACAGCCTCGACCGCGCGTTCAAATTCGGTCATCTGCCGCTCGCGCGAAGTTCGAGCGGGGCGAACGGCGCCTCCTGCGCCAGCTCCAGCCGCCCCTGCCGCGCCAGTTCAAGCACCGCGACGAACGACGAGGCCAGCGCCGATCGAGCATAGCCCGGATCGAGCGAGGCGGGCAGAAACGCTTCAAGCCGGGTCCAGTCGAGCGCCCCCCCGAGCAGCCGCGCGACCCGCTCGATCGCCTCGTCAAGTGCCATCACCGCACGATGCGCGACAACATGCATCACCGGCTGAGTCCGCGCCTCGACCAGCCCATAGGCGGCAAACAGCTGATAGGGGGTCGACTGCCACGCCGAACTTCGCACCAGCCGCAGCCCCTCTGGGTTCCCCCGCGCGAAGACGTCGCGGCCCAGCCGGTCGCGGCCCATCAGCCGCGCCCCCGCTTCGCGCATCGCGTCGAGCCGGGCGAGGCGCTGTTGGAGCCGCCACGCGAGCTCCTCGGGACTCGGATCGGCCACCGGATCGCTCGGCAGCAACAGGCAGGATTTGAGGTAGGCGAGCCACGCCGCCATCACCAGATAGTCGGCCGCAATCTCGAGCTTGAGCGACTTCGCTCCGTCGAGATAGGCGAGATATTGATCGACCAGCGCGAGGATCGAGATTTCGCGAAGATCGACCTTCTGGTTCCGCGCCAACGTCAGCAGCAGGTCGAGCGGCCCTTCCCAGCCGTCGAGCGACAAGGTCAGCGCGTCATCGCCTGCCGCCCCGTCAAAGAATTCCGACCGCTCCACCGGGCGAAGGTTAGCCGCAGGTCAAGCCAACGCCAACAGCTGGTCGCGGGTCTCGATCGCCTCGGCCAGGCTCATCCCCTCGCCCGACGTAGCGCGCGTGTCCATCGCCCGGCCCAGCCGCTCTTGGGCCTCACTCGTGAGCCCGGCGACGGCATTGACGATCCGCACCGACTCTTCGAACTTGCCCGAGCAGTGGAGCGCCACGTCGCACCCCGCCGCCACGCACGCCGCCGCGCGGATAGCGATGTCGCCATACAACGCCTCCATCCCAATATCGTCGCTCATCAGGAGCCCCCCGAAGCCGATCCGCCCGCGAACAATGTCGCGAATGATCGTTGGCGACTGGCTCGCGGGAAGCGCGGCGTCCCAGGCGCGATAGACGATGTGGCTCATCATCCCCATCGGCGCGTCGGCCATTCGCTCGAACGGCTCGAGGTCAATGGCAAGCTCTTCGTCGCTGGCATCGACGAACGGCAATTCCTTGTGGCTGTCGACCAGCGCCCGGCCATGCCCGGGGATGTGCTTGACCACCCCGACCACGCCAGCGGAGGCGAGTCCTTCCAGTTGGGCCCGCCCGAGCGACGAGACCTGCATCGGTTCGGCGCCCAGCGCGCGGTCGCCGACGATGTCGCTCGCGCCAGGCTGGCGCACATCGAGCATCGGCAGGCAATCGACGCTGATCCCGACCTCTGCCAGCGTCAGCCCGATCGCCCGTGCGTTCCACCGGGCCGCCTGCATCGCCGATGCGGGGGCCAGCTGGTACAACTGGTCGAACGCTTCATTGGCAGGGAACTTCGGCCACACGGGCGGCCGCATGCGCGCCACGCGCCCGCCCTCCTGGTCGATCAGGATCGCCAGATCGTCGCGGCCGTGAAGCGCGCGCAAGGCATTGGTCAACGCGCGCAGTTGCTCGCGATCGGCGATGTTGCGGCCGAACAAGATATAGCCCGCCGGGTCCGCCTCGCGAAACAGCGCAGCTTCGTCGGGCGTGAGCGAGAGCCCCCCAAGGCTCAAAATTGCGGCAAGCATCAGCCGATCACGACGCAATTCTCGCCCGCCACGCGCAGCGTCTGGCACATCGCCCTGGCGTCGGCGGGGGACGGTGCACCGGCGCGCAACCGGTAAAGCTTGCTGCCCGCCACCGGCACGACAATCTTGTTCATCGCCGCCAATGTCCCGAACCGAGCGGTCAGCGCCTTCCATGCCGCCTCGGCCTTGGCGGCCGACGAAAAGGCGCCAAGCTGGATTACGCTGCCCGACCCGCCGACCGGCGTGGCTTCTGCTGGCGTCGCAACAGCTGGAGTTGAAGCCAGCGGAGCCGCACCGGGCGGCACTTCGGCAGCCACCGCCTCGCGAGTCTCATTCGACGGCAGGTGCTTGGGCGTCGGCGCGGGGCGCTCCAACGGCGCCTCGCTGACTGCGTTCATATCGATCTGCGCGTCGGTATCGGCCCCCGCGCTGGTCGCGAAGGCAGTCTGGCTTTCGCCTGCGACAACCAACCCGCCCGGGTCGCTCGGCTTGATCTTGTAGGGCCTCGGATCGGCCGCGATCAGTTCCGGCGGCCCGCTGGTCGGTCCGACCGCGCGCCGCCCGAGCACGAACGCCGTCCCCGCGACCAGCGCCACCGCCGCAACGACCAGCAGCACGGCGGCAAGCATCTTCCTCGCCGACACCCCGCGCGGCCCGTCCTCGTCGGCGACCGCCTCGAGCCACGGCAGCCCTTCCTCGTCCAGCGCGGCGCGGCGGTCGGTCATGCTGATCTGTTCCCCTTGGCCATCAGTAGACGACGATGCAGGTCTTGGCCGCAGCGCGCAGCCGCTGGCAGGTCACTTCGGCATAAGCCTGGCTCGGCGTGACGAACTGGACTCGATAGAACATGCGCCGCGCATTCTTCGGGCGGAACGGCAACACCGCCTTGGGCAGCGGCGCGAGCAGCCCGCGATATTTGTAGCGGAAGCGCTGCGCCGCATCCTCTGCCTCTGCAACCGACCGGTAAGCACCAAGCTGGACGACCCGGCCGGGCGCCGCGATGCGCGGGCTATAGGCCTGGCGGACGGCGTGCGGGACGCTGTTGCGATGGACCGCGATCTTCGCCTGCCGAGCGATGCTGCGCACCGCTCGGACCTGCTCCGCACGAAGGTGAAGCACCGGCTCCGCTGCTCGTCCGCGCGACGTGGCCGCTTCGGCGCGAGCGAGAGCGGGCGGCGATGTTGCAGGTGCCGGACTGGTCAGGGGGAGCGGCGCTGCGGGCCGCGCCGGGGCGAGGGGCGTCGACGCCAGCGGCGCTTCCACGGTCGCGACGGGTATGACCTCCGACTTGCGGCCCAGCAAAAATGCCCCCGCCGCGATCAGCACGCCGATGACGAGCACAGCCAGCCACCGCAGTCCCGGTCGATCCGCTCGTGGCGCCGGTCCGGCCGCGACCGGCGGACTCGCGACGTCCGCCAGCCACGGCAGGCGGCCGTCGTCATTCGCGCTCGACTGTGGCGGGACCGACGCCATCAACGCATTTCCTCGGCGGCGGCGACTCCCATCAGCGCCAGCCCGCTGCGGATGATCTGGGCCACCCCGCGCGCCAGTTCAAGCCGCGCGCGGGTCAGAGCCGGTTGATCTTCAAGCACAAAGCGTCGCGAGGGGTCGTCGTTGCCGCGATTCCACAGGGCATGGAATGCGGCCGCAAGGTCGTTGAGGTAGAAGGCGATGCGGTGCGGCTCATGCGCCAAGGCCGCCGCCTCGACGGTGCGCGGAAACTGCGCCGCCTGCCGCACCAGCGCCAATTCCTCGGCGTCGAGCAGCGTGAGGTCGGCGGGTGTCTCGGGCGTCACGCCAATCTCCGCCGCCTTGCGCCCGAGCGAGGCAATCCGCGCGTGGGCATATTGGACATAGAACACCGGATTGTCCTTCGACGCCTCGACCACCTTGGCGAAGTCGAACTCGAGCGGGGCATCGGCGCGGCGAGTCAGCATCATGAACCGCACGACGTCCTTGCCGACCTCGCGCACGACATCGGCCAGCGTTACGAAATTGCCCGAGCGCTTCGACATCTTGATCGGCTCGCCAGCGCGCAGCAATTTGACCATCTGAACGATCTTGACGTCGAGATCGACCCGTCCGTCGGTCAGTGCGGTGACGGCCGCCTGCACCCGCTTGACCGTCCCGGCGTGGTCGGCGCCCCAGATGTTGACGAGATGATCGGCCTTCGACGCCTTCTGGAGGTGATAAGCGGCGTCGGCGCCGAAATAGGTCCAGCTTCCGTCGGACTTCTTCATCGGTCGGTCCTGGTCGTCGCCGAACTGTGTCGAACGGAACAGCGTCAGCTCGACCGGCTCCCAATCGTCCGCCGCCTCGCCCTTGGGTGCTTCGAGCACGCCCTGATAGATCAGCCCCTTGGCGGCGAGCGTCTCCATCCCCTTGGTCACGAAGCCCGCTTCCTGCAGCTCCATCTCGGACGCGAACACATCATGATGAATGCCGAGCAGCGCCAGATCGGCGCGAATCAGGTCGAGCATCGCTGCGACCGCCTTGCGCTTGAAGAGGGCAAGCCACTCGCCTTCGGGCGCGCCGACGAAGCGATCGCCAAACTCCTTCGCCAGCGCCTGCCCGATCGGGACGAGGTAATCGCCGGGATAATAGCCTTCGGGAATGTCGCCGATCGCTTCGCCCAGCGCCTCGCGGTAGCGAAGATGCGCCGAGCGGGCGAGCGTATCGACCTGGCTCCCCGCATCATTCACATAATATTCGCGCGTGACGTCGAACCCCGCGGCCTCGAGGAGGCTCGCCAGCGCATCGCCGACCACGGCCCCCCGGCAATGGCCCATGTGCATCGGGCCGGTCGGGTTGGCCGAGACATATTCGACATTGACCCGCTGGCCCGCGCCGATGCTTGAGCGGCCATAATCGTCGCCACCTGTCAGGATCGCGGCGAGCTCGTCGCGCCACGCCTGGTCGGTCAGACGGATATTGATAAACCCCGGCCCCGCGACTTCGACCGAGGTCACCCCGGGCATCGCCTCGATCTTCAACGCGATCAGCGCGGCCAGCGCGCGCGGGTTGGTCCCGGCGGGCTTGGCCAGCACCATCGCGGCGTTGGTCGCAAGGTCGCCATGGCTCGCATCGCGCGGCGGCTCGACCGCGACGTGTCTGCGGTTTAGCCCGGGGGCAAGCGCCCCCTCCGCTTCGAGTGCGACGAGCGCTTGATCGAGCAGGAGCGAATAGCGAGCGTAAAGGGACAAGAGCAGCCACCGGGACAAGTGCGGGAAGTCGCTCCTCTAGCGTGCCGGAAGCGCCGCGTCACCGGGCCGCCGATTCAGGCGTTTGCGGCGCGTTGCCGCGAATATTCAGCGGCTATTCAGCGGCTTGAGCGTTGATGGCGTCACGAACGGAGCAGAAAGGACATGACCATGTTGCGTAAACTTCTCCTTGCCGGCGCGCTCACTGCGACGACCGCACTTACGGCCGCGCCTGCCGCTGCGGCGGGCTATGTCTCGGTCAGCATCGGCAGCAGCTACCCGGGCTACGGCTATTCCAATTACGGAAGCGACTATGGCTACTCGGGATACGGGAATTCGGGATACGGCTATTCGCCCTATGGATATGGCTATCCCTCGTCGGGCTATGGCTATTCGCCATACAGCTATGGCTCGAGCTATCCGAGCTACGGCTATGGTTACGCCACGCCGACCTACAGCTACAGCTACCCGCGCTATTCCAGCTATGGCTCTTATTACGGCTACCGGCGCCACGATGAAGGAAATCATCGCGGCTGGCGCCACCATCATCACGACGACGACGACGATTGAGTCGCGGCGTATCGGGAGGGGAGGGCTAACGCCCTCCCCCTTTTTATGCGCGGATCAGCTTTGACGCGAACGGAACGGGCCGCGTTTCGGGGAACAGCGCCGACGCACGCGCCGCATCAAGCCCGAAATGCTGCGCCATCGCGCCCGCAACCAGCGCATCGAGGTCGGTCGTCGGCTTAAGATCGCGCCCCTCATAGAGCGCGCCATTCGACAACCCCGGCCAGTCGGCGATCACGCGCCCGCCAGCCACTGCGCCGCCCATCAACATCGTCATCGATCCCGTCCCGTGGTCGGTCCCGCCGGTCCCGTTGGCCTTGGCCGTGCGCCCGAACTCGGTTGCGACGAGGACGATCGTGTTGCGCCACTCCGCCCCCAGCCCGGCGCGGAAGGAAGCAATGGTCGCGTCGAGCTGCTTGAGCTGCGCGGCCAGCCGGTAGGCCTGGCCGCTGTGCGTGTCCCAGCCATTGGTCTCAATCATCGCGACCCGCGCGCCGTCGGACCCGCTCATCTGCCGCGCGGCGAGTGCGCCCAGCGCCGCGCCGCCCTTGCCGACCGCAAGATCGCCCGCCTTGTCGCGCGCGGCGAGCGCCTGGTGCCACAACGGGCCAAGCTGGGGGTCTTTTGCGTAAAGGTCGCCGGCGCGAAGCATCAGGTCGTCGGCGGCATCGGGCAGCGCCGACGGGGCATAGCTTTCGACCGGCACCGGCCCGCGCAGCGCGAGCGGGACTGCAGGCGAGAGCGCGATGCCCTTGTCGCCGGGTAGCTGGCCGAGCAGCCGGTTCATCCACCCGTCCTTGAGCCGGTACGCCCCGCCCGCCCCGCTCTCGAGCACATTCTGTCCGTCGAAGTGCGAACGGTCGCGATAGGGCGAGGCGACCGCATGGACGAACAAGGCCTCGCGCGCCGCGAACAGCTTCGCCGTTTCGCCCAGCGCCGGATGGAGCGTGAACATCGAATCGAGCCTGGTCCCGCTCGCTGCATCGCGCGCCAGATCGCCGCGAAGCCCGGCATAGGCCGGGTCACCCGTCGGGGCGAGGATCGCCAGCCCGTCGGCCGCCCCGCGCTGAATGATGAACAGGAAGCGCTTGTCGGTCTCCGCCCTGGCAAAGGCGACCGTCGGGTTGGCGACAAGCGCGGCAGCGGCCCAACCACTCGCCGACAGGAAATTTCTGCGGTCAAACATTTCTATCTCCGCAAGAATTCAGGGGACACAAGCATCAATGCCAGGCCGGTTGCCGGGCTCTCCGAACGACCGATCGCGGTCGCCGTCGCGGGGGTCAGAGCTGCGCCCAATACGCGCGGCGCAATCGTCCGCGCATCAAGCCCCTGCCCCGCCCGCTGCGCCAATCGCTGCGCTGCCTCGACCCGCCGAACGAGCGCGTCCGGACCGGCCCATGTTGCGGCGATATCGTCGAACCCGGCGGGCGATCCGGGCCGCCAGACCGGCTGTCCAAGTTGGGTCAGCAAGGCGGCTGTGGCATCGCCGTCGATCCGCTTGACCCCGACCGCGCGCAGCGAAGCGACGGTCCAGTCCCACGGGCTACGGAACTTGGGCGTCGCCGGATTCCATGCCTCGGGCGAATCGATCAGCGCGCGATAGACCGTCGGCAGATCACCGCCCGACCGGAGAAACGCCTGCTCAAGCCGGGCAACCATCGCCGGGGGCGGGTCATCAGCGGCGAAATGGCGCGCCAACTTGGTCACAACGTGGCGCGCGGTCGCCGGATGGACGGCAAGATCGGCGAGGATGGCCCTGCCCTGCTCCTCCCCGCCAGCTCGATACCGCCGTCCGACAATCGTCCGATCGCCTGGCTCGTGAAGCCCCTCGACAAAGGCGAACTGTCCCGGGGCGCCCGTGACGAACCGCGCTGCGGGGCCGCGCGCGATACCCGCCACCGTCCACCCCGTAAGTGCCCGCGCAAACTCGGTGACGTCGGCCTGGGCATATCCGGTCCGGACCCCGAGCGTGTGCAGCTCGAGGATTTCGCGAGCGAGATTTTCGTTGAGTCCCTTGGTCTTGCGGGCGCGCTGGGCGAACATCGACTGGGGGCCGACCGAAGTCGCCTGGTCGAGATATAGCAGCATTGCCGGATGCTGCTCGACCGCGAGCAGCATGTCGCCGAAGCGCCCCATGACATGCGGCCGGATGGCCTCCATTTCGAGCAGGCCCGCAAAGCCGATCGTCGTCGCCTTATCCGCCGACACCGCGAAATGATTGGCCCAGAAATGGGTCAGCCGCTCGGCGAACGGCGCCGGTGTCGTCAGCGCGCTGTTGATTCGCGCCCCGACCAGCGTCGCATAGGCCGCCCGCCCGGCGAGCTGCGCCGCCATCAGTTCGGGCGTCCTGACCGCCTGCACCGGCATTGCCGCTCGCGTCATCACCGACCCGGCAGGCGGGGCCTCCATCCGCGCCATGCGCTTGGTGGACGCCCTAAGGTCGAGATAATCGGCAAGCTCGATTGCAACGCTGCGACTGTCGGGAATGCCTGCGACGTGCGGATCGAACCGCGCCAATTGAGCCACCGCCCAACCGCGGGGATCGCCCCCGGCGGCCGCTTCGTCGCCACGCGTGCCAAGCCCGAAGCGGTTTTCGGCAAAGCTGGTCGAAACCATGAGCACGCTCCTTTGAATCATCGGAGCCTGCGCTTCAGAAAGTTAACGCGCGGTGACCGGCACTGCCCGGCAACGCAGGGTCAGAAACGGTCGGGCAGGCTCACCGGACCGACCAGTTCCTCGTGCCGGGCGATGGCGAAGCGATCGGTCATCCCGGCGATGAAGTCGGCAATGCCGCGCAGCCGTGCAATCTCCCCCTCGCCGCGCTGCCACCCCGGACCGAGCCGAGCGCCGCCGTCGCGATAGACGCCGACGAGGTCGCCGACGATCCGCTGTGCCTCGATCCGGATCGGAGTCAGCGCGTCGCTGTTGTAGAGCCGGGAATAGAGAAAACGCTTCAACGCACGCTCCTGCGCTTCCATCGCTGGCGAGAAGCCGACCAGCGCCCGCCCCGCCGCGCGAACCTCATCAGCGCTGGTCACCCCCGCCTCGGCCACCCGCCGCGTGGTCTCGTCGAGCACGTCGCCGACCATTGTCCCGATCATGTCGCGGACCAGCGCGCGCTGGCGCCGCTCGGGCGAAAGCGCGGGATGGCGCGAGGCGATCGCCGCCCAGTGGCGCTCGACGAACGGCACTTCGAGCAGCTCGGCGATGGTCAAAATGCCCGAGCGAAGCCCGTCGTCGACGTCGTGATTGTCATAGGCGATATCGTCGGCGATCGCCGCGACCTGCGCCTCGAGCCCCGGCCAGCTGCCAAGCTGAAGGTCGAAGCCGGCGTTAGCCTCGGCCAGTGCCCACGGTGCTTCGGCCACTGGACCATTATGCTTGGCGAGCCCCTCGAGCGCTTCCCACGTCAGGTTCAGCCCGTCGAAATCGGGATAGACGCTCTCGAGGCAGGTCACGAGGCGCAGCGTATGCGCGTTATGATCGAACCCACCCGCATCGACGAGGGTCCGCTTGAGCGCTTCCTCGCCACCATGGCCGAACGGCGGATGGCCAAGGTCGTGGGCCAGGCACAACGTCTCGGTCAGATCCTCGTTGAGCCCGAGCGCCCGTGCCATCGTCCGGCCGATCTGCGCGACTTCGATCGAGTGGGTCAGCCGGACTCGGAAATGGTCGCCGTCGGGGGCGATGAATACTTGCGTCTTGTGGCGCAGGCGGCGGAAGGCGACCGAGTGGAC
This sequence comes from Sphingomicrobium sp., assembly GCA_039919075.1. Taxonomy (GTDB): domain Bacteria; phylum Pseudomonadota; class Alphaproteobacteria; order Sphingomonadales; family Sphingomonadaceae; genus Sphingomicrobium. Next base: position 23,949 of record JBDSGJ010000022.1, read on the forward strand.
GATCCGGTCGCGATCGCGCTGATAGGCATCGCGCGGCCCGCGTGGCGCCTGGTCGGCTTCGGCGAAACGCCGGCCGCGCGATCGTAAGGGGTGCGCGGCAAGCGAGGCGAAATTCATGGAGCGGCGAGTTTCCTGACGACTTGCCCCTCTGGGCTGGTCCAGCTGAAGCCGTCAATATGCACGTCGCCGAGATTCTCGACGAACGTCCCGCTGTCGTTCGCGTCATGGAACGGCCCGACCAATAGTTTTGACCGTCCGCCGACGTCGGCGACATAGGGCCGGATGCCCTTGAACAGTTCGGGATCGCGCGCCGCGATCCGCTCAAACTGGGTGCCGAGCGCAGCCTGGTCGGTGCCGCTGGCGAGCTGGACCCAAACGCGGCGCGGGGCCGGCGCAGGCGTAGGCGGCGATGGCGTCCGGGGCAGGGACGGAACGCTTGCGGTGGCGATTCGCTGGACGGGTGGCGCGGCTTCCACGGCGCCAAGCAAGGCGTCGATCCCGGCCAGCCGGTCGCCCGTGTCGGCGGTCGCGGGCGGGCCATAGGCGGGGCGTTGGGTCAGAGCGGGCGTGCTCCGCGCGCGCGGCGGGGCGGCATATGCGGATACGATCGGCTGTTGTGACGGCGACGGGACATACGCGAACTGGTCGCCTGCCGCGCTCCCGCCCGATCCCGGAATAATGCCGAGGTGGACCGCAGCGGCCTTTTGCGCGGGGGACAGGCTGGCGATGCGGCGGAAGAAGGGGTCGAGCCGGCTCGCCATTCCCGGCATCGTCGAATCGAGCATCCGGTCCGCGCTATCGGCGTCCCCGCCCAATGCGAGGACAAAGGCGCGAGTGCGGTTGGTGGCGGCGTCTGAGCGGAGCGGGGCGAGCGTCGCCAGCGCAGCGCTGCGGTCGCCCGAAATTGCCTGGCTCAGCGCAAGGCGGCGGCGCGCTTCGATCGCGTCGGGGCCATTGAGGGCGAGGCGGTAATCAGCCTGGGCAAGCGCCTGCTGGCCGAGCAGATCATGCGCAAGGCCGCGATCGGCGGCGAAGCTGATCGGCGCTGCACCGGCGCGCTCGGCCTGCGCGAACAACGGCAGCGCCTGCGCCGCACTGCCCATTGCCGCAAGCGCTGCCCCCAATCCCGCCTTGGGCGCGGGGGCAGACGGCCAGATGTCGGCGGCGCGGCCGAAAAAGCCGACCGCAGCTTCGGCATCACCGATGTCCAGCGCCGCCCGCCCGGCCCCGACCAGCGCGGTGAAGTCGCGCGGGCGCTGGGCGAGGATGCGGACATTGCGGCCAAGCGCGTCGGCCGCGCTTTCGGGGCCGATCGGCTTGTCGGGCAACGGCGGCGGCGCCCCGCCGATATATTGCGCCCCCGCCGGCGCAGCGAGCAAGGCGCACGCGGCCAGCCCGAGCGCGGATCGAAGTTTCTGCATTGGCCTCCCCATGCCCTACTTCAGCTTGCTGGAGCCTTGCTGAAAAGCGGCCAGCGGCGAGACGTGGCGGGGGGACGGTGAATGGCGCACCAAGGGCGCTGCAATTGAAATGCGTCATCCCCGGTTTGACCCGAGACCTACCTTTCCTCGCACACCCGAGCCGGGAAGGCGGGTCCCGGGTCGAGCCCGGGATGACGCTGAAGCGGCAAGCCTACTGATTATTCTGCCGGTTAAGGAAGCGCGGAATGTCGATCGGTTCACGGCGGAAGGTGGGACCGTCATCCTCGTCGATATTCGCCTTCGGCGCGCCGCGGGCGATGTTCGACATGCGCTCGAACAAGGTGCCGCTTTCGCGCTTGACCTCGGCCTCGTCGGCGGGCGGGGCGATTGGCGCGGCGCCGACCGCCGGAGTCAATATATCGTCATTGTCGAGCAGTAATTCGTCATCCGCCTCGTCGACCAGGTCGAGCGGCTCGTCGTCGACCAACGGCGCGGGTGCAGCGGCGATCGGTGCAGCCGGAGGAGCAATCGGGCTTGGCGACGCAGCGGTCGGCGCACGGGTCGCGGTCGGGAAGGTGAACACCTTGCCCGGCTGCGGCTGAGTCGCGATGTCGGCCTCGATCCCGGTCGCGACGACCGAGACGCGGATGCGGCCTTCCATATTATTGTTGAACGCCGAACCCCAGATGATGTTGGCGTCGGGGTCGACCAGCTCCTTGATGTGGCTGGCGGCCTCGTCGACTTCCATCAGGCGCATGTCCTCGCCGCCGGTAATCGAGATGATGACCCCCTTGGCGCCCTTCATCGAGACGCCGTCGAGCAGCGGGTTGGAGATCGCCTTTTCGGCGGCCTCGATCGCGCGATTATCGCCCGATGCCTCGCCGGTGCCCATCATCGCCTTGCCCATCTCGCCCATGACCGAGCGGACGTCGGCAAAATCGAGGTTGATCAGGCCGGGCATGACCATCAGGTCGGTGATCCCGCGAACGCCCTGCTGAAGCACTTCATCGGCCATTTCAAAGGCCTGCTTGAAGGTCGTGTCGGCCGAGGCAAGCCGGAACAGATTCTGGTTGGGAATGACGATCAGCGTATCGACATGCTTCTGCAACTCCTCGATCCCGGCGTCGGCCGAGCGGCCCCGGCGCGAGCCCTCGAAGGCGAATGGCTTGGTCACCACCCCGACCGTCAGGATCCCGCGATCGCGCGCCGCCTTGGCAATGACCGGCGCAGCGCCCGTGCCGGTGCCCCCGCCCATGCCCGCGGCGATGAAGCACATATGCGCCCCGTCCAACGCACGCTCAATGTCCTCGAGCGTCTCTTCGGCGGCGGCGCGCCCGATCTCGGGCCGCGATCCGGCGCCGAGTCCTTGCGTGATCTTGAGCCCAAGCTGGATTCGCCGATCGGCCGCGCTCGTGTTGAGCGCTTGCGCGTCGGTATTGGCGACGAGGAACTCGACCCCCTGGACGTCCGACTTGATCATGTTGGCGATGGCGTTGCCACCCGCGCCGCCGACCCCGATAACGGTGATCCGGGGGCGAAGCTCGTCGACTTCGGGACGGACGAAATCGATGCTCATGATGATGCTCCCCAGTTAGGCCAATAGACTGATCTGTAGCCCTGAATCTTGCACCAAGGCGTGGGCGACCCCAAGCGAAAACTGACGGCCCATGCGAAAAACATGACCAACTGATTCATTATGACACAATAGTGAGTCCGCGCTGCATCAGCTTTGCGCCAAACTGGCATCAATAACCCTGCTTGAGCGCGGAAAACAATTTGCCGAACAGACCGCTCGCCGGTTTGCGCTCACGCGTCGCGGTGGCGATGTCGCGAATGTCGCCGGTCCCGCTCGCGGCAAGGTTGGCAAGCCCGACCAGCGTCGCAAAGGCCGGCCCCGAATGCGCCTCGGGCAAGCCGGTGATGCTCTTCGGGCGCCCGACGCGAACCGCCCGGCCGAGCACGCCCTGCATATAGTCGGCGATATTCTTGAGCTCGGCGCCGCCCCCGGTCAGCACTACCTGGCGCCCCACCGGCCCGGTGAAGCCAAGTTCCTTCAACGCCGCCTCAATCTCTCCGGTGAGTGTCTCGATTCGCGCTCGAATCACCGTCATCAGCTGGGCACGGGTCAGCCGCATCGGCTCCCCGCCATCCTCGCCGCCGACTGGCCGCGCGTCGATCATCTCGTGATTGTCGCGCGGAGAGGTCATCGCCGAGCCGTAGAAGCTCTTCAACCGCTCGGCATCGCGCCGCTGGATGCCGAAGGCGCAGGCGATGTCGTCGGTAATATCGCGCGCGCCGGTCTGGATCGAGCGCAGCCCAACCAGCATCCCGCCGGCATGGAGTGAGACGTTGGTAACTTCGGCGCCCAGCTCGATCAGCGCGACGCCGATGTCGCGCTCTTCCTCGGTCAGGCAGGCGATCGCTGCGGCGACCGGCGAGGCGATGATCGCATTGACCCCGAGGTGGGCCGAGCGAATGACATAATCGATATTCTTGAGCGGAGCGGCGTCGGCCGCGACGACGTGAATATCGACCCCGAGCTTCTCGGCGAACAGCCCGATCGGCTGCTTGACCCCTTCGTTGCGGTCGATCGTGAACAGCGCCGGGTGGGCGTGGAGCACGACCTGCCCGGTGCGGTCGATCGCATTGCGCCCGGCGAGCAGCAGTTGGTCGACATCAGCCTGCTCGACCTGGTGCCCACCAAGCTCGACCTCGACATTGGCGAGGTCGCTGACCAGCCCGCCCGCGCCGAAGCTCGTCCAGACATCGTCGACGGTTACCCCCGACATGCGCTCGGCCAGTTCGACCGCTTCGCGCACCGCGACTTCGCTTGCTTCCATGTCGGTGATGTAGCCGCGCTTGACCCCGCGGCTTTCGCGCTGGCCAGTGCCAAGCACTCGTAATCGCCCGTCAGGATCGCGCGCGACGATCATCGCGCTGACCTTCGACGATCCGATGTCGAGCGCGGTGAAAACGGACTGGTCGTCGTTGGCGGCCAAGCTCAGTCCTTCGTCGATGCAGGCGGCGTCGCCGATGGCGCAGCGGCGGTCCCGGCGGCGTTGGCCACCGTCTCGGCGGGGGCAATTGCTTCACCCGGCGAGCGCGGCAGGCGGACCGTCATCTTGCCCGGCTGGCGCAGGTCAAACCGCTTGAGCCCGCGCCCGAGCAGGCCGGCTGACTTGTCGAGCTTGGCAAATTTCTCGAGTGAATCCTTCGCCGCCTGTTCGCCTTCGGGAAGCACCACCGTCTCGCCCGACTGGAACGAGAGGTCCCAGCGGCGCTGCCCGACCCAGGTCGCGGCGGTCAGTTGCGGTTTCAGCGTCGGCGTGTTGCCGAGCAACTGTTCGAGCTGTTCGGCCTTGGCATTGGCGCCGGGACCGATCAACAGCGGCAAGTCGGGCATCTGCGACACGGGCACGCGGTCGAGCACCACGCCCGAGCGGTCGATCAGCGAGAGCATCTGATTGTCCTGCCACAGCGCCGCAGGAGTCCGCTCGACGATGTCGATGACCAGCCCGTCCGGCAGTCGTCGCGACACCCGCGCATCCTTGACCCAGCCGTAGCGCAGCAAGCGGTCGCGGATCGCGGCGACATCGACCAGCGCCTCGGCCGGCTTGCCGCCACCGGCCCCGGCGAGCGCCGCCTTGTGAAGTTCGTCGGTGACCACTTCGTCGACCAGGCTGCGCTTCATCTTGTTGAGGCCAACGATCTGGTAGCCGTCGACCGCGAATCCGGCGCGGCCAAGCGCTTCGCCCGCCGCGAGCCCCGCCTTGCCTGGAAGGCCAAGCGCGACAATCGCCACCGCAACGATCGCCAGCACGAACAGCAGGAACAACCGCCGCGCCCAGCGATTGGCCTCCGCCTCATGCACCGGCAGCTTGGCGGCAATGCGCTTGGACACGCTTTTGGGCGCGGGCTTCCGCCGCGATACCGACCCACGAACCGCCGCGTTCATGGCATCGCCTCTTCGACGGCATGTGATACGACGTCCGCAATCGCCCCATGCGCGAACGCTTCAGCGATCAACCGCTCGACCAGTTCGCCGTACGAGATTCCGCACTGGCGCGCCTGTTCGGGCACCAAGCTGAGCGGAGTCATCCCCGGCTGGGTGTTGACCTCGAGCAGGAAGATGCCCGCCTCGCCCTGGTCGTCATCCCAGCGAAAGTCCGACCGCGAGGCACCCCTGCAGCCGAGCAGCACATGGCTCCGCGCCGCCATGTCCATCATCGACGCGGCGATGTCGGCGGGGATGTCGGCGGGGCAGACATGCTCGGTCACGCCGTCGGTATATTTCGCCTCGAAGTCGTAGAAATCATTGTGCGGCTTTAACTCGGTCACGCACAGCGGCTCGCCGCCAAGCACTGCAACCGTCAGCTCTTTCCCGCGAACGAACGGCTCGGCGAGCAGGCTCTCGAACTGCTTCCACGGCCCCTCGGCATTGCGGCTGATCGGATTGCCCATATTCCCGCCGTCGGTGACGATCGCGACCCCGACCGACGATCCTTCGTTGATCGGCTTGAGCACGAAAGGTCGCGCAATCGGATCGGCGGCATAAAGGCTCTCGCTCGCCACGACCGTGCCCGCCGGCATGCGAATGCCGTGGGGCACGAGCACCGCCTTGGTCAGCTCCTTGTCGATCGCGATCGCCGAGGTGGTGCAGCCCGAATGGGTGTAGGGAACGCCCATCAGGTCGAGCAGCCCCTGCACCGTGCCGTCCTCGCCAGGCGTGCCATGGAGCGCGTTGAACACGACGTCTGGCTCCAGGTCATAGAGGCGCTGCGCCACCTCGCGGTCCATGTCGAGCTTGGTCACCCGCATGAACCCACGCTCGGCCAGCGCCTCGGCGACCCCATTGCCCGACATGATCGACACGCGCCGCTCGGCCGACCAGCCGCCCATCAGCACGACGATGTGGATATTCTTGTCGAGATTGGACTGTTGAAATTCCGTCACGCTACCCCAACCCGCTGGATTTCCCATTCTAGCTGAACCCCCGAATGGGCAAGCACGCGCCGGCGCACTTCCTCGCCCAGCGCCTCGATCTCGCTCGATGTCGCGTTACCTAGGTTGAGCAGGAAGTTGCAATGCTTGTCCGACACCTGCGCTCCCCCGATCGTCAGCCCGCGACATCCCGCAGCATCGATCAGCGCCCATGCCTTGTGGCCATCGGGGTTCTTGAAGGTCGACCCGCCGGTCTTGCTCCGCAGCGGCTGCGACGCTTCGCGGGCGGCGGCGATGCGGTCCATCTCGGCCTGGATCGCGGCGGGTTCGGCCGGGTGGCCGCAGAAGCTGGCCGAGACGACGATCGCCCCGACCGGCAGGTCGCTGTGGCGATAGCTGTAACCCAACGCGTCGAGCCCCAGCGTCCGCCGCTCGCCCGAGCGAAGCACGACCTCGCACTCGACCAGAATCTCGCTCGTCTCGCGCCCGTAAGCGCCACCGTTCATGCGCACGAACCCGCCGACCGTGCCGGGAATCGAGCGGAGAAATTCAAGCCCGCCGATCGCGGCATCGCGGGCAGTCGAGGAGACCAGGATGCCCGATGCGCCGCCACCGCAGCGAAGTCGATTGTCGCCGCTGGCCTCGACCCTGGCGAGCGCCTTGCCGAGCCGCACCACCACTCCGGCGAACCCGCCGTCGCGCACGATCATATTGGACCCGAGGCCAAGCCCCATCACCGACGTCGCGGGGTCAAGCTGGCGGAGGAAGTCGGCGAGGTCGTCGACATCGGCGGGCTCGAACAGCAAGCGTGCCGCGCCGCCCGACTTGAACCACACCAGTGGCGCGAGCGGGGCCTGCTCGGTCAACCGGCCACGCACCTTGGGAAGCGCCGCAACGCTCATTTGCGCGCCCGCGCGGCACATACCCCGGCCGCCAGCGCCGCGGCCCATTTGGTGATGTCGCCCGCGCCCATGCAGATGACGAGGTCGCCCGCCGCGGCAAGATCGCGCAAGGCGGAGCACAGGTCGGCGAGATCGGCGACGGTGCTGACCATGCGGTGCCCGTGGGCGCGCAGCCCCTCGGCGAGCGCGGTCGAATCGACCCCCTCGATCGGCTGCTCGCCGGCGGCATAGACCGGGGCGACGAACACCACATCGGCCTCGTTGAAGGCGTTCTGGAAATCCTCCATCAAGTCGCGCAGGCGGGTGAAGCGGTGCGGCTGAACGACCGCAATCACGCGCCCTTGCGCAGCCTCGCGAGCCGCTGAGAGGACAGCCCTGATCTCGACCGGATGGTGCGCATAATCATCGATGACCACTGCGCCATCGACTTCGCCGACGCGGGTGAAGCGGCGCTTGACCCCCTCGAACCGCGCGAAGCCCGACGCAATCGTTGCGTCGGCCATGCCGAGTTCAAGCCCGACCGCGATCGCGGCGAGTGCATTCTGGACATTGTGGCGGCCCGGCATCGGCACATGGATCTGCGGCAGGGTCCGCCGCGACCCGTCGCGCTGAAGCACGATCGCGTCGAAGCGCGTGCCGTCGGGCCCGGTGACAAGATTGTCGGCGCGAAGATCGGCCAGCGCGGAGAAACCATAGGTCACCACCCGCCGGTCGCGGATCCGGCTGAGCATGTTCTGCACCTCGGGATGATCGACGCACAGCACCGCCAATCCATAGAAGGGTACATTCTCGACGAACTCGACGAACGCGTCCTTGACCGCCTCGAAATTTCCATAATGTTCGAGATGCTCGGGATCGATGTTGGTGACGACCGCGATCGTCCCGTCGAGGCGGAGGAAACTGCCGTCGCTCTCGTCGGCCTCGACCACCATCCAGTCGGACTTGCCGAGCCGCGCGTTCGAGCCATAGGCGTTGATCACCCCGCCGTTGATCACCGTCGGGTCGATCCCGCCGGCATCGAGCATCGCGGCGATCATGCTGGTCGTCGTGGTCTTGCCGTGGGTGCCTGCGACGGCGATGGTCGACTGCATCCGCATCAGCTCGGCGAGCATTTCCGCGCGGCGGACGAGCGGCAGGCGGCGCTCGATCGCGGCCTCGACCTCGGGATTGCCGCGCGCGATTGCGGTCGAGCAGACGACCACGCTGGCGTCCCCCAGATTGTCCGGCGAATGGCCGATCGCGACCGGAATGCCGACCCTGCGCAGCCCCTCGACGGCATAGCCCTCGACCTGGTCCGAGCCCTGCACCTTGTAGCCCAGCTGGTGCATCACCTCGGCAATCCCCGACATGCCGATCCCGCCGATGCCGACAAAATGGATCGTGCCGATTTCGGTGCCCATCGCCTTCATGCGAGCAGTCCGTTCAGGGGGACGGCGGACGCAATTCGCGCCTCGAGCGCCGGCCCGACGAGCAGCGGCGAGCCGCCATTGGCGATCCGCTCGACCAGGTCGGCCAGATCGCGCGCCGCATGGGGGCGCCCGACCGACAGCGAGCGCGCCGCGGCATTGGCAAGCGCCTGCGGGTCGGCGGCAAGCGCCTCGATCTGCCGCGCCAGCGTCGCGGGGGTGAAGTCCGACTGATGGATCAGCCGCGCGCCGCCCGCCGATGCCATCTCCTTGGCATTGACCGTCTGGTGGTCGTCGGCCGCGCTCGGCAAGGGCACGAGGATCGCCGGGCGTCCCGCTGCCGTCAGTTCGGCGATGGTCGACGCCCCCGCGCGGGCAATGATCAGGTGCGCGTCGGCGAGCTTGTCGGGCATGTCGCCGATATAAGTCATCAGCTCGGCCGGAATGCCGAGCGCGCGATACTGTTCGCGCACGCTCTCGATGTCGTCGGCGCGGCATTGCTGGACGACCTGGAGCCGCATCCTGAGCGACGGCGACAGCGCCCCCAGCCCGGCCGGTACGACGCTGCCGAGGATGCTCGCGCCCTGGCTCCCGCCCGTCACGAGGATCTTGAGCGGGGCGAACTCGTCGAACGGCGGAAACGGAATCTCCCCCAGCCGGGCAACACTCTCGCGGACCGGATTGCCGACCAGCACGACCTTGTCGGCATAGGCGGGCTTCAACCGCTCGACCGTCGCATAGGCGGTCGCGATCGCCTTCGCGTCCCCGGCGAGCAGGCGGTTGACCCGGCCAAGCAGGGCATTCTGCTCATGCAGGATGGTCGGGATACCAGCCGAACTCGCCCCGAGCAGCGCCGGGAACGCCGGGTAGCCGCCGAACCCGACCACCGCCCGGGCCCCCGCTTCGCGGTACAGCGCTTTTGCCATCCGCCGCCCGGCAAGCACCGCGCGCCCCGCCTTCAGCCAGCCCATGGGTCCCCCGCCAAGCCGTCCAGCCGGCAGGACATGAGTCTCGATTCCCTCGAACAATCCCGGAATCTTGCGACCCCGCTCGTCGGTGATCAGCTTCACCGCATGCCCCCTAGCGCGCAGTTCGTCCGCCAGCGCGTGCGCCGGGACCATATGCCCGCCGGTCCCGCCAGCGGCGAGGAAGATCATCAGGCTGGCAGGCAATCGCCGCTCCATTTCACGACATAGGGAGAGCGCGCCAGATAGGGATTTCGCCGCGTGAAGGCGAGCAGCAATCCCATGCCGATCGACAGCGCCAGCATCGACGATCCGCCATAGCTGATGAACGGCAGGGTCATCCCCTTCGACGGCGCGAGTTGCACGTTGACCGCCATGTTGATCAGCGCCTGCAACCCGAACTCGATCACCAGCCCCGCTGCGGCGAGAATGGCGAAGGTGTTTTCCTCGTCGAGCAACTTCACCAGCACCCGCGCAACGATCGCGAGATAGAGCGACGCGACGACGACGCAGGCGATCAGCCCGAACTCCTCGCCGATGACCGAGAAGATGTAATCCGTGTGCGGCTCGGGCAGCCCGAACTTGCGGGTGCCCCCGCCCGGCCCCATTCCGAACAGTCCGCCCGCAGTCAGCGTCTTGAGCGCATTGTCGACCTGGAAGGTGTCGCCCTCGCCGAACAGGAAGGCGTTGATGCGCGTCGTCGCGACCGAATAGAAGAGATAGGCGAGGATCACCGCGACGACCGCCCCGGCGGCGAGGATGCCGAGCGTGCGAAGCTTCACCCCGCCGAGCGCGAGCATCGCGACCCACACGCTGGCGAAGATGATCGTCGAGCCGAAGTCGGGCTGGCGCATCAGCATGACCGCGATTGCGCCGGTGAGCAGCGCGCTTAGCGGGAAGACCGGGAGCGATTTGTCGGTTTCGCGCAGCGACAGGAGCCAGGCGAGCGCCACGACGAAGAAGGGCTTCAAAAATTCGGACGGCTGGAACTGGCCAATCCCGACCCCGATCCAGCGCCGCGCCCCATTCACCTCGGGACCGACGATCGGAACGAACACCAGCGCCACAAGGCAAAGCAGCGCGCCCGCCAGCGCGAGCCGCCGCGCCCGCTCACGGGGCATCATCGAGACGAAAATCATCACCGGCAGCGAGATCGCCAGCCACAGCAATTGCCGATAAAAATAATGGAGCGAGCCCACGGTCACGGCGCCCCCCGAATAGCGCTCGGCCACGGCCGGCGAAGCAGCGGCAACCGCGACGAGGCCGATCCCGATCAGCACCGCGACCAGCAGCAGGAGGACCCGGTCGATCTCCCAGAACCAGCGGCCCATCGCCGACCGGTCCGAGCGGCCGTAGCGGTTGGGGTCGACGAAATTCTTCGCTCTTATGGTGCTCGCGATGATGCCGTTCATAACGCCCCCACTAGCTTGCGAAACGCATCCCCGCGCGCTTCGAAATCGGTGAATTGATCGAAACTGGCGCAGGCGGGGGAGAGCAGGACGGTCTCCCCCGGCTGGGCGTCATTGGCTGCGCGGAGCACCGCGTGAGCGAGGTCGCCGCACTCGGCGACCTTGATGTGCGGCGCGAGAATCCGCGCGAACAGCTCGGACGCTTCGCCGATGGTATAGGCCTCGCGGACGTTCTTGAAGAAGGGCGCACACTCGTCGAGATGGTCGGCCTTGGCCTGCCCCCCGCAAATCCACCGGATCGCGGGGAAGGCGGCGAGCGCGGGGGCGGTGGCGGTGGCGTTGGTCGCCTTGCTGTCGTTGACGAAGGTAACCCCGTCCCTCTCGCGGATACGCTCCATGCGGTGCGGTAGGCCGGGGTAGGTGCGGAGGGCTAGGTCGATCTTGGCCATAGAAACGCCCAGGTAGCGGCAAGCTTCAAACGCTACGGCCACGTTGGTGAGATTGTGCGGGCCTTGTAACGCAGGCCAAGCGAGCTGCGGACTCAGCTTTGGGCGCAGTCCAAACCGTGACGTTTGAGCCCGAGCCAATTTACTGAGCGCGTGAGTGTCGAGCAGGCCCCATTCGCGGTATTCATCTAATTCGGCAGCCAGATGCGAGACCTGACCGTCGTCAGGCATCAGTATCGAAAGGTGCCGGGCTGTCTGCATATCCAGGAACAGCCGTGCCTTCGACGCCGCGTATCCTGCGAAGTCGTCATACCGATCGAGATGATCCGGCGTGATGTTGAGCAGCACCGCGACGTCGCAATCCAGGCTCTTGGTAAGATCGATCTGGTAGCTCGACAGTTCGAGCACATAGACCCCGCCCATCGGGAGCGGGTCCTGCGACAGGATCGGCAGGCCGATGTTGCCGCCCATCAGGCTCGGCACGCCCGCCGTCTGGAGAATGTGGTGGACCAGCGCGGTGGTGGTCGACTTGCCGTTGGTGCCGGTGATGCCGACGACCTTGTGCGGCGGAAGCTCGGCGCGGGCGCGCGCGAACAGTTCGATATCGCCGATGATCTCCACCCCCGCCTCGCGAGCGCGCGCGGCGATCGGGTGGCGGTTGAGCGGGAGGCCGGGGGTGACGACGAGGGAGTCGAACTCGGTGAGGTCGGCGGTGTCGAGGTCGACCAACTCCGCACCGGTAGGAACCTGCGCACGCGCCTCTTCCTTGCCGTCCCACGCCGTCACCTTCGCCCCGCTCGCCAGCAACGCCTCGACCGTCGCCAACCCACTCCGCGCAAGCCCGTACACCGCGTAATGCTTGCCGGCGAAGGCGCGCGCCGTAATCACCGCAGTTTCAGCGTCGCCAGCCCGGCGATCGCCAGGATGAAGGCGATGATCCAGAAGCGGATCACGACGGTCGGCTCGCTCCAGCCGAGATGTTCGAAATGATGGTGGATCGGCGCCATCCGGAACACGCGGCGGCCGGTGCGCTTGAACCAGAAGACCTGGACCACGACGCTGACAGCTTCGAGCACGAACAGCCCGCCGATGATCGCGAGCACCAACTCATGGTGGGTCGCGACGGCGATTGCGCCCAGCGCGCCGCCCAAGGCTAGGCTCCCCGTATCGCCCATGAATACCGCCGCCGGAGGCGCATTGAACCATAGGAAGGCGAGCCCAGCGCCGACGATCGCCATCGTCAGCACCGCCAGGTCACCCGCGCCGGGCACATGCGGGATGCCGAGGTAGGTCGCGAACTTCGCATTGCCGACGAAGTAGCTGATCAGGAAGAACGCCAGAGAGGCGATGATCACTGGCATGGTCGCCAGCCCGTCGAGCCCGTCGGTTAGATTTACCGAATTGCCGAACGCGACGATCACGAACGCTCCGAAAGGAATATACAGCCAGCCGATGTCGATCACCGGCCCATTGTAGAAGGGCACATAAAGATGCGTGCCGTGATGGCGGATCATCAGCCAGGTCGCGAAACCGGCGATGATAAACTCGAACAACAGGCGCGACTTGCCCGACAGCCCCTTATGGCTCGCCTTCTTGACCTTGTCATAATCGTCGAGGAACCCGATCAGCCCGAAGCCGGCAGTCACCAGCAGGCACGCCCAGACATAGGGGTTTGACAGGTCCATCCACAGCAGGACCGAGACCATCATCGAAATGAGGATGAGCAGGCCGCCCATGGTCGGGGTGCCGCGCTTGGCGAGGTGGCTTTGCGGCCCGTCGGCGCGGATTGGCTGGCCCTTGCCCTGTTTGCTGCGCAGCCAGCGGATGAACACCGGGCCGAAGAACAGCCCGATCGCCAGCGCCGTGACGCTCGCCGCCCCGGCGCGGAAGCTGATGTAGCGCACAAGGTTGAGGATGTGCGGAAATCCCAAATATTCTGCGATCAGGTAGAGCATGATTGCCCCCCTGCCACCCGTTCGACCAAGGCCGCAAGCCCGACCGAGTTGGAGGCCTTGACGAGCACCGCGTCGCCCGGCGCAATCAGCGCCTCAAGGAGGTCAGCCGCTCCGCCCGCGTCGCTTGCGCGATCGACCGGAATGGTCCCCCCGAGCGCCTCTTCCAGCGGCTCCATCTCCGCGCCGATCAGGATGAGCCGGTCAACCTTCGCTGCGGTCACAGCCGGCGCCAGCCCAGCATGGAGCGCGGGTCCATGGTCGCCAAGTTCGCGCATCGGGCCGAGCACTGCAATCCGCCGAGTTACCCCGCGCTCGTCGCCGAGGCTCTTGAGTGTTGCCGCCATCGACGCCGCGTTGGCGTTGTAGCTTTCATCGATGATAAGCGCGGTTCCGCCGTCGAGCTTCACCCGCCGCCGTTCGCCGCGCCCCTTCAGCCCGTCCATGTCGGCCAGCGCCAGTCCGCCCAGCGCAAGGTCGCACCCCGCCGCTTCGACTGCCGCAAGCACGGCGAGCGAATTGGTCACCCAATGATCGCCGCGCTGGCTGATGGTATAAGTCAGTTCGCTCTGCATCAACCGAGCGGTGATCAGGCTGCCGCCATTGTCGGCGCGCACGGCATGGACCGCCGCGACATCGGCGTCGGGTCCGCCGAAGGTGATGATTTCCCCGGCAAGGCGCCGCGCCGCCTTGACCAGCGCGTCGCGGTGCGGGGTCTCCTCCGGCACGATCGCGATGCCATCGGGTTCCAGCCCCTCGAAAATCTCCGCCTTGGCGGCTGCAATCGCCTCCATCGAGCCAAGGTTCTCGATATGCGCGGCGGCGATGGTCGTGATGATCGCCACATGCGGGCGGACGAGGCGGGTCAGCGCAGCAATCTCGCCGGCGTTGTTCATCCCCATTTCGAACACAGCCTGCTCGCTGTCGCGCGGCATCCGGGCAAGGCTGAGCGGCACCCCGGTGTGGTTGTTGTAGCTTTTGACCGAGCGGTGAACCTTTGCCCGGCACCCGCGATCAAGCGCCGCGAATAGGGCTTCCTTGGTGCTGGTCTTGCCGACCGATCCGGTCACTCCGAAGATTTTCGCGGAAGTTCGCGCCCGCGCCTCGATCGCAAGTGCCGTGAGCGCTGCTGCGACATCCGCGACGAGCACATGCGGACCATCGACCGCGCGCGAGACGATCGCGCCCGATCCGCCCGCCGCGAACGCCTTGGCGACGAAGTCATGACCGTCGGCAACCGTTCCCGGCATTGCGACGAACAGGTCCCCCGGCCCGACCTCGCGGCTGTCGAAGGTCACCCCAGTCACTTCGAACGTGGCGCTCGCCACGCCGCCCGTCGCGCGCTCGATCTCGGCGCTGGTCCACAACGCGGTCATGCCGCGCACTCGCGCGCGACCGTAACATCGTCGAAGGGGATGGTGCGATCGGCCAATATCTGCCCCTGCTCATGGCCCTTGCCTGCAAGCAGGACGATGTCCCCGTCGCGAGCCTCTCGGATCGCCGCGGCAATCGCTTCGCGTCGCCCGCCGATTTCGCGCAGGGCGGAGCACCCCGCCATGACCGCCGCGCGAATCGCTGCCGGATCCTCGGAGCGCGGATTATCGTCGGTGACGATTGCGACATCGGCAAACCGACTTGCGACCGCACCCATCGCCGCGCGCTTGCCCGAATCGCGGTCCCCGCCAGCGCCGAAGACAATGATCAACCTTCCCGTCACATGCGGCCGAAGCGCGGCAATCGCGGCTTCGATCCCGTCGGGCGTATGCGCATAATCGACATAGACCGGCACCCCGCCAGCCGTGATAACCGCCCGCTCGAGTCGCCCGCGTACCGGCGCCAGCCGCGCCATCCCGCGAAATGTCTCGGTCCACTCGCCGCCGGTCGCCAGCACCAGCCCCGCCGCGACGAGCACATTGGCGGCCTGATAGGCGCCGATCAGCGGCAGGCTGAGTTTTTGCTCCTTGCCCTCGTGGCGGATCAGCAATGTCCGGCCGAGCGCGGTCGGTGTTTGCGAGACGAGCTCGATCGTCTTGGCGCCGGGGCCGACAGTGATCAGCTGCAACCCGCGACGCCTGGCGTGCGCGATCACCTCGCCCGAGCGCGGATCGCCGCTCCACACCACCGCGGACCCGCGGGCATCGACGACCTCGTCGAACAATCGCATCTTGGCGGCGAAATAGTCATCCATGTCGGCGTGATAATCGAGGTGGTCGCGGCTGAGGTTGGTGAAGGCCGCCGCCGCCACCGGCATACCCTCGGAGCGGAACTGATCGAGCCCGTGCGACGAGGCTTCGTAAGCGACATGGCTGATCCCCATCCGCTTGAGGCCTGCCAAATTCGACAGGAAGGTGACGATGTCGGGCGTCGTCAGCCCGGTGGCTACCTGCTCGTCGGCAGTGGTCACTCCGAGCGTCCCGATCGAGGCCGAGCGATGCCCCGCCATGCGCCACAATTGCCGCACCATCTCGACCGTGGAGGTCTTGCCGTTGGTCCCGGTGACCGCAACGATCGTCTCGGGGTAAGGCGCCATCAGCTTCGCCGCGAGCTTCGCGAACAGCCGCCGCGGCTCGGCATCGGCCAGATGAAACGCCCCCGCGACCTTCGTTTCGGGCCGGGCAACTACCGCTACCGCGCCGCGCTCCACCGCGCTTACAATAAAATCCTCGCCATTGTGGATGCTGCCGGGGAAGGCGCCGAACAGCGACCCCCTGGTCACCTTGCGGCTGTCGATCGCGGCGCTCGACACCTCGATCTCGCTATCGCCCCCCACGAGAGACCCGAGGCGCATCGCTCAATGCTCCTTGGAGTCGTGAACGAACGGCATCACCTCGCTCATGTTGGCATCGCGGTTCATGTCCGGCCGTACGCCAAGCATCGGCGCGATCCGGCTGACCGTCCGCCCGACCAGCGGCGCGACATTCCATCCGGCGGTATGGAAGCCGAAGGTCTTTGGGGTCGGCTTGGGATCATCGAGCATGGCAATGATGACATAGCGCGGTTCGTCCATCGGGAACACGCCGGCGAAGGTCGTCACCACCGATGCCGAGGTATAATGACCGCCGACGATCTTCTCGGCGGTCCCGGTCTTGCCGCCGATACGATAGCCCGGCGCGTCGGCGTTCTTGCCGGTGCCCTTCATCACGACGAGACGGAGCAGCGCGCGCGACTTGTAGCTCGTCTCCTCGGTGAACACGCGGTGCGCCGGGCCGACCGGATGATTTTTGTCGACCTTGAGGATCGTCGCGGGATGATAGACCCCGCCGTTGAACAGCGTTGCATAACCCGTCGCGAGGTGGAGGGGTGTGACCGCAATACCGTGCCCGAACCCGACCGTCATCGTCGCAACTTCGCCCCAGTCATTGCCCGGGGTCAGCGTCCGCCCGCGCTCGCGAAGCTCGATGGCGACCGGCGCGAGGAAGCCCATCTTGCGGAGGAATTCGCGCTGCCGTGTAGCCCCCACTTGAAGCGCAATCTGCGCCGTGCCGATGTTGGAGCTTTCCTCCATGATCTCGGCGACCGAGCAGGCCCGCCCGAACGGGTGGGTATCGTGGACGGTGACCTTGCCGTAGTGGAATTCCTTGGGGCAATTATACATTTGCCCGGGCGACTTCACCACGCCCGAGTCCATCGCCATGCCGACGGTGAACGGCTTGAAGGTCGAACCAAGCTCATAAACGCCGAGCGTCGCGCGGTTGAAGCGCGCCTCGGGCGCCCCCTGCCCGGCGACATTAGGGTTGAGCGTGGGCAGCGAGGTCATCGCCAGCACTTCGCCGGTGTGGACGTCCATCACCACGCCCGCCGCGCCGATCGCCGAAAATTCGGCCATCGCGCCGGCCAGTTCATGTTCAAGCGCCTGTTGCACCTTGCTCGAGATCGACAGCGTGATCGGCGTCCCGCGCGTCGCCGGATCGGACAAGATCTTGTCGAACGCGCGCTCGGCACCCGCCGCGCCATGGCCGTCGATGTCGGTGAATCCGAGGACGTGCGCCGCAAGGCTGGTCTGCGGATAGAGCCGGTCTGGCGTCCGCTCGAGCGCCAGCCCCGGTTCGCCGAGCGCATTGATCGCCTCGACCAGATCGGGCGCGGCGCGGCGGCGGAGATAGTAGAAGGGCTTGTTCGAGCGCAGCATCGCGAAATAGCCCGCAGCGTCCTGCTCGGGCATCAGCTTGGCCAGATTGCGCGCCAGTTCCAGCTTGTCGCCGATCACCTTCCCCGGCTGGAGCGCAATGCTCCACACATCGATTGAAGTCGCCAGCGGCTGCCCATCGCGGTCGACGATATCGCCGCGCGGGGGGATCAGCGAACCGAGCACGCCGCGCCGTCCGGCATGGTCGCCGAACGCCGCCAGCCACAGGAGGCGGAGCACGATGACGGCAATGATCGCGCCATAGACGATCAGCCCGAACATCAGCCGTTGGTGGACGATCGCGAGAATCTGCCGGCGCTGTCCGACCAGTCGGAGCCGCTCGGGCCTGGCGACGAGAGCGGGCGTCGGGGCGTTCA
>JBDSGJ010000023.1:0-8853 GCA_039919075.1 Sphingomicrobium sp.
CAGCAGCGCCTCGAGCGGGATCAGCGAGGCGGCCTGCGCGGTGAGGAAATGTCCGTAGGCGCTGGGGTTGGCAAGATCGTGGCGGGCAAAGGCATGGTCGACCCGCTGGTGCGCCGCCGCAGTCGCATCTCTGAGCTGAAAGCGGGCGCTCAAGCGGGGGCGCCGCCGAAGACCCGCTCGAAGATCGTGTCGATCCGTTTGAAGTGATAGCCGAGGTCAAACAGGGGGTCGAGCTCCTCAGGCGAGAGGTGTGCGGTGACTTCAGGGTCGTGCTTGAGCAGTTCGAGCAGCGAGAGCTCCCCGTCGGATTGCCACACTTTCATCGCATTGCGCTGGACGAGGGTATAGCTGTCCTCGCGGCTGACCCCGGCCTGAGTCAGCGCCAGGAGGACCCGCTGCGAGTGTACCAGCCCACCCATGCGGTCGAGATTCTTCTGCATCCGCTCCGGATAGATCAGCAATTTGTCGATTACACCGGTCAGCCGGGAAAGCGCGAAGTCGAGCGTGATGGTCGCATCGGGGCCGATGAACCGTTCGACCGACGAGTGCGAAATATCGCGTTCATGCCACAGCGCAACATTTTCGAGCGCAGGCACGACCGCGCCGCGAACGACTCGGGCCAGGCCGGTGAGATTCTCGGTCAGCACCGGGTTGCGCTTGTGCGGCATTGCCGACGAGCCCTTCTGACCCGGCGCGAAATATTCCTCGGCCTCAAGCACTTCGGTCCGCTGGAGATGGCGGATTTCAATGGCGAGCCGCTCAACCGACGACGCGATCACTCCGAGCGTCGCGAAGAACATCGCGTGGCGATCGCGCGGGATGATCTGGGTCGAGGTCGGCTCGGGGGTGAGGCCCAGTTCGCGCGCGACATGCTCCTCGACGCGCGGATCGACGTTGGCGAAGGTGCCGACCGCGCCCGAGATCGCGCAAGTTGCGATGTCGGCGCGCGCGGCGACGAGCCGGCCGCGGTTGCGGGCGAATTCAGCGTGGGCCTGAGCGAGCTTGAGCCCGAAGGTAACCGGCTCGGCATGAATCCCGTGGCTTCGGCCGATCGTTGGAGTAAGCTTATGCTCAAGGGCGCGGCGCTTGAGCACCGCGAGCAGTGCGTCGAGGTCGGCTAGAAGGATGTCTGCGGCCTGGGTTAGTTGGACCGACAGGCTAGTGTCGAGAACGTCCGATGAGGTCATCCCCTGATGAAGCCAGCGCGCCTCCGGTCCGAGCTTTTGCCCGGCCCAGGTCAGGAAAGCGATGACGTCATGCCTGGTCACCGCCTCGATCGCGTCGATAGCGGGAACGTCGATCGCGCCTAGCACATTGGCATCGTAGGCGGCGCGGATGGTCTTCGCATCTTTCGCCGGGATCGCGCCTATAGCGCCCATCGCCTCGGCGGCGAACACTTCGATCTGAAACCAGATGCGATAACGGTTCTCGGCGGACCAGATGGCGGCCATGGCGGGACGGGAATAGCGGCTGATCATGGCCGAGCGCCTAGCAGGGGCTTCAGATGAGGCCAAGCGCGCGCATCGACGAGCGGCCCTGCGCGCCGACGATGACATGGTCATGGACCGCGATCTTCATGTGGCGCCCGGCCTCGATCAGTTCCTTCGTCAATCGGATGTCCTGGCGGCTCGGGGCGGGATCGCCGCTCGGATGGTTGTGGACGATGATCAGCGCGGTCGCGCCGAGCGCGATTGCCCGGGCGATGACTTCACGGACATGGACCGAGGCTTCGTCGACCGAGCCGGTCCACATCGCTTCATTCGCGATCAGCATGTTCTTGGCATTGAGGAACAGCACGCGAACCTGCTCGAGGGACTGATGACCCATCGCCGCCTGCAGATAATCGCCGAGCGCTTCCCAGCTCGACAGGATCGGGCGACCCTCGATTCTGGTCTCAAGCAGACGAAGTGCTGTCGCCTCGGCAATCCTCAGTGCGCCGATGGTCCCCTCGCTAAGCCCCTCGCGGCGCAACGCACTTGCGTCGGCGCCGAGTAACGGGCCGATGCCGCCGAATCGAGCAATGAGCGCCTTCGCCAGGGGCTTCGTGTCGCGCCGTGGCACCGCAAGCGCGAGGAGATATTCCACCAACTCATGATCAAGTAGCGCGTCCCCGCCGCCCGCGAACATTCGCTCGCGAAGCCGCGCGCGGTGTCCGCCGTTGGCGTTGCTCAAGGCGGAGCCATCAATCGCCATGCCGCCCCTCCCAATGGTAAAACTCGCCACTTGCCAGCCACGGTTCATGTCGTTCACGGAACGGTGACGGGTGGCCGGGGTTTAGGAACTGATGAGCGTGCGGGAAGGCGAAGTCGGCGACATCGGATCGCACGAAGCGGTGATTGTGCGCCGTCGTCGCAACGTCGGCCGCGCGCTGGCGCTGTTCGTCGCCGGGATCGTCGGGCTGTTCCTGATCGCGCTGTTCGTGCTGTGGCTGGCGCGTAAGCCGATCGCCAACAACATCCTCGCCAGGGAACTGGCGAAGCGCGGGGTTCAGGCAACCTATCATCTCGACCGTGTCGGCCTTCGGACGCAGCGCATCAGCAATCTCGTCATCGGCAATCCGGCACATCCAGACCTAACCGCGAAGATCGCCCAGGTCGAGATGCGGATTTTGCTTAACGGCAAGGTCGAGGTCTACCGGGTCGTCGCCCGCGGTGTCCGCCTGCGCGGCCAGCTAGTTGGCGATCGGATCAGCTGGGGGGCCCTCGACAGGCTGCTGCCCGCCCCGAGTACGTCGAAGACCCCGTTTAAATTCCCTGACATCGCCGTCGATATCGCGGATTCGACGATCGCGCTGCGCACCCCGTTTGGGCCGTTGGGTTTCGCCGTGGTCGGCCAGGGTAATCTTACCGGGGGGTTCAAGGGCCGCCTCGCCGCCGTCAGCCCCCGGCTGGCGCCGGGCAAGTGCGAGTTGGTCGCGATGCACGCTTCGATGGCCGTCGCGATCGAAGCACGCCGCCCGCACGTTACCGGGCCGCTTACCGCGCAAAGCTTCGCCTGCCCGCAGAGCCGGATCAGTGTCGCCGCGCCCCGGCTCGAGGTCGACAGCGACTTCAGCGAGGCGTTCGGCACATTCGACGGAAAGGGTCGGCTGCTGACGCCGGCGTTGATTGCTGGGGCCAACGGGCTTGCCAATCTGGTTGCCAATGTCAGCTTCAAGGGCTCCCCGACGAGCGCGGGTGGAAGCATCGACCTTGCTGCCCAGAAGGCGCGGATGGCGTCGATCTTCGCCGAGGGCACTCGCCTCAGGGGGCGCTATCACTTGGGCGCCGCGCAAGGCGACATTGCGCTCGTCGCCAATTATGACGCCACTCGCGCCTCGCTTGCCCCCGCGATGCTAAGCGCGATTACCGGGCCGCTTGCCGGGGCCGCCAAGACCCCGATCGGACCGATTACCAGCGCGATTGCGAACGCGCTGACCCGGACGGCTGGCGGGTTCGACGCGCGGGGCTCGCTGCGGCTGGTCAATTTCCCCGGCGGCGGCGCGGTCCGGATCGAGACTGCCGATGCGCGCGCGCCGAGCGGCGCCCGCATTCGCGTCGCCGGGCGCGACGGCATCAGCTATTATTGGCCGAGCGGAAAGATCCGCGTCGATAGCCAGATCGCGACCGATGGCGGCGGGCTTCCGACCGCTCGAATCGATCTGACCCAGGCGCGCGGTGGCGCGGCGATGCGCGGCGCGGTGCGGCTTGCCCCCTATGCGGCCGGTGGAGCGAGACTCGCCTTGCTCGAGCCGCTGCGCTTTGCCGCCGCGCGCGACGGATCGACTCAGGTGCGCGCCGTCGCGCTGCTCGACGGCCCGTTCAGCGGCGGACGCGTAACCGGGCTTCGCCTGCCGATCGAAGGGTGGCTCGGCGGGCCGGGCGGGCTGTCGTTCGGGCATGCCTGCCTCGACACGAGCTTCCAGGCCCTCACGCTGGGCGCGATGAAGCTTGGCGCGGCACGTGTGCCGCTATGCCCGATCGGCCCGGCGATCGTGTCGCAACGCCCGGGCGGGGCGCTCCAACTTGGCGCCGTCACCCAGCGGCTTCGCTTCGCCGGCCAACTCGGCGCCTCGCCGGTCGAGATTGCGGCGGGCCGCGCGCGCTTGCTCGGTACCGATCGCTTCGACGCGTCGGGCGTCGCGATGCGCCTTGGCAAACCGGAAACGCCGGTCATCCTCGCCGCGCGTCAGATCGACGGGCGAATCGGCAAGGACATTCGCGGTACCTTCAGCGGCGGCGCGGGCACGATCGGCAAGGTGCCCTTGGCGATGAGCCAGGCGGCGGGCCGATTTGCCTTCGCGAAGGCCCTTACGGTTGACGGCGCGCTGACCGTCTCCGACCGTTCGGACAAGATCAAATTCTATCCCCTAAATGCGCGCGGCGTTCATTTTGTCCTCGCCGGCAACCGCATCACGACCACTGGTGCGCTGCACAATCCGGCCAGCGGCGCGCTCGTCACCGACGTCTCGATTCTTCATTCATTGTCGAGTGGGCAGGGCCATGCCGACCTCGATGTCCCCGGGTTGCGCTTTGCCATCAACGGCCTCCAGCCCGACACGATCACGCCGCTGACCGAGGGGGTCATCGCGCTGGTCGACGGGACTGTGCGCGGGCAGGGGCGGATCAACTGGAACGGCACCAGCGTCACCTCGACCGGCGATTTCTCAACCGAGGGGACCGATCTCGCCGCTCCGTTCGGGCCGGTGACCGGGCTGGCCGGAACGATCCACTTCACCGATCTGCTCGGACTCGAGACCGCGCCTGGACAAAGTGTCACGCTGGCGACGGTCAACCCGGGCATCCTCGTCGAGAACGGCACGCTTCGCTACCAGTTGCTGCCCGGCCAGCTGGTCAAGATCGAGCGTGGCGAATGGCCATTCATGGGCGGTCAGCTGATCCTTCGCGAGACGATCCTCAACCTCGGCCACCCAACCGCCAAGCGCTTGACCTTCGAAGTCGTCGGTCTCGATGCCCACACGCTGGTCGAAAGCTTCGGGTTCAAGGAAATCGGCGCCACCGGTCTGTTCGACGGGGTCCTGCCGATGATCTTCGACGACAACGGCGGCCGGATCGTCGGCGGGCGTCTCGACAGTCGCGCCCCGGGTGGCTCGCTGTCCTATGTCGGGGTGGTCAGCAAGGCCAATCTCGGGCTGTTCGGCGGAATCGTGTTCAACGCGCTTCGCGACCTGCGTTTCAAGAGCATGATTGTCCGGCTCGACGGTGATCTTGCCGGCGAATTTGCAACTCGCCTAACGGTCGATGAAGTGGCCCTTGGCAACAACAAGACCCAGCGTATCGTGCGCAGCCTGCTCAAGAAAATTCCGTTTAAGTTCAACGTCTCGATTAAGGGTCCCTTCCGCGCCCTGATCGGCACGGCGAAGAGCTTCAGCGATCCGCGCAATACGATCCACGACGCGCTTCCCGCACCGTTGGCGAACTTGCCGGACGCGGCGGTGACAATCCGCCAGATCGAGAACCAGAACCAGAGCCAGACCCCGGTCAAGGACGAGGTCTCCGTCACGAAGAAACCCACGCAATGAGGAGCAAGGCAATGCCCGTTTCACGAAAGGTGGCGCGCTTGGCCGTGGCGGCACTGCTGCCCGCGCTGGGCGGCTGTATCTCGGTCAAGACCCCCGACAAGGCGATCGAGATCAACCTCAACGTCGACATCAAGCAGGAAGTGATGGTCAAGCTTCAGCGTGACGTCGATGCGCTGATAAAGTCCAATCCCGAGGCCTTCCCCCAGGCGGCCCCGTCTCCGCTCGGCAAGAAACCGACGCCGTGAAGCGCGCTCTGCCTTTGGCCTTGGCAGCGGTCCTCGCCGCGGGGCCTGTGCAAGCCGAGTCTCCGGCTGGCGCGGTGGCGCGCGCAAGGGCTGCTGGGCAGGTCGGCGAGCGCTACGACGGCTACCTTGGCATCCCAACCGCGGCAGATTCGCTGCTCCGCCGCCAGGTAACCGCGATCAACCTGCTGCGCCGTTCGCTCTACGCCCAGCTGTCGCAGGCACGCGGCGTGGCGACGCAGGAAATCGGAATAACTGCCGGGTGCCAATTGCTCGGCACGGTCGGCGTTGGCGAGCACTATGCGCTGAGCGACAATGTCTGGCGAGTGCGCCCGGTGGGGCAGGCCGCCCCCGTGCCAGATTACTGTCGATAGGAAATCCCCAGCGCAACTCGACGTTGACACTTCCGACCCCCCTTTCTAAAGGGACGGCGCCTTGGCGGGCGTGGATGCCGCCATGTTTCTTGCCCTTCGCACTGCGCTTCCCCGGAAGGGCGGCGCACAACCGGAGCGACACGGATCATGGCAGCAAAAGAGCCCGGGCAGGACCCGTCGTCACCCCAGGATGCACGGCTCGATTCGCTCGAAGAGCGGCTCGCGCGGGCGCAACATGAGGAGACCAAGAGGACTGGCAAGGGGCCCGCGCCGGATGCCAATGAGCAACTCGGCAATCGGGTCCTTTCGACCCTCATCGGCGGTCTTGTCGGTGGTGCGCTGATCGGGTGGGTACTCGATAAGCTGTTCGACACCGGGCATCTGCTCCTGATTGTCTTCCTGGTGCTCGGCACCGTTGGGGGCTTCTGGAGCATCATCAAGCTTTCGAGCCGGAGCCCCGGGGCTTCCGGCCCGTCTTAGTAGGAATAGACCGACGTGGTTGCTGAATCCGGCAAGATCGACCCGATGCACCAGTTCATGATCGAACCCCTGTTCGGTCGTGAGTGGGTCGTCGCGGGCCACAGCCTGGCATTCACCAATTCGGCCGCGTGGATGGCCGTTACCTTCGCCGCCGTTTGGCTGTTCATGCTCGGCGGACTCAAGCGCGAGCTCGTTCCCGGCCGCTGGCAGATGGCAGTCGAGGGGTTCACCGGCTTCATCACCAACATGATGGATACCAATATCGGGCCCGAGGGACGCAAATATGTGCCGTGGGTCTTCTCGCTGTTCATGTTCATTCTGTTCGCCAACATGCTGGGCATGTTCCCGGCTGCGTTGGTCGGGGTGCACCCGTTTGCGGTGACCAGCCAGCTGACGATCACCGGCGTGCTGGCAATCGTCAGCTTCCTGATCGTGCTGGTCGTCGGGTTCGCGCGCCACGGCTTCCATTTCTTCAGCCTGTTCGTGCCGCATGGCGTCAAGGGTCCGATGGCGGCGGCGATTTTCCCGATCGAGTTGATCTCGTTCCTGATGCGCCCGTTCAGCCTGGGTCTCCGGCTGTTCGTCGCGATTACCGCTGGGCATATCCTGATGGAAGTGCTCGCTGGCTTTGTAATCAACGGGATGAACGCGCAGGCCGCCTGGGTTGCGCCGATCGTCTCGCTGCCCAGTTTCGTGCTGATGATCGGTATCACCCTGCTCGAACTGCTGGTCAGCGCGATCCAGGCCTATGTTTTCGCCCTGCTCACGTCGCTTTACCTGAACGACGCGATCAACCTTCACTAAGTGTTTCTTATCTAACGGGAGTATCTACCATGGACGCAAATGCTGCAAAGCTTCTCGGTGCCGGTCTGGCCGCAATCGGCGTCGGCATGGCCGCGCTCGGCGTTGGCAATGTGTTCGGCTCGTTCCTCGAGGGCGCGCTTCGCAACCCGGGTGCTGCCGACGGCCAGCAGGGCCGTCTGTTCATCGGCTTCGCTGCTGCCGAACTGCTCGGCCTGCTCGCGTTCGTCGTCGCGATGATCCTGCTGTTCGTCGCCTGACTCACCGCACTTAACCTAGGGGTCGGCGCTCATGCCGCAGATTAGCCAGATTGGCGAAATCTATGCATCGCAGCTGTTGTGGCTGGCGATCTTCTTCGGCGCGATTTTCGTCGTCATTGGCCTGGGGATGCTCCCCAAGGTGATGGCGACGGTCGACGCGCGCGACGCTAGGATCGCGGCCGACCTCAAGAGCGCCGAGGGGGCCCGCGAGGCCGCCGACGCGCTCGAGGCCGACTATCGCGCCGAGATGGACAAGAGCCGCGCCGAATCGGCTCAGCTCGCCGCCGACGCCAAGGCCAGCGCCGCGAAGGATTCCGAGGCGCAGGTTGGCAAGGCGGACAAGGCGATCGGGATCAAACTCGATACCGCTTTGACCAGAATCGCGACCGCGCGTTCGTCGGCGATGGCGGAAATCGAGGCCGTCGCAACCCAGGCCGTGCAGGAACTGAGCGCCAAGGTCGCCGGCCTGACCGTCGATGCCGCCACGGCGCGGGCGGCTGTGGCGAAGGAATTGACCCATGCATGAGGCCGCGGAACCTGCCATCTTTGGGCTTGCCGCGCCGGCCATCGTCGCGCTGGCAATGGTCGTGGTCATCGTTATCTTGCTGTGGAAAAAGGTTCCCGGCGCGATCGGCAAGTCGCTTGACGTCAAAATTGCCGAGATCCGCGATCAGCTGGCCGAGGCCGAAGCGCTGCGCAAGGATGCCGAAGCGCTCAAGGCCGAATATGAAGCGAAGGCCGCCGCCGCCCATGTCGACGCCGCGGCAATGCTTGACCGCGCGCATCACGAGGCCGAGCTCATCGTTGCCAAGGCCAGGGACGACGCCGAGCGCCTGATCGGCCGCCGCCAGAAAATGGCCGAAGACAAGATTGCGGCGGAAGAGCGATCGGCGATCGCCGAACTTCGCGCGACGACCGCTCGCGCCGCGTCCGCAGCAGCAGCGAAGCTGATCGCCGAACGCCATGATTCGAGTTCGGACAAGGCGCTGGTCGACAGTGCAATTGCGGCGCTGGGCCGCTAAACCGGTTGGCTGAGAGGTTCGCCGCCCCGACGGACGAACCGCAAGCGCCCGACCAAAACCGCTGGTGGGAAGGTCGCCCCTTCGCCATATTACTGGTTCTCGCGGTCGCGGTCCCGCTGGTTTACCCTCGCACCCCCCCGCTGGTCGATCTGC
>JBDSGJ010000024.1:0-119081 GCA_039919075.1 Sphingomicrobium sp.
ATCGGCAGGCTGGCGCGGATGACGCGCGCTTTCGCCCCGGCATAGCGCTTGCCATGGAGCCAGGCGCTGCCCTTGCCGAGCGTGATGACGGGAACGAAGCGGGCGTGCTGTTCGGGGGTCAGCGGCCGTTCGGCGCGATCGTCGAGCGCGTAGAAGCGGCCCCCTGCGCGGACCAACAGCAGCGTGTCGGCACCACGCACGCTGTCGCGGCCGACGCTCAGATAAATATCGCGCGGCGAAAAGCCGGCGGCCTTGAGCGCCTGCATCTTGAGGATCGCAATATCCTCGCTGTCGCCATAGCCGCGGTCGAGCGTTTCGCCCGCCTGCGCCCAATAATCGCTCACCCGATAGCCATCGAGGTCGCGGCGCCAGCTGATCTGGCGGCGCACGGCGGCATGGATCGCCTGCAGCTTCGCGACCGCATCGAGCCCGGCGGTGGGGGCGGCGATCGCGATCACACGCGGATCATGCAGGTCGGCCGCCGATACCCGCCGCCAGCGTGCGTCATAGACCGTGACCCCGGCGTCAATCGCCAGCGTCTGGAATACGTCGGGACTGGCCGGGCGATAGCCGCGGGCGATAACGGTGACGGTGGAACTGTCGACATTGGCGAGCGGTGCCAGCGGATCGGATTCGCTCATGGCAATGGCCGGGGCCGCAGCAAGCAGGCCGGCAATCATCCCCAAAACGTCGTGCCGCATGCGCGATCCTCCACCGTGGAGCGCGACCCTGACGGCACCGTTTCGTTAACGGAAGGAGTTAACGGGACTTACCAGAAGATTAGCACAAATGCGTGGTTTTCGGGCAACGCCGGTTCAGCGCTTGAAGTTTTCAAGCCCGCGCACAACGCCTTCCTTGGTCGACGGATTGGCGGCGATCGTCTTGGTCTTTTCCGCCTTCGGCTTGCGGGCTTCCTTGTTCGTCTTCTTCTGACCCTTGGCCATGTCATATCCCCTCAACCGGGCGAACCGCCCTTCCGGAGCCTAGCCGGAAGAGCCGCGCGCGCCACCCCTTATTCGTCGTCAGCGCCGTGGCGCCGGTGCCAGCGCACGGACCGCCGCGAGCGTCTTTGCGACATGCTCCTTCCAGTCGAGCTCCGAATGAACGAAGGTGATTCGCCCATCCGGGGCAATGACATAGCTGGTGCGGTTGGACATTCCGATCAGCGGCATCCGGACATCATAGGCCTTGATCACACCTGCAGAGGCGGTCGCGACGGGGAATTTGCCGCGGCAATGCTCGACCGAAAACCGCTGCAGGGTCGGCAAATCGTCGGCCGACATGCCGATCACTCGCGCACCCGCCTTGGCGAAATCGGCCTCGGCCTCCGAAAAGGCGTGCGCCTCCAGCGTGCAGCCCTTGGTGAACGCCTTGGGATAGAAATAAAGCACCACGGGACCGTGGCGAAGCTGCTCGGCAAGGTGGAGCCGGAACGGCTTGCCGGCCAGCGCGCCCATGGTCCGGAAATCGGGCGCTTTGGCCCCGACCTTGAGCGCCGCCGTGGCGGGCTGGGCGACGGCCGCGATCAGCAACAAGGTGACGAACAAGCGCATGGCGTTTCTCCCGCGGGTAAGATCGAGGCTAGTCCCGCTTCACCCGCTTGGCCAGCGGCTGGATCAGGTGCCGGCCGGGAAAGCGGCGCGGGCGGGATGGCGCGGGACGAGGCTGCGGAAGAAGGCGAAGGCCGGCGCCATGTCGGTGTCATAGTCTCCGCTTGGCCAGATTACGGGGCCGATCACGCCGCGCTTGGTCGGATAGTCTGGGCCTGCACAGACGATCGGCACGCCCGCCTTGAGCGCGATCTGGTAGAATCCGGTGCGCCATTTGGTGGTCGCGGAGCGTGTCCCCTCGGCGGCAATGATCAGCGCGAAATCGTCATGAGCGGCAAATTGATCCACGATCTGCGACACCGTGTCCTGGCGCGCGCTGCGATCGATCGGGACCCCGCCAAGCGAGCGCATAAAGCCCCCCATCGGGTTGCGAAACAGGCTGTGCTTGCCCATGAAACGCACCCGGCGCCCGAGCGCATGGATAGTGCCGAGAAACACGATGAAGTCGAAATTGGAGGTGTGCGAGGCGCCGATGATGACGAACTTGCGCTGTTCAGGGAAACGGCCTTCTGCGCGCCACCCGCTGAGCCGGAACCACGCCAGCAAGCCGCCATAAATCAGCCGGGCGAGTGGCCCGAGCGGGGATTGGCGATCGGCGGCAGGCAATGGCGCGGTCAGCGCAGGACCGAGCCCAGGATCCACACCAGCGACATGGCGATGACGATCAGGAGCAAGGAAATTCCCAGTACGAAGCGCAGCCCAGTCGCTTTGACCCCGCCGGTCGCCTCGGTTTCGGTGAGATGAACTTCGTCGCCGTGGCGTTCCATCGTCGGTCCTTTCGCAATCTCTGCTGGCGATCTTACGCGAACCATCGAGCGACGGGTAGCCCGGCCGGCAAGCGCCGTTTAGCGCTCGTCGGTAGCGAGCCAGCCGGTCAGAATGTAGAGCAGGATCGCGACCGGGCCGGTGATGAGCGTCGCGACAATCAGCGCGAGACGGACGGCGAGGACATCGATTCCGGCCCAGTCGGAGAGGCCGGCGGCGACGCCCATGACCTTGGCGCGGCTGCGGTTGAGGAGGAAAGGTCCGTTCATTATCATTGTCCTTGAGGAAGGGCGGGGCGCCGTGATCAGGCGATGGTGACGTGCGCGGCGGGACCGACGGCGGCGGCGACGAAGACCATCGCGGTAATGAAGGCGGCGGCGAGGCTGAGCGCGGTGTGGCGAGCGTTCGAATAGTTGTTCATGATGCCTATTCCCTTTTTTGGCGACCCGTCAGTGGGTCATAACATCCTTATTGCAGGAGGCATGCCAATTGGAAAAAGCGTTTGTTTACAGTACCGCCAGAAAGTCCGTCAGAGATAGTGGCGGATATCGCGCAGATAATTGGGAATTTATCCCAACCGGCTAGCTGCCAACTGGTCCCTTTCGGTCGGCGCGCTGGGTCGAGCTCGTTCCCCCGAGCGAGCGGCATTCGGCCTGTAGTTCGGGAAAGTCGAAGCCAGTGCTTGCGACCAGCGCCGCAGTCGTCGCTGCAGCGCAGGTCGAGCGGCTCTCGTAGCGCGTCGGGAGGGTCGCAACCGCCTGGCACTGCGCGGAACCATCGGCGCAGCCGAGGATCGCAATGACAAACAGACCGGGACCCATGACGCTCTCCACTCGAGGAACTGTGGATTAAACGAGCGATTAATCGCATCGTTCCAGCCGCGTCACGTCGGCGGTTTGATGATGCGCCGATGGCACACTATCTAAGGACCGATGCGCGACGCCCCCCCGACCGACCCGGCCCAAAAGGGCAGCCTAAAGACGATCGTTCGCTTTTTGCCGATGCTGTGGCCCAAAGGCGAGCGCGAGATCCAGGCGCGGGTGATCGTCGCCGTGCTGTTGGTGCTGATTGGCAAGGCGACCACGCTGATGATGCCGTTTGCCTACAAAGGCATCATCGACCGGATGAGCACCGGCGCGGGCTTCACGATCGTCGTCGGGCTGGTGCTGGCCTATGCCGGGGCGCGGTTCAGCGGGGTGCTGGCGGACAATCTGCGCAATGCCTTGTTCGAGAAGGTCGGGCAGCGCGCGGCGCTCGCGCTGGCGAGCCGGGTGTTCCGCCATGTCCACTCGCTGTCGCTTCGCTTCCACCTCGAGCGGCGCACCGGCAGTCTGACCAAGATCGTCGAGCGGGGAACCAAGAGCATCGACATGATGCTCTATTTCCTGCTGTTCAACATTGCCCCGACGATCATCGAACTGGGCGCGATCTGCGTGATCTTCTTCGTCAAGTTCGGCGGGGGGCTGGTCGCGGGGACGCTTGGCGTGGTGGCGATCTACATCGGCTTCACGCGCTTCGTCACCGACTGGCGCGCGGGGATCCAGCGGCAGATGAACGAGGTCGACAACCGGGCGATCGGGCGCGCGGTCGACAGCCTTCTCAATTACGAGACGGTCAAATATTTCGGCGCCGAGGAACGGGAGGCGCGGCGCTATGACGAAGCCGTCGGGGCGTTCACGCGCGCTTCGGTGCGCAACGAAGTGTCGCTCGCCTGGCTCAACATCGGCCAGTCGCTGATCACGAATCTGATGATGGCGGGCGCAATGGCATTCACGGTGTGGGGCTGGTCTCGGGGCCGGTTTACCCCGGGCGATGTGGTCCTGGTCAACAGCCTACTGATGCAGCTGTTTCGCCCGCTCGACATGCTTGGCTGGGTCTATCGATCGATCAAGCAGGGGCTGATCGACATGGAGGCGATGTTCGTCCTGCTCGACACGCCGCAGGAGATCATCGACCGGCCCGGGGCGCCGCCGCTCGCCGTATCGCGCGGCGCGGTGCGGTTCGACGATGTGCGCTTTGCCTATGACCCCGACCGACAGATCCTCAAGGGGGTGAGCTTCGAAGTGCCACCGGGGACCAGCCTGGCGGTGGTCGGACCATCGGGGGCGGGCAAGTCGACCCTCGCGCGGTTGCTCTATCGCTTTTATGAGCCGACCGGCGGGCGGATCATGATCGACGGGCAGGACATATCGGCGGTGCGGCAGGACAGTCTGCGCGCCGCGATCGGGATCGTGCCGCAGGACACGGTGCTGTTCAACGACACCATCGCCTATAACATCGCCTATGGCCGCGAGGGCGCCGACCAGGCCGCGGTCGAGGAGGCTGCGGCGGGGGCGGCGATCGACACGTTTATTGCGTCCTTGCCCAAGGGCTATGGGTCGATGGTCGGTGAGCGCGGCTTGAAGCTTTCCGGCGGGGAGAAGCAGCGAGTCGCCATTGCGCGGACTTTGCTCAAGAATCCGCCGATCCTGATTCTCGACGAAGCGACTTCGGCGCTCGACAGCCGCACCGAGGAGGCGATCCAGGCGACGCTCGAGGGGGCGATCCGCGACCGCACGACAATCGTCATCGCGCATCGCCTCTCGACCGTGGCCGAGGCCGACCAGATCATCGTCCTCGACGAAGGGCGCGTGGCCGAGCGGGGGACTCATCATTCGCTGCTTGCCGCCGGCGGACTCTATGCCGACCTGTGGAACCGGCAGGCCGCCGAACGCGAGCTGGAGGCAGCAGCGCAAGCGGCCGAATAGCGGTCGTCATCGCGGCGAATGGTCGCACGACGCTGACGAAATTCAGGCTTGCTTCATGTGCTTAGCGGTGGAAGGGGCAGGAAACCAGTTTCAGGAGAAATTAAATGTTGCGTCATTTCCTCGCCGCGACGGCGGTCCTCGCGATTGCGCCCCCCCTTTCCGCGCACCCGGTCAAGCATCGCGCCGCAGCAGGCCGCGCGAGCAGTGCACTGCTCGCGTCGAATCCCTTCGCCAAGCCATCGGCGCTGCCGTTCCAGGCACCCGACTTCGCGGCGATCAGGAATGGCGACTATCTGCCGGCTATGCTTGCCGGGATGGCGCAGCAGAAGGCCGAAGTGCTCGTCATCGCCAATCAGAAGGCGCCGCCGACATTCGATAATACGCTCGCCGCGATGGAGCGGTCGGGGACATTGCTAGAGCGGACGCAGCTGGCCTTTTCGGCGGTGCAGGGCGCCAATACCAATGATGCGCTCGACGCGGTCGACACCAAGACTTCGCCGCTGCTCGCCGCGCACCGCGACTTCATCTTCCTCAACGCCAAGCTGTTCGCACGGGTCAAGTCGCTTCACGATCGCCAGGCGAGCCTTGGGCTGAACCCCGAGCAGTCGCGGCTGCTGACGGTCTATTACGATCAGTTCGTCCATTCGGGCGCGCTGCTGTCGCCGGCCAAGCAGGTTCAGCTCAAGCAGCTCAACCTGCGCATCGGCACGCTGCAGACCGCGTTCGGGCAGAAGCTGCTCGCGGCGACGAAGGAGGGCGCGCTCCACGTAGCCGACAAGGCGGCGCTGGCCGGGCTGTCGGACGATGCCATCGCCGCCGCCGCCGAGGCAGCCAAGGCGCGCAAGCTTAGCGGTTACCTGATCCCGCTGCAGAATACGACGCAGCAGCCGCAACTTTCCTCGCTGACCGATCGCGCAACCCGCGAGGCGTTGTTCACGGCGAGCGCCATGCGCGCCAGCCATGGCGGCGCGAACGACACTCGGCCACTGATATCGGAGATTGCCGAGCTTCGCGCGAAGCAGGCGGCGCTGCTTGGATACCCGAATTTTTCCGCCTACACGCTTTACGACCAGATGGCGAAGACGCCCGAGGCGGCGAATGGCTTCATCGACCGGTTGGCCCCCGCGGTATCGGCCAAACAGCGCGCCGAAGCGGCCGACATTCAGGCGCTGATCGACGCGCAGGCCAAGGCGGCGGGGCGGCCTTCGTTCAAGGCGGAGCCGTGGGACTGGAATTTCTATGGCGAGCAGATTCGCAAGGCGCGCTACGCCCTCGATGACGAGGCGTTGAAGCCCTATTTAGAAATTAATAAGGTGCTGACCGACGGCGTCTTCTTCGCCGCCAACCAGCTCTACGGGCTGACCTTCAGCGAGCGGAAGGACTTGCCCACCTGGAACCCCGACATGCGCGTATTCGAGGTCAGGGAGGAGAGCGGCAAGCACCTCGGGCTGATGTATTTCGATTATTGGAAGCGCGACAATAAGTCGGGCGGGGCGTGGATGTCGAACCTCGTCAACCAGTCGTATTTGCGCGGCACCACGCCGGTGATTTACAACGTCGCCAATTTCCAGAAGCCGACGCCGGGAAAGCCGGCACTGATCAGCTTTGACGATGTCACGACGATGTTCCACGAATTCGGCCATGCGCTCCACGGGCTGTTCGCGGCGCAGACTTATCCCACCATCTCGGGCACGAATACGGCGCGCGATTTCGTCGAATTCCCGTCGCAGTTCAACGAGAATTGGGCGCTGTATCCGACCGTACTTCGCCATTATGCGGTCGATTACCGGACCGGCGCGCCGATCCCGCAGGAACTGGTCGATAAGCTCGTCGCGTCGCAGAAATTCGGCCAAGGTTTCGCGGTTGGTGAGACGATTACCGCCGCCAAGCTCGACCTCGACTGGCATCATCTGCCTGCCGGTGCGCCGCGCCAGGATGCCGATGCGTTCGAGGCCAAGGCCTTGGCGGCAGGCGGGTTCGACACCGCCGACGTTCCGCCGCGCTATCGCTCGCCATATTTTCGGCACATCTGGAGTAACGGCTATGCCTCGGCTTATTATGCCTATGCGTGGACCGAAATGCTCGACCATGACGCCTTTGCCTGGTTCCAGAGCCATGGCGGGCTGACCCGCGCCAACGGACAGCGTTTTCGCGAGATGGTCCTGTCGCGCGGCAATACGATCGACTATGCGACGATGTACCGCAATTGGGCGGGACATGATCCGGAGATCGGGCCGATGTTGACCTTCCGCGCGCTGACCCCAGCCGCTTCGTCGGGAGCCCAATGACCGGAGATCCGCTTGGGATTCTCCACAGTGTCTTTGGCCACGCCGCCTTTCGCGGGGTGCAGGAACAGGTGATCGACCGGGTGATGGCGGGGCAGCATAGCCTTGCCGTCATGCCGACCGGGGCGGGCAAGTCGCTCTGCTATCAGGTGCCAGCGGTGGCGCGCAGCGGTACGGCGATCGTCATCTCCCCGCTGATCGCGCTGATGCACGATCAGATCCGATCGGCCGAGGCGCACGGCTTGCGGGCGGCGGCGCTGACCTCGGTCAGTGAGGATCGCGGGGCAATTATCGACGCGCTTCATCGGGGGGAGCTGGACCTGCTTTATGCGGCGCCGGAACGGGCGTCTGGGGAGGGTTTTCAGCGGCTGCTGAGCGAGATCGACATCGCGCTGTTCGCGATCGACGAGGCGCATTGCGTCAGCGAGTGGGGGCATGATTTTCGCCCCGATTACCGGCTTCTCAGGCCGTTGCTCGACCAGCATCGCGACGTCCCCCGCCTGGCGCTGACCGCGACCGCCGATGCGCGGACTCGGGCCGATGTGCTGCAGCAGCTGGGCATTCCCGAAGACGGGATGATCATCGCCGGGTTCGACCGGCCCAATATCCGCTATCACGTCCGCCCGAAGGACGGGGTCGGTAGCCAGTTGAAGGCGCTTGCCGCAGGCCAGCCGGGGCCGGGGATCGTCTATGCGCAAAGCCGCAACGAGACGGAGAAACTGGCCGAGCAGCTTGGCACTGGCGGTCGGCGCGCACTGGCTTATCATGCCGGGCTCGAGCCGCAGGTGCGCAGCCGCAACCAGTCGGCGTTCGTCGCGTCCGAAGATATGGTGATTGCCGCGACGGTCGCGTTCGGGATGGGGATCGACAAGCCCGACGTGCGCTTCGTGGCGCATGCCGGAATCCCCAAGTCGATCGAGGCCTATTATCAGGAAACGGGGCGCGCAGGGCGCGACGGCGATCCTGCCGAAGCTTGGCTGTTCTGGGGCGCCGACGATTTCGCCCGGGCGCGGCGGCGGATCGAGAGCGAGGTCGAACCCGAGCGTCGGCCGGGCGAGCGCGAGCGGCTCAATGCGCTGGCCGCATTTGTCGAGGCGGCGACCTGTCGCCGCGCGATCCTGCTGCACCATTTCGGCGAGGAGCCAGCCGAGGCCTGCGGCAATTGCGACAACTGCCTGAACCCGCCCGACACGCTCGACGTGACCGACGTTGCGCGCAAATTGCTGTCGGCGGTGTTCCGTACCGAGATGCGCTTCGGGGTCGCGCATCTGGCGGCGGTGCTCGGCGGGGATGACAATGAGAAAGTGCGTCAATTCGGGCACCACAAGCTCAGCGTGTTCGGAATTGCGAGTGCCGTTGAGCTGGCGCTGGTTCGCCCCGTCGCCCGCGCGCTGCTGGCCCGCGACGCGCTTCGCACCGATGATTATGGCGGGCTGTCATTTGGCCCCGGCGCCAAGCCAATCCTCAAGGGCGAGCAGGGCATGGTCATCGCCATTCCGCCCAAGCGCGAACCGCGCGCGCGCAAGGGCCGCGCGACCGACGGGCCGCACGATCCGCTGTTCGAAGCGCTGCGGACGTGGCGGCGTGACACGGCCAAGGAGGCGGGCGTGCCGCCTTATGTAATCTTCCATGATTCGACATTGCGGGCGGTCGTCGCGGCGGGGCCGTCCTCGCTGTCGGCGCTGGCGCAGATCGAGGGCGTGGGCGAAACCAAGCTGGCGCGCTATGGCGAGGGGCTGCTGGACGCCCTCCACGCGGCACAGGAGGCCTGATCATGCCACGGATGCTTGATGAGAAAATGTTCGTCGCGGGCCAGGTCGATCCGCAGGCGCTGCCCGGACTTGCCGCCGAGGGGGTCACGCTGCTGATCAACAATCGCCCCGACCATGAGGACCCGGGCCAGCCGACGAGCGCCGAGATGGAGCGCGCGGCGGCGGATTGCGGGATGGCCTATGCTCATGTCCCGATCGCGCGCGGGCTTGGGCCGAGCGACATTGAGGCGATGCGCACCGCGCTGGCGAGTGCGGGGGACGGCAAGGCGCTGGCTTATTGCCGGTCTGGCGGGCGCTCGGTGCTGGCGTGGGCGGTGGCCAAGTCCGAGGACGGGGTCGCCAAGGAAGAGCTTGAGCGGTGCGCCGAGGCGGCGGGGTACAGCCTCGCCCCGATCGCGCATTTGCTGTGACCCAAGCGTCATCCCGGGCTTGACCCGGGACCCGCCTGCCTTTGCGCGAGCTTGAACCAAGAAGGGCAGGCCCCGGATCAAGTCCGGGGTGACGAAACGTCAGCCCGTGCCCCCAACCAATAATCCATCGATCAGCAGCGTCGGCTGACCGACCCCGGCGGGGACGGACTGCCCGCCCTTGCCGCACACGCCGATGCCCTCGTCGAGCGCCATGTCGTTCCCGATCCCCTTGACCCGCGTAAGCACGGTCGGGCCGTCGCCGATGAGCGTCGCGCCCTTGACCGGGGCGCCGATCTTGCCGTTCTCGATGCGGAAGGCCTCGGTGCAGGAGAAGACGAATTTGCCGGAGGTGATATCGACCTGTCCGCCGCCGAAGCTCGTCGCGTAGATGCCGTTCTTGACACGCGTTACGAGCTCGGCCGGATCGTCGGTGCCGCCAAGCATGAAGGTGTTCGTCATGCGCGGCATCGGCGCGTGGGCGAAGCTTTCGCGGCGGCCATTGCCGGTCGGCTCCATCCCCATCAGGCGGGCGTTGAGCCGGTCCTGGAGATAGCCACGCAGTATGCCGTCCTCGATCAGCACGGTGCGGCTGGTCGGCGTACCCTCGTCGTCGATCGTCAGCGACCCGCGCCGCTCGCCGATCGCGCCTTCGTCGATGACGGTTACGCCGGGCGCGGCGACCCGCTCGCCGAGCCGGCCCGAGAAGGCGCTGGTCTTCTTGCGGTTGAAGTCGCCTTCGAGGCCGTGGCCGATCGCTTCGTGGAGGAGTATCCCGGGCCAGCCGGGGCCAAGCACGACCTGCATTTCACCCGCAGGCGCAGCAATCGAGTCTAGGTTGGTGAGCGCTTGCGACAGCGCCTCGTCGATCGCGCGGTTCCAGGTCGCGGGCTCGAACAATCGATCGTAGAGATAGCGGCCGCCCATGCCGAAGCTCCCCGTTTCCCTGCGGTCCCCCTGCTTGGCGACGATCGAGACGTTGAGCCGGACGAGCGGACGGACATCGGTCGCGACAAAGCCATCGGCGCGGATGACCTCGATTACGCTCCAGCTGCCAGACAGCGACACGCTGACCTGCGCGACGCGAGGGTCGCGGGCGCGCGCTGCGGCGTCTATCTCCTGGCACAGCGCGACCTTGCGGGCGAAGGGGATCAGCGCCAGCGGGTCGTCGGCGCCGTACATCGCCTGATTGGTGCGCGCCGGCGGAGCGCTCGGCTGGCCCTTGGCGGGTTCGAGCAATTTGAGCGTCTGCGCGGCGCGGTCGATGGCGGCGGCGCTAAGCTCGTTGGCGTGGGAGAAAGCAGTCATCTCGCCCGATACGCCGCGCAGGCCGAACCCCGAGCCGCTGTGGTAATCTGCGGTCTTGAGCCTCCCGTCGTCGAAGCCGAACGCCTCACTCAGGCTGTACTGGAGATAGAGTTCGCCATCGTCATGCCCGGCGAGGTGCCGCGCGGTCAGGCGTTTGGCGTCATCGGGGTCGAGGTCACCGGAATAGAGGAAGCGGCGCGGATCGGCCGCGTTCACGCCGCCGCTTCCGTGTCCGCCGGCCCCCCTTCGAGGACGAAGCGCCGGTCGCAATAGCCACATTCGACGAAGCCGAGTTCATCGTCGATGTGAAGATAGACGCGCGGGTGGCCGAGCGCGGCGGGAACTGCGCCCGAGCCGTCGCAGGCGACGCGAAGGCTAGCGGTGCGGATGGTTTCGGGCGGAGGTTGTTGCATGCCCCTTACGTAGCGGGGCGGCGCGCCAGCTTCAATGCGGCGGCGGGTCAGGGATATTGGATGTCGACGTTGAAGATGCCGTTGTAGACGCCCTCGGCCTGGCTCGCGCCGACATTGAGCGTCCCCCCAACGCGGAAGGTGAAGCTTTCCATCGCGGCCAACGCGCGCCTGTTCTGGCCCTGGAGGGTGAGATTCGAGACCGTCATCGTCTCACTCCCGCCCTGACGGGTGAGGGTGACGGCCTGGTTGGGGAGCTTGATCAGGACGACTACCGCAGCGCCACCGGCGGCGCCAGCGAACCCCGCCGCGCTCCACTGGCTGCCGACCAGAGTCACCCCGCCGGTGGCGACGATGCTGTTGGCATTGGGGTCGATCACTACAGTGCCGACGGTCGTCGAGGTCATCAGACCGAAGTCGAGGTCGGAGGTTTTAACGATGCTGACCGCGTGGGTGAGCAGCGCCTTAGCGGTCGCCGGGACTGCGGAGGCAATCGGTGCAGCGGCTGCCGGGCTGGACAGCGCGGCGGCCAGCAACAGGGCAATCAGGGACGCGCGAACCATGGTGCGCGACTATAGGGTTAATGCGAAGATCAGTTTGCCGATCAGGGTTAATGCGCGCTTTACCTTCGCGCCCGCTTTGACCCGGCGGGCGGCCCCGCTATGCGACGAAGCATGACCGAAACCGCCCCCGCCATCCGCATCGACTCGCTGTCGAAGACCTATGCCGGCGGCAAAGTCGCGCTCGACAATGTCTCGTTCGACGTTCCGCGCGGGCAGATTTTCGGGCTGCTCGGCCCCAATGGCGCGGGCAAGTCGACGCTCATCAACATCCTTGCGGGGCTGGTCGTCAAGAGTGCCGGCAAGGCGATCGTGTGGGGGTTCGACATCGACGAGCATCCGCGCAATGCCAAGCGATCGATCGGCATCGTCCCGCAGGAAATCCTCTTCGATCCCTTCTTCACCCCGCGCGAGGCGCTCGAGATCCAGGCGGGAATGTATGGCATCCCCAAGGCCGAGCGCCAGTCGGACGCGCTGCTCGCGGCGATGCATTTGACCGACAAGGCCAATGCTTACGCGAGGACGCTGTCGGGCGGGATGAAGCGGCGCTTGCTGGTCGCCAAGGCGATGGTCCATTCGCCGCCGATCCTGGTGCTCGACGAGCCAACGGCGGGGGTCGACATCGAATTGCGGATGCAGTTGTGGGCCTATGTGAAGAGCCTCAATGCGCAAGGCGTGACGGTTGTCCTGACGACTCATTATCTCGAGGAAGCCGAGCAATTGTGCGACCGGATTGCGATCATCAACCACGGCAAATTGATCGCCAACGAGCCGACCAGGGAGCTGATCGCCAAGGCGCAGGACAAGGCGGTGGTCGTCACGGTCGATCGCGACTTGAGCGCTGCGCCAACTGCGTCCTGCTTCGACAAGATCGAAATTACCGGCGAGCGGCAGCTGGCGATCACCTACCGCAAGGACCGGGTCAACGCGGGCGAAGTGCTCGCTGCATTGCAGGCGGCGGGGCTCGGCATCATCGACGTGACGACTAAGGATCCCGACC
This sequence comes from Sphingomicrobium sp., assembly GCA_039919075.1. GTDB lineage: Bacteria > Pseudomonadota > Alphaproteobacteria > Sphingomonadales > Sphingomonadaceae > Sphingomicrobium. Next base: position 12,865 of record JBDSGJ010000024.1, read on the forward strand.
TCGAGGACGTATTCCTCAGCCTCACCCGGGCGAGTGACGCGGCGTGAGCCAAGCCTATGACGTGCTGATCATCGGGTCGGGCGCGGCGGGGCTGACCGCCGCGCTCAACCTCGCCGCGAACAAGCGCGTTGCAGTCATCGCCAAGGGGCGGCTCGACGAGGGGGCGACGGGCTGGGCACAGGGCGGGATCGCGGCGGTGCTCGAGGACGGCGATAGCTTTGACGCGCATGGTCGCGATACGATGATTGCCGGGGCGGGTCTGAACGACCTCGCGGTGGTCGAGCATGTCGTCGAAGGGGCGCCGCGCGCGATCGAGCGGCTGGCGGAACTGGGCGTGCCGTTCAACGCCGGCGATGGCATCGACCGCTGGCACCTCACCCGCGAGGGCGGGCATAGCCATCGGCGCATCGTCCATGTCGCCGACGCGACGGGCTGGGCGGTGCAGCAGGCGCTCGAGAAAGCGGCGTTCCAGCATCCCAACATCACGCTCATCCCCGACATGGTCGCGATCGACCTTGTCACCGGGCGGCACGCTGCAGAATTTTCGACCAGCGGCGCGGTACACGGACTCTATGCCTTCAACCGAAAGACCGGGATGGTCGAGACGCTTACCGCGCGGGCGACCCTGCTCGCGACCGGAGGCGCGGGCCGGGCATATCTCTATTCGACTGCGCCGCGCGGGGCGACGGGGGACGGGATCGCGATGGCGTGGCGCGCCGGATGCCGGGTGTCGAACATGGAGTTCATGCAGTTCCACCCGACCTGCCTCTACAACCTCGAGGTCAAGAATTTCCTGATCACCGAGGCGGTGCGCGGCGAGGGCGGGCGGTTGCTGATCCCCACCACTGGCGAGCGCTTCATGCCGCGCTTCGACGAGCGTGGGGAGTTGGCGCCACGCGACGTTGTGGCGCGCGCGATCGATCATGAGATCAAGCGATTGGGGCTCGACTATGTCCACCTCGACATCTCGCACCGCGAGCCCGAGTTCGTGAAGGAGCATTTTCCCAACATTTACGAGAAATTGCTCGGGCTGGGGATCGACATCACCAGGGAGCCGATCCCGGTCGTCCCGGCGCAGCATTATACCTGCGGCGGCGTCATGGTCGATCTCGACGGGCGGACCGATGCGCCCGGGTTATACGCGGCGGGCGAGGTTACCCAGTCGGGGCTCCACGGGGCGAACCGGCTGGCCTCGAATTCCTTGCTCGAATGTCTCGTGTTCGGCGAGGCGGCGGCGAAGCATATCGACGCCCATTGGGAGACGCTGGCCGACCCACCCGCAATCAAGGCATGGGACGAAAGCCGAGTCACCGACCTCGACGAGGAAGTCGTCATCCAGCAAAGCTGGGGCGAAATCCGCCGCTTCATGTGGAATTTCGTCGGCATCGTGCGGACCACCAAGCGGCTCGAGCGCGCGGCCAATCGGGTCGAGCTCCTCCGCCGCGAAGTCGCCGGCTACTACCGCGACTTCCGCGTCACGCCGGATCTGATCGAACTGCGCAACCTGGTCGAGGTGGCGGGGCTGATCATCCGCAGCGCTTTGTCTCGGCACGAGAGCCGGGGGTTGCATTACACGCTCGATTACCCGGACATGGCGGCGGAGGCCGTGGATACGGTGCTGGTGCCGTAGTCGCGAGAATCTGCTTTCGGTGGAAAGCGGACGTTCGATCCCGTAGCATGCGTCCATGTCATCTTTCTTCAGTGGGCGGCTTGGAGCCGCGTTGGTCGCCTTCTTCTTGCTCATGCAACTTGCGGCCCTTTCGATCAGTATGAGCGGCTATGAGCAGATTTCGGTCTTCTGCACAGGACCGGCTTCGTCCATGCTGAGTTGGCTCTTCGGCGGTCTGCACCTACTGTTCGTGGCCTTGCTCGTGGTGGGGCCGCTGTCACTTGTATTCTGGAAGCTGCGCGCTCCCTATGTCGGGATATTAATCGCTGCCCTCGTCATCTTGCCCGTTCAGGCAAATCTAGTTCATCGCGGTGTGCTGTCGTGCGATGGACCCTAACCCTGCACGGCCGCACTGGGTAGAAAGCAATCATTGCCGCGAGTTAGCGGAGCTTGCTGACCTTCAGCCCATCTGCCTTAGCCCGCGCCTGGATGGATTCCTCGCTCCTCGTCATTGCCTTCGCGATGCCCCTGAGGCTCATGCCCTTTGCCGCAAGGCGGTGAAGTTTCTGGATTTCGTCGCTAGTCCAGGGCTGGCGGTGGCGTTCGAACTTTTCCGCCATGTTCTAGTCACTCCCAAGGGTGGCATGATGGCCCGTCCCTGCTAAACCGGTCCGCTCATGCCAGAACCCCAGCCCCACCTCTATCTCGTCGACGGGTCGAGCTATATTTTTCGCGCCTATCACCGGTTGCCGCCGCTGACCAATCGCCATGGCCAGCCGGCGGGCGCGGTCTATGGCTATACGGCGATGCTGTGGAAGCTCGCCGATGGGCTCAACAAGGCTGACGGGCCGACGCATATGGCGGTGATCCTCGATGCCTCGTCGACGACGTTCCGCAACGCGATGTACGACCAGTATAAGGCGAACCGGCCGCCGCCGCCCGAGGATTTGGTCCCGCAATTCCCGCTGATCCGCACCGCGACGCGCGCTTTTTCGATCCCGTGCATCGAGACCGAGGGGCTCGAGGCGGACGACATCATCGCCTGTTATTGCGCGGCGGCGGTGCGGGCGGGGTGAAGGTCACCATCGTCAGCTCCGACAAGGATCTGATGCAGCTGATCGACGACGATCATATCGACATGCTCGACACGATGAACGACCGGCGGATCGACCGGGCGTATGTCACCGAGAAGTTCGGGGTGGGGCCGGAATTGCTTGGCGACGTGCTCGCGTTGATGGGGGACAGTGTCGATAATGTGCCGGGGGTGCCGGGGATCGGGCCCAAGACCGCGGCGCAGCTGATCCAGCAGTTCGGCGGCTTGGAGGCGGTGCTTGCCGGGACCGAGGCGATCACCAAGCCCAAGTTGAAGCAGTCGCTGATCGACCATGCCGACAATGCGCGATTGTCGCGCGAGCTGGTGCGGCTGGTGTGCGATGCGCCGTTGCCCGAGCCGTTGGAGGCGCTGGCGCTGACCGGGATTCCGCCTGAGCCGTTGCGCGAATTCCTCGAGGACCAAGGGTTCAAAACGCTCGCCAACCGGATGACCGGGGCGGGGACCTCGTCGGGCGGGCCGCGGATCAGTGCGGCGCTGATCGCCCCGGTCGCTGCGCCCGAGCCCGAGAAGATCGAGATCGACCGGACCAAATACGAAACGGTGCAGAGCGTCGAGGCGCTCGAGCGGTGGATCGAGCGGGCGCGCAGCGTGGGCTATGTCGCGGTCGATACCGAGACCGATTGCATCGACTGCGTGGTGGCCAAGCTGGTCGGGATCAGCCTGGCGGTCGCGCCGGGGGAGGCTTGCTATATCCCGGTCGGGCATGGCGGGGGCGATTTGCTGAGCGAGGCGCCCAACCAGTTGCGGCCAGAGGTCGCGTTGGCGGCGTTGAAGCCGCTGCTCGAGGATCGGGCGGTGCTCAAGATCGGGCATAATTTCAAATATGACGCGACCATGTTCGCCAAGGGCGCGATTGATCCGACGCCCGTCGATGACACGATGGTGATGTCGTTCAACCTCGACGCCGGGCGCAACGGGCACGGCATGGACGAGCTGGCGAAATTGCACTTCGATCATGAGTGCCTGACCTTCAAATCGCTATGCGGGGTGGGCAGGAACCAGATCACGTTCGACAAGGTACCGCTCGCCCAGGCGACCGAATATGCCGCCGAGGATGCCGATGTGACGCTGCGGCTGTGGCAGCGGTTGAAGCCGCGCATGGCGGCGGAGAATGTCGCGCGGGTCTATGAGATGGTCGATCGGCCGCTGGTGGCGACGGTGGGGCGGATGGAGCGGCGCGGGATCAAGGTCGATCGGGCCTATCTGGCGAAATTGTCGGGCGACTTCGCGGTCGAGATCGCGGCGCTGGAGGAGCGGGTTTACGAGGCGGCGCAAGGCCCGTTCACGATCGGCTCGCCGCAGCAGCTCGGCTTGGTCCTTTACGATCGGCTCGGCCTCAAGGGCGGGCGCAAGGGCAAGAACGGCAATTATTCGACCGACGTTACCGAGCTCGAGCGGCTCGCGGCGGAGGAGGTGCCGGTGGCGCGGCTGGTGCTCGACTGGCGCCAGCTGACCAAGTTGAAGACGACCTATACCGACGCGCTCCAGGCGCAGATCAATCCCGCCACGGGGCGCGTGCACACGAGCTTCGGCCTGGCCATGGCGCAGACCGGGCGGCTGTCGTCGACCGATCCCAATTTGCAGAACATCCCGATCCGTACCGAGCTTGGCCGCAAGATCCGCGACGCGTTCGTCGCCGAGCCGGGCCATGTGCTGATGAGCGCCGACTATAGCCAAATCGAGCTCAGGCTCGCGGCGCACATGGCCGATGTGCCGCAGCTCAAGGCGGCGTTCGCGGCGGGCCACGACATCCACTCGATGACCGCCGAGGAATTGTTCGGCGCGTCGGACCGCGAGGCGCGCAACAAGGCGAAGACGATCAACTTCGCCATTCTCTACGGCATTTCGTCGTGGGGGCTGGCGGGGCGGCTCGGGGTGGCGCGCGACGAGGGGCAATTCATCATCGACCGCTATTTCGAGCGCTTCCCGGGCATTCGCAATTATATCGGCGAGACACTGGCGTTCGTCCGCGAGAATGGGTTTGCGCAGACCCTGTTCGGGCGCAAGACGCATTTTCCCAACATCCGCTCGCCCCAGCAGAATTTGCGCCAGGGGAGCGAGCGCGCCGCAATCAATGCGCCGATCCAGGGGACCAGCGCCGACCTGATCAAACGCGCGATGAACCGCATGGACGGTGCGCTGGCGGAGGCCAGGCTTGGTGCGCGGATGCTGCTTCAGGTTCACGACGAACTGGTGTTCGAGGTGCCCGAGGACGAGGTCGAGGCCACGGCAGCGGTGGTCCGTGGCGTCATGGCGTCGGCGGCCGAGCCAGCGCTCACGCTCGACGTCCCGCTCGATGTCGAGGTCGGGTCCGGCGCGCATTGGGGGGCGGCGCATTGACCGCGATTGCCGAGTCGGTCGAGAAAGACCGCCCGCCCGATGCCGACATGGCGACGCTCGCGCGCGGTGGGCGGCTCAATGCGATGGGGTTTGTCCTGCGGCTCGCGGCGCGACTGCCGTTCCTGTTCATTGCCGGGCGAGTCTATGGCGCCGTGGCCCTCGGGCGCTTCGCCTATGCCGTGCTGACGGTTGAATTCGCTGCGCAACTGGCGACCTTCGGTCTTCGCCGCGGGCTGGCGCAACTGCTTGCCAATGCGAAGAAGCCGCACAGCTGCGTGGTCGCTGATGCCTTGCTGTTGTCGCTGCTCGGCGCACTCGCCTGCATGGCGATCCTGATGGTCTTCCCCCGCGCGATGTTCCCCAACAGCGAGGTTCATGGGCTCGACTGGCTGCTGCCGGTAACCGTGCTGGCCGTGGCATGGACCGACATTGCGCTCGCCGCTCTCGCCTATCGCAACGATGTCGGCGCGACGGTGCGCGCGCGCTCGCTGGTCGAGCCATGGACGATCAGCATCGTTGCTTTTGCCTGGCAATGGATCTCGCTGCGCGACGGACTGATCATTGCGTACGTCGTCTCGATGGTGGCGGCGTTGGTGGCAGCGCTGATCCCGCTGGCGCGAAGCTATGGCGTTCCTCACGGCTGGACTCCCGATCTTGCCGGCTCATGGCGGACCGCGCGCAAGAATGCGCCGCTCGCCGCCGCCGACGCGGTCGAATGGGCGTCGCGCCGGGTCGATCTGGCGGTGCTCGGGCTGTTCCTCAGCCCGGCGTTCGTCGGCATCTATTATGTCGCGCAGCAGGTGGCGACCTTGCCCGCCAAGCTCAAGACCAGTTTCGAACCGGTCCTCGGCCCGGTCATCGCGCGCAATATCGCCGATGGTGACAAGGCCGCGGTCGCCAAGCAGGTGCGGCAGGTGAGCTATTGGATCATCGCCGCGCAGGCCGGGATCGCGCTGGCGCTGGCAATGCCGGGGCGGGCGGTGATGGGGCTGGTCGGGGCGCACTTTACCGGGGGAACGGCGACGCTCGGCTTCCTGCTCGCGGCCGAGGTCATCGCGGCGACGGCGGTGGTCAGCGAGGCAGCGCTGATCTATGTCGATCGGCACCGCAACATGGTCATCTCGCTGATCATGCTGGCGCTCGAGGCGGGGCTTGGCGCGGGCCTGATCCTCGCCATGCGCGACCTGGGCTGGGACCTGGCGCACCAGGCCACCGGGCCAGCGATCGCCTTGTGCATCGCCCTGGGGTTTGCCTCGATCGCCAAGTCGCGACTGCTGGCGCGCAACCTCGGCGCGCGGGTGTCAGGGTGGCGGATGGATATTCTTTACGCCACCGCAGCGGGGCTGATCGTCGGAATTCCGGTGCGACTCTACTTGCCGGGCCTGTGGCAACTGGTGATCGGCATCCCGCTTATCCTCGCGGCATTCGGCGTGGTCGTGTGGACCAAGGGGTTCGGCCCCGACGATCGCGAGCTGTTCCGCCTGCGCAAGGCCGATATCGAGGAATTGCACGAGAATGAGGCCAAGGCGCAGCTCGCCGACGATTTGATCTGACGGGCCTCGTCAGTGGCGGAAGTGGCGCATTCCGGTGAACACCATCGCGAGGCCGGCCTCGTCCGCCGCCGCGATGACTTCGGCGTCGCGCATCGATCCGCCTGGCTGGATGACCGAGGTCGCACCTGCTTCCACGGCCGCAAGCAGCCCGTCGGCAAAGGGGAAGAAGGCGTCGGAGGCGACTGCCGAGCCGATCGTTCGCGGGTCGCCGAAGCCGAAGGTCGTCGCCGCCTCGCGCGCTTTCGCGGCAGCGATGCGGGCAGAGTCGCGGCGGTTCATCTGGCCCGCGCCGATCCCGACCGTGGCACCGTCCTTGGCATAGACGATGGCGTTCGACTTGACGTGCTTCGCGACCGTCCAGGCGAACAGCAGGTCGCGGATTTCCTGCTCGGTGGGCGCGCGCCTCGTGACGATTTTCAGGTCGGTCGAAGCGATGTGACCATTGTCACGCGACTGGAGAAGCCAGCCGCCGGTGATGGACTTGGCCATCAGGCCCGGGCGTGACGCATCGGGAAGGTCGCCGGTTAAAAGGAGGCGGACGTTTTTCTTCGCCGCGAACAGCGCCAGTGCTTCCTCGTCGGCATCGGGGGCGACGACCACTTCGGTGAAGATGGCGGCGATCTGCTCGGCGGTGGCGCGATCGAGCGGACGGTTGACCGCGACAATACCGCCGAACGCCGAGACGCTGTCGCACTGGTAAGCGGCTTCATAGGCCGCAGCGAGGGTCGCCCCCGAAGCGACTCCGCACGGATTGGCGTGCTTTACGATGACGCAGGTCGGGGCGGCGTCGCGATACTCGGCGATGAGGTCCAGCGCTGCGTCGGCGTCGTTGTAATTATTGTAGCTGAGCTCCTTGCCTTGGACTTGCCGCGCCTGGCCGATGCCGCGCGCAGCGGGGCCGGTCGACGCGTAGAAGGCGGCCTGCTGGTGCGGATTTTCGCCGTAGCGAAGCGTCTCTGCGCGGGTCATCGCGAAGGACAATGCGGCGGGGAACTGCTCGGCCTGATCGGCGAAGGCGAACCAGCTCGAAATCATCGAATCATAAGCCGCGGTGGCGGCGTAGGCCTTGGCGGCGAGGCGCTTGCGGAAGGCGATCGTCGAACCTTGGTCAAGCGCCGCAATGATTTCGGGATAATCGACAGGGTCGGTGACGATTGCCACGAACGCGTGGTTCTTGGCCGCCGAGCGGACCATCGACGGGCCGCCGATGTCGATATTCTCGATGATTTCGTCACGACTCGCGCCCTTCGCCACAGTCTGCGCGAAGGGGTACAGGTTGACCACGACGAGGTCGATCGCGCCGATCCCGTGCTGCTCCATCGCCGCGACATGCTCGGGGTTGTCGCGCACTGCGAGGAGCCCGCCATGGACCATCGGGTGGAGGGTCTTGACGCGCCCGTCCATCATCTCGGGGAAGCCGGTGAGCTCGGCGACGTCGCGCACCTGGTGGCCCATGTCGCGCAGCGCCTTGGCCGTTCCGCCGGTCGAGACCAGCTCGACCCCATGCGCGGCGAGCGCGGCGGCAAGCGGTTCGAGGCCGCTCTTGTCGGACAGCGAAAGCAGCGCCCGGCGAACGGGAACGAGGTCGGTCATGGTAAGTCCTTGTGTCTAGCTTGAGCGGCGCAGCTGCCAGGCGATTTCGCCGCCGATGCCGGAGAGCTCGCCGACGATGGCGAGCTGGGTGGTCGCGCGAATTTCGCCGTGGCCGTCGATGTGAAGGCTTTCTTCGGTCGTCAGCATCGCGCCGCGGCAGCGGAAATTCCACGGCGGGGCGCCGGGCGAGCGGAGGATCGCGCCCATCCCGTCGGCGGTGACGGTCGGTTCGACCCCGGGGGCGAGATGGAAGCGCACGGCATAGGGCGCAGCCTCCCTGATCTTGCGCCGGCCCCTGGGCGCAAGACGGTCGAGTCCCCGCACTTCCTTGCCGTCGTTACCGAGGATGATGGTGCGGCTGTGGGTCAGGCCGAAGCCCTTAACATAGCCGTCGTGGCTCGCCTCGATGCGGGTCGAATCATTGTCTTCCGAGCGGGTGATCGGCACTTCATCGACGCCCTTGCCGAGCGAACCGTCGGCAAGGATCGCGGTCGAGTTGGTGTCGTCGAGGACGAGCGTCGAATGCGCTGCGGTCGAGCGGAGAGCGGCGACCAGCTCGGGCGAAATCGCGGTCGGTAAAAGGCCCGGCCCGCCGCAATTGACGATCAGCCGCTGGGCGCCGTCGCTGACTTCGATGGCCAGGGTCGAGGCGGCAGCGCTGATGCTGGGCCGGGGCGGCGCGGCGCCGTCGAGGACGACGACTGTGCCGAGCGCGGAGAGCCGCTGATAACCCCAGCCCTTGGCCTGCCGCAGCGGACGGGCGCGAAGGCCGCAGCCATCGATGAGCGCGGTGAGACGCACGGAGTCGCCGGGGTTGCCGCCCTGCCAACTCGACAGCGCGCCATCGCCCATCGTGACGCCATGAAGCGCGGCAAGCGCGGCGGCGGCGGCGGATTCGAGATTGTCGGGCAGGCTGTGCTTGGCCGCAAAATAGGCCGCGCGGAGCAGCCCCATGCGGTCGACGAACAACGACTGTTCGGCGGGCGAGCGGCTGACCAAACCGCCATCGTCATGCTGCGCGGCTGCGAGGGCGCGGGCCAGCCCGGCCTCGCCCCGCGCGACCCTGCTCATCCCGCCCTGGACGAGGAGGCCCGCGACGATGACGCCGATCCAGGCGGTCACTCGAGCTAGCCCGGGCGGGGCCTTGTCGGCGGTCGAGTCGAGGTGGCGCGCGCCCCTCGCGAGCGTGTTGAGCAAGGCGGAACGGTACCCGGCGTCGCGGCTCGACAATATGTAAGGGGCATAGGCGGTCCAGAACAGGATGCGCTCGCCCCACAGCGTCGGGCGCCACGCCTCGTCGACCTTGGTCCCGTGGGCGAGCAGCCAGCGACCGACAAGCGCTTCGGCGAGTCTTGCGCCCTTGTCGCGGCCGGTCGAGGCGGCGAGGTCGCGCAGCCAGGAGAAGCCCTGAAGCGACGCGGTCAGGCCCGACTCAGGCGCCAGCGCGGCGAAGTCGAAGTCGGCGAGATCAATGCTTTCGGCGCCGAACGTGAAGCGGCCGGCGAGGAGCGCGTCGCCCCGTGCCCTGTCGCCCGCGACATGATCGCGCGGCACGGCGATGAGGCGGAGCGGTTCCTTCTTGCCCGTGAACAGGCGCGAGACGAGCGAGCCGCGGGCGAGCTTGCCGATCACGTCGCTCGGCTCCGCGTCCATCATTCGCCTCGAAGCGCAGCGATGTTCGCGGCATAGTGATCAGGGCCACCACGGAAGGCGGCGGTGCCAGCGACGATCGCGGTGGCGCCGGCGTCGATCACGCTCTGGACATTGCCCGTATCGACCCCGCCATCGACCTCGATGATGACGTCGAGCCCCTTCATCGACACCTGCTTGGCGATCGCCTCGATCTTGCGCAGCTGGCTCGTGATGAACTTCTGCCCGCCAAATCCAGGGTTGACGCTCATGACGAGGACGAGGTCGACCTCCTCGAGGATATAGTCGAGCGTCTTGGCCGGGGTCGCGGGGTTGAGCGACACGCCCGCCTGCTTGCCCAGCGCCTTGATCCGCTGGATAGTGCGGTGGAGGTGCGGGCCGGCTTCCTGATGGACGGTAATGATGTCGGCCCCGGCGTCGGCGAAGGCGTCGAGCATCGGATCGACCGGGGCGATCATCAGGTGGACATCGAACGGTTTTGCGGAGTGCGGGCGGAGCGCCTTCACGACCATCGGGCCAATCGTGAGGTTGGGGACGAAATGGCCGTCCATCACGTCGACATGGATCCAGTCCGCCCCGGCCGCGTCGATCGCGCGCACCTCCTCGCCAAGGCGGGCAAAATCGGCGGACAGGATCGAGGGGGCGATGAGGGTCATGGGGTCGATTAGCCGCAGTCAGGCAGCGGCGACAAGGCGCGCGATGAAGAAGCCGTCGAGCCCGCCCTGCGCTTCCAGCAGTCCGGGGAGGATGCGGACGAATCCGGCCTCGGTCGGCGTGACGAGGTCGGGCACTTCTCCCGCTTTGGGCGCACAAACGGCAAAGCCTGGATTGGCCTCGAGGAAGGCCGCGACAATATGCTCGCCTTCCTCGGGCTCGAGGCTGCACGTCGCGAACACGAGGGTGCCGCCGGGGGCGAGCAGGGTCGCGGCGTGGGCGAGGAGGTTTGTCTGCAGCTCGGCGGTCTCGGCGACCAGCGACGGGCGGGCGCGGTAGAGGACTTCGGGGTGGCGGCGGAAGGTGCCGGTCGAAGAGCAGGGCGCGTCGACCAGGATCGCGTCGAACCGTTGGTCGGGAGTCCAGCTCAAGGCGTCGGCTTCGACCAGCGTTGCGCCGAGCGCGGTGCGGTCGAGGTTTTGCTGCAGTCGCGCGAGACGACTTTGCTTGCGGTCGAGCGCGGTGACGGCGTGACCGGCAGCGGCGAGTTGCATGGTCTTGCCGCCGGGCGCGGCGCACAGGTCGAGGACGGTTTTCGCGGAAGGCGGGATGAGCCGCGCGGGGAGCGAGGCGGCGAGGTCCTGGACCCACCAATTGCCGTCCTCGAAGCCGGGTAGTTCGGCGACGTTCGACGAGGTGTAGAGCCGGGCGTGGCGGGCGGCGAGCGAGGTCGAATCGGCGAAGACGGTCGCGGCCACCTCGTCCTTGAAACTGAGGTCGAGCGGGGCGCGGCGGGCGATCGATCGCCGGGCGGCGTCGACTACCGGCTGGCCCCAGGCGGTGGCCCAGCGTTGCTCGACGTCAGCGGGAAGACGGGGCGCGTCGATCGTCGGGAGGCCGCGGCGAAGTAGGGTGCCGAGGACGCCGTGCACCAATCGGCGCGGGCCGCCGTCAACCAGCGGCAGCGCGGTCGCGACGATCGCATGATCGGGGGTGCCGAGGCCGATCTTCTGGGCAAGCGCGAGGCGAAGCACCGTCCGCGCCTTGGCATCGGGGGCGAGCGGCAGGCGGGTGGCGCCGTCGATCAGATCGTCGAGGTCCGGGATCCGGCGAAGTGTTTCACCAGCGATGGCGAGGGCGAGACCCTGATCGTTTGGGGGCAGGTGCGGCCCGCCTTGCGCGGCGGCCTCGAGCGTCTGGCCACGGCGAAGCACGCCGTCGAGCATTCGCAGCGCAGCGGCGCGCGCGGGAAGGCCGTCGGGTTGATCGGGGGTTGGCATCGGCGCCTTTAGGCACCAATTGTCTAAAAATGAAACGTCCAGCCCATGTCGTCGCGCCGAAAGGCCTGACGCCCTCGCCGCCGGTGCCCACGCCCGAAGCGGTGACTTCCCCTCCCCCCGCTGGCGAGGAAGATAACCCCGACCCGACGCGCTATGGCGACTGGGTCAAGAAGGGCATCGCGATCGACTTCTAATGATGCTCGGCGCGCGACGGTCGGGCGAGGAGTGATTCGAGGACCCGGTCCACCGTGGCTTCGCCGGACAGCAAGCCCGCGACCGCTGCAACGATCGGCATGTCAACGCCCTTTGACTGTGCCAGCCGGTGGAGCACCGGGGCGGTGAAGGCGCCCTCCGCGACGGTCTTGCGATCGGCCATCAGCTCGCTTGCGGCGCGGCTTTGGCCAAGGCCAACCCCGAGCGAATAGTTGCGCGAACTTGTCGACGAGCAGGTCAGGACGAGATCGCCAAAGCCCGACAGGCCGGCCAGCGTCTCACGCCGCGCCCCCATCGCGAGGCCGAAGCGGGTCATTTCGGCAAAACCGCGCGCGATCAGCGCAGCTCGGGCGTTCTGGCCAAGGCCGCGCCCTTCGACCACTCCGCAGGCGATGGCGAGGACATTCTTGACCGCCCCGCCGACCTCGGCCCCGGCGACATCGTCGGTGGCGTAGGTGCGGAAGGTTGGCAGCGCGATCCGCTGGCGAACCGCCTCGCCGAGCGCCTGGTCTTCGCAGGCGAGAGTCACGGCGGTGGGAAGTCCGGCGGCGACTTCATGGGCAAAGGTCGGGCCGGAGAGGACGAGGATGCGGGCGTCGCGGCAGGTGTCGAGCGCGACCTTGTGGAGCAGTTCGCCCGATCCTTCCTCTATCCCCTTGGCGCACAGGATCAGCGGACGACCGCAGCTTGGAGCAGCGGCCAGCGTCGCGCGCATATGCTGCGCGGGGGTGACGAGGAGCCATGCGTCGCATGAGTCGAGGTCGGCCAGTTGGGTGGTGGCGCGGATGGCCTCGTGGAGGGGTATGCCGGGCAGGAACAGGCGGTTTTCATGCAGAGAATTGATCGAGTCGACCACCTCCGGTTCGCGCGCCCAGAGCAGGGTTTCTCGACCCCCAGTTGCCGCGACCCGAGCGAGGGCAGTGCCCCAGGCGCCGCCGCCGATCACGCCGATGCGTTCTATGTTCATGGCCGGATCCTCATGCCTTGACCCCTGCCCCGCGCACCTTGTCGGCGTTTTCGTCCAGTGGCCACCGTGCGCGCGCGGGAGCGTCGAGCGGGTCGGTCAGCCCGACGGCGAAGCGCTCGGCACCGGCCCAGCCGATCATTGCGGCGTTGTCGGTGCACAGCCAGCCGGGCGGGACCGAGAAGGCGCGGCGTTTTTGCTGGGCCAAATCGGCCAGGGCCGACCTGACCGCCAAGTTCGCGGCGACCCCGCCTGCGACGACGAGAGTCGGGGCGTTGCTGATCGCCAGCGCCCGCGCGGTGCGATCGACGAGGCAGTCGACCACGGCCTGCTGGAAGCTTGCGGCGATATCGGCGGGGCGGTGCTTGCCCGACACCGTGGCGCGCTGGACCGCGCTCTTGAGCCCTGCAAAGGAGAAATGGGGTTCGGCGCGGCCGAGCAGCGGGCGGGGGAACGGGACGGCGTGCGGGTCTCCTTCGCGCGCAAGGGCCTCGATCGCCGGACCGCCGGGATAGGCGAGGCCGAGCAATTTGGCCGACTTGTCGAACGCTTCCCCGGCGGCATCGTCGATGGTTGTCGCGAGGCGGCGGTAGTCGCCAACGCCGCGCACTTCGAGCAGCTGGCAATGGCCACCCGAGGCGAGCAGCAGGAGGTAGGGGAAGGCAAGGTCCGGGTCGGCGAGGCGCGGCGAGAGGGCGTGGCCTTCGAGGTGATTGACTGCCACGAGCGGCTTGCCCGTCGCCAGCGCGAGGCCCTTGCCGGCGAGCAGCGCGACCATGACGCCACCGATCAGCCCCGGCCCGGCGGTGGCGGCGACGGCGTCGAGGTCCGACGGCTTGAGGTCGGCTTCGGCGAACACCTGTCGGATGAGGTCAGGGAGGCGCTCGACATGCGCGCGCGCCGCGATTTCGGGGACGACTCCGCCAAACGGGCGGTGCGCCTCGTCCTGCCCGACGACCGCCTGCGCGAGGATGACGCGGTCGCTCGTGACGAGCGCGGCGGCGCTGTCGTCGCACGAGGATTCAAGGCCGAGGATCAGCGCCATCGCGCGGCCTTTGCCCTAGCTGGTGCGTTGGGGCTAGGGGAGTTGAGGTCATGACCAAACCGATCATCCTTGGAACGCGCGGGTCGCCGCTGGCGCTGGCGCAGGCCCGGCAGGTCGCCTCGCGGATCGAAGTCGCGCACGGCTGGCCCGCCGAGACGGTCCAGATCAAGGTCGTCAGGACCACCGGCGACCGGGTTCAGGACCGGCCGCTGGCCGAGATCGGCGGCAAGGCGCTGTGGACCAAGGAGCTCGACGCCGCGCTGATCGCCGGGGAGACTGATATCTCGGTTCACTCGATGAAGGATGTCGAGAGCGAGCGGCCGGATGTTTTCTGTGTCGCGGCGATGCCGCGCCGCGCCGATGTCCGCGACCGGCTGATCGGGGCGGATTCGATCGCGGCCTTGAAGCAGGGGGCGGTGATCGGCAGCTCCTCGCCGCGCCGCGCCGCGCAATTGCTTGCGCTCCGCCCTGACCTGAAAATCGTCGCGATTCGGGGGAATGTCGACACGCGGCTGAGGAAGCTGGCGGACGGCGAGTGCGACGCGACGCTGCTGGCGGCGGCGGGGCTCGACCGGCTTCATCATGGCGCGATCGGGGTGGCGCTCGACGCGCTGCTGCCCGCCCCGGCGCAAGGGGCGATCGGGGTCGAATGTCGCCGCGACGATAATTCGATGCGGCGAATTGTCGCGGTGATCAGCCACCGCCCGACGTTCGACGCGGTGCTGGCCGAGCGAGCCTTCACGCGCGCGCTCGGCGGGAATTGCCATTCGCCGGTGGCGGCACTGGCGACCATCGAGCGCGACGGACAGGTGTGGCTTCGCGCCGAGATTCTGTCCGAAGACGGACGCGAGCGGGTCGTCGATGAAGCGCGCTTCGCGGCGGATAGTCTTGCCAGCCCGGCGGCGCTCGCGCGGGCGATGCTGGCGCGCGCACCCGAGGCGATCGGGCGGCTGTTCGAGGGGCAGGCGATCCCCGAGCATCAGTGAGACGCCTCGTCCTGTTGCGGCCCGAGCCGGGAGCGAGTGAAAGCGCGGCGCGGGCCTGGGCACTCGGTATCGAGGTAGTTCGCGAGCCGCTGTTCGAGGTGGCGCCCGTGGCTTGGCGAGTGCCCGATCTCGACCAGTTTGACGCGCTGTTGCTGACCAGCGCGAACGCCATCCGCCACGGCGGGCCACGGCTCGAGGCGCTCCGAGCGCTTCGGGTCCATGCAGTCGGCGCGGCTACCGCCGAGGCGGCGCGCAACGCGGGGTTTGCGGTCGCCAGCGTCGGCGGCGCGGGCGTGGACGTGCTTCTCGCTGGCTTGCCTCGCGCGCGGCTTCTTCATTTGAGCGGTGCCGACCGCCGTGCGCCGCAAGCGCATGGCGCGCATATCGTCCCGTTGACGCTCTATCGCGCGGCGGCGATCGACCCGCCGACGGGGCTTGTCGAGCGGATCGCGGGCGCCGTCGTGGCGGTTCATTCGCGTCGCGCCGGGGAGCGGCTCGCCGCGCTGGTCGAGCGACGCCATGACGTCGCCGTGGTGGCGTTGAGCGCCGATGCGGCGGCAGACGTCGGCCCCGGATGGGAGCGTATCGTGGTGGCCGAGCGGCCGAGCGACCCCGCCTTGCTGGCTCTTGCCGTCGAGCTGTGCTTATAGAGCGGCCAATGAATGCGCGCCCGAACTGGACCGCTCGCCTGGCGGGCGGGTTGCTGTTGCTGATTGCCGGGGCTGGCCTCGCCACCTGGGGGCTCGCGCGCTCGGCCCCGGCAGCGCGCTTGTTCGGGGTGGCGCCAGTGGTGGCGCAGCCGCTGCACCTCGCGACGCCCGCCGCGCCGACGGTTGAAGATGCCAGCATCCCGCAGGAACAGGCGCGGTTGGCAGCGGTCGAGGGGCGACTTGCGGCGGTCGAGAATGCGGCGCAGCGGGCGCAGGGATCGGCCGGGCGCGCCGACGCGCTGCTGGTCGCCTTCGCGGCGCGACGGGCGGTCGATCGCGGGCTTGCGCTCGGCTATCTCGAGCCCTTGCTGGTCGAGCGCTTCGGGCCGCAGCATGAACAAGCAGTGGCGACGATCGTCACCGATGCGCGCCAGCCGGTGCGGCTCGATGCGCTGATCGACCAATATCAGGCGTTGGGCGAGAATCTGCGCAGCGCCGGACCCGACGAAAGCTGGTGGACCGGCGTGCGGCGCGAACTCGGCACGCTGGTCAGCGTTCGCCGCGCCGACGTGCCCTCGGTGCGGCCGCAGGCGCGCTTCGACCGAGCCGAGGAGCGGCTGCGGCGGGGCGAAGTCGACGGTGCGCTGGCCGAGACGATGCGGCTTCCCGGTGTGGCGCGGGCGAGCGAGTGGGTGGCGCAGGCGCGGCGCTATGTCGCGGTCCATCGGGCGCTCGACGAAATCGAGAGCGCGGCCTTGCTGCCGACGGTGGCGCCGGCGGCGGTTGGCGGAGTACCTGTGGCTCCGGCGGCCAGTCACTAGCAGCGCGTCGTTCAGGGCAGCGAAGGGACGCCGCAGATGATCGTTGACGAGCACTGGCAAGCGGTGAAGGAATCGTGGTGGCGGCACCTCTATGTTCAGGTGCTTGCCGCGATCGCACTTGGGGTGTTGCTCGGGGTCATTGCGCCGGCGACGGGGGCGGCGATGAAGCCGATCGGCGATGCGTTCATCAAGCTGGTCAAGATGATCATCGCGCCGGTAATCTTCCTGACGATCGTCACCGGCATCGCCGGGATGCGCGATCTTGGCGCGGTCGGGCGGGTGGCGGCGAAGGCGCTGGCCTATTTCCTCGCCATGTCGACGTTTGCGCTGGTTGTCGGACTGGTCGTCGCGAATGTCGTCCGGCCCGGCGCCGGGCTGCATATTTCGCCCGCCAGCCTCGAGGCAGGCAAGGTCGCCGACTATGTCGCCAAGGCGCATTCGACGACGATCACCGGATTTGTGATGGAAGTCATTCCCGAAACCTTCGTCTCGGCGTTGACGGCGGGGAACATCCTTCAGACCCTGCTCGTCGCAATCCTGTTCGGCGTCTCGATGGCACTGGTCGGCGAGCGCGCGTGGGGGGTGCAGCGCACGCTTGAGCAAGTGTCGGTGGTGATGTTCCGGCTGGTCGCCATCGTGATGAAGCTTGCGCCGCTCGGCGCGTTCGGGGCGATGGCGTTCACGATCGGCAAATATGGGGTTGGGACGCTGGCCAATCTGGCGCTGTTGGTCGGTACTTTCTATGCGACGTCGCTGCTGTTCGTGCTGGTCGTGCTCGGCGCAGTCGCGCGGCTTGCGGGCTTCTCGATCGTCCGGCTGATCCTCTACCTCAAGGCGGAATTGCTGCTCGTGCTCGGCACCTCTTCGAGCGAAAGCGCGCTGCCCAGCCTGATCGAGAAGATGGAGCGCGCGGGCTGTCCCAAGACGATCGTCGGGCTGGTCGTGCCGACGGGCTATTCGTTCAACCTCGACGGGACGAATATCTACATGACCCTGGCGGCGCTGTTCATTGCGCAGGCACTCGACGTCGAGTTGAGCCTTGGCCAGCAAATGCTGCTGCTCGGGGTGTCGATGCTGAGCTCGAAGGGAGCGGCGGGAGTCACCGGGGCGGGGTTCATCACCCTCGCCGCGACGCTGTCGATCGTGCCTGACTTGCCGGTCGCGGGGATGGCGCTGATCCTCGGCGTCGACCGCTTCATGAGCGAGTGCCGAAGCCTGACCAATTTCATCGGCAATGCGGTGGCGACGGTAGTCGTGACGCGGTGGGAGGGGCGGCTCGACCGCACGATGTTCGATGCGGCGTTGGCGGGGACCGAGCCGAGGGTCGATGAACTGCCGGTGGGTGCGGTCGCGGCTTAGGGTAGGCGCGCAGCACTGAAGCAATTTTTGGCGGTCGCCTTCGCGGCGTCGCCGCTCAGCGCTCCATTGGCCGACCCGCCCCCGGCGGGTCGTCGAATGGAGCGGGCGAAGGGATTCGAACCCTCGACCCCAACCTTGGCAAGGTTGTGCTCTACCCCTGAGCTACGCCCGCTCTGGCGCTGGCGCTGGAAATTGTCACAGCGCGGGTCGCGGGCCACTAGCAACCGCTCCCGGTGGTGGCAACCCCGCGCGGCGAGATAGCGAGGGCCCTGCCGACCCTGCACGGCGATAAAGCGCCCAATTCTCCTGCGACGGTGGCAGGGCGTCACGCTGCGCGATCAGTTGCCAGCGCAGGCCGCAATGATCGAGCGTTGGCTGGACGCTCGCCCGGGTCAAATATGGCCAATGAAGATATTCGGCTGGCGCGCAGTCGGGGCCGACGATGCGTAGTGGATATCGGCGCTGTGCGGCGGCGACCTCGAGCGGCGCCGAGGAGCGCCACAGCGTGATGAGGATGGATGCCCCGTGCGGCATGCGCGCAGCGATGATGTCGACCGGCCTGTCGGGCTGCGCGCGGGCATCGCTGATGAGAATGGCGTCGCGTACCCCGAACAGCACCGCAATCGCGCCCGCCACTGCCATTCCCGCGAGGCGGAGAGACGACCGGTGCGTGAGTAGTGCTCCGAGCCGGTTGCCGAGCAAGAGCAGCAGCCCGATGGCACTGAGGATATAGTAACGGCCGAACTGGCTATTCCCGAGCTGAAGCAGGACGACGCCGAGCGGCATTGCCGCAATCAGCCCAAGCCACAGCCAGCGCTGCGCCGCCTTCGGGGCGGGGGGGATAACCGCACTTGCGAGCGCGATCGTGGCTATCGCGGCGACGACCGCAACCGCGTTCAAGCCGATGTCGTCGAACCCCAGCGTGAGGCCAGCCATTCCGGCGAGCCCGTCGATTATATCCCGGCCAGCAAAGGGGTTGTACGAGCCGACCGCCATTCCGCCCAACAATTTGGCGCCGCCAATGATGAACGCACCGCAGGTTAGGCCCGTGATCAGCGCCAGGTCGAGCGCGTTGCCGACGTCCCGGGCGGCGCGCAGCGGTGCCTTCAATCCGCCCCGCGCGACCCATGCCCATCCGGCGATGAGACCCAGCGCGGGGAGCATGACGAGGTGACTGAAGCAGCCCAGCCCGGCGATAACCGCCATCCAGCCGCGTCGGCCATTTCCCGTCTCGAGCCAATCACGCGTTTCCGCCAAAAGTAGCAGGATCGCGAGCGTCACCAGTGCGTAGCCGCGCGCTTCCGACCCATAAAGGACGAAAAAGGGCGAGGCAGCCAACAGCGATGCCGTTACCAGCGCGGTCACATCGCCATCGCGTCGGGCCAGCCGCGCGGCGACGGCAATCGCGATCGTACTGCAGAGGATCGCGGGAGCACGCATCGCCAGCGGCGGCGCGCGCATCCCCACGAGTTGCAGCCAGAGCGTGTTGAGATGATGGTTGTTGTCGTGATTGAGCCGGAAGAAGACCCCCAGCGGGTCGCCGGCGGCGCGCGCGAAAATCACCGACCAGGCTTCGTCCATCCACAGCCCGGACACCCCTGCGAGGATGCGCAGCGTCAGCCCCAGCGCCACGATCGCCGCCAGCCAGAGATGAAAATGCCTAATGCGTTCGCTGGCCACGAGATATTCTTTCCATCGACGCGGTTAAAACTCCGCTAACGCTAATCCCGCTTGCCACGGCTGGCCGCAAGTGTCGCGCGGGCTTGCCCATCGCGTGGGCAAACCCATATGGCCTGTCGAAGGAGACGGTATCGGTGGCGACCTTGGGAATGAGTGAGGCTGACCGCGAGGCGCTGGCGCGGTTCGAGCGCGACGTGATCGATCCGTCGATGACGAGCCTCGTTATTCTCGATTTCTGGGCCGAGTGGTGCGCGCCGTGCAAGCAATTGTCCCCGGTGCTCGAGAAGATTGCTGCAGACTATGCCGACAAGGGCGTGGTGCTGGTCAAAATCGACGTCGAGGCCGAGAAGATTATCGCGGCTCAGTTTCGCGTGCAGTCGATCCCGGCAGTGTTCGCGATTTTCGGCGGCCAGCCCGTCGCCGACCTCACCCAATATCGCACCGAGGCTCAGCTGAAGAAGGCGATCGACCAGATTTTGACGCAAGTGCCGGTCAAGGGGCCGGCGCAGGATCTCGCCGCGCAGGTCGAGCCGCTGATCGCGATGGGCGAGGAGGTGCTGGCCGAGGGCGATGCGCCGCGCGCGGTGTCGATCTTCAGCCAGGTGCTGGAAATGGCGCCGACCAACCCGGCGGTGATCGGCGGACTGATGCGGGCGCTGGTCGCCGACAAGCGCTTCGACGAGGCGCGCGCCCTGCTCGAGGCCGCCCCGCCCGAGGCTGCCAAAGACGCCGCCGTCCAGCGCGCGCGAGCGGTGCTTGAGGTGTCCGATGTTCCCGACGCAAGCGCGGACCTGGGCGCAATCGAAGCTCGGATTGCCACCGATCCGGACGACCACATTGCGCGGGTCGAGCTGGCCAATGGGCGCTTTGTGGCGGGTGATCGTGACGGCGCGGCGGACGCGCTGCTCGAATCGATCGCGCGCGATCCGCTGGCGAACGAGGGCGCAGCGAGGGCGCGGCTGCTCCAACTCCTCGAGGCCGCCGGTTTTACCGATCCGTGGGGCAAGGCGCAGCGGCGGCGGCTGTCGGCGCTGCTGTTTACATGAATATGAAACCCGTCCGCGTTCCGCTGTTTCCGCTCGCCGGTGCGATTCTCTTTCCGCGCGCGCAGTTGCCGCTTCACATCTTCGAGGAGCGCTATCGCGAGATGATCCGCGATGCGCTGGCCGGAAGGGCGCAGCTCGGCATGATCCAGCCGACCGAGGCCGGCGACCACCCGCCGCTCTATCGTGTCGGGTGTATCGGCGAACTGGTTGGAGTCGAGGAGCTTGACGACGGGCGGTTCAACGTCGTGCTGCAGGGGTCGCGGCGCTTTCGCCTGATCGCCGAGCCCGATGTCGGCAGCAGCTATCGTCAGGCCGATGTCGAATTCCCGTTCGACGACGAGGATCCCGAAGCGCTGGCGTCGATCGTTCGCGCCGACGTCGAGCGCGAGGCGCGGCGGTTTGGCGATGCGCTCGGGCTGTCGGTTGACTGGGAAGCGGTCGGGCGGCTCGACGACGAGATGCTGGTCAATGCCATCGCGCAAGTCGCGCCGTTCGATGTCGGGGCCAAGCAGGCCTTGCTCGAGGAGGCGACGCTGGCCGGGCGGGCCGAGCTGGTGGTGCAGTTGATGCAGTTCCAGCGAATGGCGCCGGGCGGGGCGAGTTCGGGCCAGACGCTGCAATAAGCGGCGATCAGATGGGCAGGCCCCGTAATAGCAGGGGCAGGTCACCGCTCGTCCCGCGCGCTTCCGCCATCAGCCGGTCCTTGACCGGGCCGATGCGGTCGACCAGCCCCATGCCGAAGCGCCGCATCGCCGACGCGGTCTTGCCGGGGATCGAGTAGAGCCGGGTCAGCCCGTCGGTCGACATCGCCACCATCAGCGTGTCGAGGCTACGCCAGCGCTGATAGCGGTCGAGCAATTGGCGGTCGCCGAGGTCGAGCCCGAGCCGCGCGCCCTCGACCAGTACCTGCGCTAGAGCGGCGGCATCGCGGAAACCGAGATTGACCCCCTGTCCGGCGATCGGATGAACGGCGTGCGCGGCATCACCGACCAGCGCCAGGCGGCGGTCGGTAATCCGCGCGGCGTGGTGGAAGCCGAGCGGATAGGACGAGCGCGGGGCGATCGTTTCAAGATGGCCGAGGAAACCGCCCATTGCCGCCCTCGCCTCGGCGGCGAACTGTTCGTCGGTCAGCGCAAGGAGTCCGGCGGCATCGCGCTCGCGAATTGACCAGACGATCGCCGAGCGGTGGCCATGCTCGTCGTCGGTCATCGGCAGGAGTGCGAAGGGCCCCGACGGGTAGAAGATTTCATAGGCCAAGCGGTCGTGGGGGAGTTCGTGGCGCAGCGTCGAGACAATCGCACGGTGGTCATATTTCCATCGCGCGACGCGGATCCCGGCGGCCTCGCGGGTCGGCGAATTGCGACCCTCGGCGGCGACGAGCAGCGGCGCGCGAAGGGCTTCGCCACTGTCGAGCGTGACGGTGACGCCATGCTCGCCACGGTCGATCATGGTCGCAGCGGTCTGATAGCGCAGGGTGATCGCCTGGCCAGCCTCGGCGCGGGCACGGAGCGCGGCGCGCAAGTGGCGGTTCTCGTGCATCACCCCGAGCGGCTCGCCGTCCTCGCCCGCGTCGAAGGTCAGGCTGCCCGGGGCAAGGCCGTCCGAAGTGCGAATCTGGCGGATCGGTCCGCCGGGGACTGGGTAATGGCCGCTGACCCCGATCGTGTCGAACATGCGCACCGAGGAGGAGGAGACCGCCGTGGTTCGACCATCGAACGCGGCGTCGATACGCGCGTCGGGATCGGCGGGATCGATGATCGAGGACGACAGGCCGCTCGAGTCAAGCGCGGCGGCGAGCGCGAGCCCGACCAGGCCGCCACCGAGGATGATCACGTCGCTCTGTTGCATCAATGCATCTCTAGCGATTGGCGCCCGATCAGGAAAGCCTTGCGCGGAGAGTCCCCGGCAAGGCATTGTAGGGCGATCGCAGTGACGTGACGCCATGAGGGCGGGGGAAGACAGATGGCAACGGTCGCACAGCGCGCACAGAAGCGCGACCTTGGTCCCGACTGGCGCGACACGCTCGCGGCCTCGGTACGCCGGTTCGCGCGGCGCAGTGTGGGGGCGGCGCTGGTGGCGCTGGCGGTAGCGCTCGGCATGGCGCTGGCAACGCACAACAGCATTGATCCCAGCTTCACGACCGCCGCAGGGGGGCCGCCAGTCAACTGGCTTGGCGGGTTCGGGGCCTATGCCAGCGATTTGCTCCTGCTGCTGTTCGGGCCCGGGGCAGCGCTATTCCTGCCGGTGATCGCGCTGGCTGGAGTGAGAATGATGCGTGAAGTGGCCGGTGGGCGCTTCGCCCGCGCGCTGCTGGTCGCGACGCTGGGCGTGCTGCTGGTCGGGGTCGCGCTCGGGCTGATGCGCGGCTCGACCGTGTCGGGCCTGCCTGCGGCGTGGGGCGGAGCGCTTGGGCTGGCAGGTGCAACGGCGATCGACGGCGGGCTCGGGGTGATCGGCAATCCGTCGATTGCCGGACCGCTTCGCCTGACGCTGCTGGCACTGTTCGTGCTTGGCGGGCTGGCGCTGCTGTGGCTGGCGTGCGCCATCGGCGCCGAGGAGCGGGCGTGGGTGTCGGGGTTCTTCCGGCGGGACCCTTCCGCAGTTCCGCGCGCGGCGAAACCGCGCCGCAAGCCGCGCGAGCAGTTCGACGACACTCTTCCCGCGCCGCCGCGCTCGCGCCCGGCAGTCGCCGTGACCGAATCGAGCAGCGCAATCGCCCCGGCGCAGCGGCGCGATGCCGCGCGCAAGGGCCGCGCGCCGGGCCAGGCCAGCCTTGCGCTCGGCGATAATTATGTCATGCCGACGATCGACCTGCTGACCGCGCCGCCCGAGGGCAGCAAGACCCCGATCGACCGCGCCGGGCTCGAGCGCAACGCCCGCCTGCTCGAAAGCGTGCTTGAGGATTTCCATGTGCGCGGCGACATCGTCGAAGTCCGCCCGGGACCGGTGGTGACGATGTACGAGCTCGAGCCTGCGTCGGGAATCAAGGCGAGCCGGGTGATCCAGCTCGCCGACGATATCGCGCGCAACATGTCCGCGCTGTCGGCGCGCGTGGCGACGATCCCCGGGCGCAGCGTGATCGGCATTGAGCTGCCTAACGTGAAGCGCGAGGCGGTGTCGCTGTCCGAACTCATCGGGAGCCAGGCATTCGAAGACCAGAATATGTCGCTGCCGCTGATCCTAGGCAAGAGTATCGCCGGGGACCCGGTCATCGCCGACCTCGCGCCAATGCCGCATCTGCTCGTCGCGGGCACGACCGGGTCGGGCAAGTCGGTCGGGCTCAACTGCATGATCCTGTCGCTGCTTTACCGCATGAGCCCCGACGAATGCCGGATGATCATGATCGATCCCAAGATGCTCGAATTGTCGATGTACGAGGATATTCCGCATCTGCTGGCGCCCGTCGTGACCGAACCGGGCAAGGCGATCCGCGCGCTGAAGTGGACCGTCGAGCAGATGGAAGAACGCTATCGCATGATGGCCAGTCTCGGGGTGCGCGCGCTCGCCAGCTTCAACGCCAAGGTGCGCGACGCCAAGGCCAAGGGGACCCAGCTCGGGCGGCGCGTCCAGACGGGCTATAATGCCGAGACCGGCCAGCCGATCTACGAGACCGAAGAGCTCGATTATGACGTGCTTCCGCAGATCGTGGTGATCGTCGACGAGCTTGCCGACCTGATGATGACTGCGGGCAAGGAGGTCGAATTCCTCATCCAGCGGCTGGCGCAGAAAGCGCGCGCGGCGGGCATTCACCTGATCATGGCGACGCAGCGGCCGTCGGTCGATGTCATCACTGGCGTCATCAAGGCCAACCTGCCGACGCGGATCAGCTTCCAGGTGACGAGCAAGATCGATTCGCGGACGATTCTCGGCGAGCAGGGAGCGGAGCAGCTGCTCGGCAAGGGCGATATGCTCTACATGCCCGGCGGCAAGCAGATCGTCCGGGTCCATGGCCCGTTCGTTTCCGACGAGGAAGTCCGCGCGGTCGCCGAGCATTGGCGCAAGCAGGGCGTGCCCGACTATATCATGGCGGTCACCGAGGAACCCGAGGAGGGCGGCGACTATCTGTTCGACGGCCAACCGGTCGGCGAGGATGATGCCGAGACGGCAATGTACCGCAAGGCGATCCAGGTCGTCGCCGAGAGCCAGAAGGCGTCAACCTCTTATATCCAGCGTCAATTGCGCATCGGCTACAATAGCGCGGCGCGGCTGATCGAACGGATGGAAAAAGACGGGCGGGTTGGCCAACCCGACCACGTCGGCCGCCGCGAAGTGCTGATGGACACCGACGGGCATCCCCTGTGAGTCTGAACATTTCGCGGCAATCGAGTTAAGCGCGCATTCAATGGCGCGCGGCCATTTGTCGGCGAAACCTTCATCGTACGGAGATCCCCATGTCGTTTTCGAGAATTTTTGCGCGCGTGCTGGCACCGGTCGCGCTGATCGCGATGGCCGGGTCGGCGAGCGCGGCGGTCGATCCGGTGGTGACGCAGGTCGAGCATAGCCTTGCCGCGACAAGTGCGATGACCGCGAATTTCGTTCAGACCAATGGCAAGGGTCAGCAGCTGAGCGGGACGCTCAGTCTCAAGCGCCCCGGCAAGGCGAGGTTCGATTATGGGCGAAGCGCCAACATCCTGATGGTCGCCGATGGCTCCAACCTCTATTTCCTCGATTATGACGTCGGGCAGAAGAACCGCTGGCCAATCGCCAAGTCGCCGCTCGGCCCCTTGCTGTCGGCCAATCCCGACCTCGCCCGGATTGCGCAGGCGATGCCGACCAAAGATCCGCGCGTGGTGCTGCTCCGCGTCCGCGATGCGCGGCGCCCCGAATTCGGGACGATGATCCTCGCCTTCGTCAAGGCACCGGCGGCGCCCGGAGGGCTTCAGCTCGAGGGCTGGACCGCAGTCGACGCGCAGAACAAGAAAACCACGGTCAAGCTCGACCAGCAGCGCTATAATGTCGCAGTGCCCGACACGAGTTTTCAGTTCGCCGAGCCGCAAAAGCGTCGTCGCGGCTGACGAGAAAAATATCACTTAGCCGCAAGAAGCGTAGCCAACAGCTACTCGTTCATCGCGGCGACAGGCACCGTGGTTTAGGCCGGACAGGATCGCTGCGCTGCCAGGGGTTTCCCCCTGTTACCCTCGGCGCCAGCGATCGCCTTGCGTGACGAATACGCTTGGTCGGCCCTCGCTCCATGCCCCCGGAGCGGGGGCCTTTGCGTTTGGGGGGCCGGACGGAGTAAGCGCGCTTCGTGACCAAGCTCAAAATCGCCTCCTGGAACATCAACTCGGTCCGCGCCCGTGCCGGGATCGTCGAGCGGCTGTTGATCGAAGAAGCGCCCGACGTTCTGTGCCTGCAGGAAACCAAGGCAATGGACTCGGTGTTTCCGGCCGAGCTGTTTCATCGCCTTGGCTATCGCCACCAGATACTCAACGGGCAGAAGATGCATCACGGCGTGGCGATCGTGTCGAAGCTGCCGCTCCATGACGATCTGCGCCACGACTGGCAGGACAATGGCGAAGCGCGGCATGTCGGGGCGCGGCTCGACTGCGGCATCCGGATCGAAAATGTCTATGTGCCCGCCGGGGGCGACGTGCCCGACCGGGCGCTAAACCCCAAGTTTGGGCAGAAGCTCGATTTCCTCGACCGGATGACGCGCTGGTCGGAGAAGTTGGCTGAGCCGACTTTGATCGTCGGCGATTTCAATATCGCGCCGCTCGAGTGCGACGTGTGGAGCCACAAGGCGCTGGTCGATGTCGTCAGCCATACGCCGGTCGAGGTCGACGCGCTGGGGCGGCTCCAGGCGGCGCACGATTGGGTCGATTTGGGGCGCCAGTTCGTGCCCGCACCGGCGCGCAACTTCACCTGGTGGAGCTATCGCGCAGCGGACTGGGCGGCGAGCGATCGCGGGCGTCGGCTTGACCATATGTGGTGCTCCCCCGGGCTTGCGGGACAGGCGACGGGCCATGCCGTGCTCGAGCCTTGTCGCGGGTGGGAGCGGCCCTCCGATCATGTGCCGCTGGTTGTCGAGCTTGCGCTTTGAGCGAGGCCGGGGCGCTCGAGTCTGCCATCGCCGCGCTTCGTGGCGGACGACCCGTTGGGATGGGCGCGGCGGTTGTGTGGTCGGTCGAGACAGGCGGGGCCGAGCTTCTGGCCTTGCTCGATCCACAGGACGAGGCGCGACTGCTGATCAGCGGCGAGCGGGCGACGGCGCTTGGGCTGGCGAACGAAGGCAAGGCGGCGGATCCGACCCAGCCGACTCTCCTTGCCCGCGCGCCGTGGCTCGATTCGGCGACGGCACTGGCGCTGGTCGATCCGGCGCAGGACATGGCGCGTGGGCCGATCGGGCCGCTGACCCCCGAGGCCGTGGCCGACCCGGCGGGGGCCAAGGCGGCGATAATATTGGCGCGGCGCGCGGGGCTGCTGCCGGCGCTGTGGTGGAGTGAGGGAGGGGCAGCGGTTCGCCCGAACGTCACGGCCGAGACCGTGCTCGCGGCGCGCCCCCACGCACGGATCGTGGCGCGGGCGAAGCTGCCGGTTGCGGGAATTGGGGACTCGCAGATGGTCGCGTTTCGCGATGGCGCGACGGGCGAGGAGCATGTCGCGCTGGTCATCGGCGCATTCGGGGGCAAGCCGCCGCTCGTCCGGCTGCACAGCGAGTGCCTGACAGGGGACGTGTTCGGGAGCCTCAAATGCGATTGCGGGCCGCAGTTGCATGAGGCCTTGCGGCTACTCGGCGAAGCGGGCGGCGGTGTGCTGCTTTATCTGCGGCAGGAGGGGCGCGGGATCGGGCTTGCCAACAAGATGAGGGCCTACCAGCTGCAGGATCGCGGGCTCGACACGGTCGATGCCAATCGCCGCCTGGGGTTCGCCGATGACAGCCGTGATTATGGGCTGGCGGCGGCGATGCTTCGCGCGCTTGGGGTCTATTCGGTGCGGTTGCTGACCAATAATCCGGCCAAGATCGATGGACTGGCAGCGGCGGGGATCGCGGTAGTCGAACGGGTCGCACACCACATGCCGGTCAATCCGCACAATGCCGATTATCTCGCGACCAAGCAGGCCCGGAGCGGGCATCTCGGGTAATTGGCCTCGGCCCCTACTCGAACATCGCGGTCCCGACCCGCACCGCCGTCGCGCCGAGCATCACCGCAGTCGCATAGTCGGACGACATGCCCATGCTGAGGCCGGTGACGCCATGACAGCGGGAAAGCTTGGCGAGCAGCGCGAAGTAGGGGCCGGGTTCGGGGCCGATCGGGGGGATCGCCATCAGTCCGGCGAGCGGTAGCGGCGAGGCGCGGACCTGGTCGAGGAACGCGGAGAGGTCCGCGAGCGCGATGCCACCCTTCTGCGCCTCGTCGCCAATGTTGACCTGGACATAGACGGCGGGGGTGCGACCGACCTTGGCCGACGCGGCGACAAGGGCGTCGAGCAGCGAGCCGCGGTCGAGCGAGTGGATCGTGTCGAACAGCGCGACTGCGTCGACGGCCTTGTTCGACTGCAAGCGGCCGATGCAGTGGAGGCGAAGGTCGGGATAGGCCGTGCGCAGGGCGGGCCATTTGTCGTGCGCCTCCTGGACCCGACGTTCGCCAAAGTCGCGCTGACCTGCGGCGATGAGTTCGGCGATAGCCTCGACCGGGCGGGTCTTGCTGACCGCGATCAGGGTAATCTCGGCCGGATCGCGCCGTGCGGTGCGTGCTGCAGCCCCGATCGAGTCGCGAATCCGCGACAAGCGCTGGCTCGCTTCAGTCATTGATTCACGCTTTGGATGGAAGCCGAACGGCGATCAGAATTTGAACGCGGTTCCGACGTAGACCGCCTGGCTGTCACGACGCTGGTCGGCAAGGGTCGAGGCGCGGTCACGTTCGACCTTGTAGCGGACGCCGCCGGTCAGCGCGAGGTTGCGCGTCAGCGAGAAAGCGCCGCCGAGGTCGAGCGCGACATTGTCCCGGCGGGTAAGCGCGGGAAGCTGGCCGCCATCGCCACGGTCGGCATCGAGTGCGACTCGGCCGGTGAAGCGCTTCAGACTATAGGACAAGGCAACCGCAGCGCTTTCCTTGCCGCCCAGCGGTGAGCCCGCGGCGCTAACCTTGGCGACGTCTCCCGACACGGCGAAGCGGCGCCAGCCAACGGCAAGGCCGAGATTGTAGGTCGCCGGCGTAAGCGCGGTCAGCGAATCGCTGGTCGATCGACCGACCGCGTCGCTCGGAGCGATCGAGGTGGCTCCGTTGGCGCGAGCGCGGATCGCGACGCGCAGCTGCGCCGGGCGGCCCTTGGCGGCGGCGGGCGTGAAGCGGAAGTCGCTGGCGGCCGGCGCGCGGGTCGCGAAAGCGGCAGCAAGCCGCGGGTCCGCGCCTGCCGGTGTGAAACTGCTGAGATGGTCGAAGCTGAGTGCGATCGAGGGCGCATGACGCGCCGGATCGGTGCGGGCAACGAGCGCGGCCGGGACGGTGACGAGCGTGATCGCGGCTGCAATCGCAGCGCGGCGCATCATTTTCGACTCGGTCCCGTTGGTCACGTCGTCCCTCCGGCGATTGATATAGCCGGGGACGTCCGAATGTTCCACCATTGAGTCCGTTTTCGGGCGTGGCTGTGACCGCCAAAGCACAAATGGGATCCAATTCGGGACTCGACGACCCCGCTTGCTCCTTTGGTGCCCGCTCTTTACACGGTGCCCCAGTCCGTTCGCGGCCCCCCGCGCCGCCACCCGAGGAATCATCTATGCGTCGTTCGACCCCCGTTGCCGTCCTTCTCCTCGCCGGGCTCGCGCTCGGCGGCTGCTCGCACGACCGGCGTTTGCCGACGACCCTGGCGCCATCGCGGATGACGACGATCGGGGTCAACGCCTATCTGTGGCGCGCGGCGATCGACACGCTGTCGTTCGCGCCGCTTGCGCAGACCGATTCGAACGGCGGAGTCATCGTCACCGACTGGTATTCATCGCCCAAGGCGCCGGGCGAGCGGGTCAAGATCACCGCCTCGATCCTC
This sequence comes from Sphingomicrobium sp., assembly GCA_039919075.1. Lineage (GTDB taxonomy): Bacteria > Pseudomonadota > Alphaproteobacteria > Sphingomonadales > Sphingomonadaceae > Sphingomicrobium. The sequence continues at coordinate 42,407 of JBDSGJ010000024.1, forward strand.
GATCAGGATCTGCGCGCCGATGCGTTGCGCGTTGCTGCAGCGCGCCAGGTCAACCAGGGCGGGGCGTGGGTCGATGCGCCGGTCGCCGCAGCCACGGTGCAGAAGCTCGAGGATATCATCCTGACCCGCGCCCGCGACTTTCGCCGCTCGTCCGTCGGGGGTTAAGACCGGACCGATGACCGACCGCTTCGAGCCGGCGGCCGCCGATGCCCGCTGGCAGGCGCGCTGGGACGAGGCGGGAAGCTTCGTCGCCAACAGCGCGAGCACCAAGCCCAAGACCTACGTCCTCGAGATGTTTCCCTACCCCTCGGGGCGGATACATATGGGACATGTTCGCAATTATACGATGGGCGACGTGCTCGCCCGCTATCGGCGGATGCAGGGGTTCGAAGTGCTCCACCCAATGGGCTGGGACGCGTTCGGAATGCCCGCCGAGAATGCGGCGATGGAGAAGGGGGTGCACCCTGGCGGATGGACCCGCGCGAACATCGCGACGATGCGTGCGCAGTTGAAACGGCTCGGCTTCGCGCTCGACTGGAGCCGCGAACTGGCGACGTGCGAGCCCGATTATTACGGCCATGAGCAGGCGCTGTTCCTTGACCTGCTCGAAGCGGGTCTCGTCTATCGCAAGGAAAGCGAGGTCAATTGGGACCCGGTCGATGCGACCGTGCTGGCTAACGAGCAAGTGATCGACGGGCGTGGCTGGCGGTCGGGGGCGCTGGTCGAGCGGCGCAAGCTCAACCAGTGGTTCCTGAAAATCACCGATTTCGCCGAGGATCTGCTCGACGGGCTGGGGACGCTCGACCAGTGGCCCGACAAGGTTCGCCTGATGCAGGAGAATTGGATCGGTCGAAGCCAGGGACTGAAATTTCGCTTTGCAATGTGCGGCTCGGCGGCAGTCGATCACATTGAAGTGTTCACAACCCGCCCCGACACGATTTTCGGGGCGAGCTTTGTGGCGATTTCGGCAGGGCATCCGTTGGCCGAGGCGGTCGCGGCGCGGGATGACGCGGCGAAAGCGTTCATCGACGATTGTCGCGCCGGGGGGACGACCGCCGCTGCAATCGAGACGGCAGACAAGCGCGGTTATGACACTGGCATTGAGGTCAGCCACCCGCTTGATCCCGAGCGGCGCCTACCCGTGTGGATCGCGAATTTCGTGCTGATGGAATACGGGACGGGCGCGCTGTTTGGCGTTCCTGCCCACGATGCCCGAGACTTTGAGTTTGCAAACAAATATCATTTGCCCATCCGGAGGGTTGTCATCCCTCAAGGCGGCGATCCAGATGCTGCGGTTGACGAAGCAGAAAGCGGCTATGGCGTAGCGGTCAATTCTGGCTTCCTCGACGGACTGTCGAGCGAGGAGGCCAAGGACAACATCATCTACCGCGCGGAAATCGACGGCTGGGGCGAAGGACAGACCCAGTATCGCTTGCGCGACTGGGGCGTTTCTCGCCAGCGCTACTGGGGGACGCCAATCCCGGTGATCCATTGCGACAAGTGCGGCCCGGTCGGCGTGCCGCGCGCTGAGTTGCCGATCATATTGCCCGAGGATGTCACCTTCGACGTGCCGGGCAATCCGCTCGACCGCCATCCGACCTGGCGTCATGCCGTCTGTCCCACGTGCGGCGCGGCGGCGCGGCGGGAGACCGACACGCTTGACACCTTTGCCGATTCCTCGTGGTATTTCATCCGCTTCGCCAGCCAGCCCAAGGACAAGCCGTTCGATCGGGCGGAGGCCGAACAATGGCTCCCGGTGGCGCAATATATCGGCGGGGTCGAGCATGCGATCCTCCACCTGCTCTACGCGCGCTTCTGGACCCGCGCGCTGAAGCAGTTGGGCAAGATCTCGATCGCCGAGCCGTTCACCGGGCTGTTCACCCAAGGGATGGTGACTCACGAGACCTACAAGTCGCTCGACGGTCGCTGGCTGTCGCCCGACGAGATCGACGATGCAGGCGGGGCGAGCCTGATCGAACGCGCGACGGGGGCCGGCGTAGTGCGCGGCCGCATCGAGAAAATGTCCAAGTCGAAGAAGAACACGGTCGATCCCGAACCGATCGTCGACCGCTATGGCGCCGATGCGGTGCGCTGGTTCATGCTGTCGGACTCGCCCCCCGAGCGCGACCTCGAATGGTCCGAAGCCAGTATCGAAGGCGCCGCCCGGTTCGTCCAGCGGGTGTGGCGATTGGTGCAAAGTGTTTCGGACGCGACCGGGGCCGATACCGCGATCGATAAGCGCCTGGCGCGCGCAACGGCAGCGGTCGGCGCGGCGATCGATGGCCTCGCCTTCAACAAGGCAATTGCGGCGGTCTATGAATTGGTCGGGGCGCTTGAGAAAGCCGGACCTTCGGCAAGCCGCGACGCGGCCGTGCGGACGCTCGTGCGGCTGGTCTCGCCGATGGCGCCGCATCTGGCCGAGGAAAGCTGGGCAATGCTCGGCAATGCCGAACTGGTGGCCGACGCGCCGTGGCCCACGTTCAATCCGGCACTGCTGGTCGATGACGAGGTGACCATCGCGGTCCAGGTGAACGGCAAGCTGCGCGACACGGTGACCATCGCGCGCGGGCTCGATCGTAGTGCGGTGGAGACCCTCGTGCTCGGATTGGACAAGATTATTCGCCAACTCGACGGAGCGACGCCGCGCAAAGTGATTGTCGTTCCCGACCGGTTGGTCAATATCGTCGCGTGATCCATACGAAGCGTCTTGCCGGGTTTTTGTTGGCCACCCTGTTGATGCCGCTCGGCGGCTGCGGCCTCCAACCGCTTTACCCGGGGGGATCGGCCAGCCCGGCGGGGATCGGCTTCCGCTCGATCGAAGTCGCGCCGATTCCGAATCGCGGTGGGTGGTTGACGCGCAACGCGCTGGTCGACCGGCTCGGCGGTGAGCATCCCGGCGGGCTCTATCGGCTTGAGGTCGAGCTCGACGACAATATCACCGGCTTCGGTATTCGCGGAGACGCGGCGACGACCCGCGAGCGGCGGACATTGCGCGCCCGCTATCGCCTGGTCGAGCAAGCAAGCGGCGCGGTCGTGGTTGATGCGACCGCCGGTTCGGACGCGGGGATCGATGTGGTCAGCTCCGAATATGCCACCGTCGCTGCCGAGCAGACCGCGACCGAGCGACTCGCCCAGCTCGTCGCCGACCAGATTGTGACAAGAGTGGCGCGCTACATGACGGCGACGTCATCGCGCCGGTGAGGGCGCACGCATGAAAGCGGATAAGGCGCGGCTCGGCCAGACGCTCGACCAGCCCGATCCGGCGTTGCGTTTCTACCTGTTTCACGGGCCGGACGAATCGGGGTCACGCGCGCTTGCCCATCGCTTGCTCAGGAGTCTGGGTGCTGAGCGGTTCGTCATTGCCGCCGGAGCGGTCAAGGGCGATCCGGCGCTGCTCGCCGACGAGGCGGGAGCCATGGGCCTTTTCGGCGACAAGCGCTTGCTGTGGATCGAGCCTGCGGGCGACGAAATTGCTGACGGGGTAGCCGGATTGCTTGCAGCCCCCGGCGTCGAGAGCATTGCCATCGGGCTGGCGGGGGTGCTCCGCAAGACTTCGACTCTTCTCAAGCTCGCGGAGGCCGAGCGCGGCGCGCTGGCGCACTGTTCCTATCTGCCCGAGGGTCGCGACGCCGACCGGATGGTGGTCGAACTCGCGCGCGCCGAAGGATTGCGGTTGACGGGCGAGATCGCCGCGCGGGTCGGATCTGCGGCAAATCATGACCGGGCGATTATCGCCTCGGAGTTGGCCAAATTCGCGTTGTACCTTGGCGCGACGCTCGAGAACCCGCGCGAGCTCGACCCCGAAACGCTCGATCGGCTCGGGGCGGACAGCGGCGATGGTGACCCCTCGCATATCGGGGACCTGGCGCTCGACGGGCGGCTGGCCGAGCTGACCGATGCGCTTCAGCGACTCGCCCCGGGTGGGACGGACTCGCTCGGCGTGGTTCGCTCGCTCCAGCGGCGGCTCCTCCAACTGGCGCCGATGCGCGCCCGGATCGAGGGTGGCGAGCGGCTCGATGGCGTCATGGCGTCGGCGGGCAAGTCGTTGTTCTGGAAGGACAAACCGATGGTCCAGCGGTTCCTGTCGCAATGGAGCGCGGCGCGACTGGCGCAGGCCGCCGAGCGCCTGTCGACGCTTGAGCGACGGTTGATGGGATCGCCGGTTCCGGGCGACGCGGCGCTCGGCGAAGAGCTGATCGCAATCGCGCGCGCGGCGCGGCGCTAGATCGGTTCGCCTGATAGGCGCTGACAGATCATGTCGAGCTGGTCGAGGCTCGAATAAGCGAGGCTGACAGTTCCGCCGGCTCCCGAGTGTGCGACTTTCACTTTCAACCCGAGCAGGTCGCCGAGTTGACGTTCGAGTGCGGCGAGATCGGCATCGACCGGGCGCGGCTTTACTGTTCCGCCACCGCTTCTTGGGCTGTTTGGCTTGGCGGCGCGAGCGCGGTCCTCGGCCTGGCGGACCGTCAGGCCCCCCTCAATGATTTCCCGGGCGATTCCAGAAGGATCGGGTGACCCAATGATCGCTCGGGCATGCCCCATGCTGAGGTCGCCGTTGACCAGCATGGCGCGGACGTCGCTGGGCAGGTCAAGCAGGCGCAGCAGGTTGGCGACGTGGCTGCGCGACTTGGCGACAAGCTTGCCAAGCTGCTCCTGCGTATGGCCATGGCGATCGATCAGCTTGCGATAGCCTTCGGCCTCCTCGATGGCATTGAGGTCTTCGCGCTGAATATTCTCGATCAGCGCAACTTCGGCCGAGCTACTGTCGTCGAGCTCCTTGATCAGCGCGGGGATGACGTGAAGTTGGGCTTTTTGCGCCGCCCGCCAGCGTCGTTCGCCTGCGATCAGCTGATAGCCCCCATCCACCGGACGGACGAGGATCGGCGAAATAACGCCGCGCTCGCGGATCGAATCGGCAAGCTCGTTGATCGTGTTATCGTCGAATCGTGTTCGGGGTTGGCCGGGGTTAGGATAGATCAGCCCGATGTCGATCTCGCGAACGATTCCGCCATTCGGGATCGAGGCGCTTTCCTCCTGTGGTCGCGTGGCTTCCCCGATCAGCGCCGAGAGGCCGCGGCCGAGACCCGGACGGCGACTCACGCTGCCTCGGCCGCAACGAGGTTCAGGCGCTGGATCAATTCGCGGGCGAGCCGAATATAGGCTTCCGACCCGGGGCAGCGCAGGTCATAAATCAGTGCGGGAAGTCCGTGGCTCGGTGCTTCGGACAGGCGGACGTTGCGCGGGATAACGGTGTCGAAGACGCTTGCGCCGAGGCAAGCGCGAACATCCTCTGCGACCGCCTGGCTCAGATTGTTGCGGCGGTCGAACATCGTCAGCGCGACGCCAAGAATGGCCAGGGTCGGATTGTAGGCGACACGGATCCGCTCGACGGTCTGGAGCAACTGGCTTAGCCCTTCGAGCGCGAAGAACTCGCACTGGAGCGGAACGAGGAGGTGCTGTGCGGAGACCAGCGCATTGACCGTGAGCAAACCGAGCGACGGGGGGCAGTCCATGAGGCAGATATCCCAGCGCCCGTGCGGCGCGGCGCCGAAGGCGCGAGCGAGGCGATGGGTGCGACCCTCGAGCCCGACCAGTTCGATCTCGGCCCCCGAAAGATCGACCGTGGCCGGAAGAAGGTCGAGCCGCGGAACCTTCGTCGGAAGGATAGAGGCGACGAGCGAGGCCTCACCCATCAGCACGTCATAGCTCGACCGGTCACGCGCCGCCTGGGGCACGCCAAGGCCGGTTGAGGCGTTGCCTTGCGGATCGAGGTCGGCGAGCAGCACCTTCCAGCCGATTGCGGCAAGCGCGGTGGCGAGGTTGATCGCGGTTGTCGTCTTCCCGACCCCGCCCTTCTGATTGGCGATCGCTATTCTGATCATCGATCCCTCCGCCGCACATCTCTCGCGATCAGGATCGACGCTTGCGGGTCGGTCAGGCTCGGCTCGAGACGAAACTCACCTTGCCACGCTCTGCGCGTCTCATCCAGTTCCTTCTGTGCAGAGCGGCCCTTGGGAAGCACCCAGACGGTGTCAGGGCGGGATAGATGGTGCGCAAGAGCAAGGAATTCGGACATTGGCGCGACCGCGCGAGCTGTAATGGTCTCGAACTTAGCGGTTGTGACGGATGCCTTGCCGGGAAGAATGGTGACATTAGTCAAGCCCAGCCGCTCGATTACCGCCTGCAAGAAGCCAACGCGGAGACGGCGCGGCTCGATCAGGGTCGTTGGATCATGTGACAGAATGGCGAGAATGATACCGGGTAGTCCGGCGCCCGAACCTACATCAACCCAGCTACCGCCTTGCCGACCATGACGCATTAATTGCGCTGAGTCGAAAATGTGGCGCGGCCACAGCTCGCTTAATGTCGAAGAGGAAACGAGATTTTGCGATTGCGACGCCTCGGCGAGCAAGGTCGTGTAGCGTTCGAGTTGGAGGAATGTTTCACGTGGAACACAACTCCCTATGAACTCCTCGAGAAGATCGATCATGCCGCTCGCGCAAGGGCAAAGTGAAGCGCGGAAAGGGCTGCGGGTGTGATCCCGCGGATTTGCGCAGCTTGCCCCAGTGTCTCCGGCCTCGCATCGGCGAGGCGCTCGGTCATCTCGATCGATAGTCCAGGAACCGACTTGAAGTCGAAGCTTGGTGTAAGCTTAACCGACCGGTCGCGGCTGACCGCTTCCCACTCTTTGCGCTGACGCTCAAGATAGGGCGCATATTCGGCATCAGCGATTACCTCACCCGCAGTGGGGACGGCTTGCAAACGCTCGGCAATCGAATCACGCAGCTCCGGGCGCGCCAGCCACGCACGTAGGGAGCGGCGTTCAGGCCCTCCTCCTGACGTCAGGTCAGCTTCCGCAACTTCGGTCGTGAGCTCTTTCGAAGCGGTTCCGCGATCGATCGCATGGCGCTCGATTGAAGCCCGTCGCTCGTCGCTCACGCAGGCCGCTGCGATGGCAGTGGCGCCGAGGCGCGTGGATGCATTGTCGGCCCGCAGGTGCAGACGAAACTCAGCGCGCGCGGTCATCATCCGATAGGGCTCGGTGACGCCTTGGAGAGTCAGATCCTCGATCATCACACCAATGTAACTGGAGGCGCGGTCAAACCTTACTTCCGCCAAGTTGCAAGCGTGGGCGGCGGCATTGAGGCCGGCGACAAGTCCCTGCGCTGCGGCTTCTTCATAGCCGGTGGTGCCGTTGATCTGGCCCGCGAGGAACAACCCGGCAATCTCGCCATGCTGAAGCGTCGCAGTAAGTCGTCGCGGATCGAGATAGGAATATTCCACGGCATAGCCGGGCTGGACGATTGTCGCGCGCTCAAGACCGGGGATTGAGCGAATGAACCCCAACTGCACATCGGCGGGCAGCGAGGTAGATAGCCCATTCGGGTAGACCAAGTGACTGGCTAGCCCCTCAGGCTCGAGGAAAATCTGGTGGCTCTCTCGCTCAGCAAAGCGCTTCACCTTGTCCTCGATCGAGGGGCAGTAACGCGGGCCCCTCCCCTCGATTGTGCCCGCGAAGAGCGGGGACCGGCTGAAATTTCCGCGAATTATATCGTGCGTGCGAGCTGATGTCCGCGTGATGGCGCAGTCGATCTGTGGCAGCAAAGTAGCGGGAGCCAGCGCGGACATCGTCCAGCTTGAAGCTTCCGACGGCTGTCGCGCAAGTCGGGACCAATCGATCGATCGTCCGTCAAGGCGCGGGGGGGTGCCGGTCTTTAGTCGGCCCTGCGCAAGCCCAAGCTCACCAATCTGATCCGCCAGCCCGAGTGATGATCGTTCGCCGACCCGGCCACCGGCAATCCGCTCAACACCGCAAAACAGCGAGGCTCCGAGGAATGTGCCCGTTGCGATGACGAGGGCGAGGCACTGGAGCTCGTCGCCTGAAGCCAAAAGAACGCCGGCGACGCGCCCGCCGCACAGATTGATGCGGGCGACCTCGTCCTCGATGACTGTGACTCCCGCCTCACGAACGAAAGACGATGCGGCAAGGCGATAATGGCTTCGGTCGGCTTGAACTCGCGGCCCATGGACGGCGCTACCCTTGCTGCGATTGAGCAGACGTCGGTGGATTGCCGATAGGTCTGCCGCGCGCGCCATGATCCCATCGAATATATCGAGTTCGCGAACCAGATGGCCCTTGCCGACTCCGCCCACAGACGGGTTGCACGAAAGCTGGCCGACGTTTTCCGCAGAGAAGGAAATGAGTCCGACCCGCGCGCCGCGTCTCGCTGCTGCGGTCGCCGCTTCGCACCCCGCATGACCGCCGCCAATTACCAGGACATCATACATTTAATTCGCTTACTAATCCCGGTGACGTGGGGCAAGAATCTTGCGCCTTTCAAACATCGGCAACGTTCCACGTGAAACATCATTTACCAAGGCAAAAACGGGCAAAGAGACCCTCGATCGCCTCATCAATCCCGGCACGGCCCGTAAGGCGGTCGAAGGCGCTTCTAGCCGAGCGCAGTTGTTCAGCGGTAAGGAGCAAATCGTCTGGAAGCGTCCCCAAATCTCGGGCGGCGCTGGTCACCGCAATAGCCTGGCGGACATTCAGCGGCACCTCCGCTTCGGCGGGAAGGAGCAGTTCGGCTTCCTGCACCAGGCGACGCAACAAAGTGTCAAGGTTCGTACCACTGAATGCCGAGACCGGGAGCGCGGCGCCCGCCGCTGGGAGCGCAGGGGAGCGCAGGTCTGACTTCGGCTCGAGCGGAATCAAGCATGGATGGGCTGGCGCCTCGCCCGGTTCGCCCAGCCAGAGCAATATCTCGGCTCGCGCCGTTTCATCGTGCGCGCGGGCAATCCCGAGTGCTTCGACCGGATCCATAGCTTCGCGCAGGCCGGCCGTATCGACCAGCAGGAAGGGAATACCGTCAATCGACAAGGGAACCTCGATTGAGTCACGGGTGGTCCCCGCGATGTCGCTGACGATCGACCTGTTAAAACCGATCATGGCATTGATTAGGCTGGACTTTCCCGCATTTGGTGGTCCAGCGACGACAACCCGGACGCCGTCCTTGAGGCGTTCCGCGCGGGGTCGGGCAAGCCATTCCTCGAGTTCGGCGGCCAGCGCCCGCGCGTCAGCCCGCAGAGCAGCAGCATCGATTGCGGTTTCGTCCTCATCTCCGACATAGTCGATCGCGGCCTCGGCGCGGGCTGACAAATCAAGTACCCGGCCTTGCCATATCTCGACTTGACGCGAGAGGGCGCCGCCCGCCAGTGCAAGCGCGGCGCGGCGCTGTTGCTCCGTCTCGGCCTCTAGCAGGTCGGCGAGTCCTTCGGCTTCGGTCAAGTCGATCCGGCCATTGGCGAGGGCACGGCGAGTGAATTCCCCGGGCTCGGCGTTTCGAACTCCTGGAAACGACGTCAAGGCGGCGAGGATCGCGGCGACCACAGCCCGGCCGCCATGACATTGAAACTCCACGATATCCTCACCAGTCGCGCTGTGCGGTTCGTCGAAGCGAAGGAGCAGGACCGAATCGAGCGCCAGCCCACTGGTCGGGTGACGAAGGGTGCGAAGCCTCGCCTGTTTCGGTGGCGGAAGCGCTCCGGCGAGTGTTGCCGCCGCAACCAGTGCGGCCGGGCCGCTCGTTCGGATGACCGCGATTGCGGCCGGCGGGCGACCGGACGACAGGGCGACGATCGTGTCTTGCATCGCTCAGGTCTCCACTTTCCGGCTCCACGCCCAGGTTACGACGCACATCGCGTGGGCCGTTTAGAACAGGTGCGGCGAAACCTCGTGCCATCCTTCCCAGATCATCTTCCCCGCGACCCACACGATCACCGCAAGCCCGATCCAGGCAATCCAGCGGAAACGCTCGATATATTTGGCGATCGCATTGGCCGCGATCCCCATCAGGACGACCGACAGGACGAGCCCGAACGCCAGGATCCACGGATGCTCGCGTGCCGCCCCGGCGACCGCGAGGACATTGTCGAGGCTCATCGAGACGTCCGCGAGGGCAACTCCCCACGCCGCGCTGGCGAAGCTTTTGGCGGGCTTCACGCCGCTATGCTCGTCGCCCGCGACCTCGGGCGACCCTGCGGATTCGGTGGCATGACGGAGTTCGCGCGCCATCTTCCACGCTACCCACAAAAGGAGAATCCCGCCGGCGAGGATCAGCCCGACGATCTGGAGCAATTGCGAGACGAGGAGAGCAAAGATGATTCGCAGCACCAGCGCCGCAGCGACGCCGAGCATGATGACCTTCTTGCGCTGGTCCGCCGGAAGGCCCGCGGCAAGCGCCCCGACGACGATCGCATTATCCCCGGCAAGGACGATGTCGATCATCAGGATTTCGGCGAGGGCGGTGAGCGCAGCGGGGGTGATCAGTGCAGCAATGTCCATCGGCTGGCTTTGCCGCTCCCGGACGCGTTTGGATAGCCCCACGTAGGATCAGGTGAAGAAGGTTGTAAGACCCTTGACGTGCTGGTCACCGATCCAGCCGTCGTGGACCATCGTGACGGCCACATAGAGAATGACGACGAGGCCAATGTAACTGATCCAGTGATAGCGCTGAACCAGGCGCGCGACGAGGTTTGCGGCGAGCCCCATGAGCAGCACCGAGAAGGTCAGCCCGATGAACAGCAGCGCCGGATTGTCACGCGCAATCGAGGCGACGAGGAGGACATTGTCGAGGCTCATCGAGAGGTCGGCCAGCGTGATCTGGATCGCCGCCTTGAAGAAACTTTTGGATGCCGGGGGGCCTTCGATTTGTGCCGTGTCAGGGTCGTCGGCAATCACCAGCGCCTTGGGGTGGAGCTCGCGCCACATATTATAGGCGACCCATAGAAGGAGAAGCCCGCCCGCGAACAGCAGTCCGGTGACCTTGAGCAATCGAGTCGCGATCAGCGCGAAGCCGATCAGAAAAACGAGCGCGATCGACACGCCGAGAAGAAGGACCTTGCGGCGCTCCTTGTCGGGCAGTCCCGAGGCAATGGTGCCCATGATGACGACATTGTCACCCGCCATGGTAAGGTCGCCGAGGATGATCTGACCGAGTTGCGCGAATCCTGTGGGGGTAAGCACGGCAGTGAAGTTAAGCATCGGGAGCATGAATGAACCTTAGCGCGAAATCGGCAGACCCGACACGCATGAAGCGTGCCGGATTTTCCGGCTCAGCTACTGGTTCATTGACGCGAAGAAATCCTCGTTCGACTTGGCGTCCTTCATCTTGTCGAGGAGGAACTGCATCGCGTCGATCGTGCCCATCTGCATGAGAATTCGGCGGAGCACCCACATCTTGGACAGGGTTGATTGATCGACCAGCAACTCTTCCTTGCGCGTGCCCGACTTGCCGACGTCGAGGCTCGGGAAGATGCGCTTGTCCGACACCTTGCGATCGAGGACGATTTCGGAGTTGCCGGTGCCCTTGAACTCTTCGAAAATGACCTCGTCCATCTTCGACCCGGTGTCGATCAGCGCAGTGGCGATGATCGATAGTGAGCCGCCCTCCTCGATATTGCGCGCCGCGCCGAAGAAGCGCTTGGGGCGCTGGAGCGCATTGGCGTCGACACCGCCGGTCAGCACCTTGCCCGAGCTCGGCACGACGGTGTTGTAGGCGCGACCGAGTCGAGTGATCGAGTCGAGCAGGATGACGACATCCTTCTTGTGCTCGACCAGGCGCTTGGCCTTTTCGATCACCATTTCGGCGACCTGGACATGGCGCGAGGCGGGCTCGTCGAAGGTCGAGGAAATGACCTCGCCGTTGACCGAACGCTGCATGTCGGTGACTTCCTCGGGTCGCTCGTCGATCAGCAGGACAATCAGGAACACCTCGGGGTGATTGTCGGTAATCGCCTTTGCGATGTTCTGCAGCAGCACGGTCTTGCCCGTGCGCGGCGGGGCGACGATCAGCGCGCGCTGGCCCTTGCCCTGAGGGCTGACGATGTCGATCACGCGGGCCGACTTGTCCTTGACCGTCGGGTCAAGCGTGTCGAGGCGGAGCTTCGAATTGGGATAAAGCGGCGTCAGATTGTCGAAATTGACGCGATGGCGAACGGCGTCGGGCTCGTCGAAGTTGATCTGCGTGATGCGGGTCAGCGCGAAATAGCGCTCGCCGTCCTTGGGCCCGCGGATTTCGCCTTCGATCGTGTCGCCGGTGCGAAGCCCGAAGCGGCGGACGAGCTGGGGAATCACATAGATATCGTCGGGGCCGGCGAGGTAATTTGCCTCGGGGCTACGCAGGAAGCCGAAGCCGTCGTTGAGGACTTCGATCGTCCCCATGCCCATGATTTCAGCGCCCGATTCCGCGCGGACCTTGAGGATCGAGAACATCAGATCCTGCTTGCGCAGCGTCGAGGCGGCTTCGATGCCCATCTCCTCGGCCATTGCGACGAGTTCGGCGGGGGTTTTTTTCTTGAGGTCTTTGAGATGCATTTTGGTGGCTCGTGGATGAGAGCTTCAGGGAAATTCGTCGCGCGACAGGACGCCGCTCGGGGGGCGCGCACCGACGATCTGAGGAACAGGCCGGTGCGGCCGTCTATGACGGGGGTTAGGACTCGGCCTTTGTGAAGTCAATATAGGGGAGCGGTTCGCGGCTTAAAAGGGCTTCGATCCTTCGGTTTCGTACCGCCTAATAAGACTTCGTGTCTTCGCTTCGTACCGGCTAAAAAGGCTTCATGTTTTCGGTTCGTACCGCCTAAAAAGGCTTCATGTTTTCGGTTCGTACCGCCTAAAAAGGCTTCACGATGACCAGCACGACGATCAGCGCAGTCGCAATTCCCGGAACTTCGTTGAGGAATCGCAGCGTGCCGTTGGCAAGCGGGCGCTGGCCGTCGGCGAGCTTCCTGCCATAGGCGCCGAGCCATCCCTGATAGCCCGTCAACAACAGCACGAGCAATAGCTTGGCATCGAACCAATGCTGGCCGAACGCCCCGATGTGGAAGGCAAGGAGCAGGCCGAGCGCCCAGACGATCAGCATTGCCGGGGTGAGGATGATGGCGCGGGTGCGCGCTTCGCGCTCGATCCAGTTGCGATCCTCGACCGAGCCCGGACTGGTGGCATGGTGATAGACATAGAATCGCGGCAACAGGAACAAGCCTGCCATCCAGAAGATGACGAAGGTGACGTGCGCCGCCTTGACCCACGGATAGGCGTTGCCGAGGAAGCCGATCATGCCGTTCATGCACTGGCCTTAACGAGCGCGACAAGCTGGTCGACATGCGCGATCGGCGTGTCCTGCTGGATGCCGTGGCCAAGATTGAAAATGTGCGGGCGGGTCGGAAATGCGGACCGGATCCGCTCGACCGCGACGCGCAACGTGTCGCCCCCCGCGATCAGCGCGAGGGGATCGAGATTGCCTTGCACGGGAAGTCCCGCCGGAAGCTCGGTATCGGCCCACACGGGATCGACCGTTTCGTCGAGCCCGATCGCGTCGACCCCGGTGAGCCGCGCGTACGCTGCGAGCTTTCCGCCCGCGCCCTTGGGAAAGCCAATGATCGGAACGTCGGGATGGCGCTTCCTGAGCGCGCTGACGAGACGCGCCGTCGGGGCGATCACCCAGCGTTCGAATTCGGCTGGCGCTAGACTGCCAGACCAGCTGTCGAACAACTGCACCGCATCGACGCCGGCATCGATCTGGCCCGAGAGATAGGTCAGCGTGACCTCCTCAATCCGTTCTATGATCGCCTGGAAGCGCGCCGGGTCGAGATAGGCCAGACGCCGCGCTTCGGATTGCTCGCGGCTCCCTTGCCCCGCGACCATGTAGGTGGCAACGGTCCAAGGCGAGCCGGCAAAGCCGAGAAATGTCGTCTGAGGCGACATGTCGGCCTTGACCCTCCCAACGGTCCGGTAAATCGGCTCGAGGCGCTCCATGGCCGGCTGGAGGCCCTCCAGCGCGGCATTCGCGAGCGGCGGCGAAAGGCGCGGACCTTCGCTTGCGACAAACTCCAAATGCTGGCCAATGGCATGGGGCACGATGAGAATGTCGCTGAACAGGATCGCACCGTCGAAGGCGAAACGTTGCAACGGCTGAAGCGTGACCTCGGCCGCCGCTTCGGGATCATAGGCCAGACCGAGAAAACCGTCCTTGGTTGCCCTCAGCGCGCGATACTCGGGCAAATAGCGCCCGGCCTGGCGCATCATCCACAAGGGCGGCGGATCGCGCCGTTCCCCGCGCAGCACGGCGAGCAACGGCTTGTCGGCCGTGACGATGTCTGGCGAAGGGACGGCAAGGCTCGGCGAGGACGCCACTTATCTTCCTATCTCTTAGATTCTTAAGATTAGAGTTGAAGAAGTAGATAGTCGGTTGGTCGCGGGGTTTAGGGACGCCTCCCGGATTTGCCAACAGCGCGCGGTTGGCAAAGCGCACAGGCCCAATGCACGAGTCGCGACCGCCGCTCCCCATGATTCACAGCGTGTTGCCCCGACAGGACGCGCTGTGAGCAACTATGGGCAATGCAGGCGAACGGATCGGGACGAACAGGCGGCATTGGACCATCCCCGGGAGCGCGCTAGAGAACATCATGAGTTTTTCCACAGCCCTGTCCCGATGAGCGACGCGCTCACCATCCTCGCTTCGGGCAGTATCATCCGCGCCACGCTGCTCGAGGGGGTCGGGCTCGATTTTCGGATCGAGCGGCCAGGAGTGGACGAGGAGGCACTCAAGGGCGATTTCTCGGGCACGACCGAGGAGATGGCGGCAATGCTCGCCGAGGCCAAGGCGCTCGACGTGTCGGCCCGCTCCCCCGGTGCGCTGGTCATCGGCAGCGATTCGATCGCCGAATGTCGCGGCCGACGCTTCGACAAGCCGCGCGATCGGGCCGAGGCCGCCGAACATCTGCGCTTCTTTGCGGGCAAGGCGCTGTCGCTGGTCAGCGCAGTGGTCATCGCGCGCGACGGGATCGCCGAATGGAGCCACGTCGAACGGGCGCGACTGTGGCTGCGAAAGTTATCCGATCAGTTTATCGAGGAATATCTTTCCGCCGAATGGCCCGCTGTCGGTCAGTGCGTCGGCGTATTCCGGATGGAAGGGCGCGGCGCGACCCTGTTCGAACGGGTTGAGGGGAGCCACTTCACCGTTCTCGGCCTGCCGTTGCTGCCCTTGCTCGAAGCGCTGCGGACACGCGGAGCGATGACGTCATGACGCTACACTATGCCGAGGTCATCGGCGATCCGATCGTCCAGTCTAAGTCTCCGCTGATACACAATTTCTGGCTTGGAAAACTGGGAGTCGAAGCGGACTATCGCGCCACCCTGGTAACGTCGGCAACGCTCGCCGGGTATCTTGCCCAACGCAGGACAGACTTGGCGTGGCGCGGGTGCAATGTCACCATGCCGCTTAAGCTGGCGGTCGCGCCGCTGGTTGAGCACGTCGATGACTTCGCGCGGCGCGCCGGTGCAATCAATACGGTGGTCTTCGATGGTCGCCAATTGCGCGGCGGGAACAGTGACGGGGCGGGCTTTCTCGAGCCGATGGCAAATCTCGAGCCCGGCGTGGCCTGGCTGATCGGAACGGGGGGCGCGGCGTGCGCGATCGCGCTGGCGCTTGGCGATGCCGGCTTTTCAGTCACGGTCTTCGGTCGATCGATCGAGCGGGCGACCGCGCTGGCCGTTCTGGCAGGAGGGACGGCGCAACTGCTCGACGATCTGCACCCATCGGGGGCGGTGTGCCTGCTGGTCAATGCCAGCGCCCTCGGAATGACCGGGCAGCCCCCACTCGATTTGTCGCTTGGCGAATGGCCGCGCGGAACCGCCGTTTACGATATCGTCACCTCGCCGGTCGAGACACAACTGCTGGTCGAAGCGAAGGCGCACGGGATGCCAACCTTTGACGGACTGCAGATGCTGGTCGGCCAGGCGGCGGTGGCATTCGAGCGTTTCTTCGGCCAGCCGGCGCCGCGCGAGCATGATGCCGAGTTGCGTAGACTGCTCATTTCATAAGGGATCGACATGACGCTCACGCTCGCGCTGACCGGGTCGATCGGGATGGGCAAGTCGACTGTTGCGGCGATGTTCGTCGCGGCGGGCATCCCCTTGTTCGACGCCGATGCCGAGGTGCGACGCCTCCAGGGTCCGCAGGGAATACTGGTCGCGGCAATCGAATCGCGCTTTCCCGGAACAACTGTTGACGGGACGGTCGATCGCGACCGGCTCGGCGCGCGCGTGCTGGGCAAACGCGACGAACTCGCGGCGCTCGAAGTGCTCGTTCACCCCGCCGTCCATACCGCGCGCGAGCGGTTCATCGCAGAACATCGGGGCGCACCGGCGCTGTTGTTCGACATTCCTTTACTGTTCGAAACCAACGGCGAGGGCGCGTTCGACAAGGTCATTGTCGTCTCGGCGCCACCCGAAATCCAGCGAGCGCGGGTGATGGCTCGGCCCGGAATGAACCGGGAAAAACTCGCCGCCATCCTCGCCCGCCAGCTGCCCGATGCGGAAAAACGGGCGCGCGCGGACTTCGTAATTGATACCGATTGCGACCTTGGCCAGACTCGCGCCGAAGTGACGCGGATCCTCGCTTGTCTTGGGCTCGCGACGGGTCGATAAAGGGGTCATGCGCGAGATAGTTTTCGATACCGAGACGACCGGCCTCAGCCCGGCCGGGGGCGACCGCATCGTTGAAATCGGCTGCGTCGAAATGATCAACCGGTGTGAGACCGGGCGCGAGTATCATGCCTATTTCCACCCCGAGCGGCCGATGCCGAGCGAGGCGGAAGCGGTCCACGGCCTGTCCGATCGCTTCCTGTCGGACAAGCCGCGCTTCCATGAGACCGCCGACAAGCTGCTCGAATTCATCGGCGACTCGCCGTTGGTCGCGCACAATGCCGGGTTCGATTTCGGCTTCCTCAACGCCGAGCTTCAGAAATGCGGCCGCGACCCGGTGTGCATGAGCCGGATGATCTGCACTTTGGTGCTGGCACGCACCCGCCATCCCGGCGCCAAGCACAGCCTTGATGCCTTGTGCAGCCGCTTCGGGGTCGATCGAAGCCAGCGCGTCAAGCATGGCGCGCTGCTCGATGCGCAACTGCTGGCGCAAGTCTATATCGAACTCACCGGAGGTCGGCAGATCGGCTTGGGTCTTGTCTCCGACGTCGCGGACAGCGCGGCGGCCCCGTCGGTCGCTGCAATCGACCGCCCCGTCCGTCTCGCCCGCCCTCATTATGCAAGCGACGAAGAAATCGCCCGCCATCGTGCGTTCATTGCGCGGTTGAAGCAGCCGCTGTGGGAACGCTTCCTTCCGGCTGCCTGATTAAACAGGTTACGGCCATCATCGCAGGAGAACAGGTTTGGAAATCAGGGTTTCGGGTCATCAGGTCGACACCGGCGAAGCGCTTCGCACCCACGTCAGCACGCGCATCACCGCGATCACCGACAAGTTTTTCTCGCGCGCAGTTGCGGCCAACGTCACCTTCGGGCGTGGCCCCTATGACGATTTTACCTGCGACATTGTCTCGCCGGTATCGCAGGGGGTGGTGCTCAAGGCCTCGAACCGGGCGAGCGACGCGCATGTCGCCTTCGAAGGTGCCGCCGACAAGATCGAGAAACAGCTGCGCCGTTATGTGAAGCGGCTGCGCGAGCGACGCGGGCATGGCGTCAGCAATGGCGCCGAACCTGCCGAACTCTCGACCAACGCCGGTTACACCATCTTCGCCGCGCCGCAGGACGAGGAGGCCCCGCTGCCCGACAGCCCGCCGATCATCGCCGAAACTCGAGTCGATATTCCCGAGGCGAGCGTCGGCGACGCGGCAATGATGCTCGACCTCAGGAACACCAACGCGCTGATGTTCAAGAATGCCGGGACGGGCGACTATAACATGATCTATCGACGGGGCGACGGAACGATCGGCTGGGTTGAACCCGGCGGGGCCTGACAATCGTCGGCGATGGTCCTATCGGCCTCCTTGGCAGGGGAGGGCACGGGCCTGTTTCCCGCGTAAGAGTCACCACCGATGCAGCTTGCCCAGCTTCTCGATTTCGAATCGATCCGTATAGGCGTGTCGGCGAAGACCAAGCGTGCGTTGCTCAATCAGCTCGGGTTGCACGCGGCGCAGCGCCTCGGCCTCGACCCCGACAAGGTGCAGGCGAGCCTCGCCGAGCGCGAACGGCTCGGCACTACCGGCTTCGGCAATGGCGTGGCGATCCCCCATGGCAAGATCGCCGGAATGTCGAGCGTGTTCGTGATGGTCGTGCGGCTGTCGGAGCCGGTCGATTACAAGTCGATCGACGACGCGCCGGTCGATCTCGTGTTCCTCATGCTTTCTCCACTCGATGCGGGGGCCGAGCATTTGAAGGCGCTCGCCGCAGTCAGCCGAATCACCCGCAAAGCCGCGACGCTCGACAAGATGCGCGGCGCGCGCAGCCGCGATGCCTTTGCCGCAGTGCTGATGGCGGCCGATGAGCGCGACGCCGCCTGAACCCGCCATCGGCGGCGAAGGAGCGCATTTCCGTGCGCTCGAGCGGCTCTATGCCTCGGCGCCAATCAACAAGCTTTTCGAAAGTCGGCTGTCGCTACTCGGCACGGGCGAGTCGCGGATCGATTTCACCGTCGCCGGAACCGCCTTCCATGCCGCCGGCGCGGCCCATGGCACGCTTTATTTCAAGATGCTCGACGATGCCTCCTTTTACGCCGCGAACAGTCTGGTCAGCGACCGCTTCCTGCTGACGACCGCGTTCAACCTCCACTTCACCAAGCCGCTGACCGAAGGCCCCGCCTTCGCCGAAGGCAAATGGGTTAGTGGGCGGCGGCGGGTGTTCGTCGCCGAGGCGCGAATCGTCGATTCCACCGGCGAGGAATGCGCGCGCGGCACCGGTACCTTCCTCAGGAGCCACATCGCGCTGTCGGGACTGCCCGGCTACACGCCGTGAGCGAGGCGCGACTGGCGCCGGGGATCGAAGCCTCCGCCTTTCTTCGCCGCGCCGAGGCGCTGGGCGGGTTCGGGATGATCCTCCATCGCGGCGACTCGGATCGGGGAACGCTACTCCTCTCCATCGCCACGCGAGGCGAGCCGCTGACCTGTCTCGCGCGCGAGCTCGGGGCTGGGGGCTATGCCTGGCATCAAGTCGGCCCTGAGGCCGGCGATTCGCAAAACTTGCGTTTGTTCCTGGAAAAACGCCGCCGCAACGACCCCGACGAATGGCAAATCGAACTGGACATCCCGTCGGCGGAACAGTTCGTCGCTGAAACGAGCGACGCGGGTTGATCATCGCCGGTTCATGCTCGACGGAAGGCCATAGTTACAGAGCGGGGGGCATTTCCAGCGGCCGCACGGGTCCGGAATGCCACGCAGACGGGGATCAGATCCGAGGGAAACAGACAGCGCGGCGAACGCGCTCATTCCTCGCAGATGATCACCGCACAGTGAATGGTTTGAATGTCCGTGTCGTTTCGCACCACCATATTGGTGCTGGCCGCTTTGGCCTCCTCCTCAGTCGCTCCGGCGCAGATGATCCCTGCTTCGTATAGCGCGCCCGAACCGCTAATCGCTTCGAATGAGCTCCCGAAATTGATCACTCCGGTCCCGGTCGAAGCGCTTCCCGAAGCGAATCCCGTGGTGACCGGCAGCGACTCCGCAATCGCTCCGCAGGACAGCATCGGAGCAAAGAAACTTCCTGGTGAATCGCTCGCAGCAATGGTCAGTCGCCTCAAGAGCGGCACGCCAGCCAATCGCGAACTCGAATGCCTTGCCGGCGCGATCTATTTCGAATCGAAGAGCGAACCGCTCGCCGGTCAACTCGCGGTCGGCGAAGTGATTGCCAATCGCGCCAAGTCGGGCCGCTTCGCTCCGACCTATTGCGGGGTCGTCTTCCAGCGCGGCCAGTTCAGCTTCGTCCGGGGCGGCGGGATGCCGGGCATTGCGCGCTCGGGAGCGCAATGGAAGACGGCCGTGGCAGTCGCTGCGATCGTCGACGCCAAGCTGAGCATGTCGAGTGCTCCCCGCGCACTATTCTTCCATGCCTCGCGAGTTTCGCCGGCATGGCACGCCACGCGAGTGGCGGCGATCGGCAATCATATCTTCTACCGCTAGAAGCGGCTTGATCTTCGACCACCAAAATGGTGGCGACCCGGTCCCGGGAGGGGGCTTGGCGGACCGGATGTCACTGGCATCCGGTCCTGCTTTGTTCTAGGGCCAGGCGATGGCCAGCGCGCCCATCCCTGATTGTTTCACAGACCTGCCTCCCGTTGCGGGCGAAGTGGCGCGCGGCGTCACTCGACTATTCTGCCGCCGCGACCTGTTTGCTATCTGTGAGGTGCCGCTGCCCAACGGCCGCCGCGCCGATCTAATGGCGATCGACGCCAGGGGCCAGTTGACCATCGTCGAGATCAAGGTCGCCAAGGCCGACCTGCTCGGCGACGGCAAGTGGCGCGACTATCTCGATTATTGTGACCATTTCTTTTGGGCGGTGCCGCAGGTGCTGGCGCACTTGACCGAGGCCAGCGATTTCCTCCCCAAGGCGGCGGGGCTGATCGTCGCTGATCGTTATGATGCAGCGGTCCTTCGCGAGTCGGTGCTCCGCCCGCTCGCCCCGGCACGGCGCAAGGCCGAACTGCTGCGTTTTGCGCGGCGGGCTGCGCGGCGCTTGTCGGCACAGATCGATCCGACATTGGGGGACTGGAATTAAGGGTGAGTTGATTGCCTTGTCCCGTCACCCCGGATTTGATCCGGGGCCTGCCTTTTCCTCGCTCGCCAAGGAAGTAGGCGGGTCCGGGGTCAAGCCCGGGATGACGACGGAACGTGCGTCGCGTAGCCGCCCCTATTTGAACACTGGCCCAGCAATGATCTTCTTGCCCGGCTTGACGCTCTCGATCAGCCGTATCAACTCGGTCGAGCGACTATCGCGACGGGCATAGTCGCGCGCGCTATACCCGGCCGCCGTGTCCTTCTTGTCGGGGTTGGCGCCGTTCTGGAGAAGCAGCCGAACCATGCCCGGCTGACGCGCCTGGACGGCAACGATCAGCGCGGTCTCGCCGAAGCGGTTGGCACGATCGACCGCCGCGCGCGTCCCGAGCAACAGACTCACGCCATCTTCCCAGCCGAGCCGCGCGGCGATCAGCAACGGGGTTTCGCCGCGATCATCGCCGACATTGGGGTCCGCCCCGCGCCCAAGGAGGAAGCCGAGCCAGGTAGAATCGCGCCGCCGCGCAACGATGTTGAGCGCGGTCTCGCCCTTGCCGCCACGATGGGACAGCACGGTCGAGCCTTGACGGTTGAGTAGCTCGGTTGCCTTGTTGCCATCGACTTCGCGAACGGCGGTGAGAAAGTCCTCGCCATTGTTCCCACCGAGTTGCGCCGTTGCGGGCAGCGTGACCGACATCGCGCTTGCGGCAAGCGCGAAACTCGCAAGTCGAATCAGGATTTTACGCTTCATCATGCCCGCTCCGCCTTGAACCCGCGCCCTTGCCAGCCCATTGCTGGCCGTATCATGAATAATGCAACGCCTTTCTGGAAGAAGCCCCTGCGCGAACTTGATCGCGGGCAGTGGGAGGCGCTGTGCGATGGCTGCGGCCGCTGCTGCCTGCACAAGCTCGAAGATGAGGACACCGGCGAGCTCCACCCAACCAATGTGGCATGCAAATTGCTCGACCGGCGGACCTCGCAATGTGTCGATTACAGCCACCGCCGCAAATATGTCTCGGACTGCGTGGTGCTCCACCGCGACCGGCTCGACGAACTCGAATGGCTTCCCTCGACCTGCGCCTATCGCCTTCGCGCCGACGGAATGCCGCTCTACGACTGGCATTATCTGATCTCCGGCGACCGCGAGACGGTCCATCTCGCAGGCCAGTCGACGCGCGGGTGGACCGTCAGCGAAGTCGATGCCGGCGAGCTCGAGCATCATATTGTCGACCGGCCGCTCTAGCCTCGGACTATCCGGCGATTCGGTCGCGGGCGTCCCGCTGACCCTCCGCGTCCACCCCCGTGCGCGGCGGCTGAAGCTGCGCTTCGACGACAAGCGCGGCGGACTTGTGCTGACCGTCCCGCCGCGTACTTCGCGCCGTGCCGCGCTCGCCTGGGCGGCGGAACAACAGCGTTGGGTCACAGCGCAGCTCGCCCGCCAACCCGCGCTGAGCCCGCTCGAGCCGGGCGCGATGATCCCGCTCGAGGGCGAACAGGTTCGGCTCGACTGGATCGAAGGCGCGTCGCGAACGGTGGTGCGAGGCGCCGCCAGCCTGTCGTGCGGCGGCCCGCGCTTATCCTTCGCCAACCGCATCGAAGCCTGGCTGAAGCGCCACGCCCGCGACACGCTGTCCGCCGAAACCGCGGCCATCGCCGCCGACGCGGGCGTTAACATCCGCGCGGTGTCGATCGGCGACGCCGACTCGCGCTGGGGCAGCTGCTCGGCAGCGGGCGCGATTCGCTACAGTTGGCGGCTGATCCTCGCGCCCCCCGCAGTGCGCCGCTATGTCGTAGTCCACGAAGTCGCGCACCGGCTACACATGGACCATGGCGCGCAGTTCAAGGCCGCCGAGGCTCGGCTGTTCGGCGGGCCGGTCGAGCCCCACCGGCTGCTATTGCGCCGGCTCGGTCCCGTCCTGCGCGGGGTCGGTGGGAACCGGTGATGGCGGCGGTCGGCGGACGGTGACGGGTTCCGGCGGCGTCGGCGGACGGCGTTGCTGGCCGCGATTGAGTACTTCGTCAAGCCAGCCCTGATCGGGCGCCCCGGTCCCGTCGGGACGGACCGCCGGTTGCCCTGCACTCGGCTCGCCGTTCGGCTGCGGCGGCGGGCGCTCGCTCTGCGGGATCGGGTTGCCATCGGCATCGACCAAAGGCGCCTCGGCGGCGGCGAGATTGTCGCCCAGTGGCAGCCCCATTGCCTCCTCGTCGGGCTCGAGCTGCCAGTCCGGCATCGGCACTTGCGTGTCGAACTGCTCGACCGGACGGTTGGCGGTCGCGGCAATCATGAAATCGTGGAAGGCGCGCGCCGGCGCGGTTCCGCCCTGGAGCCCGGGGATCGGACGAGCGTCGTCGCGTCCCATCCACACCCCGGTGGTCAGTCCCGAGGAAAAGCCGATGAACCAGCCATCCTTGTTCGAGCTGGTGGTCCCGGTCTTGCCCGCGACCGGACGGCCGATCTGCGCCGCGCGGCCGGTGCCCGAAAGCACCGCCGACTGAAGCAAGTCGGTCATCTCGGCCGCGACCCACGGCGCGACGAGCACGCGCTGATCGTTGCCGTCGCGATTATAGAGCAATTGCCCGTCGGCGGTGACGACCTTGCGGATCGCATAGGGGGTGACCGCGATGCCATGGTTCTGGACCGAGGCGAAGGCGCGGGTCATTTCGACCAGCCGAACATTGCTCGTGCCGAGCACCATCGACGGATAGGTCGAAATGTCGCTTGTCAGGCCAAAGCGCCGCGCCATGTCGGCAATCGTCGAGAAGCCGAGCCGAGCGCCGATCTGCGCGCTGATCGTGTTGATCGAGCGCGAAAACGCCTCCCGGAGCGTCATCGTCCCGAGATAGCCGCGGGTCGAGTTGCGCGGTTTCCAGCCGTTGATATCCACCGGCTGGTCGACCATCGTGTCGGTCGGCTTCATTCCGCTCTCGAGCGCGGCGAGATAGACGAACAGCTTGAACGACGATCCCGGCTGGCGCTCGGCCTGGGTCGCGCGATTGTAGATTGAGGCAACATAGTCGCGCCCCCCAACCATCGCCCGCACCGCGCCGTCCCGGTCGAGACTGACCAGCGCCCCCTGCGCCCCGCCCGGCGTGTTGGCGTTGACCGCCCTGTCGGCAACCGCCTGCATCGACGGGCTGAGCGTGGTCCACACGTCGATCGGGTCGTGCGTCGCATCGATCAGCGTATCGAGCTGAGGCAGTGCCCAGTCGGTGAAATAGCGAACGCTGTTCTGGCGCGGCGCTGCGGTGAGGCGGACCGTCGCCGGATCGACGCCGGCGGCGGCCGAGGCGCTGATGAAGCCATTGTCGACCATCGACTTCAGGACCACGCTGGCCCGGCCCCGCGCGGCCTCGGCGTCGGCGGTCGGCGAATAGTTTGACGGCGCCTTGACCAGCCCGGCGATAATCGTCGCTTCGCCCAGGCTGAGCTGGTCGGCGCCATGACCGTAAAAAGTCCGGCTGGCAGCGTCGATGCCATAGCTGCCGCCGCCAAAATAGACCCGGTTCAGATAGAGCTCGAGGATCTGGTCCTTCGAGAATTTGGTTTCAAGCGCCAGCGCCAGCACCGCTTCCTGCAGCTTGCGCGCGAAAGTCCGTTTGTTGTTGAGGAAGATGTTGCGCGCCAGCTGTTGGGTAATCGTCGATCCACCCTGGCTCCAGTGCCCGCTCGTCAGCCGCACCTTGAGCGAGCGCGCCACCCCAATCGGATCAACCCCGGGGTGGGAGCGAAAGCGCTTGTCCTCGACGGCGATCATCGCCGCGCGCATCGTCGTCGGAATCTGGTCATAGCTCAGCCAGCGCCCGAAGCTCGGCCCGAGCGAGACCAGCACCGATCCGTCGGCGGCGCGCATCCGGATCATCTGGCCGAGGTCGGTCCGCTTCCTCAGCTGGTCATAGTCGGGCAGCTGCGACGCCGCGATGGCCACCGCGATGCCAAGTACGACGAACAGGAAGACGACCAGCCCGGCGCCCCACATCATGATGCTCTTGAACCGCGAGCGGCGGAGGGAAACGCTGGCCATTACGGCAAAGGGTTAGTGGCGCAGGGGGCGTTCGCCAAGGGCCTCGTTCAACGCAAATCCTCGCGCTGCTTCGCATCCTGTCCGGCCGGCGCGAAATCGAGCGAGGCCGAGTTGATGCAATAGCGCAAGCCCGTCGGTCCCGGACCGTCGGGGAAGACATGGCCAAGATGGCCCTCGCACTTGGCGCAGCGCACTTCGGTGCGGCTCATGCCATGGCTGCGGTCGGTAATTTCGGCGACCGCCTGCGGATCGGCTGGCGCGGTGAAGCTGGGCCAGCCCGAGCCGCTGTCATATTTGCTGTCGCTGTCGAACAGTGGCTCGCCACAAGCCCCACAGACATAGGCGCCCTCGGCCTTGTTGCCGAGCAGCGCACCGCTGAACGGCGCCTCGGTGCCCGACTGGCGAAGCACGCGAAAACGCTCTTCACCGAGCTCCTTGCGCCATTCCTCGTCGCTGCGCTGAATTTTGTCGGGCATGTCGGTCTCCGTGAAGCAAGGCCAGATAGTTACGTACTCGTTTACCCCCTTTCAACGCTTGCCCCCTAGCAAACGTGCCATGCTTGCCCGCATCATGCCCTGGCTGATCGCCCTGTCGTTCGTGCTGGTCTGGTCGGCAGCGCCCGCAGCTGCGCAGTGCCGACTATGCGCGGCACCGACGACCCTGACCTCCGACGAGACGGTGACCCCGGTCAAACTCGAGGTCGAGACCAGTCTGGACTTCGACCGGCTCGTGCTTGCCGGAAGTGGCGCGGGGAGCGCGCTGGTCGCCCCCGACGGATCGCGCCAGACCTCGGGAACGGTAGTCTCGATCGGCGGGCGGGCGATGGCCGGGACGATCACCGTTCGGGGCGAGCCGGGCCGCGCGATCCGCGTCGGGCTGCCCCAAACCATCAGCCTGTTCGGGACGAGCGGCGGACAAGTGCGGATCGATTCGATCAAAAGCGACCTGTCCTCGATGCCGCGAATCGCCGCGAACGGCAGCCTGACGATTCACTTCGGCGGCGAGCTTCATGTCGACGGGACACTCGACGGCGACTTTCGCGGCGATTTCTCGGTCGACGTCGATTATCTCTGAGCGCGCCGAACAAAGTCCACGCCGGTTTAATCCTTAACGCGGCGGAAACCTTGAAGTTGAGCAAAGGCGAAAGCCCGCAAGGTTAATGCAGTCTCCACGGATGGCCGGTCGTTCCCGGGCAACCGCCAGCATTGCACCGCCTAATGGGGACTAAACATGACCAAATTTCTTCCGATCATCGCGCTCACCGCCGCCTTCGCCGCTCCGGCCAGCGCCGCGACCACCGCGCCCGTCGGTGCCGCGACGCCAGCAACCGCGACCGCGCAGATCGTCGATCCGCTGTCGTTGACCAAGACCCAGGACTTGAGCTTCGGGACGTTGATAAAGATGACCGGAATGGCGGCGAGCCATGTCGTGTCGATCGACGAGGCCGACGCGGTGACCTGCACCGCCGAGCTGCTGTGTGGCGGGACGACCAAATCAGCCAAGTTCGACGTCGCTGGGTCCGCCAACCAGTTGGTGAAAGTTTATGTCGCGCCGACCACGATGTTCGGGCCTGGCAGCGCGATTCTCGCCTTCACTCCGTCCGCCGCGTCGACCAGCCCCTTGACGCTGAGCGGCACGGGCGGGGCGAGCTTCGCGATTGGCGGCAGCATCACCGTCGCGCCGACCACCGCTAGCGGTGTCTATGTCGGCGACATGGATGTCACCGTCGACTACAACTGATCCGCGCAAACCCGCTGGTCTGGGTTGGGGGCTGCCGGCGACGGCGGCCCCTTTTGCATGCCCAATCAGGTCCGTTCCGGACCTTTCGTAAACGCCGCGGTAACCATGTCGCTGAGCAAAGCGGCAAGGCGACTTGGTTAAAGCAGCAGTCACCACGGCCCGTCGGTTCGGGTCGAGACCAGTGGGGACTGACATGAAGAGTTTCGCTTATCTGGCGGCCGCTGCGGCGCTCGCCTTATCCACCCAGGCCAGCGCCGCGCCCGTCGGCGCAAGCACGCCGGCAACCGCGCGCGCCCAGATCGTCAAGCCGCTCGTGCTGACTTCGACCCAGAATATCGACTTCGGCACGATCCTGCTGACCAACGTCACCGGCTCCAACCTTGTGTCGATCTCCACTGGCGGTGCAATCACCTGCACCGGCGGTGGCCTGACCTGCCCGGCGACCGGCAAGCAGGCCATCTTCAACGTCGCCGGTTCGAACCAACAGGTTGTCAAGATCACGACCACCGCCGCGAATATCACCAACGGCATCACGCCGCTGCTGTTCACTCCAAGTGCGCAAGCGACAGTGACCCTGACCAACTCGGGCTCGCCGGGAACCGACTTCAACGTCGGCGGTTCGTTCACCATCAACGCGGCGACGACTGACGGCGTATACACGGGCGCATTGAACGTCACCGTCGATTATTGAGGCCTTTGCCCTCCGCGGCGAGTGAAGCGTGAAGGGTCGCCGGAAACGGCGGCCCTTTTTGCTTGGCCAGCGCACCCCTCAGGGCGGAGATGGTTAGCGATAAAGTAACCACTCCCGATGCAGAACAACTCCACTTTGGATGGAGACCTGCTCGTGACCTTCTTTTCGCCTACCGCTCGCCTCGCCCTGATCGCCCCCTTCGCGCTGCTTGCTGCAAGCGCCGCCACCGCCGGAGTCGGCGACCTGCTCGTCGCGCCGACGCGGATCGTGCTCAACGGCAGCCGGGGCACACAGATCATCCTCAACAATATCGGTGATGACGTCGCGACCTATCGCATCAGCGTGGAGTTGCGGCGGATGACCACCGACGGCTCGCTGGTCGATGTCGCTGCGCCGAGCGCTGCCGAAAAGGCCGCCGAGGAGATGATTCTCTACGCCCCGCGCAAGGTCACGCTTCCGCCCAACCAGCCGCAGACGATCAACATCGCGGCGCGCGCACCGGCCGGGCTCGCGGACGGCGAATATCGAGTCCATCTATTGTTCCGCGCTATCCCCAAGCCCCGCCCGGTGACCGCCGAGCAGAGCGCGCAAAAGGGTATCAGCTTCGCGCTGACCCCGGTCTATGGCGTGACCATCCCGCTGATCGTCCGCCTCGGCAATCTCCAGGCCAAGGCCGGGATCGCCGGAGTCCATCTCGTCAAGGAGGGCGGCAAGCCCGCTGTCGCGCTCGACCTGACCCGCAGTGGCTCGCGCTCGACGTTCGGCGAAGTGCGGGTGATGAAGGCCGGGATCAAGGACCCGATCGCGATCCAGCGCGGAGTCGCGGTCTATACCGAAGTCAGCCAGCGCAGCCTCAGCATCCCGGTCAACGACAAGCTGTTCGCCTCGGCGAGCGGCCCGGTCACTGTTCAATATGTCGAGACCAGCGAGGCGGGGCCCCAGGTCATCGCCGAGACCGGCGCGGTCCTTCGCTAGAGCGGGACCGCGGCGGGGACCCAGGTGAGTCGGGGCAAGAGCCTCCGCGGCTTCGTCGCCGCGCTCCTCCTCCCCGCGCTCGCCGCCGGGGGGATGTCCAACGCCGCCTCGGCTCCGGTCAAGGCGGGCTGGACCGCCGATTCGGACGACCAGTATCTGCTCGAGGTCAATATTCGCCAATTGAAGCTTGGCGACGGAGTCCGCGCCTATGGGACCCCCGAGGGGACCTGCGTCCTGCTCGGCGACTTCCTGACGACGCTCGACGTCCCGATGCGGATCGACCTTGCCGCGAAGAAGGCCAGCGGCTGGGCGTTCAGCGAGAAGAACAAGATCAGCATCGACCTCGGCACCGGCCAGGTGGCCTATGGCGCGGGCAAGCAGGAAATGCTGTCGGGCGGGACGGTGCGCGAGACGCCTGAGGGGTGGTGCGTCGAATCGGGTGCACTCGCCCGCTGGTTCGGAATTGGCGTCAAGCCGTCACTCGCCGGATCGATGCTACTGCTTGAATCGCAAGCAAAATTGCCGGTTGAACTGGCGAAAGAGCGCCACGATCGCGCCGCCCGCCTGCACCAGGCCAGCCTCAGCCTGGGCGAATTGCCGCAGGTTCGCCTGCCCTATCGCTTGTGGCGCGCACCGGCGCTCGACTTCGTCGTCAGCGGCGGAGTCACCTATGACGCCAGAAGTGGCGCCCGAGTCGATCGTCGCGCCGCGCTGCTCGCGGCGGGCGAAATTGCCACCCTCTCATACGAAGCGCAAGCGACCACCGTTGTTCGCGGCAAGCCCCAAAGCCTGCGCGTCCACGCCTTCAAGTCCGACCCCGACGGTGGGCTGCTCGGCCCGCTGAAGGCGACGCATTTCGGCTTTGGCGACGTTCCCGGGCACGACAGCCGACTGATCGCGTCGGCGGCGACCGGGCGCGGCGCGGTCGTCACTAACCGTCCGCTGTTCACCCCCACCGCGTTCGACCGCACGCGTTTCGAAGGCGAGTTGCCCGCCGGGTGGGAGGCCGAACTTTATCGCAACGGCGAACTGCTCGGTTTCGCGCCGACCAGCGGCGACCAGCGCTACCATTTCGACGACGTGCCCTTGCTCTACGGCGAGAATGCAATCGAAATCCGTCTCTATGGCCCGCAAGGTCAGCTCAAGAGCCGGACCGAATCGGTCAATGTCGCCGATGCCGCCGCACCGCCGGGGAAGACCTGGTACTGGGCCGGGGTCAACCAGCCCGCGCAAGACCTGATCGCCCTCCACCGCCCCGCGACCGATGCGTCGACCATACCCAAGCTTCAAGCGACGGCGGCGGTCGAACATGGGCTCGATGCGCGAACCTCGATCGGGATCACCGCGACGATGCAGATGCTCGACGACGAGCGGCTGACCTATGTCGAGGGCACGATTCGCCGATCGATCGGCCGCGCGCTGGTCGAAGTCGCAGGGTCGCGTGACAATCATGGCGGGCTTGGCGCGCGAAGCGGGTTGCTGGCCAAGTTCGGCAGCCTCAACATTGCGGGAGAAGCGCTGTATGCCAAGAACTTCCGCTTGAATGGCCTGTTTGAAAAAGAGATCCGCGAGGCGCAGTTGGCGCTCAGCGCACCACTCCATTTCGGACGAGCGGTGATCCCGGCAGGGGCATCGCTGCGCATTCTCGACCGCCCCGGCCAAAGCCGCCAGCTCGAGGCGGCGGCGCGGCTGTCGGCCAACTTCGGCCGGTTCAACCTCGGCACTGACCTGCGCTATCGACGAAGCACGAATCAGCTCGGCACCGGACCTCCGGAGGAGCTCGAAGCCACGCTGATCGGCGCCGGAAGCATTGGCCGAATACGATTGCGAGGCAGTAGCAGTTTTGATGTCAAACCTTCGCCCCGGCTTCGGCAGGCCGAGCTTTCCGCTTATTGGTCAGCGTCCGAAAAGGTCGATTGGGAGGCCGGGATTGGCTATGATGGCCAGCTTCGGCGGGCGCGGGCGCGCGTGTCGCACATCCGCCGCTTCAATACGCTGGCGCTGGCCCTGACCGGCGAGGCGGCGAGCGACGGTTCGGTCGCGGTCGGCTTGAACCTCGCCTTCTCGCTCGACCCGTCGCGCGGCTTCCGCCCCTCGCGAGCGCCGATGGCAAGCGCGGGAATGGTGCGCGCCCACGTCTATCGCGACCTCAACGACAATGGTGTTCGCGATTCGGGCGAACCCGATGAGCCCGGTGCGCTGATCACCACCGGCACCCGCACCGCCACGGGGGGCACCGACAAGCGCGGCCGAACCGTCGTCGCCGGGCTCCCCGCCTATCAGCCGATTGCCGTGGGGATCGACCAGTCGAGCCTCGACGACCCCTCGCTGACCCCGCGCAAGGCACTGCAAGTGGTCACCCCGCGCGCCGGAATCGCCGCCGAGGTCGATATCGGCCTCGTCGGCAGCGGGACGGTCGAAGGCTTGCTCGTTAAGGATGGCGGCGGTGGCTTCGAGGGGGTCGATCTCGAACTGGTCGACGCCGATGGCAAGGTCGCGGCAACCACGCGATCCGATTATGACGGATATTTCCTCTTCGATCACGCGGCTTACGGCCATTACACGCTGCGCGTCGCCGCCGCCTCGGCCGCCGCGATCCACAGCGCGATTGGGCTCGAGGCAAGCATCAGCGTAACCGACAAACGCCCGAGTGTCCGCCTCGGCGCGATCCAGCCGACGATCCTCGGCCAGATCGCCTCAGCTACGCGTTAACCAAGTCGTCTCAGACGACTTATTCGTTCAGCTTGGCACGAATGGGTAGGGCGAAATCGTCTTGCGGTTCTCGTCGACCGCCAGCGCGCGGCCCGCGGGCGCGGTGGCGCGTTGCGGGCAATTGAGCCGCGGGCAGATCGCGCAGGCCGGTCCGATCGGCGTAATCGGCGGGTTCGCCAGGTCGATCCCCGCCGCGCAATGCAGCTTGTCGGCATAACGCAGCTCGCAGCCGAGCCCGACCGCGAGCAGTCCGTCGCTTTGCAGGTCAGGGCGAATCGGTCGGTCGATCGTCCGCGAGATGGTGAAGAAGCGCTGGCCGTCGGGGGTTTCGATGACCTGGCTGATCGCCTTGCCGGCATTCTGGAACGCGGCGTGGAGATTCCACCGCGGACAGGTTCCGCCGAATCGCGAAAAGGGAAAGGCGTTGCCGGCGTAGCGTTTGGAAATATTCCCCGCCGCATCGACCCGGATCATGAAGAAGGGAACGCCGCGCGCGCCCTGGCGGCTTAGCGTCGTCAGCCGGTGCGCGACCTGCTCGACATTCGCGCCATATTCGCCGCACAGCCGGTCGATCGAATAATTATATTCCTCGGCCGAGGCGAGGAATCGGCCATAGGGCATGATGATCGCGCCTGCGGCATAGTTGGCGAGGCTGACGTGGAGCAAGTGGCGCGACCCCTGGTCGGGCGGGGCGGCGGTAGCGACGACCCGCTCGATGACATCGCGGAACTCGACCAGCGCCAGTTGATAGGCGAGCCCGAAGGTCCGGTTCTCGCTTCGCAACAGCGACGACAGCATGAACACCCGCCGTTCGGGATCATATTGCTGGGTCGAATCGCCAAGCACCGCAGGCCCGACCACCCGCGCCGAAATTCCCCAGGCATCCTTGAGGCGGCGGCGCAGCGGCTCGGCGATCGACAGCGCGTCGGCCATCGCCACGCCGAGTGTCTCGGCGCAATCCTCCAGCTCGGGAAAATGATTGTTCGATTCCTGGATATAGTCGCGCACCCAGGTCTCGGGGGTGATCAGCGCGCGCGGGTCATTCCCATCCTCGTCAACGCCGCCGTGGGGGTGGCGCTGAAGCTCGCGAAGCGCGGTGTAGAGGCGGGCCACGCCGTCGGCCACGGCCGGGGCATTGTCGGCAAGCTCGACCAGTTCATAACGGCTGATCCCGAGGTCGGCGAACATCTGGTCGGAGAAGATCTCCCCGAGCTGCTCGGCGCCGGCGCTTTCATTTCCCTCGGCGGCGAAAGCCTTGACGTCGATGTCGAACACTTCGGCGAGGCGCAGCAGGATCCCGGCGGTGACCGGACGCTGGTTGCGCTCGAGATGATTGAGATAGGAGGCGGAGATGCCAAGCTCGGTCGCCATGGCGCTTTGCTGGAGCTGACGGTCGCGCCGAAGCCGCTTGAGCCGGGCGCCGAGGAAGAGCTTTCGTTGGGCTACCATGGCGCTTCTTGTCAACGATTCACAAAAACCACAAGTCCAAACATGACTGGCACGCTCTTATCGACGCGACGGCAATCGATTTTCGGTGTTGAACAGCATCATTGGAACAACGGGCCGCTGACGATGCGCCCGCCACAAGGGATTGAGACCATGAAGACACGCTATTGGGTCATCGGCGGCGAATATGCCGACTGTGAGTTTGGCGACATCCGGCCAGGCACGGAAACCATGGCTGGCCCGTTCGACGACGAGCTTCGTGCCCGCACCGAGTGGCAACGCCTCACTTTCCGCGACAAGAATGCCGCGACGACCCGCTTCGCCATCGCGATCGAGCCCGCGCCGATCTGGCAATAAGTTTTACCCATAGGAGAGGATGTCGTTAGAGCATCCGACTAGGAAGGGCGCCTCGGTAACGGGGCGCCCTTTTCGTTTTCATTGCGAAGAGCTGGCACAGACCGCAGCGCAAGCTGAACACGAAAAAGGCGCCCCGGCCGAACCCGGAGCGCCCCTTCTAACCATTGCTCGTCCGCTTAAGCAGCGACGGCAGCAGTCCGATCGCCCTCGTTGGGCAAGTGCGTCTTCGCCTGCGCGATGAGCGCGGAGAAAGCCTCGCCCTCATGCATCGCCAGATCGGCCAGAACCTTGCGGTCGAGATCGACCCCGCCCAGTTTCATCGCGAACATGAACTGGCCATAGGTCAGTCCCTCCGCCCGAACCGCAGCGTTGATCCGCTGGATCCACAGGGCGCGGAAGCTGCGCTTCTTAACCTTGCGATCGCGATAGGCGTACTGGCCGGCCTTTTCGACGGCCTGACGGGCGATGCGGATGGTGTTCTTGCGACGGCCATAATAGCCCTTCGCTTGCTCCAGGATCCGCTTGTGCTTGGCGCGAGTGGTTACACCGCGTTTGATGCGTGCCATGGTCCGATGCTCCTAGCTGAGGCCGTAAGGCGCCCAGAGCTTGACGCGCTGGGTGTCGGCCTTGTCGAGCACTTCGGTGCCGCGGTTCTGGCGAATATATTTGCTGTTGTGGCTGATGAGGCGATGGCGCTTGCCGGCCACCCCATGCTTCAACTTGCCACTGGCGGTCAGCGTGAAGCGCTTCTTCACTCCGCTCTTGGTCTTGAGCTTGGGCATTTTGGTCTCCTTGTTACCCGCGCTGACCCAAGTCTTCTTCCGAAAACACGCTCAGGGGGCGACGTTAGCGAATCGCCACGGCAGCCCTAACTGGCCGGACCATTCGTCTTTCCAACAATCTGGAAGAGGCGCGCCTATACGGGGACGCCTCGCCGAAGGCAAGTCATGCCCGCTCGACCGAAAACGTTCCTGCGGGGAGCGGCCGGGCGAGACATTCGGCCTCGCTGCCATCGAGCCAGCCGCGCCAGTCGTGTGCGGTGACGACCACGATCTGGCGGCTGTGGAAGGGCGCGACGTCGGGGCCGGGGCTTGTCGTCAGCATGGTGAACGCCTCGCCAACCCCGGGATCGGTACGAAGCAACCCGGCGATGGCGAACGGCTCGCCGCCTGCAGTGCGAAATTGCCAGCGGTCCTTGCGCTTGGCCTTGGGGTCATTGGGCGTTGTGAATTCGTAGAAGCTGTCGGCCGGGATCAAGCAGCGCCCCCGTCCAAACGCGCGCCCTTCGCTGCGGAAATTATAGACCGGCTTTCCCTTGGGCCCGGGCCACGACCAGCGCCGCTCGATCAGCTCGGCGCTCCCTTCCGCGCTCCACCGCACAACCGGCGCTTGCTCGGTGATCCGCACATCGCGCGGCTGGAAATTCGGAACTCCCTCGGGAAAGCCGAGCGGCAGCTGCACCCCCTCGAAAATCCGGCGGATCGCGTCCGGTCCGGCCTCGAGCTGGTAGAGATTGCACATTCAGTCGAACAGGCTCGACACGCTGCTCTCGTCCGCGATGCGCTTGATCGCTTCGGCAATCAGCGGAGCGATCGTCATCCGGCGGATCTTCGTTCCCGGCGCGTCGGCCTCGCCCGACCAGATCGTGTCGCTGACGACCAGCTCGGTCAATTCGCTCGCTGCGACCCGCGCCACGGCGGCGCCCGACAGCACGCCGTGGCTGCAATAAGCGATGACTTCCTCGGCCCCCTGCTGCTTCAGGGCCGCCGCAGCGTTGCACAATGTCCCCGCCGAATCGACGATGTCGTCGATCAGGATGCAGCAATGCCCCTCGACGTCGCCGATGATGTTCATCACTTCGGATTCGCCGGCGCGCTCGCGGCGCTTGTCGACGATCGCCAGGGGGGCATTGTCGAGCCGCTTGGCCAGGCTTCGTGCCCGCACCACGCCGCCGACGTCGGGCGACACGACCATCAGCTTGCGCCCGCCATAGCGCGCCTGGATATCCGCCGCCATAACCGGCGCGGCCCACAGATTGTCGGTCGGAATGTCGAAAAAGCCCTGGATCTGCCCAGCGTGCAAATCCATCGACAGCACCCGGTTGGCCCCCGCCGTGGTAATGATATTGGCGACCAGCTTGGCCGAGATCGGGGTGCGCGGCCCCGGCTTGCGGTCCTGCCGGGCATAGCCGAAATAGGGAATGACCGCCGTAATCCGCTTGGCCGAAGCCCGGCGCAGCGCGTCGATGCAGATCAGCAATTCCATCAGATTGTCGTTGGTCGGGAAGCTCGTCGACTGGATCACGAACACATCCTCGCCGCGGACATTCTCGTTGATTTCGACGAACACTTCCTCGTCGGCGAAGCGCCGCACGCTGGCGCTGGTCAGCGGCATCTCGAGATAGTCGGCGATCGCGCGCGCCAGCGGCAGGTTCGAATTTCCGGCGAGCAGCTTCATCGTCGTCCCCTTGTCGCGCACCCCCATAGCGTGCCCGTCGATCCTGCCAAGCGCTTGCCGCCCGACTTTGGCGCGTTTAACCGGGCCCTGTGACCGACAAGCCCGCAGACCAACTGGCCATCGCCCTTGTCCAGATGAACCAGCGCGTCGGCGACCTCGCCGGCAATGCCGCGAAAATCCTTGAGTGGCGCGTCAAGGCGAAGGGCGCCGACCTTGTCATGGTGCCCGAACTCCAGCTGACCGGCTACCCGCTTGAGGATCTCGTCCTCAAGCCCGAATTCGTCCGCCGCAGCATCGAAGCGGCCGAGCGGCTGGCCGACGCCACCGCCGACGGTGGACCAGCCTTGCTGTTCGGGGCGCTCCACGTCGAGGAGGGGCGGGTCTATAACGCGATGATCCTCGCCGAAGGCGGGCGCATCCTCGCCCGAACGCTCAAGCACGAACTCCCCAACTACGGCACCTTCGACGAAAAGCGCGTGTTCGCCGCCGGCCCGCTGCCGTCCCCGATCATGTTTCGCGGCGTGAAGATCGGCGTCCCAATCTGCGAGGATATCTGGCTCGAGCCGGTCTGCGCTTCGCTCGCCAAGGCCGGCGCCGAACTGCTCCTCGTCCCCAACGGCAGCCCTTACGAGCTCAACAAGGACGATGTCCGCCTCCACCTCGCGCAGGACCGGGTGACCGAAACCGGACTCCCGCTGGCCTATCTCAACCGCGTTGGCGGCCAGGATGAATTGGCCTTCGACGGCTCCTCGTTCGTCATCGGACGAAGCGGCGACGTAGTTCTGCAGATGCCCGATTGGGAGGAGGCACTACTCGTCACCAGCTGGACTCGCGGCCCCGACGGCTGGGCCTGCGCGCCGGGCGAAAAACATGTCCTCGATCCCTATCCCGCCGACATTTACGCCGCGATGGTCGTCGGGCTGCGCGATTATGTCGGCGACAATGGCTTTCCAGGTGTGATCCTCGGCCTGTCGGGCGGGATCGACAGCGCGCTGTCGGCGGCGGTCGCGGTCGATGCGCTCGGCCCCGACAAGGTGTGGTGCGTGATGATGCCCTCGCGTTTCACGAGCGCGGACAGCCTCGCCGACGCCGAGGGCTGTGCAGACCTGCTTGGGGTGCGCCATGACGTCATCCCGATCGCCCCCGGGGTGGCGGCGCTCGACCAGATGCTCGCTCCGTCCTTCGCCGGAACCAAGCCCGGGCTCGCCGAGGAGAATATCCAGGCGCGGCTGCGGATGGTGACGCTGATGGCGCTTTCCAATCGCTTCGGCCACATGCTGCTGACGACCGGCAACAAGAGCGAGATGTCGGTCGGCTACGCCACGCTCTACGGCGACATGGCGGGCGGCTATTCGGTGCTCAAGGACGCCTACAAAACGACCGTCTTCGCGCTCTCGCGGTGGCGCAACGCGCACCGTCCCGAAGGCGCGCTTGGCCCCAAGGGCGCGGTCATGCCGACGCGCGTGATCGACAAGCCGCCCTCGGCCGAGCTGCGCGATAATCAGAAGGACGAGGACAGCCTGCCCCCCTACGCGCTGCTCGACCGCATCCTCGAAGGCCTTGTCGAACAGGAGCTGTCAGTGCGCGAAACCGCCGCGATCACCGGCGCCGACGAAGCCCTCGTCAGCGACATCGAAGGCAAATTGCTCCGCGCCGAATATAAGCGCCGCCAGGCCCCACCCGGCGTCAAGCTTGGCGCCCGCAACTTCGGCCGCGACCGCCGCTATCCCATCTCGAACGCTTTCCACACTGGGAAGTCATGAGCGCCACCACCCGCTTCGCGCCGTCGCCGACCGGGCGGCTCCACGTCGGCAACATCCGCGCCGCGCTTCACAACGCCTTGTTCGCGATCCGCCATCGCGGGCGCTTTTTCCTGCGGATCGACGACACCGACAAGGAGCGCTCGACCGCGGAATATGACCAAGGCATAAGCGCAGACTTGACATGGCTCGGGCTGACCCCGGACGCGTTCTTTCGCCAGTCCGAGCGCGTCGCCCTCTACGAACGAGAATTTGCCCGACTGCGCGATACAGGCCGCGTCTATGCCTGTTACGAAACCCCGGAGGAACTCGACCTTCGCCGCAAGGTTCTCCTCGGGCGCGGCCTTCCCCCCGTCTATGAGCGCAAGCCCGCCGACGCGCCCGCCCCTGAAAACATCGCCCCGCACTGGCGCTTCAAGTTGGACCATGGCGCACCGATCGAGTGGACCGACCTCGTCCGCGGCCCGCAGAAATTCGATCCCGCGCTGATGAGTGACCCCGTCGTTCGCCGCGCCGACGGCAGCTGGCTCTATCTTCTGCCAAGCGTGATCGACGACATCGACATGGGCATCACCCACATCGTGCGCGGCGAAGACCATGTCTCCAACAGCGCCACCCAGTTGCAGATGTTCACCGCGCTCGGCGCCCCGAACCCGACCTTCGCCCACGAGGCGCTGCTCGTCGCCGCCGAAGGCAAGCTGTCGAAGCGGCTGGGCTCGCTCGGGGTCGAGGCGATCCGCGACGCCGGGCTCGAACCGATGGCGCTGCTTTCGCTCCTCGCCCGCCTCGGCACCTCACAGCCGGTCGAGCCGCGCGCCACGCTCGCCGATCTCGCAGAGGGGTTCGAATTCGCCCACTTCGGCCGTGCCCCGGCGCACTTCGATCTTGCCGAGGTCGAACAGCTCAATGCGCGCCTGCTCCACCAGCTCGACTTCGCCCACGTCGCCGATCGCCTCACCGAGGGTGCCCGCGAGGCCGACTGGCTCCTCCTGCGCGGCAATCTTGCCCGGGTCAGCGACTATGCCGACTGGCTGCCCGCGCTCGAGGGCGATTTGCCGCCGCCGACCATGCCGGACGAAGACCGCCCATTCCTCGCCGAAGCGCTTAGGATCGCGCGTGATCTCGACTGGACCGTGGATCCGTGGCCCGTCCTGACCACCGCGCTCAAGGCGGAGACGGGGCGCAAGGGTCGCGCCCTCTTCCACCCCCTTCGCCTCGCCCTCACCGGGCGCGATTCGGGCCCCGAAATGGCTCCGCTGCTCAAACGCATCGGGCGCGACCGGGCGCTCACCCGGCTCGTGGCCGCATCACGATAGGTGCTGCGGGGCTGGTCGCGCGGCCCACCGCGCCCTATCTTGCGCGCCATGCCCGTCATGCCTCCCCCCGTCGGCCCGGTCGCCGCACTCCGCGATCTCGCTGCCGTCTTCCGCCACGGCAAGCGCGAAAAGATGATTGGCGCCGCGCTCGCGATCCTCTCGACGATCATCATCGTCATCCTCTTCCTGGTCGACCCCCAGATCAACACCGCGCCCCCGCCGACAATCATCTATGTCGAGCAATATGGCCCGGGCCGGACCGACGCCGACATCAAGCGCGACCAGGCCAAGGGCCAGGCCGCGCGCGACCAGGCCAAGGAAGCGCGGAAAAAGGAATTCCAGGCGATCGAGAAAAAGCTCGGGATGTGAGCGAAACCGCCGCGTTCATGGCCGAGGCAATTGCACTCGGCGCCCGTGCCCGGGGCCGCACCGCGCCCAATCCCAATGTCGGCTGCGTCATCGTCCAGCGCGGCGCGATCGTCGGTCGCGGCGCCACTGCGGCGGGCGGGCGACCCCATGCCGAGGCGGTTGCGCTGGACGAGGCCGGCGACCAGTCAGTCGGCGCGACCCTCTACGTCTCCCTCGAACCCTGCGCCCACCTGAGCGAGCGCGGGCCGACATGCGCGGCGCTGATCATAGAACGGCGAGTGGCGCGCGTGGTTGCGGCGATCGGGGACCCCGACCCGCGCACGGTTGACCAAGGCTTTGCCGCGCTCCGCGCTGCCGGGATCCAAGTCAGCATCGGCAGCCTCGCCGACGAGGCTGCGGCGTCGATGTCGGGCTATCTCACCCGCCTCGCGCTCGGCCGTCCCCGCGTCACGCTCAAGCTGGCCCTCTCAATCGACGGCAAGATCGCGCTCCCGTCGGGCGAATCCAAGTGGATCACCGGCGAAGATGCGCGCGCGCATGTGCATCTCGAGCGCGCTCATGCGGACATGATCCTCGTCGGGCGAGGCACCTATCTCGCCGACTCGCCGCGCCTCGACGTCCGCCTCCCCGGCCTCGAGGACTGGTCACCGCGCCGCGCCCTGCTGACCCGGGGCGGCGCGGTTGAAGGGTGGGAAATCCTGCATTCCCCGCAGGATGTATTCCGCCTTCATGACGTCAACGACCTCCTCGTCGAGGGCGGGTCGGCGACCGCGACGGCCTTCCTCAGCGCCGACCTCGTCGACCGCATTCTGGTCTATCGCGCACCGATCCTCGTCGGTGAGGGAAAGTCGTCGTTTGGCTATATCGGGCTCGACGCGATCGCCGACGCTCATGGCCGCTGGCGCGCAGGCGACGCCACGGGGCTCGGGATCGACCGGCTCGAAACATATGATCGGGTGCGCTAGAAGGCATCATGTTCACCGGAATCATCACCTCGATCGGTACCGTCCGCTCAATCGAGCAGCGCGGCGACCTGCGCCTCACGATCGGCTGCGACTATGACCTCGCCAGCGTCGACCTTGGCGCCTCGATCGCTTGCTCCGGCGTGTGCCTGACCGTCGTCGACAAGGGCGCCGACTGGTTCGCGGTCGACGTTTCCGGCGAAACCATCGCTCGCACCGCACCAACGCTGTGGAGCGAAGGCGCGCGGCTCAACCTCGAACGAGCGCTTCGCCTCGGGGATGAGCTTGGCGGCCACCTAGTCACGGGCCATGTCGATGCCGTCGCAACCGTGGTCGAGGTCGTGCACGATGGCGGCTCGCTGCGGGTCGCGATCGACGTTGCACGCGACCTTGGCCCGATGATCGCGGCCAAGGGCTCGGTCACGCTTGACGGCGTTTCGCTCACCGTCAACAGCGTCGAGGATAGGGCCGAGGCTACGCGGT
This sequence comes from Sphingomicrobium sp., assembly GCA_039919075.1. Taxonomy (GTDB): domain Bacteria; phylum Pseudomonadota; class Alphaproteobacteria; order Sphingomonadales; family Sphingomonadaceae; genus Sphingomicrobium. The sequence goes on from JBDSGJ010000024.1 coordinate 82,253, forward strand.
TCACCGTCAACCTCATCCCGCATACGATGGCTCACACCAGCTTCGACGAACTTGCCGAAGGTCGCCGGATCAATGTTGAGATCGACGTACTCGCGCGATATTTGAAGCGAATGACCACGCCTATAATGTGATATCGCGCGCTTGTACGTCACACTGTGGTGTGATATCGCCAGGCGCATGACCACAAACCTCATCGATCGCCTGTCCGCCATCATCGAAACCGGAGAAATCAGCCGCTCGGGCCTCGCCCGCGCCGCCGGCCTTCACCCCAATTCGCTTCGAAAGCTTGGTGCGAGCGATTGGAACCCGACCGCGGACACGCTCGGCCGGCTCGAAAAATTGCTCCAGCGCGGCACGACCGACATTCTCGTCGGTGCCGAGGCGATCATCGACGAGGCGCGCAACGGGCGGATGTTCATCCTGGTCGATGACGACGACCGCGAGAATGAGGGCGACCTCATCATCCCCGCGCAAATGGCCACCCCCGATGCGATCAACTTCATGGCGCGCCACGGCCGCGGGCTGATCTGCCTAGCGCTTGGCAAGGAGCGGGTTGACCAGCTCGAGCTCACCCCGATGGCGCCCAAGAACGGCACTCGCCATGAAACCGCCTTCACCATTTCGATCGAGGCACGCGAGGGGGTTACCACCGGCATTTCCGCCGCCGACCGGGCGCGAACCATTGCCGTCGCGATTGACGCGTCGCGGGGCAAGGACGACCTCGTCTCCCCCGGCCACGTCTTCCCGCTGGTCGCGCGACCGGGCGGCGTGCTCGTCCGCGCCGGCCACACCGAAGCTGCGGTCGATGTCTCGCGGCTTGCCGGACTAAACCCCTCGGGCGTAATCTGCGAAATCATGCGCGAGGACGGTACCATGGCGCGCCTCGACGACCTGATGGAATTCGCTGCCACTCACGGCCTCAAGATCGGCACGATCCGCGACCTGATCTCCTATCGCCTCAAGAAGGACCATATGGTCGAGCGTGTTGCCGAGACGCGCTTTACCGCCGAACGCGGTCATGAGTGGACGGCACACGTCTTTCGAGATCGCACCGATGGCGACGAGCAGGTCGCCATAGTCCATGGCCAGATCAACCCGAATTCCCCCGCGCTGGTGCGGATGCATTCGCTCGACCTTCTCGCCGACGTGTTCGGCGAACGGGGCGATCGGGCGGGGTTGCTCAGTGGCGCGATGCGCATGATCGAAGAGCATGGCTCGGGAGTGATCGTCGCCCTCAAAATATCGGCGACTGATGCTTTTTCGCGCGCGCTCGACCGCAGTGAAGGAAGAGCCGCCAGTGAAGGTGAGGGCTTGCGCAACTACGGAGTTGGCGCGCAGATCCTGTCGGCTTTCGGCATCCACGACATGATCCTGCTGACCAACACCCGCCACTCGCCCGTCGGCCTGTCGGGCTATGGCCTCGCCATCGTCGAGGAACGGCCGATCACGAACAAGGTCGGCTGATGGCCCACGTCCTGATCGCCGAAGCGCGCTTCTATGCGCAGCTCAACGACATGCTGATCGCCGGTGCCCGCGCCGCGATCGAGGCGGCGGGTCACACCCACGAAACCGTCACCGTCCCCGGCGCGCTGGAGCTTCCCGGAACGCTTGCCATTGCTTCGGAGAATGATCGCTTCGACGCCTTCGTTGCGCTCGGTGTGGTCATTCGCGGCGAGACCTGGCACTTCGAGATCGTCGCAGGCGAAAGCGCCCGCGGGCTGATGGCGCTGACGATGGACGGTATCGCGGTCGGCAACGGCATCCTCACCGTCGAGAACGAAGCCCAGGCAATCGCGCGCGCCGACCCCGCGCAAGGCGACAAGGGCGGTGACGCCGCCAAGGCCGCACTTGTCCTGCTCGAGCTGAAAAGCCGCTTCGCCTAGTTGAGCGCCAACCACACCTCGTTGCGCCGCAACGGCCCGGGGATCACCGGCGAATTGTAAAAGGCAAATTCAGGCTCGGCCTCCGACCGCTCGCCATGGCGCGCCAGCCAGCCGCGCAGGCGATCCTCCTGCTCGGCCAGATCGCGATCATCGGGGCGTCCTGCGAACGACACCACCGCTACCTTGCGCGGAGGTACGGCGACCAGCTCGATTTCTGGGGGAGGCGCCGGCAATTCATCGACCCCGCGCCCGCCCGGCATCACGAACCTGGTCCGCCACCCGCCTTCGACCGCGTCATCGAACAATGGCGGGTCGCTCGCCATCGGGTCATCCGAATGCTGAGTCACCGGCACGGTCATCGCCAGCGCCTCGCCTGGCCGCGACTTGGCGAAGATATAATCCGCCAGCCGCCGAAACCCTTCGCCGAGCGCCTGCTTGCGCGGGCCGTGGACGACAGTCTCGGCAATCGTCATCTCGGGATATTCGCGAATCTGGAACGCCCCGTCGGTCCGCAACGTGCGGTAGTCGGGCTCCTCGGTCGCGCGCTCGTAAAGGTAATAAAGCATTGCGCCGCCGAGCAGAGCCGCTCCAGCCGCCGCTCCCGCACCTATCCACGCCTTGCGCATATCGCCTGTCCTTCCACAGGCAAAACCGGTCAGGCGACGGCCTGTTCCGCAAGCATCGGATAGTCGGTGTAGCCCTCGGGCCCTGGCACGTAGAGGCTGTCCGGATTGACGATATTCAGCGGCGCTCCCTGGCGAAGCCGTTCGACTAGGTCGGGATTGGCAATGAACGGCCGCCCGAACGCGATTCCATCGGCCACCCCCTCGTCGAGCCGCGCCTGCGCGCTGTCTCCAACATAGTCGCTGTTGAGGATGATCCTGCCTGAATAGACGCTTCGCATCGCCGGACTCACCGCTGGGTGGGCCGGCGCGCCGAAGCTCGACTCGGACCCTGGCTCGCGAAGCTCGAACCACGGCACGCGCCGCTTCTCGAGCGCGCGGGCAAGCGCCACGAACAGCGGTTCGGGCGCGGGGTCGTCGATACCCTGCGACACGGCATTGGGCGAAAAGCGGATTCCGGTCCGCTCGATCCCGACTTCCTGCGCAACCGCGTCGATCACCTCGAGCGCAAGCCGCATTCGGTTATCGATCGATCCGCCATAGTCATCCTCGCGGTGATTGTCGGAAGCGCGCAGAAACTGGTCAATCAGATAGCCATTGGCGCTGTGGATCTGCACCCCATCGAACCCCGCCGCCATCGCATTGCGAGCGGCCAGTGCATATTCGCCGATGATCCGCGCAATATCGTCCAGCGACGCGCCGCGCGCCTGCTCATACGGCTGCTTGCCGTTATAGCTATGCGCATGGCCCGGCGCCGTGGTGGCCGACGCCGACACTGGCTGCCCGCCGCCAAGGCTTGCGTGAACGAGCCGACCCATGTGCCACAGCTGCGCGACGATCCGCCCGCCCCCCTGATGGACCGCAGCAGTGACTGGTTTCCACCCCTCGACCTGCGCTGCGGTCCACAGCCCGGGCGCATAAGGCCAGCCAAGCCCCTCGCGCGAAATCCCCGTCGCTTCGGAAATGATCAGCCCGGCCGAGGCGCGTTGCCGATAATATTCGACCGCGAGTTGTCCGTGGACTCCCTCGGGACTGGCCCGCCCGCGGGTCAGCGGCGCCATGATAATCCGGTTAGGCAGCGTCAGCGCGCCAAGCGCCAGCGGATCGAACAAGGTTGGAATGATTAGTCTCCCTGAGCGCTCGAGCGACTCGGACTTGTGTCCTTTGCGCCGATCGACGAAGGCGCCGATCTAGGGGGTCACCGTGGCAAAACAAGACGGACATCCGCCGCGCACGTCGCCTCGGCCACCGCACCGCCGCGCCTTTGCCGTACTGCTCGTCGGCAATCTGGCGCTTGCCTTCGGCCCGTGGCTGGTCCGCCTCGCCGACACCGGCGCGGTCGCTGCGGGCTTCTGGCGGCTGACGCTCGCAATCCCCCTGCTGGCCTTGCTCGGCCACGCGGTCGGGCAGCCGCTGCGCTGGCCGGGACGAGCGACCTTCACGACCGTCGCGCTCGCCGCCATCTTCTTCGCCGCCGATCTTGCCGCCTGGCACCTCGGTATCCGCCTCACCACGCTCGGCAATGCCACGTTGTTCGGCAATGTCGGTAGCTTCATCTTCGCCGCCTGGGGACTGTGGCTCGCGCGGCGCTGGCCGGGGCCGCTCCAGGGGGCGGCATTGCTGCTTGCAGCGGCCGGCTCGGCGCTGCTCATGGCGAAGAGCGCCGAGGTCAGCACTGCACACCTTCGCGGTGACCTTCTCGCGCTTGCCGCTGGTGTCTTCTACGGCCTCTACTTCATCTTCGTCGAACGAACCCGCGCCGCGCTTGCCCCGCTGCCGCTGCTCGTCATCGGCAGCATCATCGGTGCGGCGCTCCTCCTCCCCACCGCGCTCGCGATGGGCGAGCAGGTCATTCCCCGCGACTGGACCCCGCTCCTCGCGCTCGCGATCGGCAGCCAACTGATCGGTCAGGGGCTCCTCGTGTTCGCGATCGGCGAAGTCCCCCCGCTCGTCGTTGGGCTTGCGCTGCTGACCCAGCCCGCAATCTCCGCCGCGATCGGCTGGCTATCATATGGCGAGCAGCTCGATCTTACCGATTTCCTCGGGGCCGCCGCGATCGCCGCCGCGCTGATCCTCGTCCGCTTGCGCCCCGCCGCGCCAAGGGCCATTTGAGGGCGATGGAAGAAACGCCGCTCGCCGCAATCCGCCGCCAGCTCGCCCCCGCCGTCGGCGAGAATGCCGTATTCGACGGCTGGACCGATCGCGCCGTCGCCAGCGCTGCTGCGGCCCTCGCCATCGACCCCGACGTCGCCCGCCTGGCCTTCCCCGACAAGCCGCCGAAGATGGTCGCGGCCTATGTCGAGGGAATCGACGAAGCGCTGGTCGGGAATTTCCCGCCCGAGAAGGTGCAAGCAATGCGCGTGTCGCAACGCATCCGCGCGATCCTGCTCAAGCGATTCGAACTCATGCTCCCCGCGCGTGAAGCGATCCGCTTGGGACTGGCAATCCTCGCCATGCCGCAAAATCTGCTCGCTGCAGCGCGCCTCGGCTGGTCCAGCGCCGACCTGATGTGGCGCCTGGCGGGCGACTCCGCGACCGACTTCAACCATTACAGCAAGCGCGCGATCCTCGGTTCAATTTACACCGCGACGCTGCTCGTCTGGCTCGACGACGCCAGCGAGGGGCAGGGCGATACCATCGCTTTCCTCGATCGCCGCCTCGGCGAGGTTGGTCGGTTCGAGAAAGCCAAGGCAAACTGGACGGGCTCCGCCGACCGCCGCCCGAGCCTTGCCCGTTTCGTCGGCCGGTTGCGCTATCCTCCGATCTGAGCGCACGCCCTTCCCAAAGCCACTCGTTAATGATAATCAGTCGCAATGACGAAGCCGCTCGCCAGCCTCGACGACCTCAAGATCGGAACCCGTGCTCAGATCGCCTCAATCGACTGGGCGGCACTTGACGAGGGCGATGCCTGCCGCCTGCGCCACTTCGGCTTCGAGGAAGGGGTCAAGGTCGAACCGCTCCACCTCGGCCCGTTCGGCAAGGATCCGCTCGCGGTTCGGGTCGGCCGGATGACCGTCGCGATCCGCCGCGCCCATGCGCGCGCGGTGCGGGTCGTGCCGATCGCCGCCTGATCCGATCGCCGACCATGGCCAGCGCGCGATGAAATCCGCCCCGCTCATCGCGGTCGTCGGCAACCCCAACGCCGGCAAGAGTGCGCTGTTCAACAGCCTCACCGGCGCGCGCCAGAAGGTCGGCAACTACCCCGGCGTGACGGTCGAGCGGAAGGGCGGCAAGATGCTGCTCCCCGACGGCGCCCCGGCCGAACTGGTCGACCTGCCCGGCGCCTACAGCCTCGATCCGACCAGCCCCGACGAGGCGGTCACGCGCGACGTTCTCCTCGGCAAGCAGGTCGGCGAGCGGTTGCCCGACGCGCTGCTGATCGTGGTCGACGCGTCGAACCTCGACAACCACCTCCACTTCGCGCTTCAGCTGATCGCGCTCGGCCTGCCGACCATCGTCGCGCTCAACATGATAGACCTTGCCAGGCGCGACGGGCTCGAACTCGACCCCGCCCGCCTTGCCGTCGATCTTGGCGTGCCGGTGATCGAGACCGTCGCGGTCCGCAAGCGTGGGGTCGACGAGATTCGCGCCGCGCTGGCGACGCTGGTAACCGCCCCGCGCGTCCTTCGCCCCGGCCCCGGCCCGAGCCACGACGGCTTCACCCTCCAGCGCCGCGCCCGCGAAATCGCCCTCCGCGCGATCATCCGCGAAGCCCCCGCGCGCCGCTTCAACCACAGCCTCGATTCGATCCTGCTCCAGCCGCTGATCGGCCCGGTCATCCTTGCCGTCATCCTGTTCGTGATGTTCCAGGCTGTGTTCACCGGCAGTGCCATCCCCGCCGACGCCATCGCCGCCGCCGTCACGGCCTTTGGCCAATGGCTCGCCCCCCTGCTCCCCGCCGGCCTGATCCGATCGCTGCTCGTCGACGGCATCATCTCCGGCGTCGGCGCGGTGCTCGTCTTCCTCCCCCAGATATTGATCCTGTTCCTCTTCATCCTGCTACTCGAATCGACCGGCTACATGGTGCGCGCCGCCTTCCTGATGGACCGGCTGATGAGCCGCGCTGGCCTCTCGGGCCGCGCCTTCATCCCCTTGCTGTCGAGCTTCGCCTGCGCCGTTCCGGGCATCATGGCGACCCGAACGATCGAGGATCCGAAGGACCGACTGACAACCATTCTTGTCGCCCCACTGATGACCTGTTCCGCTCGCCTCCCGGTCTACGCGCTGATCATCGCCGCCTTCATCCCGCGCCGCGATGTCCTCCCCGGCATCGGGCTTCAGGGGCTGGTCCTGTTCGGTCTCTATGTCGTCGGAGTCGTCGGCGCGCTGCTCGCCGCGCTCGTCCTTCGTCGCACCGTCGTTAAGGGCGGCGGAGGCGGCTTCATGATGGAGCTTCCCAAATATCAGTGGCCGCGCCTCGCCGACATTGCGATCGGCCTGTGGCAGCGATGCGTGATCTTCCTCAAGCGCGCCGGCACGATCATCCTCACCACCACCGTCATCCTGTGGGCGCTCTCCTCCTATCCGCTGGCGCGCGCGAACGAGAAGCAGAGCGAAGTCTCGATCGCCGGCCATATCGCCAGCGGGATCGAGGTCGTCGTCGCCCCGATCGGCTTCAACCACGACATTTCGCTCGCGCTATTGCCCGCCATGGCCGCGCGCGAAGTGGCGGTCGCGGCAATCGCCACCGTTTATGCAATCGACAAACCCGATGACGCCAGGAACGCCCAGACCCTCGCGCAGCAGATGCGCAGCCGCTGGAGCCTGGCGACCGCATTGGCCTTCCTCGCCTGGTTCGTGTTCGCGCCGCAATGCATCTCGACCATCGCCGTCACCCGGCGCGAGACCAATGGCTGGAAGTGGCCGCTGTTCATGGTCAGCTACCTGTTCGTCCTCGCCTATCTTGCCGCCGGTCTGACATACTGGCTGGCGGTCGCAGCGGGGCTTGGCTAGGGTAGGCCAGGCTCGAACTGGAGAGAAAAATGGCTGGTAGCGTGAACAAGGTGATCCTCGTCGGAAACCTCGGCAAGGACCCCGAATCGCGATCCTTCGCCAATGGCGGCAAGGTCGTCAGCTTCTCGGTCGCGACCTCGGAAAACTGGAAGGACAAGTCGTCCGGCGACCGCAAGGAAAAGACCGAGTGGCATAATGTCTCAATCTTCTCCGAAGGCCTCGCCCGCGTCGCCGAGCAATATCTCAAGAAGGGCTCGAAGGTCTATCTCGAGGGCCAGCTCGAAACCCGCAAATGGCAGGATCAGTCGGGCAACGACCGCTACACAACCGATGTCGTGCTTCGTAATTTCAACAGCTCGATGGTCCTCCTCGACGGCCGTGAAGGCGGCGGAGGTGGCGGTGGCTCACGGGGCGGTGGCTATGGCGATGAGTTCGGCGGGGGCGGCGGAAGCAGCTTCGGCGGCGGCAACTCGCGTCCCCAATCGCGCCCCCAGCCCGCCGCGTTCGACACCGACCTCGACGACGACGTTCCGTTCTGAGCCTTATGCCGGGTCACCCGATCGCTTGAGTGCAGCGAGCGCGGCAAAGGCGCTATTCCCCAGTTCCCCCTCCTGCACGACTCCTGCGTCGCGCAATGCAGCCGCAGCATTGGGTCCGCGCGGATAGGGGTCGAGCGCCAGCCCGAGCGTATCCGCCAGCGCTTCACCCAGATCGATCGTCTGGCCATCGTGAAACACCGTATCGAGTTCATCGCTGCCAAGTTCGATCTCGGGTTCGGGCCCCTCGACCGTCGGCGGCGGGGCGAAACGCAAGTTGAACGCCTCGTCGATTCGCGCCGGCACGGGCTCGCCGGTCGCCACGCACGCCTGGTCGAGCTGCGCCCGGACGCGTCCCTCCGCACTGACGATCTTGCCCTCGCGGCCAAGCACGACATGCGCCTCGAACCGACTGATTCCCGGCAGGTTGAGCCGCCGCGCCACCGCTACTCGCTCGACCTCGTCGGCGGTCAGGTCCATCCGCTGCCCGTCCCGGATCTGGTCGATCACCAACTTGCGCGCAAAATCGCTCATTGGAATCGCCCGCCGAGCACATCGCTGAGCGGCGCCTCGCCCAATCGGTCCCACAGCAGCCGCAACTTCCCAGTCGAATAGTCCAGCGCGTCCTCGCTCCCCGGCGAATCGCGATAGACCGTGCGCCGAACCACCGCCGACCATTCGCCCTCGCCGCCGATCGCCCGTCGCCACTGGTCGATCCGGCTCGCCAGACTCCCGACCAGCGAACGCACCTGCTTCGACAGCGTCGCGTCGAACCCCTGTTCGCGCATCTGCGCGTCCATGTCGGCGATGAACGCCTCGGTCAGCCCGACCGACGCGACCCTGCCGTCATCCCCGGCCGCCTCCAGTCGAAGCGTTACCAGCGCAACCACCGTCGCCAGCAGTGCGAACCGCCCGTCCATCGTGTCTGGTACCCCGCCCGCCAGATACCAGTGCTCGGCGCGCGCCACGTTCACCGCAGCGTCATATGCGGCACTCGAAACGGGGGGTGCAGGGCGAAGCCGGGCGAACAGCGAAGGCATGTCGAAATCCTTTGCGCCTTGCGTCACGGGCGCGCTCCCGCATATTGAGCGCAGGCGGCCGCATAACAAGCGCCGCCAAGGAGATTAAATGACCCGCCGCCTCCCCCTCTTCGCCGCCCTCGCCGCCACGACCTTGCTCGCGGGCTGCGCCGGCATTCGCGAACATCGCGGCTATATCATGGACAAGACCCTCACCACGGCCATTCAACCCGGGGTCGACAATAAGGATTCGGTCGCCAAGACGCTCGGTAACCCGAGTTTCGCCGGCCAGTTCGGCGACAATGACTGGTATTATCTGGCGCGCGACACCTCGGCTTTCGCCTTCCGCAGCCCCCACGTCACCAGGCAGGAGCTCCTCCACGTCCGCTTCGATTCAGCCGGGAACGTGGCTGCAGTCGATACCAGCGGGCGCGAGCAGATCGCTTCGATCAAGCCGCTCCGAAAATCGACCCCAACGCTCGGCCGCAAGCGCAGCTTCTTCGACGAGATATTCGGCAATATCGGCATGGTCGGCTCGGGCGGGCTCGGCGGCTCGGGCAATGCCGGCGGCCAGCCCGGCGGTCAGTAAAGTCGCGTCAAATCGAAGAATTGGGCGAAGCACAAAAAGCCATCGTGGGACGGCATGACTGTCACTTTGGCCAGTCGGAACTTCAAGCAGCTCTTCGCGCGCGGTCTTGCCGCTGCTCCCGGCCGCCTCCATATGGCGGCGCACAGCCATCACTTGTGGCCTGACGCCAGCTTCGACGGCCAGCTCGAATGCTGGCACGATGCCGCCCGCCTCGCCGACCGCAAATGGGACCGCATCATGGGCGAGGTCTGGCCGCAGGCGCAGGCTCACGTCGCCGCAGAGCTCGGCACCAACGACCCGTCGGCAATGGTCTTCGCGACCAACACCCATGACTTGTTCATCTGCCTCGCCGCCGCCTGTCCGCGCGGCGACGGAAGGGCCTTGCGAGTCCTCACTACCGACGGCGAATTCCACAGCGTCCGCCGTCAGTTCGCCCGCTGGGAGGAATCGGGCGAAGCCACCGTCACGCGCCTCCCCGTCGGCCCCGATCTCGTCGACCGGCTGCTCGCCCGGGCCCAGGCGCACGACCTCGTCTTCGTCTCCCAACTGATGTTCGGCAGCGGCGCGATCATCGACATCACCCCGCTCGCCGCGCTTGGGCGACCCGAGGGCCCATGGGTCGTAATCGACGGCTACCACAGCTTCATGGGCATCGACCGCCCCTTCCCCGAGCCGCTCGGCGCAACCGCTTTCTTCCTGGGCGGCGGCTATAAATATGCGATGGCGGGGGAGGGGTGCGCGTTCATGCACTGCCCGCCCGGGTTCGGCCCGCGCCCGCCGATCACCGGCTGGTACGCCGAGTTCGACGAGCTCGATCTTGCCCCCGGCCATGTCGGCTACGCGCGCGACGCAATGCGTTTCATGGGTGCGACCTTCGACGCGTCGGGGCTCTATCGCTTCAACGCGGTGCAGGCGATTCTCGCTGCCGAGGGGCTGACCACCGCCGCCATCTCGGCGAGAGTCGCAGCGCTCCAGTCGCAGTTGATCGACGCAATCGCCACAACCCCGCTCGCCGACGCCGAACTGCTCAACCCCCTCGACGACCGCCCCCACGCCCGCTTCCTGGCCTTCCGCAGCGCCTCCGCTGCGTCATGGTGCGAACAGCTCGGCCACGAAGGCTGCATCACCGACGTTCGCGGCGACGTCCTGCGCATCGGCCTCGGCCTCTATCATGACCAAGCCGACGTTGCCGCCTTCGCGGCGTTGGCGCGAGATTTGCGCGCATGACAAAGCCCGCAAATCGCGCCACCGGCCCGCTCCTCGGGCTGTTGTTGCTCGCCTACATCTTCAACTTCCTCGATCGGCAACTGCTCGCGATCCTCAAGATCCCGATCAAGGCAGAGCTTCACCTGACCGATACCCAGCTCGGGCTGATGGGCGGGATCGCGTTCGCTTCGGTTTATTCGACCCTCGCCATCCCGTTCGCCCGCATCGCCGACCGCTCGGGCCGGGTGCGGGTGGTCAGCTTCGCCGTCGCGGTGTGGAGCCTGTTCACCGCGCTGTCGGGGCTCGGCCAGAATTTCGTTCAGCTGTTTCTGTTTCGCATGGGACTCGGGATCGGCGAGGCGGGCGGGGTCGCGCCAAGCTATGCGCTGATCGCCGACGGGGTCCTCCCCGAACGCCGTGCCCGCGCGCTCGCCGTCCTTTCGCTCGGCATTCCGATCGGGTCGGCGATCGGGCTGTTGTTCGGCGCCTGGCTCGCGACCGCGCTCGACTGGCGCTTCGCCTTCGCCATCGTCGGGCTTGCCGGACTGCCCGTCGCCTGGGCAATCCGCCGCTTCGTCCCCGAAACTCCTCCCGGCGTCGCCGCGCCTACCCCGAACCCATCGGCGACGAGCTTCGCCGCAGTTGCCGCCCGGCTGGCCAAGAAGCCGAGCTTCTGGCTGCTCTCGTTCGGCGCGACCTCGGCTTCTATCTGCGGCTATGGGCTCGGCTTCTGGCTGCCCTCCTATTTCGTCGCCAATCTAGGCCTGTCGCTGACCAGCATGGGGCTGTATTTCGGGACCATCGTGCTCGTCGGCGGGATCGCCGGGATCTTCCTTGGCGGATTCATCGCCGATCGCTTGCGCAGCCGCTCGGCCGGTGCCGACGCACTGGTTCCGGCCGCTGCCTTCCTGCTGACCGCACCGCTTTATATTGCGGCGATGTCGATCCGCTCGCTGACGCTCGCCTGGCCACTGTTCGCGCTGCCCTATATGTTGTCTCTAGCCTGGCTCGGCCCGATCATCGGCGCGATCCAGCGACTCGTCCCGGCGCATGAGCGCGCCACCGCCTCGGCCTGCTTCCTGCTCATCAACAATCTGATCGGAATCGGGTTTGGCACCTTCCTTTTCGGCTTCCACTCCGACCGCATGAAGGCCAGCTATGGCAGCCAATCACTGCGCTTCGCGATGCTCTACGGCCTCGCCTTCTACCTCATCGCCGGCTTGCTCTGCGCGCTCGCCGCGCTGCGCCTCAAGCGCGACGTCCTCGGAGAGGCTTAGGCCGAAACGGACACGATACCGTGCCTCGCCTGGCATAGCCGTGGCGTAAGCCGAGCTGTTGCGCAGTCGCACAGGATGGTCCGATGATGGTTCGCGTAGGTTCAGCATCGAGCGGTGTTTCCACCGCCCCGACGTCTGTCAAACGGGGCGACGAGCATCAACGCGAGGGCTCCTCGACTTCATCGCGATTTGACCGCCTCGCGGCCAGGGTGGTGGCCGGCGCGGTAAGTTTGCGCCCACGGCCGCTCGACCGGCAGCTGCTGCTCCGTGCCCTGCAGCTCGCGGCAACCGTCGTCATCATGGCCAGCGCCGGGCTTGCCTTGTCGCGCATCACCGGGGGGAGCGGCGGCCTGTGGCTGGCCAATGGCATCGCCGTCGCCATCCTCCTCAGGCGTCCGGCGGACGAGCGCGCGCTGCTTCTCGCCGTCAGTATCTTCGGCCTGTTTGGCGCCACGCTGATCGCCGGTGACTCCCTGCTGACGGCAAGCCTGTTCGCGCTGATCAGCGCACTCGAAATCGCCACCACCGTCCTGCTTGCGGCGCGCAATTTCGCGCCCGGCACCGCGTTCGAGGGCGCAGCCGTCGGCCGCTTTCTGGTCGCCGCCCTTGTGGCGCCGCTCGCTCCGGCGGCCTTGGCGGCGCTGTGGTTCGTGCTTGGCGGTGGCTTGCCACTCTTCCGCAGCTTGGTCAGTTGGTACGGCTCGGACACGCTCGGGCTGGTCATCGTCGCGCCGCTCCTGCTGTCGTTTACCATGCGCAAGGAGGCGATTCGTCATCGCCGTCCGGCCGAGACAATCTGCATCCCGCTGCTCGCCGCGACGCTCACCGCGACGATCTTCCACCAAGGCGGCAAACCACTGCTGTTCCTGCTCGCGCCGATCGTCCTGCTCGCGGCCTTCCGCTTGCGACCCTTCACCGCCATGGTCACCGTCGCCTTGGTGTCGACCATCGCGGCGGTATTGACTGCGCGCGGCTCCGGCCCAATCGCGACCGCTTCCCTTGATTCGGTCTGGCAGACCGACCTGTTCGAGTGCTTTACCGCGACCATGGTCGTCCTCGTTCTGCCGGTCATCGCAGTGATCGGCGAGCGAGACCGGCTCGGTCTCGCCTCGCGCCATAGCGAACGCCTGTTCCACCGCATCGCCGAAGCCACCCCCGCGGGAATCCTCTACCTCGACCTGACCGGGCGGGTGACCTTCGCCAATCAGCGGTGGAGCGACCTTGTCGGCCTGGTTCCGCCTGGATTTGCCGACAATGACTGGCTCGACCTCGTTCACCGCGACGATCGCGAGGCGGCGCATGCGTTGTGGCAGCGGGCGCAGGCCAGCCTCAAGCCAGCAGTCGACGACGTTCGCTTTCTTGCCGCCGACGCCGACTCCAAATGGTTCGAATTCAGTATCTACCCCGACCTCATCGCCGACCGGGTCGTCGGCTTCGCACTCAAATTGTTTGACATCAGCGAACGGCACGACGCCGAAGCCGCGCTTCACGAAAGCGAGGCACGCTATCGCCTGCTTGCCGAAAATTCGCACGATGTCATTCTCCGGATCGATCCCGACGGCCATGCCCGCTACGTCTCGAATGCGTCGCGGCGGCTGTTCGGCTTCGACAGCGCCGATCTCGAGGGTCGCTCGCTGACGCGCTTCATCCACCCGTCCGACGTCGCATCCTTCGCGGCACTTTTCCCGACCGCCAACGGCGGCCGCGGCGAGGCCAGCGCGCAATTCCGCCACCGCTGCGCCAACGGCTCGTGGCGCTGGGTCGAAGCCAATGCGCGGATCGTCATCGACCCGAACAGCGGCGAGCCGAGCGAGATGGTCGTCTCGATCCGCGACATCGACGCTCGCCGCCACAGCGAACTGATCGCTGCCGAGGCCGCGATCAAGTTGCGCGAAAGCCACCGCCTGCTGACGCTTGCCGAAAGCCTCGCCCGGGTGGGACATTGGCGCTTCGATGCGATCGGCGGCAGCTTCGACTGCTCACCGCAAGTCAGCATTATCGCCGACATCCCGCGCACCCAAGCGATCGAACCGGCCGACATCCTCGCGCTCGTCCATGTCGCCGACCGGATAAAGCTGCTCCGTACGCTTGCCACCGCACGGCGCGGACGGGCGCCTGCCGATTGCGGGGTGCGACTGGTCCTCGATGACGAGATGCGACATGTCTGCCTTGTCGTTCAGGCCGAACATGACGAGCGCGGCAAGCTGGTCGGGCTGTTCGGAGTGATGCACGACGTCACCGAGGGGGAGATTATCCAGGCCGAGCTGATCCGCGCCCGCGACGAGGCGCGCGAGGCGGCCCGCGTCAAAAGCGACTTCCTCGCCACCATGAGCCACGAAATCCGCACCCCGATGACCGGAGTGCTCGGCATGATCGACCTGCTTCGCTCGGACTGTTCGGCCGCCGACCGCGAGCACTACATGATCACGCTCAAGCAGTCCGCCAACCTGCTCATGGCGATCCTCGACGACATTCTTGATTTCTCGCGGATCGAAGCGGGCAAGATCGCCTTTGACGAAAGCGATTTCGATCTCGAGGAATTGTTGCAGTCAACGCTCGACCTGTTCGACGGCGCCGCCTCGCAAAAGGGGCTACTGCTGTCGCTCGATCACGACCGCAGCGGTCCGTCGATCGTCCGCGGCGACTCGGTGCGGCTGCAGCAGATCGTCAGCAACCTGCTCAGCAATGCAATCAAGTTCACCGCGGTCGGCCGGGTCAAGGTCCTCCTCTCGGCGCAGCCCGCCCAGCTCGGCAGCCAGCGCTGGCGGATCGAGGTGCGCGACACCGGCGTCGGCATTCCCGCCGAGAAGCTGGAATCGTTGTTCGAGCCCTTCGTCCAGGCCGAGGCGTCCACCTCGCGCCGCTTTGGCGGCACCGGGCTCGGTCTCGCGATCAGCCGCCGGCTGGTCGAGGCGATGGGCGGCGACATCGGGGTTCGCTCGCGCGCTGGCCGCGGCTCGACCTTCTGGCTCGAACTGACGCTGCCCGACGGCCAGGCCACCGATGGCGCGCTCGCCTCGACTGCCTATGTCGCCGCCACCCACGCGCTCGATGTGCTGGTAGCGGAAGATAATCCGGTCAACCAGATGATCATCAGCGCGATGCTTCGCCGCTTCGGCCATGGCGTGACCTGCGTCGAAAACGGTCGACAGGCGGTTGACCTTGCGGCGCTTCGGCGCTTCGACTGCATCCTGATGGACATGCAGATGCCCGAAATGGACGGCATCGCCGCGACCCGCGCGATCCGCGCGTCGACCGGTCCATGCGCCGCCGTACCGATTATCGCACTGACCGCCGACGCCTCGTCCGAGCGCCGCCGCTTCTACGACGGCGCCGGGCTGACCGACTTTTTGACCAAGCCGATCGACCGCACCCTGCTCGGCCAGCGGCTCGCGCTATTGTCCGCCGGGGAAGCGCACATCGGCGACGTACTCGCTGCTGATCCCCTCCCGGCGGCGGCTGCGCCGTTCGACTTCGATCGCTTCAACGAATTGCGCGATATTCTCGGTGCCACGCGGATCAAGGATTTGCTCGACTTGCTGGTGATCGAGCTTGACCGATGCCCGGCGCGGATTCGCGAGCTGGTCCCCTGCGGCGATCTCGATGGCGCGCGCGCGGAAGCGCATGGCCTCAAGGGCGCGGCGAGCAATATCGGCGCGGTTGCGCTCGGGCGAATCGCCGCCGCGATCGAAGGCGCAAGCAACGATCCCCAATTCGGCGAGCAACTCGAGGCGCTCGAGGATCAGGCCCGCCTGACCGTCAAGGCGATCGCCGCGCTTCGTTAATTTGCAATAGGCCAGTCGCTGTCGCACCCGCACGGCGTTCATAGCCGCCCCACAAAAGCGCAATGCGCCTACTGGCACGGACCATCGCCGCCGCTATAGTGACTTTGACAAACGCGAAGTTACGGGGCGAACAGCATCATGAAGGCGACGATCGAGCGGGCAACCTTGTTGAAGAGCCTCGGCCACGTCCAGTCGGTCGTCGAGCGCCGCAACACCATCCCCATTCTCTCCAACGTGCTGATCGAGGCCGAGGAGGGCGGCAGCATCCGCCTGATGGCGACCGACCTCGACCTCCAGGTCGACGAGCATGTCCCCGCGCAAGTGTCGCAGGCCGGCGCGACCACCGTTTCGGCGCACACGTTCTTCGACATCGTTCGCAAGCTCCCCGAAGGCAGCCAGGTCGAACTGTCCGCCGCCGACGGCAAGATGCAGGTCGTCGCTGGACGCGCGCGGTTCAACCTTTCGACCCTGCCGCGCGATGATTTCCCGGTGATTGCCGAGGGCGAATTGCCGACCCGGTTCGAGCTTCCCGCGGCGACCCTTCGCCAGATCATCGACAAGACCCGGTTCGCCATCTCGAGCGAGGAAACCCGCTATTATCTGATGGGCATCTTTCTCCACATCGCCGACGACAGGCTCAAGGCCGCCGCGACCGACGGTCATCGCCTCGCCCGCGTGACCGTCGCCAAGCCCGATGGTGCCGACGGAATGCCCGACGTGATCATCCCCAAGAAATGCGTCGCCGAAATCCGCAAGCTGCTTGATGAGCTGGATGGCACGCTGGAAGTGTCGCTGTCGCCGACCAAGATCCGCTTCAACCTCGGCCATGCGGTGCTGACGTCCAAGCTGATCGACGGCACCTTCCCCGATTACACCCGCGTCATTCCGACCGGCAACGACAAGTTGCTCAAACTCGACCCCAAGAGCTTCGCCGCCGGGGTCGACCGCGTTTCGACCATCGCCAGCGAAAAGACGCGCGCCGTAAAAATCGCGCTCGACCGCGACCGGGTGACGCTCTCGGTCACCAGCCCAGAAAATGGCCTCGCCACCGAGGAGCTAGCCGCAGATTACAGCAGCGATGGTATCGAGATCGGCTTCAATGCCCGCTACCTCCTCGACATTCTCGCCCAGATCGAGGGCGACACGGTCGAAGTCCATCTGGCGGATGCCGCAGCGCCAACTCTCCTGCGCGAAAACGACAAGAGCGACGCGCTCTATGTGATCATGCCGATGCGGGTATGACCTTGCGGGCGGTCAACGCTTAGCGCTTGCGCAGCCGCTTCTGGTTCGCCGTCGCAGTAGCGTGGATCGGGCGAAGCGCGCGGACCCCGCTGGCCATCGCACGAGTGCCGATGCGCTGCGACCGGGCAGCGATTGACTGAGCGGCGCCGAAACTCGGCGTGCGTCCGCTCATCCACAGCGATCCAATCGCCTGCGCCTGGTCGACGATCTCGCCCTGAAGCTTGGCCCAGTCGCTCGCCAAAATTGCGCCAGACTTGGCGAACGCGCTGCTCTTCTCGTCGACCATCCGCGTCAATTCCCGCGTGTCGGCCTGGAACGGATTTTGCGCGGCGGCGGCGATCGTCCCTGTCCGGCTGGCGATGACCGACTGCGAGGCGTCGAGCGTCTCGGTAACCAACCGGCTGGCCTTCATCATGTCGTTCCAGAACGAAAACATATTCATCGGTCAGCCCTTTCGGCCAGCGTGGTCAGGGTCTCCAGCCGCTTTTAACCCGCGACTTGCGTCCCGGGGTCCAAGGATTTTGCGCACCGCTTGTTCCCTACCGGTGCTGCGCTAGGACAGGCTGTGCCGATCGCCCGACTGACCCTAACCGATTTCCGCTCCTACCGCGAGGCCGTCGTTGAGCCCGGTCCCGGGTTCGTCGTCCTGACCGGGGACAATGGCGCGGGCAAGACCAATATCCTCGAAGCGCTGTCCCTCCTCGCGCCCGGCCGTGGCCTGCGCGGTGCGGCGCTCGGCGAGATGGCGCGCGGCGACGGGCCGGGGGGATTCGGCGTCGCCGCGCGGCTGGCGGGCAACACCGATCTTGCCACCGGCACGCTAGCTACCGCGCCCGAGCGACGAAAGGTTCGTATCAACGGTGCGCCGTCCTCGGTCAACGCGCTCGCCGAATGGATTTCGCTGTTGTGGCTGACCCCGGCGATGGACCGGCTGTTCACCGGCAGCGCGGGCGACCGGCGACGCTTCCTCGATCGGCTTGTCCTCGCCCTCGAACCCGGCCACGCCAGCCACGCCGCCCGCTACGAAGCCGCGATGCGGGCGCGCAACAAGCTGCTCGCCGAGCCGGACGCGGCCGACCCCGCCTGGCTCGCCGCGCTCGAGGCCGGGATGAGCGAGCACGGCGCCGCCCTCGGCGAAGCGCGCTCGCGCGTCGTCGCGGCGCTCGGCGAGGCGCTCGCCGCAGCACGCGACCTCGACTTTCCCCGCGCTTCGCTTTCCCTCAACGGATGGACAGGCGACGACCTCGCGCACCGTCTTCGGACGAACCGTGGCCGCGACGCCGCTGCCGGTCGCGCCACCGAAGGCCCCCACCGCCACGACCTCGCCGTCGAACATCTCGGCAAGCGCCAGCCCGCCGCGCGTGCCTCGACCGGCGAGCAGAAGGCACTGCTGTTGGGCGTCATCCTCGCCCATGCCGAACTGGTCGCGGCGCGGCGCGGCGCTTCGCCGATCCTGCTCTTCGACGAGGTCGCCGCCCACCTCGACCCAGCCCGCCGCGCCGCGCTGTTCGAGCGGCTCGAGGGACGCGGGCAAGTGTGGATGACGGGGACCGAAGCGGGGCTGTTCGACAGTATCGGCGTCGCCTCGCGCTTCGTCGTCGCGGGAGGCTCGATCCGCCCCGTCTGACCCAGCCCGTTGCTGCGCCGCAACAAACGCTGGACAAATGTTGCGTTGTTGCCTATCTGGGCGGCTCACGAGACACATTGCAGCGTGATCGACCCTCCCGCTTGCGGGCCCGCCGAGCGGGAAACGGGCCCCGGCCGTGTCTCGAGCGATCCATCGCCAGACGCACTCCTATCACGCGGGGCGCACCAGCATCCCCCGCCGCCCGGCGTCCGCAATCCTGCGTGGCGTCTGCGGCCACGAAGGTATTTTCCCATTACTATCACATTCCAGTCGCTCGGCCTGTCCGAGCCCGTCCTCGCCGCGCTTGCGTCGAAGGATTATATCACCCCGACCCCAATCCAGGCGCAGGCCATCCCGACCGTGCTCAGCGGCCGCGACCTGCTCGGCATTGCGCAGACCGGTACCGGCAAGACCGCGGCGTTCATGCTGCCCTCGATCGACCGGCTCGTCGCCTCGGGCAAGAAAGCGCTGCCCGGCCGTTGCCGGATGCTCGTCCTTGCGCCGACACGCGAACTTGCCAGCCAGATTGCCGAGAATGCGAAATTCTACGCCCGCGGCTCGCGGCTTCACGTCGCGATCGTGTTCGGCGGCACCTCGATCTACAAGAACAAGCAGGACATGGCCAAGGGCGCCGACATTCTCATCGCCACCCCGGGTCGGCTCGTCGACCTGATCGAGCAGCGCGCGATCAATCTCGACGCGACCGAGATTCTCGTCCTCGACGAGGCCGACCAGATGCTCGACCTCGGCTTCATTCATGCGCTGAAGTGGCTGTGCCAGCGGCTTCCGGCTCAGCGCCAGACATTGTTCTTCTCGGCGACCATGCCCTCGACCATCCGCGACCTTGCTTCCAAGTTCATCAAGAACCCGGTCGAAGTCGCCGTTACCCCGGCGGCGACCACCGTCGAGCGGATCCAGCAGAGCGTGACCTTCGTCGACCAGGGCGAAAAGACCGCGCTCCTCACCCTGTTCCTCAAGCGCGAGCCGGTCGAGCGGGCGTTGGTCTTCACCCGTACCAAGCATGGCGCCGACAAGGTTGTCCGCCTGCTCAATGCGGCGGGTCTCGCCTCGGCGGCGATCCACGGCAACAAGAGCCAGCCGCAGCGCGAACGCGCACTCGCCGACTTCAAGGCGGGCAAGGTCAAGACGCTGATCGCGACCGACATCGCCGCGCGCGGGATCGACGTGACGGGGGTGAGCCACGTCATCAACTACGACCTGCCCAACGTCCCCGAGCAATATGTCCACCGCATCGGCCGGACCGCGCGCAACGGCGCAGAGGGGATTGCCTTTTCGATGTGCGCCGGTGACGAGCGGCCCTATCTGAAGCTGATCGAGAAGACGACGCGCCAGAAGATCGACGCGGCGCCGCTGCCAGCCGATTTCGCCGCCGAATCCGCGCGGATGAAAGCGCTTCGCCCCGCGCTCGAGCCCGAGCGTGGCCGTCGTGACGAGGGCCATCGGCACAACCAGAAGCTCAACCGTGGCCGCGCCCGCGACGCCGATCCGCGCCGCGACGTGATCCGCGACAACGACCCGCGCCGCGACATGCCGCAGCGGGAGGAGCGCGCTCCCGGAGGCGCCCAGCGTCGCCCGGCACACGCCGCTCGCCCGGTCACCGCGCACGCCCGTCCGATCGCCAACCCCGTTCGCGAAGGCCAGCGCGCTGCGTTCGGCGCGGCCAACCCCGGCAACGGCCAGGGCGGTCGTCCGGCTCGCGAGGGCCAGCCACAAGGCCAGCGCCCTGGCGGAGGCGGCGGTCGTCCTGGCGGCAATGGTGGCAATCGCGGGCGTGGCGGCAATGGCGGCGGCGGTCGTCCTGCGGGCGGCCAGCGTTCGGCTTATTGAGCCGCAGCAAGCATTGAAAACCGGGGGGTTCGCCACAGCGGCGGGCCCCCTTTTTCGTGACCGCGCGCGCACCCGTGCGTTACGCGTGCGCGCGTGACTTCTCGGCGGGTATCCCTATATCGGGCCGATGGCAGAAGATCCCAATCAGAATGACTATGGCGCGGACTCGATCAAGGTACTCCGTGGCCTCGACGCGGTGCGCAAGCGGCCCGGCATGTATATCGGCGATACCGACGACGGGTCAGGCCTCCATCATATGGTGTTCGAGGTTTCGGACAATGCCATCGACGAGGCGCTTGCAGGGCATTGCGACCGGATTCTGATTCAGCTCAATCCCGACGGGTCGGTCACCGTCGAGGACAATGGCCGCGGTATCCCGACCGGGATCCATACCGAAGAAGGTGTCTCTGCCGCCGAGGTCATCATGACCCAGCTGCACGCCGGAGGTAAGTTCGAGAACACGTCGGACGATAATGCCTACAAGGTTTCCGGCGGGCTGCACGGCGTCGGCGTGTCGGTGGTCAACGCGCTCAGCGAGTTCCTTGACCTGACGATCTGGCGGGACGGGCAGGAGCATTATATGCGCTTTGCCTTCGGTGACGCCGTCGCCCCGCTCAAGGTCGTCGGACCTGCGCCCGAGGGCAAGAAGGGCACCAAAGTCACCTTTCTGCCGTCCCCCGCGACCTTCAAGATCATCGAGTTCGATTTCGAGAATCTCGAGCACCGCTTCCGCGAACTGGCCTTCCTCAACTCGGGCGTGAGGCTGATCCTCGCCGATGCGCGCCACGAGGAGCGCCGGGAGGTCGAGCTTTATTACGAGGGCGGGATCGCCGCGTTCGTCAAATATCTCGACCGCGCCAAGACCGCGCTGTTCCCCGATCCGATCGCAATCTCGGCGGTCCGCGACGGCATCGGCATTGACGTCGCGCTCGAGTGGAACGACAGTTATTACGAGAATGTCCTGCCGTTCACGAACAATATTCCGCAACGCGACGGCGGCACGCACATGGCCGCGTTCCGCGCCGCGCTGACCCGGACGATCAACAATTACGCCGAGAAATCGGGGATGCTCAAAAAGGAAAAGGTCACGCTGACCGGCGATGACATGCGCGAGGGGCTTACCGCGATCGTCTCGGTCAAGCTGCCCGACCCCAAATTCTCGTCGCAGACCAAGGACAAATTGGTCTCGTCCGAAGTCCGCCAGCCGCTGGAATCGCTGATGAGCGACAAAATGGCCGAATGGCTCGAGGAAAATCCCGCCAACGCGCGCGCGATCATCCAGAAGACGATCGATGCCGCCGCTGCGCGCGAGGCCGCCAAGAAGGCGCGCGAATTGACTCGCCGCAAGGGGGTGATGGACATCGCCTCGCTCCCTGGCAAGCTCGCCGACTGCCAGGAACGCGATCCCGCCAAGTGCGAATTGTTCCTGGTCGAGGGCGACAGCGCGGGCGGGTCGGCCAAGCAGGGCCGCGACCGCAAGATCCAGGCGATTTTGCCCCTGAAAGGTAAAATCCTGAACGTCGAACGCGCAAGGTTCGACCGGATGCTAGGCTCGAAGGAAATCGGGACGATGATCCAGGCGCTCGGCACCGGCATCGGGCGCGAGGAATTCGACCTGTCGAAGCTGCGCTATCACAAGATCGTAATCATGACCGACGCCGACGTCGACGGCGCGCACATCCGCACTTTGCTGCTGACCTTTTTCTACCGCCAGATGCCCGAACTGATCGAGGCGGGGCATCTGATGATTGCCCAGCCGCCGCTATACAAGGTCGCGCGCGGCCGCTCGGAGGTGTATCTCAAGGACGATAATGCGCTCGAAGAATATCTCGTCGATGCCGGGTTGGAGGGACTTATACTCGAATCGAGCGAGGGTCCGCGCTCGGGCGCCGACCTGCGCCACCTCGTCGAACATGCCCGTCGGATGCGCACGCTGATGCGCTATGCTCCCAAGAAATATGACCCGGCGCTGATCGAGGCGCTGGCGCTGTCGGGCGGGCTTGACCCCGCGCTCGATCAGGCCGGGCGCTATGCCGCGGTCAAGCGCGTTGCCGAATGGCAGGGCGCGGGCGATCTCGAGGCGGTGTGGAGCGGCGAGATCGCGGCCGAGGGCGGCTATCTCCTGCGCCGCCTGTGGCGCGGGGTGACCGACGTCACCATCCTCGAACCGGCTTTCGTCAGCTCGGCCGAAGCGCGCAAGCTGCACACCCTCGCCGCCGAACAGGGCCCGCTTTACGCAAGGCCGGCGACGCTACGCACAGTGCGCAAGTCGGCCGCCCCCGCCGTCGAACGGGTCCCCGCGCCGATCGACGTCGACAGCGACGAGCCCGTCGAGGAAGCCGCCACCGACGCCAAGAAAGCGATCCCCGTCACGCGTCCGTCCGAACTGCTCGACGCGGTCCTCGCGGCGGGCCGCAAGGGCCTCTCGATCCAGCGCTACAAGGGGCTTGGCGAAATGAACGCCGAGCAATTGTGGGAGACCACGCTCGACCCCGCCAACCGCTCCCTTCTGCGCGTCGAGGTTCAGCAGGCCGACATCGCCGACGAAATCTTCACCCGCCTGATGGGTGACGTCGTCGAGCCGCGCCGCGAGTTCATCCAGGACAATGCGCTGAGCGTGGCCAATCTCGACGTTTAAGGAACCCGCGCGAGTGGGGAGGGTTGGCACGGCGTGACTTCCCCCACCATCACCGTCGCCTCTTATAACATGCGCAAGGCGATCGGGATCGATCGGCGGCGGCGGCCCGACCGTGTGCTTGCGGTGCTGCAGGAGATCGATGCAGACATCGTCGCACTTCAGGAGGCCGACAAAAGGTTCGGGACGAGGGCTTCGGCCGTTCCCCATGCGCTGATCGACCGCCATGGGCTCTACAAGCCGGTCGAGTTCGGGGTGTCGCACTCGCGCTTCGCGCACGCCTTCCCGTTTGGCGAGAAGCTTGAGGAGAAGCTCGGGCTCGTCACCAAGAACCTCGGTTGGCACGGCAACGCCATCCTCGTGAGGCGCGAGATCGAGATCATCGGCTATGAAGCGCTCGACCTGCCGACACTCGAGCCGCGCGGCGCGGTCCTGGCCGAACTCAATGTGCGTGGCACCGAGCTGCGCGTCGTGGGAATGCACCTTGATCTGTCCGGGCTGTGGCGCAAGCGGCAGGTCCATTCGATCCTCGACCATATCCGCCGTCGCCACCGGACGATGCCGACCATCATCATGGGCGACACCAATGAATGGCGTGAGGCCGGCGGTGTGCTCAAGGAATTTGCGGTCGGCTATAATCTGGCGAACACCGGAATGAGTTTTCACGCGCGGCGCCCGGTGGCGGCGCTGGATCGGATCATCGTCGATAAAAGGCTCAAGATCGCCTCGTGCGGGGTGCACCGCAGCGTCGCGGCGGCGAAAGCGAGTGATCATCTGCCGGTGTGGGCAAAGATCTCCGGGCACTAGCCTCCCGCGATCTTGCGCTGGCGTCGGCGCTGGATCGACGACCCGATGCCGATTGCCTCGCGATATTTCGCCACCGTCCGCCGGGCAAGGTCGAAGCCCCTGTCCTTGAGCAGCTCAACCAGCGCGTCGTCGCTCAATATGTCGCTCTCGGCTGCGACCAGCTTGCCGATCGCCGCCTTGACCGCTTCGGCGGCAGCGCCCTCGCCATCGTCGCTGCCAACCCCCGAACCGAAGAAATATTTCAGTTCGATCATCCCGCGGTCGCACAGCATATATTTGTTCGAGGTCACCCGGCTGACGGTCGATTCATGCATCTCGATCGCCTCGGCGACCTCGCGCAGGGTCAGCGGCTTCATCGCCGCCACTCCGTTGAGGAAGAATCCCTCCTGCCGCCTGACGATCTCCGAGGCGACCTTGACGATCGTCCGCGCCCGCTGGTCGAGCGCCTTGACCAGCCAGTGCGCGCTGGCGAGGCAATCTCCGAGCCACGCCTTCGACGCCTTGTCCGTCGCCCCCGCCTTCAGTTCGCGGTGGTAGCGGCGATTGACGAGTAGTTTGGGAAGCGTGGCCGAATTGAGTTCGACACTCCATCCCGTTCCCGCCCGCCGTACGAACAGGTCGGGCTGCGCCGTATCGGGCTCACGGTCGGCGAAGCGGCAGCCCGGCTTGGGGTCATAAGCGCGAAGCTCGCGCACCATGTCGGCCAGGTCCTCGTCGTCGACGGCGCAGATCCGGCGCAGGTCCTTCATCTGTCCCCGCGCGAGCAGGTCGAGATTGTCGATCAGCCGCGCCATCGCCGGGTCGTAGCGGTCCGCCGCCTTGGCTTGGAGCGCGAGGCATTCGGCGAGGTGGCGCGCGCCGACTCCGGGCGGATCGAGCGACTGGACTAGCGCCAGCGCTTCCTCGACTTCGCGCCGCGTCGCACCGGTCGCAGCCTGGGTCGCCTCGAGCGGGGTCGCCAGATAGCCGGTCACTTCAAGCTCGCGGACGAGCGCCTCGGCCAGCGCGCTCGCGCCATGAAGCTGGTCCATCAGATGCTCGCACAACCCTGTCTCGGATGCCGCCAGCCGGTCGAAGTCGAACGCCTCGTCGCTGGCGTGATCCCCGCCGACATCGCTCACGCTATCATTGTCGAGCGCCGCCTCGCGCCAGTCCATGTCGAGCCCGCTGTCATCGCCTTTCGCGAGGAGCTCGTCAGCACCAGCCGGGTTGGCCGCCACCTCGCCGGTCTCGCGGTCGATCGTCACGACGACGTTCTCGGCATCGCCGCCGCTCGCCTCGAGCAGAGGATTCTTGGCGAGTTCCTCGGCAATCACCGCCTCGAGCTCGAGGTTGGACAGCGCGAGCAGCTTGATCGCCGCCTGCAGCTGCTGGCTCATCACCAGCGACTGCGATTGGCGAATATCGAGGCGCGGACCTAGTCCCATGCCTCAACCTCTACAGCGCAAAGCTTTCACCAAGATAGAGGCGGCGGACGTCGGCGTTGGCGACGAGCGCTTCGGGGCTGCCCTGGAACAACACTTCGCCACCATAGATGATGCACGCCCGGTCGACGATATCGAGCGTTTCGCGCACATTATGGTCGGTGATCAACACTCCGATGTCGCGCTGCTTCAAATCCTTGACCAGATCACGGATGTCCGAGATCGAAATTGGATCAATCCCCGCGAACGGCTCGTCGAGCAGCATGATCGAGGGCTCGGCGGCGAGTGCGCGGGCAATCTCGCAGCGCCGCCGCTCGCCTCCCGACAAGGCCATCGCCGCCGAATCACGCAGTCGCGTTAGCCCGAATTCGTCGAGCAATTGCTCGAGCCGCGCTGCCCGCGCCACCTTGTCGCGGACCGAAATCTCGAGCACCGCCAGGATATTCTGCTCGACCGACAGGCCGCGAAAAATCGAGGTTTCCTGCGGGAGATAGCCAAGCCCGAGCACGGCGCGGCGATACATCGGCAGCTTGGTAATATCCTCGCCATCGAGGATGATTCGCCCGGCGTCGGGCTTGACCAGCCCCATCACCGAATAAAAGCAGGTCGTCTTGCCCGCGCCATTGGGTCCGAGCAAGCCGACCACTTCGCCGCGCGAGACGCTCAGCGAGACGTCGTGGAGCACCGCGCGCTTATCATAGGATTTGGCGATCGAGCATACCTCGAGCCCGCGCACAGGCGCGCTCGCTTCCGCCGCCGCGCCGCGCTCGACAAGCGACGCCTCGTTCATCAGCCCTTGGCGCCGCGTTGGGGAACGATAAAGTGGCCCGTCACGCGTCCGCCCGATCCACCCAGCCCCGGCGCGCCGCCATCTACCACCGCGCGTCCCGAGGTCAGGTCGATCACCAGCCGAGACCCGCTGATCCGCGACTGTTCACGAAGCAGCTCGACCCCGCCGACCAGCGTGATCAACTTGCGATCGAGGTCATAGACTCCGAATGCGCCCCGGGCCGTCTCGGTCGGGCTCTTGACGGTTACGCCGCCCGACGCATCCAGCCGCTGCATCTTCACCCCGCCCGCGCCATTGGTATAAGCAATGGTCAGGCGCGCGGTGTCGAGCGTCAGCTCCTGCTGTTTGACATGGACATTGCCCGCCATGACCGCACGGTCGGCGCGATCCTGAACTTCCATCCGGTCGGCGGAGACATCGACCGGCGCATTGCTGTCATGCCCCTTGAGCGCGGAGGTCGGATCGGCGCTCGCCATGCCGACGAGTCCGACGAGCAAGCCGAGCCCGGCAATCGCAAGGGAATAAGTTCGCATCACTTACCCTTGACCGCCCCTTGAACGATTTTCAAGCGAGCGCCGCCGTTGAGCGTCACGGTGCGGCTGCCGAGGTCGGCCGACAGATGGTCGGCACTGAAGGCGCCAAGCTTCATTGTCCCGCTGACCGGCCCGCCACTTTCAAGCTGCTTGCGCTTGAGATCTACCGTCACCCCGCTGGTATCCAGATGATAACCCTTGTCGTCGCGCACTTGTACCCCGCCCGGCACGCCGACCTTCTGCGCGTCGAGGTCGTAGCGGCCATGGGTGGCGGCAATCGACACCGGTCCCTGGTCGAGCCCGACGCGCGCGCGCATCCCCTCGATGTCGACGATACGGGCCGCGCTCGAATGCTGGACCGCGCGGTCGGCGTTGATCTCGAACGGCTGGCCCTTGTTGTCGGAGCCTGAGTAGCGCGCCGATTCGACCCGCATCCGCTCGCTCGCCTTGTCCGCCTTATTCTTGTCGAGGAGGAAGCTGATCTCGCTCTTCTTGCCGAATGGAGCGAGCGCCAGCAGGATCATCAGCGCCAGACCGAAAATGGGCAGACCGAGCTTGAGCACCCGGATCAACCGGTCGTGCGAGCTCCCCGGCCGCGCCCAGCGCGGGGTGCCCGACGCCTCAGGCATGTGCGAAAATATCCTGCTCGGCCCAGCCAGCCAGATCGAGCAAGGCACGGTGGGGAAGGAAGTCGAAGCAGGCCTGCGCCAGCTCGACCCGCTTTTCGCGCTCAAGCCGCTCGTCGAACTTGGCCTTCAGCCGGTGAAGGTAGCGAACGTCGGACGCGGCATAATCGCGCTGTGCGTCGCTGAGTTCAGGTGCGCCCCAATCGCTGGTCTGCTGCTGCTTGGAAATGTCGGTGCCGAGCATCTCCTTGACCAGCTCCTTCAGCCCGTGGCGGTCGGTGTAGGTCCGCACCAGCCGCGAGGCGGTCCGGGTGCAATAGACCGGCGCCGCGACGATCCCGAGATAGGCGCGCATCAGCGCAATATCGAACCGCCCGAAATGATAGAGTTTGAGCCGGTTCGGGTCGCCCAGCAGCGCCTTGAGGTTGGGCGCGGCATAATCGCTCTGCGGGCCGAAGCGGACGAGATGCTCGTCGGGGCCGCCGTCCGACAGCTGCACGAGGCACAAGCGGTCGCGCCCCGGAAGCAGCCCCATCGCCTCGGTGTCTACCGCGATCGGGCCGTCGCCAAAGCTCACTTCGTCGGGCAGGTCTTCTTCGTGAAAATGGATCGCCAAGCTGTCGTTTTCCTTGTTTGTTTGACGCCGAGCACCGCGCCTTTTCCGCGCAATAGGCGCTTAACTGCGCGAAGTTCCAGTGCCAGCGAAGCGAATCACTAGAAGAGATTGGCTTTTTGCGATATGCAGCCCGCCGTGCGCGCGCTCTTTCGCGGCGCATAACGGTCGCGCCAATGGGCCCCGCGCGATGGTTTTCGTCCTGTCGGGGCACGTTGAAGAGAGTTTGAATGGGTTTCGATCGAGGGCGTAAAGGGGACCGCGGCGGCCGCGGCCGTGACAAGCGCGACAGTTTTGGTGGTGATGAAGGCGGCAGCAGCTTCGGCGGAGGATCCGATCGCGGTGGCTTCGGCGGCGGCGGCGGCAGCAGCTATGGTGATCGTGGCAGCGGCGGCGGATATGGCGGCGGCGCTGGCGGCGGCGGTTATCGCGGCGGCGGTGGCGGCGGCTTCGGCGGCGGCGCGCCCGGTGGCGGCGGTGGTTTCCGAAGTGGCGGCGGTGCTGGCGGCGGCGGCGGTTTCCGCAGCGGCGGTGGCGGCGGTGCGGGTGGCGGAATGCCGCCCCAGGTCGTTGGAGAGGGCAAGGGGGTCGTTAAATTCTTCAATCCCCAGAAGGGCTTCGGATTTGTCGTTCGGGATGATGGCGGCGAGGATGTGTTCGTTCACATCTCGGCGGTCGAACAGGCCGGCTTGACCGACCTGGCCGATGGCCAGCCGCTCGAGTTCACGCTGGTCGATCGCGGCGGGCGCATCTCGGCAACCAACCTGCGCATCGATGGCGAGCCGATGGAAGTCGTCCGCACCGGCGCCCCGGCGGCACCGCGCGACGGCGGCGGCGGCTTCGGCGGCGCGCCGGGCGGCGATCGCGGCGGGCCGCAGCGTCAATTGACGGGTGAAAAGGCCAGCGGCACGGTCAAGTTCTTCAACGCGATGAAGGGCTTCGGCTTCATCAGTCGCGACGACGGACAGCCCGATGCGTTCGTTCACATCTCGGCGGTCGAACGCGCTGGGATGCCGACGATCAACGAAGGCGACCGGCTCGAGTTCGAGATCGAAGTCGACCGCCGTGGCAAATATGCCGCGGTCAATCTGTCGCCCGCGCAGTAAGCGCTCGCGCCATGCTACCAAAGGGCCCGTCCGGAGCAATCCGGGCGGGCTTTTTGATTCGGTGACCGATGAAGCTTGACCGCGCCACTCGCGACGACCTGCCCGATCTCTATGCGCTGATCGAATCCGCCTATCGCGGCAATTCGGCTCGTGCGGGTTGGAGCCACGAGGCTGACCTGCTCGACGGCCAGCGCACCGATCGCCAGGAACTCGAGGCGATTCTCGCCGATGCGGCACGCCACCTGTTTGTGCTTCGTGACGGTGAGGCCATCGCGGCGTGCGTCGCACTGACCGACAAGGGCGAGGGCTGCGTGTACCTCGGCTTGCTGACGGTCGATCCGCTTCGCCAGGCGAGCGGGGTCGGTCGGCTGTTGCTTGCCGCCGCCGAGGATCATGCCGCCGCGGACCTTGGCGCGACCCGGGTTGAAATGACCGTCATCGCGCAGCGCCCCGAGCTCATCACCTGGTACGTCCGCCGCGGGTATCTCGCGACGGGCGAGCGCCGGCCCTTCCCCCACGGCGACCCCCGCGCCGGGCGTCCCAAGCGCGACGATCTCGAGTTCATTGTGCTCGAAAAGCCGCTCTAGCTGACCATCGCCAACAGGGTATCGACGCGGTCGGCCTCCTCGGCGGGCTTGTCGGTGCGGATGCGGCTTATCCGGGGGAAGCGCATGGCGAGGCCGGATTTGTGGCGCTTGCTGGCGTGGATCGAGTCGAACGCGACTTCGAGCACGAGCGACTTTTCAACCTCGCGCACCGGGCCGAAGCGGGCCAGCGTGTGGTTGCGGACAAACTTGTCGAGCCATTTGAGCTCCTCGTCGGTGAAGCCGAAATAGGCCTTGCCGACGGGCAGCAACTCGCCTTCCGCGCTCCAACAGCCAAAGGTGTAGTCCGAGTAAAAGGACGATCGTTTGCCCGATCCGCGCTGGGCATACATCATCACGCAGTCGGCGGTCAGCGGATCGCGTTTCCATTTATACCATAGGCCGACGCGGCGGCCGGCGACGTACGGACTGTCGCGGCGCTTGAGCATCATGCCCTCGATCGCCGAATCGCGGGCGCCGGCGCGCAGCTCCTCGAGGGCTTCGAACGAGGGGGCTTCGATGACGGTCGAGAGGTCGAAGCGTTCGGGGTCGAGCGTGGGCACGAATGCCTCGAGGCGGGCACGGCGCTCGGCCCATGGCAGGGCGCGCAAATCCTCCTCTCCGTCGAACAGCATGTCGTAGAGGCGGACGAAGGTGGGATAGTCACCCTGCACCTTGGCCGAGACATTCTTGCGCCCGAGCCGTTGCTGGAGCGCGTTGAAGCTCGCTGCCGCGCCGCCATGCTCTTCGGCGCCCTGCCCCGCGCCGCGCACGAGTAACTCGCCGTCGAGCACTGCGCGGTGGGTGAAGGCGGCGGCGACGTCGGGGAAGCTTCCCGAGATGTCGTCGCCGGTGCGGCTGTAGAGGCGGGTGTCGCCGCCGGCGTGGACCAGCTGAATGCGGATGCCGTCCCATTTCCACTCTGCCGCATAGTCGGTGAGGTCGACCCTTCCTTCGTCGAGGGGGTGGGCGAGCATGAAGGGGCGGAAGACGGGGATGTCTTTGGCGATCGGCTGTTCCGCTCGGCCTTCGCCCCAGTCGAATAGCTCGGTGAAGGGCGGGTTCAGACCGTGCCACACTTCCTCGACATCCTCGACGTCGAGCCCGAAGGCGTTGGCGAACGCCTGCTTGGCGAGGCGGGCGGAGATGCCAACTCGAAGCGCGCCGGTGGCGAGTTTCAGGAGGGCGAAGCGGCCCGAGGCGTCGAGATGGTCGAGCATCCCGGCGAGGACCTTGGGCGCATCAGACCGCGAGGTGGCTTTGAGCTGCTGGACTGCCGCGCTGACGGTGATGGTGCCGTCGTCGAGGTCGCTCGGTTCTCCTTCCGGAGCGGGCCACAGCAGCGACACCGTCTCGGCCATGTCGCCGACATAGTCACGGCTCATGCGCAGGAGGACGGGGTCGATCCGCTCTTCAGCGAGCGCACGGACAATCGCGGGCTTGACCGCTGGAATGTCGAGCGTCGAAGTCAGCGCGGCAAGCGCGAGGCCGCGATCGGGGTCGGGCGTGGCCTTGAGATAATCACCGATCAGCCGCAGCTTGGTGTTGCGAGAACGGGTGTAGACGAGGTCGTCGAGAAGCTGGCTGAAGGCGCGCATCGCCGGGTCAATGCGCGGGAACGGCGAAGGATGCGGGCCGCGAATGTTCACACATGTTCGTGCTCGTGGCGACGATGGCGGAGGGCATTGAAAGGCAGCTGCGAGGCCATGGAATTGCGCGCGCCGCCGAGTCGCGAGGTCGCGAAGTCCAACCGCGTGGACACGGCTGACGGTGTGGAGCGTTTTTGCGGAGGCGTAACCTTTGTGACCTTTCCCTCGCGGAGGGTGCCAAAGCGAACCCGGCGGTGCCAACGACGGTGTGACCTTCGTGCACTTCGTCAATCGGCGGTCGGGCATGGCGCACGAGGTCATCAAATGAGCCAAGCACATTGCGGCGGCTGTAGGACAGGGCTTTCGTGGATGGCTACTACTGGGTGGAAAGCTGCCATTAACTGGACGGGAAGATTAGCACCCTAGAAAGGCTGCATGAACCCGAAGGCACCAATACCGCAGCTAGCAGCGTTAGTCGCAAGTTGCCTGTTCTGCATCGTGATTGCCGATAAATGGGCCCAACATGCACTGCCCAGCAGTAGCAATGTGTTATTCCTGACGTTCTTGGGGATGCCGGTCGTCGGCGGAATCGTCGGGTTGGTTGTTTCAGCTGCGGCCAATGCGGCCTTCCGCGCTGGCCCGCCGAAGCTTCGTTTTCCGTTCACCGTCGTCGTGTGGTTCGCCTTTTGTGCCTTCGTTGCGATTTGGTTCCTGCGAGAACCGTACGACCATGGTCGCATGGTTCAACTCATCGCGATTGTGGCGTTCTGTGGTCTACTCGTCGGACCGTATCATGCTGAATTGTTCGTCGGCGCATGGTTCTACAAGCGGCACCTCAAAGTCATTCAAGGGGAAGCCGACCGACGGCGCGCGGAGCTGGAGCAGGACTTTGCGCGCCAGCAAGCGGAACTCCAGCGCGAAATTGAGGCACGGCAAAATGTCCGCTTGAATCGACAGGAGCGACCGGACGCAATCCGCAATTACCTTCGCTCATGAGGAACTGCCCCCTTACTTGAATGGCAGGAATGGGTCGGAAGCTGCCAGTCCCTAGTGCAACCGCAACGCCAGCACCGCCAGGATCGTCTGGCGGTCAGCGGGGGCGTTGCTGCTCAGTGCTTCGCTCATGTGGTCGAGGGTGCAGCGAGTGGCCTGGCGGTGGCCGGGCATCATGGCGTGGTGGGCGCCATAGTCGGCGAGGCCCTCTAGAGCGGCGAGGCCGTGGTCGGCGGCGAGGGTGCGGATCGCGTCCATCCTGGCGCGAATGTCGATCGGCTTCATCCGTCCGACGCGCGCCTCGATCTCGGCGATGCGCTCGCCGATGCGGCTGCGGACGAGGCTCAAGGAAAGCGGGCTGGGCGAGTCGGCCATGGTGATTCTCCGTTGACCAAGGGACTGTCGCTCAAATGGGTTAACGGTGAGTCAAAGCCGTGACAGTGGAGGGAGAAATCCCTGCTTGGCTTGACAGAATCGGTGCTCGGCGGCATTGGGGCGCCATCGAGCGGCTCCTCTGGTGGCCGCTCTCTTTATTTTCACCCGTTGGGAAATGTCCGATGGCCAAGCCGGCAACCGTCAAGATCAAGCTCGTCAGCACCGCCGACACCGGCTTTTTCTATGTGACGAAAAAGAACCCGCGCAACACGACCGAGAAGATGTCGTTTCGCAAATATGACCCGGTCGTGCGCAAGCATGTCGACTTCAAGGAAGCCAAGATCAAGTGATCCTGCGCTAGCAGGATCATCCCGGGCTCGACCCGGGATCCATCTCTCGATCGGGCGTCTCCGTAACCGCGGCGGCGCCCGTTTCCGTTTCCGGTTCGGCAACCGGCGCGGCCAGTGCATCCGCAAGTAGCCCGTCGACCGTCTGCGCGAATTTCGCCACCGAGATCGGCTTCGACACATAAGCCTGCGCGCCAGCCGCGCGAATCCGCTCGTCGTCGCCCTGCGCCGAATAGGCGGTCACCGCCATGATCGGCACGTCCTTGAGCTCGGGATCACCGCGCAACAACCGCATCAGCTCCATGCCCGAGACATGCGGCAACTGGATATCGGTAATGACGAGGTCGGGATGAAAGGCCCGCGCCGCCCCCAGCGCCTCGCGACTGTCGGTGACGGCCTCGGTCAAATGGCCGTGCGCGCCGAGCAGGTCGCAGAACAGCTTGATGTTCAGCGCATTGTCCTCGACTACCAAAATCCTGGCCAACCATTATTTCCCGCGAACACCAGACGAGAGGCGCTGATAGGCGATGAACGCCCATGCCACAAATGACGACTCGACCGCATTGGCATTGCGCGCGCTGGCGGCAACGCTCGGCGATCCGCGGCGAGCCGAGCGGCTACTGGCGTTGACCGGGCTCGACGCCGGCGAGTTGCGTGCGCGGGCGGGGGAGCCGGACCTGCTCGGGGCGACCATCGCCTTCCTCGAAAGCCATGAGCCCGACCTTGTGTCCGTTGCGGACGAGATTGGCTCGACCCCGGCGGCGCTGGTTGCGGCGCGGGCGGAGCTGGAGCGATGAGCCGCCCGTTGTTGATTACCGATTGCGACGAGGTGTTGCTCCACATGGTGTCGCACTTCGAGGCCTGGCTGGGCGAGGCGCGCGGGATTGATTTCGACTTCGAAGGGGGCAAATTCGCCGACGCGCTGACCGTGCGGTCGAGCGGCGAGACGCTTGGCGAGGACCAGGTGTGGCCGCTGCTCCAGGAGTTTTTCGCGACCGAAATGAGCCGCCAGACCCCGGTGCCCGGCGCGATCGAGGCGCTGGCAAGGATCGGCGAGGTGGCCGACATCGTCGTGCTGACCAATCTTGGCGACGAGGCGCATGGCTGGCGGGTCGAGCAGCTGGCGAGCCACGGCATTCGCCACGAAGTCGTTACCAACCAGGGTGGCAAGGGGGTCCCCGCAAGGGCAATTATCGCGCGCCATTCGCCCAGCGTCGTGGCCTTCGTCGATGACTTGCCCGTGCATCACGCATCGGTTGCGAAACATGCGCGCGAAGTATGGCGCGTGCATATGGTGGCCGAACCGCGGCTCGCGCCGAACGTCGCCCCGGCCGAAAAGGCGCACGTCCGGATCGACGATTGGGACTTGGCGTGCGAGTGGATATTGGACAAGTTCGCAAAGGGACAGGCAGCGTGAAGACGGCATTCATTACCGGCGTGACGGCGGGCATCGGCGAGGCCTGCGCGCGTACCTTCGTCGCCGACGGATGGCGCGTGATCGGCACCGGGCGGCGGGTCGAACGGCTTGCGAAACTGGCCGAGGAACTGGGCGAAGCCTTCACCCCAATCGCGCTCGACATGCGCGACAAGGACAAGGTGATCGCAACCGCCGAGGGGCTGCCGCCGGTCGACCTGCTAGTCAATAACGCCGGCTATGCGACCGCGGCACTGCCGCTGAACGACGCCGATCTCGAACCGATTCTCGGCATGATCGAGACCAATGTGATCGGGCTGGTGGTGCTGACCAAGACGATGCTGCCCAACCTCATCGCCACCAAGGGGGCGATCATCGACCTTTCCTCGGTTGCCGCGACCTATCCCTATCGCGGCGGGTGCAACTATGCCGGGACCAAGGCCTATGTGCACCAGTTCACGCTCGGGCTGCGCTGCGATCTGCAAGGGACTGGGGTGCGGGTGACCTCGATCGAGCCGGGGATGGTCGAGACCGAATTCACCGTTGTCCGCAACGGCGGCGACCAAGCGGCTAGCGACGCTTTCTATGGCGGAGTTGAGCCGATGACCGCGCAGGACATCGCGAATACGATCCACTGGGTAGCCACGCTGCCGCCGCACCTCAACGTCAACACGCTCGAGCTGATGCCGGTCAACCAGAGCTGGGCCGGGTTTGCGATCCACCGCGAGGGTTGACCCGGCGCGACGCGCGGTGTTGAGGCGGGCGACATGAGCATCGATCAACGCCTCGCCGAACTCGGCATCAGCCTTCCCGTCGCCGCCGCCCCCGTTGCTGCTTATGTGCCGACGGTCGAGGTGGGCGGGCTGCTCCATGTCTCGGGCCAGATTTCGTTCGCCGAGGACGGGTCGCTGATCAAGGGTCGCCTTGGCGATGACGTGGATCTCGACGCCGGTGTTGCCGCCGCCCGCCGCTGCGGGATCATGCTGCTGGCCCAGTTGAAGGCTGCGCTCGGCTCGCTCGACCGGGTCGGGCGGATCGTCAAGCTGGGGGTGTTCGTCAATTCCACCGCCGACTTCACCGACCAGCCCAAGGTCGCGAACGGCGCCAGCGAGCTAATGGTCGAAGTGTTCGGCGAAGTCGGCAAGCATGCCCGATCGGCGGTGGGGGTCGCGTCGCTCCCGCTCGGGGTCGCGGTCGAGGTGGATGCGGTCGTCGCGGTCCGCGCCTGACCCGTTGGCCCCGCCCGCGCTGGGGTTCGCGCATCGCGGTCTCCATGGCGCCGATATTCCGGAAAATAGCCGGGCTGCGTATCGCGCGGCGATTGCGCTTGGCGCCGGGATCGAGTGCGACGTGCGGCTGTCGCGCGATGATGTGCCGATGCTGTTCCACGATGCCGATCTCAAGCGATTGTGCGACGAGCGCGGGTCGGTCGAGACGCTGAGCGCGGCGTCGCTGGCGGGCAAGCGCCTGCTGGGCACCCGCGAGACAGTCCCACGGCTGGCCGACCTGTTGTTGATCGCGGGCGGATCGGTGCCGCTGCTGATCGAGCTCAAGACGATTGGCAATGCCGAGCGACTGGCGGCGGCGGTGTGCCGCACGCTCGGCCCGCGGCCCGGCCCGGTGGGGGTAATGAGCTTCGATCCGCGAGTCGCGCTGTGGCTGGCGCGACACCGGCCCGACGTTCGGCGCGGGCTGATCATCGCGGGAGACGAAAGCCCGATCAGGCGTTGGGGCAAGACGATGGTGGCGCGCCCGCATTTTCTCGCGCTCGACAAGGCGCTGCTTGACGAGCTGCGATCGCGGCTGCCGCGCTATGGCTGGACGATTCGCACCCCCGCCGAACGCGCCGCCGCCACGCCGCTTGCCGACGCCCTGATCTGGGAAAACGATGGCCGACCGTGATTCCGCCATCATTGCGCGCCTTGGCGCTTCGGTCGCGTCGATCGCGGAATGGGACGGGCTTGATGGGCGCGACCCGTTCACCAGCCGGGCATTCCTGGCCCTGCTCGAGGACAGCCAGAGTGTCGGGCGGCACAGCGGCTGGACCCCGGTGCCGATCCTGGTCGACCGCGACGATGGCGCACTCGCCGCCGCCGCGCCCGCCTATTTGAAGGCGCATAGCCAGGGCGAATATGTCTTCGACCATGGCTGGGCCGAGGCGTGGCAGCGGGCCGGCGGCGATTATTATCCCAAGCTGCAGATTGCGGTGCCGTTCACCCCGGTGCCGGGGCGACGGCTGCTCGGCGACCGGCCGCAGGCGCTGATTGCGGCGGCCGAAGCGGTGGTTGCGCAAAGCGGGCTGAGCTCGGCCCATGCGACCTTCATCGCGCCCGACGAAGTCGCTTTGTTCGAGGCGCGGCGCTGGTTGATCCGCGACGGCATCCAGTATCACTGGTTCAACCGCG